>JASGIE010000043.1:0-89447 GCA_049841055.1 Paludibaculum sp. | reverse complement strand
CGCCCGAAACGGACAGGTCATCAGCACTCTCTGCGTTCATCCGGACGACCACGTGCTGATGATCTCCACGGGTGGAGATCAGCGCATTCGCGTAACCGACATCAGCGAAGTCGGCCGTAATACGCAGGGCGTCCGCGTCATGCGTCTTGATGAAGGCGACAAGCTCGCCAGCGTGGCTCGCATTCCCGGAGTTCGCAGACGAGACGGTTCCGCTCACGGAGTCGCAGCCGGCAGCGGAGTCGCCGGAACCGCCCGCGCCGTCTGACGCGTAATTGCCAATCGGTCGAGTGGTCACTCCGCCAAATGCTGACGGAGTGTCCACGATCGATGGACTTTCAGGATTGGCCCCTGTTCACTGCTATTGTGTGGTGTGATTCGGAAAGACGCCTTCGTGGTGCCGATCGCAAGCGTCGCGTGACGCAACGGCGCCGAGAGTTCTTGATCCGCATTCGCGGAACGAACCATTGAAGGCTGGCTCGAAGCAGAATCACTCGAGGGGTACATCCATGGCGAGAAAACTGATTGTCCTGTCGTCGCTGATGGCGATCGTGTTGATGGCGACGTCGAACGCGGAAGCCGGCCGGCGACGGCGTGCCGCGGTGGCCGCGTGGCGGATGCGGGTGTATAGCGCCGTTCCTGATGCGACCCGCTGTGCCGTGCGGCGCCAGCTGCAATGCACCCTGCGGACCGAGCTGCGGTGCTCTTGTGGAGCCGCGGGTCGGTGCCTGCGGAGCTTGCGGCTCCGGTGCGTGTGGAATGGGCGGCTGCAGCTCCTGCAATTCGGCGACGAGCGCCATGGCTCCCGCCCAGAATGCCCCGGAGCCGCCGGCCGCAGCGCCCGCACAACCTGCAAAGTAACGGGCAGCCTCGTTCCCCCGTCTTTGCAGGAAACGAAGGGCGAAGCACGCTCCGCGAGGCGCTTCGCCCTTTCGCATTTTTCGGCTGCCACTTCTCAGCCCGCGGCTCAGAATTCCATTTCGACATCCGCGGCAGAGCTGCTGATCTTCCCGACCGCCTGCCGCAGATCGGATTCGAAGCCGGTGTTGGACATGCCCGCATTCGACCATTCGATGTGGATATGCGTTTTGTGCCCGGGGTTCGAAAACTTCATTCCCGCCCCGTTCCACTCGATGTCGTTATAGCGCACTGAGATGAACTTCAGTTTGTCTTTGACACCCAGAAACACCTGCACCAGGTCATCCGCAAATCCGTTTTTCCCAGGGGCGATTGGCGAACAGAATGATATCGAGTGCCCGCCCGGCGATATGCGGGTCGCCATCGGTTTTGTGCGGTCCGGCCGCGGCCTGCAGTCGGGAAGCATCGTCGGCTTATTGGGCGGAAGAACGTTCACTTCCCAGTAGAGGTGGTTCAGGATCGAGGGCCCTGCTCGGCTAGAATCCGCTTCGTGGTCTCGACAACAACGCCCGCCATGAGATGATCCTCTACGCCAGACGGAGAAAACGCACACCGATGCCGTGCGTCCAAGTGTCCCAACCAACGACGTCAAAGCAAGCGATGGGGCTGCTGATAACCCCGCGGGGCCGGCTCAATCTCGAAGCAGGTGATTGTTGGCCATCGTGATTCCCGACAGCATCGACCCGATGATTCCCAGAAACCCCTGGTCGGTGCCGCAAAGGAACACGTTCGGAGTTCCGTTCGTCCGGTCAGCACTTTCACCGGCGGCCCATACACAGCGCCGTTCAGGTGCCCGGTGTACTTCTTCACCGTCCGCGGCGTGAACGCATCCGTCTCAATCACATGCGGCCGAAACTCCGGCATGTACTTCACGGCGACGTCGGCCACACGATCGCGCCCACTCGACGTCTTGGCCTGCTCGTATTCCGGTCCTGCGGCGCCGTTCAACCAGTAGTCGGGATTCGCGAGCGCCGTGATGCGGACGACTCCCTCGTCCATCTGTTCGCCGTCCGGATACGCGAAATTGTTCGGGGAGCAGATGATCCCGCTCCGCGTGTCACAGGGCTCGACCGGACACGCGTATTCAAAACGCTCCGCATCGTTGTAAAAGATGATCGTGTCGTCGTGCCCAAGCTGCTTCGGCTGACGATCGAGCACGTAGATCGTCTCATTGAACGAGAGTTCTCCGGGCCTTGAGAGGGGTGGGGCAGGGGATTCCCGCCGACACATCGCTTCCGTCTCAGCAACACCGGCCGACGACAACACGTTGTCGGCCTCGATGATCGTGCCATCGTCCAGAACCACTCCCGCCGCCGCGCCGTTCTGCATGTGAATCGACGACACGCCGTGGCGCAGCTTCAGCTCGCCGCCCAGCTCCTTGAATTGCCGGACGAGCGTCTTGAGGATCCGCCGCACGCCATCGATCGGCCGGGCAAAACCCTGCTGAAAGATGCTCTTGAACATGATCACAAACTGGCTGAAGTCCATGTCGCGCGGAATTGCGCTGCCATAGAACATCAGCGGGCAGAACAGCATGTCGATCAGCACCGCGATCGCTGAGATGCTCGCTCAGTACCTTCCGCGCGGAGACCGGCTCCTGACTCGAGATTCAGCTCATCAAACTCATTGATCGTCTGCGACTAGCCGGTTGAACCCGTCGACCTGCCCCGGAAACACCGTGCGGACCTGGTCGACGAAATACGCGAACTCATTGGTGAACCGCAGAGTCCGGCCCGGAAACTTGATCGACGACCCCAGCTGCGGCGAGGAGAGCGAAATCATCCCACCGCAGCCGCAGCTGCTTCAGCAGCTTGGCGAGCGGCCGCGACTTCGATCCCGGAGCGGCGTAGTTCGTGACGGCATGTAGCCCCACGTCGTAATTTCGGCCGCGAAGTCGATAGAACGAATTCAGCCCGCCGATCGTCGTGTGACGTTCGACAATGCAGACCGGCTTCTCGTAGTAGGCCAGGCGGATCCCCGCCGCCAGGCCCGACATTCCGGCTCCGATAATGACCGTGTGATAACGCATCGGCGGATGATAGCGAGGAACGCCGAGCGACAATCTTCGCATCAACAATTCTCGTACTTCCAGTTCCGCGCTTTACCCTCCGCGAGCCATTCGAGCGTCGTCGCCAGACCGCTTCGCCCGCGTTTCCGGGCGCTTCGCCTCCGTAATCCACTCGACGTACTCGCGCGATGTGGACGGGCTGAAGCTCTCAAAAGTCGCCTCTGGCCTTCGCATTCTTTTTCAACGCGGCCGCCAGATCCGTCGGGACGGTGACCGGAGGCTTCTTTCGATTTTGCCTGACGATTTCACGCCCTCATCGATCAACTTCTTCGCCTGTTTGACGATTCGTTTGAACTCGGCAGCCTTCGGCAGCTCTTTGAGCACGTGATCTGTCCCAACTGTCCCATCGCCTCGCCGGCCCTGGCCGGGGCGCGCTTCATCTCCGAATGCCAGAAGCCGAACGTGCAGTGCTGCTTGAACGCCGCCATTCCACAGAGAATTTTGCCCTGATAAACGAAAGCTGGCATTCCCCATTTGACCGTCTCTTCCACGTCAGGGCAGGCGGCATGCACCTGCTCGCGAATATGGATCAGGATCGGCTTAGCAAAATCGGCCGCTTTCTTGATATATGCATCGACTAGTTCGGCGGGCATGCGTGCGTCAGAAGTCGTGCGGGAAGGCTAGCGGGGTGTGTCAGCCCCTGATGGTCCAACGTCGATGCCCGAATAGCCTGGACAGGGGCGTTTGGAAACCTTGAGAATACGGCAGGCGTCTCCCCTGAGCCGCAAGCGTCGAGATCTTCAGGCTCCTCAACTGGGAGCATCGCCCTCCGGGCGCGGTAAACTGCAGCCTTCACCGGAGGAAATCCACGAAATGTCACGTCCGTTCGTTCATCTGCACTGCCACACGCACTACAGCCTGCTCGACGGGGCAACCAAGATCCCCGATCTGGTGAAGCAGGTGCAGACGCTGGGGATGAACGCCTGCGCCATCACGGACCACGGCAATCTGTACGGGGCGCTTGAGTTCTACTCCGAAGTGCCGTGACGCGGGGCGTCAATCCGATCATCGGCTACGAGGCCTACATTGCCCCCGGCAGCCGGGATCGCAGTGCGACGAAGATGAAGGATGCGTCGTTCCACCTGACGCTCCTGGCGAAGAACCAGACCGGGTTCAAGAACCTCGATCAGGATGGCGTCGTCGGCGTATCTCGACGGTTTCCACTACCGGCCCGCGCATCGACAAGGAGCTGCTGGCGGGGCACCACGAGGGAATCATCTGCCTGTCGGGCTGTGCCTCGAGCGAACTGTCGCGAAACCTGCTGGCCGAGGAACGGGAGAAGCCGAGAAACTCGTGAAGTGGTACGTCGATCTGTTCGGCGACCACTTCTACATGGAGATTCAGGACGCCGGCGTCGAGATCCAGCAGAGTTGTGCCGAAGCGACGATCGACATCGCCAACCGCATGGGCCTGCCGCTCGTCGCGACGAACGATGCGCACTACCTCTGCCAGGACAATGCGTCGATGCACGACGTGTTGTTGTGCGTGAACACGAAATCGTTCGTCAGCGATACAGAACCGCATGAAGATGACGACCGACCAGTTCTTCGTCCGGTCGCCCGACCAGATGTACGACGCGTTTCCCGGTCAGCACGAAGCGCCGTCGCGCGGTCGCAGGAAATTGCGAACCGCTGCGACATTCAGCTCGATCTCAAGAAACGGCATTTCCCCGTCTTCACGCCGCCGCCGGGAAAAACGGACGCCGAGCACCTGCGCGACGTGGCCACGACGGCCTGAAGTGGCGGTACGGCGAGACCCCGAGCAGAAGTTCATCGACCGGCTGGAATTCGAGCTGGGCGTCATCAACAGGATGGGCTTTGCCAGCTACTTCCTGATCGTCTGGGACTTCGTCCGTTCGCCCGCGACAAGGGCATCCCCTGTACGGCGAGAGGCTCCGGCTGCGGCGCGATCGTGGCGTACCTGCTGGCCTCAGCCACGTCTGCCCGCTCGAGTACGACCTGCTGTTCGAGCGCTTCCTCGACCCGAACCGGACAGAAGCGCCCGACATCGACATCGACTTCTGCCAGGATCGCCGCGAACAGGTCATCCAGTACGTGAAGGAGAAGTACGGCGTACAAGAACGTCGCCCAGATCGGCACGTTCGGCACGCTCGCGGCGAAGGCCGCGCTCAGGACGTCGGCCGGGTGCTGGACGTCGACGCTGAAGCGGGCGAACGTCATCGCGAAGATGGTTCCAGAAGAGCTGAACATCAACCTGAAGGATGCGCCAACAAGTGCCGAATTCAACGCCGAGTATCACGCGACCCGCAGATCAAGGAGTGATCGACATCGCGATGAGCATCGAGGGCACGCCAAGATGGGCACGCACGCCGCCGGCGTGGTGATCGGCGACCGGCCGCTCACGGACTACGTCTGCCGCTTGCAGACGACTGCGCGGGGAAGAACAGGACGTCGTCACCCCAGTGGATCATCATCGAAAAGGTCGGCCTGCTCAAGATGGACTTCCTGGGCCTCCGCAACCTGACGATCCTCGACAACGCGGTGC
The DNA here is from genome assembly GCA_049841055.1 of Paludibaculum sp. GTDB lineage: Bacteria > Acidobacteriota > Terriglobia > Bryobacterales > Bryobacteraceae > Paludibaculum. The sequence continues at coordinate 83,959 of JASGIE010000043.1, read as the reverse complement.
AAACATCAAAAAGCACCGCGGCATCGACATCGATCCGACGACTTGCCGCTCGACGACAAGGAGACATACAAGTTGCTGCATCGCGGCGATGCGAAGGGCATCTTCCAGCTCGAAACGGGCGGCATCCGCGATCTGCTGAAGAAGATGAAGCCCGACAAATTCGCGACATCATCGCCACCTCGGCGCTCTACCGCCCGGGCCCGCTCGAAGGCGGCATGGTGTGACGTACGTGAACTGCAAGCACGGACGGAGCCGATCCACGATGACCCGATCGTCGACGAAGTCCTGGCCGAGACCTACGGCGTCATGGTCTACCAGGAACAGATCATGCGGATCCTGAACCGCCTCGGCGGGATCGAGCTGGCCAGAGCGTACACGTGCATCAAGGCGATCAGCAAGAAGAAGCTGGCGAGATCACCAAGGACCGCAAGGACTTCATCATCGGCGCACAAGCAAGGCATGGCGAAGGAGAAGGCCGAGGAAATCTTCGAATGATCGTGAAATTCGCCGGCTACGGCTTCAACAAGTCGCACTCCACCGCCTACGGCGCAGATCGGCTATCAGACCGCGTTATCTCAAGGCGCACTATCCCGGCTGAGTTCATGGCGGCGCTGCTGTCTTGCGGGATGGAGTCGACCGAGCGCATCTCGGAACACTCCGACGACGCCCGCCGGATGAAGCTGGCCATTCTTCCTCCCAGCGTGAATCTCAGCGACGTCGAATTCAGCGTCATCACAAGCCGATGGAGGAGCCGAGATTGCTGGCCCAACTCGAATCCGAACGGCAAAACGCCAGCAAAAGAAGGCGAATCCGCACGGTCACACCCTGCACCTGCGGAGATCAAAGGGCGAATTGCATTCGGACTCGGCGCGGTCCGCGGAGTCGGCGAGGCGTGTATGCGATGCATCGTGGCCGAGCGGACTGCGAACGGCGATACAAGAACATTTTCGACCTCACTGAACGCATCGATCCCAAAATCCTGACGAAAGGGAACTCTCGAAATCCTGATTAAAGCCGGAGCACTCGATTGCTTTGCCTCGCAAGGGAAGTCGTGCGCAGCACTTCGAAGCCGTCGATCGGGCGATTCAGTCCGCAACCTCCAAACAGCGTGACAAAGCCCGCGGGCAGAAGTCGCTATTCGGAGGTGATGACGAACCTTCCACGACGACGGGCGGTGGTGGCGGGATGAATGATGTCTCACTGCCGGCTGTTGAGGATTGGACGCACAGCCAGAAGCTGGCCTTCGAAAAAGAAGTCCTCGGCTTCTACATGACCTCCCATCCACTGACGGAGTTTTCCGACCAGTTGTCGCAATACACCTCCCAGCGGGTCAGCGAACTTCGCGATCTCGGAGACGGAAAAGAAGTCCTCATTGGCGGCATGATCTCGTCGGTGAAGCTGGCCACCACGAAGCAGCCCAGTCGGAACGGGCAACAGCAAGTACGCCAACTTCGATCTCGAAGATCCCTCCGGCATCGTGCCGCTGCATCTGCCTGGCCGGACGACTACGCCCGGATGCTGGAAATCATCAAGCCCGAGAGGTCGTCTCGTCAAAGGGCGTATCGACGCCCGCGGCCGCGAGCCGAACATCATTGCGAACAAGCTCTTCACGATGGCCGACGCCGAAAAGGAATTCACCAACAGGTCGTCGTGAAGTTCAGTCGGGGCTTCCACACCGAAGTCGATATGAAGCGGACCCGCGACGTGCTCGCGCGTCATCCCGGGAAGACTCCGGTGATGCTCTTCATCGACACGTGGGATGAGCCGAAGAAGCGGTGTCCGGTGGGGCGGACTCGGTTGCGACGAGGAAGAATCGCGGGTCCGCTGCGATGCATTGTGGCGACGCCGATGAACGTCACGTGCTCGGCCGATTTGCGGCGTGACCTCGTCGATAGTCTGGGCAACCAGGGGTTCCGGTTCCTGGCGGCCGGTGAGTAACCGCTGTCCGCGCTGACCGAATGACGGAATTCGATCGCATCATTCCCGTTCTCGACCTGAAGGGGGGCCACGTCGTTCGCGGCGTGGCCGGTCGTCGGGACGAGTACCAGCCGCTGCAGTCCCGGCTCGTGAATTCGTCACGTCCGTTGGAGGTCGCGACGGCGTTGCGGTCACGATTCGGGTTCGAAACGCTCTACGTCGCCGATCTCGATGCGATCTGCGACAGACGACCGGATCGCGACTCGACCGCCAGCCTCGTTAAGGCCGGATTCAAGCTGCTCCTCGATGCGGGAGTGCGGACCAGCGCGGATGTCTCGACCTTCCGCGAGAGCCGATCAATTACCGTCGTGCTCGGGCTTCGAGACGATACAGGGCCCGGCGGTGCTCTCCGAATCCGCGGAAAGTCTCGGGGCGGAGCGGGTGCTGTTCAGCCTCGATCTCAAATCGGGGACGCCGCTCGCCTCTGCGGAATGGCCGACTTCTGCGTTCGACATCGCACGCATCGCCGTCGAAGCCGGGACGCGACAGATGATCGTCCTCGATCTCGCGGATGTCGGAACCGCGTCCGGGGCGTCCACCATGCCATTGTGCTGGGCGATTCGTTGCGCGTTCCCCGCACTTCGTCTCATCACCGGGGGAGGCCTTCGCAGTCGCGATGACGTCCGGTCTATGATCGCTGGTGGAATCGATGCCGTACTCGTCGCTTCGGCGCTCCATGACGGTGCAATCTCGCGCTGAACAAGGAGCACGGAAATCGGCCTATGCGCTATAGTCGCATCGACGTCGCGACAACGATGTCACGCTGCTGTTGTCGCGGTCGAACGACAGATCATTCCTCCGCAACAGACTGTCCGCATGCTTGAAGAGCATATCGATGAGAAAGGTGCTGCTGATGGGGGGCTCTCAGATCGCGATTCGTTGCTGTTCAGCAGTCGGAATTCGGGCCATCGTGCTGCTCGTCATCGCGTCGACTCAGCTATCCGCACAAGAGTCCCTGTCAAAGCCCAAGCCTTCGTTGATCGCCATCAAGGCCGGCATTGAAATTCCGCCCGGCCAGCCCGTTCCGACCCGGGAAACCCCGCTCGCTTTTATCGAAAACGCCTTCGAGAACGCGTCGCCGCTGTGGTACAGCGTGGATGAAGCGGGCCACATCCAGGTCCATCTGCTGTACGACCACGAATACGCCGCCCCGAATCGGGCCGCCCTGCATTTTCATTTTCGCGTGTATGGCGCGGTCGGCTCGACCATCGACCTCGATCTCAACAACCTCGACAACGTCTGGAACGGCCTCAATTCGATGGTCTCGGGCGAGGCGCGGATGTGCGTGATCTCCGCCGATGAGAAGACCTGGACGCCCCTCAAGCTGCAGCAATTGAACGACAATCGCGTTCGCATTTCGCTCACGATGAACGCGCCGCGAATGACGGTCGCCCGTGTCGAGCCGTATACGCTGTCCGATCTCAATCGTTTTCTCGATTCCATCCGGGAGAACAAACGCGTCAACATCCAGACGATCGGCCAGACTGCAGGCGGCCGCCCTCTTCGAGATCGTCCGGATCGGGTCTGAAGATGCCCCGTACCGGGTTTTCCTGCGAGCTCGCGCGCACGCCTGGGAGGCCGGCGGGAACTGGATTCTTCGAGGGGCTGATTCGCGAACTCCTTAAAGACGACCCTGAAGCGACGAAAAAGCTGGCCCGCTATTGCGTCTACATTCTGCCCATGGCCAACAAGGACGGCGTCTTCCTCGGCCGCAGCCGCTTCAACGTGCTCGGCAAGGACCTGAACCGGAACTGGGATCTTCCCTCGAACCCGGAACTCGCCCCTGAGAACGCGGCTCTTGAGAAGTGGCTCGAAGGCCGGATCGCAGCGGGAAAAAAGCCGCACCTGGCTCTCGAACTCCACAATGACGGCAACGGCAAGCTGCACATCAGCCGCCCGCCGGTTCCCGACCTTGATCGATACCTTGCGCGGATGGAAACGTTCGAAATGCTCCTTCGCAAACACACCTGGTTTACCGAAGGCTCGACCAACGCCGCGTTCAAAAACGCCGGCACGCTCGGAGAAGGTTGGCTGATGCGCTACGGCATCGATGCGGCCGTGCATGAGTTCAACTGCAACACCATCGCCCGGCTTGGTGAACCGCCAAGCAGCAAAACCTGGGGCGAATACGGCGCGGGTCTCACGAACGTCTTCTACGACTACTTCGACCTGGTTAAGCCGTAGCAGCCGGGTTGCGGCTGCCAGATTCTCAGGCGACTGCGGGATGGGCAGACGCACAACGCCCGCCTCGTTTCATCGACGCCGTCGGCGGTCTGGAGACCTGCGGGACCACGTCGCCAGAATTCTGCGCACCGGCGAGTGCTTCCCGAGGTCTTGTCGCTACGTGGGGCCGGGAATCGTCCGCCCTCAGAATGGCCTCGTCGCAGTGATGCGGCCTTTTTGATAGGGCTTTTGATCGATTCCGAGGCATAAGTCCCTCGGTCGTCCGTGCCACGATCCCGGCCCGTTGACGCCCCGGAAAACCCCGCTGATAATCGCCGTTTCCCTTCCGTTTTTTGAAAGTGAGTCATGTCGACGGCCACAGCCGACCGCGCCACGAAAAATGTCCCTGACGACCGGGGCCGGTTCGGCGAATTCGGGAGGCGTTTCGTCCCGGAAACCCTGATGTTTGCGCTCGACCAGCTGACGGCCGAGTATGAACGGGCCAAAAAGGACCAGGCGTTTCAGAAGGAGCTGAACGAATTGCTGCGGACCTTTGTCGGACGGCCAAATCCGCTGTATTTCGCGAAACGGCTGACGGAACACTGCGGCGGGGCCCAGATCTGGCTGAAACGCGAGGACCTGAATCACACCGGGGCGCACAAAATCAACAACACCATCGGCCAGGCGCTCCTCACCCTGCGGATGGGGAAGAAGCGGGTGATCGCTGAGACCGGGGCCGGTCAGCATGGTGTCGCGACGGCGGTTGCCTGTGCCCGTTTCGGCCTCGACTGCGTCGTCTACATGGGTGAAGAAGATATCCGCCGCCAGAAGCTGAATGTCTTCATCATGCGAACTATGGGGGCGGAAGTCCGACCGGTGACTTCCGGCTCGCGGACGCTGCGAGATGCCATCAACGAGGCGTTCCGCGACTGGATGGGATCAGTTGAGCACACCAACTACATCATCGGCTCGGTCGTTGGACCGCACCCGTTCCCGATGATGGTTCGCGATTTTCAGTCGATCATCGGGCGCGAAGCCCGCGAACAGTCACTCACGGAGATCGGACGGCTGCCGGACGAAGTCGTTGCCTGTGTCGGCGGCGGATCAAACTCGGCGGGAATGTTCTACCCGTTCATCGAAGACGAAGGAGTCGCGATCACCGGCGTCGAAGCCGGAGGCCGCGGACCGAACCCCGGCGACCACGCAAGCACATTGTCGTACGGAGCCAAGGGGGTTCTTCACGGCAGCTACAGCTATGTGCTGCAGGATCAGGACGGCCAGACGATGGACGTCCACTCGATTTCGGCTGGTCTCGACTACCCCGGAGTCGGCCCCGAGCACAGCTACTGGAAAGACGCGGGCCGCGTGAACTACACGGCGATTCGCGACGACGAGGCGCTCGAAGCGTTCCAGACGCTCGCGACGAAAGAAGGCATTCTGCCAGCCATCGAGAGTTCGCATGCCATTGCCTACGCCATGAAGGCCGCGAAAAAACGATCGAAGGATGAGGCGATCGTCGTGTGCCTCTCGGGACGGGGGGACAAGGACGTTCACGAAGTTGCCCGGCTGACCGGACAGCAGATTTGAGAGACATCCCGCCTCGGGATGTCTGACCGATTGTCGCGATGCCTTCGGGACTTGCGGCGACCCATCAATGGAGGATGGTCACCATGCAGTCGCATTCGAAGTTGTCGCCACTTCCCGAAGGGGCGTTGCAGTTCGATCTCCGCGTGCCCGCGAAGGTTGTCTTCGGCTGGGGAAAACGTGCTGGCATCGCTGATGTCGTGAAGCCGCTCGGTCGTCGCGCGTGGCTTTTGTCCGGGTCGCGAACGCTGGACTCCGCGGGCATTCCCGATCAGATCGTGAAGGCTTTGACGGAGCAGGGGATTGCCTGCCAGCGGGTTTCCTGTGCGTCTCGGGAGCCAGAAACTCGCGACGTCGATGAAGCCGTCGCGGCGATTCGTCCGCACCTGCAATCTGGCGATTGCCTCGTTGGGATTGGAGGCGGTTCGACGATCGATCTCGCGAAAGCAGTCTCTGGACTGGTCACCCAGACGGCTGCCGCTCCAGTTCAAGATTATCTGGAAGGAGTCGGCCGTGGGCTGAAGCTCGTTGAGCCACCCATTCCGCTGATTGCCGTTCCAACGACTGCCGGAACGGGCACCGAGGCGACGAAGAACGCCGTCATTTCCAGTTACGAGCCTCCCTTCAAAAAAAGCCTGCGCGACGATCGGCTGGTCCCCGCCGCGGTGCTGATCGATCCGGAACTGACCGTTTCAAATCCCGAACGCGTGACCGCTCACTCGGGAATGGACGCGATTACCCAATTGATCGAGAGCTTTCTCACGAAGAAAGCGACGCCCATCACGAAGGCCCTCTGTCTCGAGGGGCTGAAAGCCGCCCTTCCTGCCTTGGAAACCGCGGTCAAAGAGCCGACCAATCGGGCGGCCCGTGAAGCGATGTCGTATGCGGCCTGGCTTTCCGGCGTGACGCTCGCCAATTCAGGTCTGGGGTTGGCACATGGAGTTGCGGCCGCACTGGGCGTGCATTGCCGTGTGCCGCATGGACTTGCGTGCGCCGGTGATGCTCGTCCCCGCGATGAAGGCCAACTTTACGGTCCGGTGCAAAGAGCTGGCGCAAATCGGTGAACTGATCGCCGGCGGTGCTGTCGGCACCTGCGAGATTGATGCCGATCTGGCGATCGCGAATATCGACATGCTCGCTGAAGAAACTCGGAATCCCGTCACGCCTGCGTGAGTTGGGAGTGACCGAAACGCAAATCCCCGATCTCGTCCAGGCGTCAAAAGGGAACAGCCTCAGCGGCAACCCCCGTGACCTGAGCGATGTTGAACTTCGCGATCTCCTGACAGCGCTCTGGTAGCCCGGGCACGCCGTCAAACTCTCCGCAATCGCGCTCTCCATTCTTTCAGCCAGGCGACTGGTTCAAATCGTCGCGGCGCGGAAGACGTCCCTCTTGAATCGCGTCCGCATCGCGGTGAGAGTGGCCTCTGCGATTGATCGAACTGAGCTGCGAGACAACCCATGGGAATCGTCAAGGAATTCAAGGACTTCGCCCTGAAGGGCAATTTCCTCGACATGGCGATCGGTATCATCATCGGTGCCGAGTTCGGAAAAGTCGTCAGCTCGCTGGTCAGCGACATCCTGATGCCGCCGCTCGGAAAGCTCATCGGCGGCGTGAACTTCAGCGACCTCAAATACTCGCTGGGCCAGACCGTCACGAAGAACGAAAAAGGCGAAGAAGTCATCAAGGAAGCGTTCCTGAACTACGGGAACTGCATCCAGACGATGCTGAACTTTTTCATTATCGCCGTCGCGATCTTCATGGTCGTGAAGGCAAAGAACATGGCCGAGAAGCGTCTGATGGGCGTTGACCCGAACGCCCCGCCTCCGCCGCCGGAGAACATCGTTCTGCTTCGCGAGATCCGCGACGAACTCAAGAAAATTCACGCCATGTAAGTGGCGGCTGCTGCGAGTCACGGACGGGTTGGAACGCCCCGTCGTTCGCGTTGATCGAACGACGGGGCTTCTTTTGTTTCGGCGTTTCAACGGGCCGCTGCAAGCTGCAGCGAAGTCTCGGTCATGGCCCCGCCTTCCAGCCGCTTTACATGCTGCGCCATCTCCCAGGCCGTCACATAGTGCAGCCGCAGGTTCGGGTGCAGCTGGCGGTAGGCCGCCAGCTCTTCGTGGAATCTCACGATGTTCGGCCCCAGCCACTCATCGATGTTTCCGTCCTTGCAGCCGTGCGTGTGCAATTTGATGAAGACGGAATCCGGACGCCCCGCGACGTGCACCGCTGCCTGACGCCAGAGGTGAAAGCGTCGCATCGTCATGGGCCGGCCGAGCGTGACGTCCCCGTTTTCAATTCGCGGAATCACCCCAAACTTGCGTGACGACCAGTCAGGCAAAAGCGGACCCTGAATCATCAGCAGGTGATCGTCCGGAGCCTTTCGGCCCGCAACGGCTCGGATCCCGTGATCATGCGATTTCCGCTGGCACGGGCGATCCTTCGCGTAGTAAATCGAATTGATCGTCCGAGTCTGCGTCGGACTCGGTGCCGAGGGCATCGTGAAGTCTGCGTAGCAGCCGGTTTTCAGCAGGACGGTCAATTCCTGGTCGACGCCGCACCACTTACCGTCCGGCCGCGAGTTACAGAGTGCCCAGTTTCCGTGAATGAACCCCCAGACAATTTCGCTGGTCTCGGGATCACGTCGCAGGAAGCCGTGGCGGTGGTAGAGCGTGTCGCGAAACGCCGCGAGCTTCTCTTCGAGGGCGGCCGCGGTGTCGTTGTCGTGATGCAGGTGAACATCGACGTCGCCAAATCCCGCCTCGCAGAGCGGTTTCAGCGCATCAAGATACTCGGGACGATATTCGTCTTCTGGAAAAAAGAACGTGTGCTGCGGCGGCCGACCGTCGTCGTCGGCAATGTGGCCGTACAGGCGCGGATAGTCGCGCTGCCACCGGAGAACTTTCTCGATCGAGACCGATTGCTCCGGCCGATTCCACTCCGGTTCGTAGTGATCGCAAACGGCGAGATAAACGTCGACCGGTGCATCGGCGTCGGGGCGTTCACGCGCGTTCGGTCGGGAAGTAATACGATCCGATCCAGTACTGCATGTGGTGCTGGCGGATGGCAGACCCAAACGAAAATCGCTCCCAGGACAGCGAGGAGGCAGACTCCGGCGAGCACTGCGAACAGAACGGTGGAGTTCAGCATGATGCCTGATACCTCCGGACGAGGTCCGACATTTCATCGTCACTGGCCGACTGTCCAAGCGCCCAGCCGCGAAGCTGGCGATACCGCGACGGGCCGAGCCACTGCTTGGGCAGCTCAAGAGCCCGCCGCCGCCACGTGGCGGAGCCCACATTCCCGGAGCACCAACTGGTGACCGTCTCGGTGGACGTGTCGCTACGGACGGCAAGCCGCCCGAATTCGCTTCCGGACGTCGAAGTATTCACGACTGCATCGGATGTGAAGAGCAGCGAATAGCCCGCTTCCCGTGCGATCTGGCGAACGCGATCGTCGAGCGATCCGTTCGGGAACCGACATCGACCGAACTGGTCGGCCCAGGATGTCTTCGAGATCGCTGCGCGAATCGACCAGTTCCTGCCGGATCAGGCTTGAGTCGCGTTCGCTGAGGAACGGATGAGTGACCGTGTGAGCCCCGATTTCGAATTGCGCGGCCGGGGCATTCCGCAGCGTCGATTCGCTGGCGAACAGCGAATGGCCAATCAGGCCGGTCGTGACGAATACGATTGCCTGGGCACCGAATTTTGCGAGCAGAGGAGCGGTCTGGTCGAAACTCCCCGCCCAGCCGTCATCGAATGTCAGCAGAACGCGGGGAGTCGTCGCACCCGGCCGCTCGCCTCCGAGTTCCTTGGGGTGCAGCCAGCGAGTCGATCCAATGGCCTTGAGATGCGACTCGAACTGCTCCGTCGTCACGAAGTACGAGCGAATTGATGGACTGAGCCTGGCAAATGCCGCATCGGGCGTCTCCAGCTCCGCCGACGCGCAGACGTTGTGGTACATCAGGCCGACGAACTGGCTCACGATCGGGCCTCGACCGGAACCGTGTCGATTTCGAAGCAGCTGTCGGTGAGCGGATGGCTCTTGGATTCCACAACATTTCGCGGATGAACGGCCGCTTCCCCGAAAATTCGTGCTCGATACACCACGTCGTCGAGCATTTCGGCGAGCTCTCCAGCCAGCCGTCGACGTTCAAAGCGGGCAATATCCCAGACGCGGGCATCGAACGTGACACCGGCGACATGCCGCTCCACCAGCGTCGTGAATCCGTTCGCGACGGTCTCAACATCGCTGGGGGCCGCCTGAATCACGCCGGGAAGCGTCGCGGTGACGTCCCACAGGTCGCCGCGGGGGGCAACGACGAAGATCGGTCGCCGTGCTGCCATGTATTCGAAGGTCTTGGCGTTCACGATCCGGTGCGTTTCCGGCTTATCGGCGTTAATCAGCAGAAGGGCGTCGGCGTCGTGCATCAGTCGCACGGCTTCGTCATGGGCCATGAACGGCTGCGTCACCAGGCTGATCGGCGTTCCTTCCAGACGCTGGAGCTGCAGTTCCTGATCGGCAGTGCGCCGACCGGCGATCACAATTTCCAGCCGGGCGGCCAGGTCCGGCTGTTTGGCGGCGAAGGCCAGCAGCCCATCGACGACTGGACCGATCGGATTCAGGTTCCACAAAGTCCCGACAAACGCCAGACGGCACTTGTCGACGCCGTTTCCGAAGTCGATGCGTGCCGGACGATGGCTACCATGGCCGAAATCGTCCGGATCGAACCCGTTGTAGATGTATTTGCGCGGGCCATGCTGCCGGCGGCTTCGGACGTCCGTTCCAGTTCGCGGGCGCTCGAAGGCGTGGTGGCGAGGAGAATCGACGCGGCACGGACCGCTCGGTACTGCATCCGCTTCTGGATGAGGTTGGAAATCCAGCTGTGCTGCTTGTTTTCCCAATAGGCGTTGCTGATGCCCCACTCGTCGCGGTAATCAAGAATCAGCGGCAGCTTGGCCCGCTTGGCGAGTGACGCTCCGAGCAGCAGCGACGAAAACGGCGGACCCGTCGCGACGATCGCATCGTGCGGCGTTTCCGTCAGCAGCTTTAGACCTTCTTTTATGGCGGCCGGTCGCCACAGGATCTGCGGATCCGGCTGCAGGACTGTGTTCACTGCACGACGGGCCACCTTCTTGGCCAATCGCTTTCCGAATGCGAGGACTCCGGTCTTCTCGCTGTTGCCCGCTCCGACGGCCGCTTTCACGGCGTAACCCGGCTCGAGCGTCCGGGCCCGGCAGACGACCGTCGAAACGGGAACGTCCCGGCGAAGGCTGCCGTCAATCAACGGCGTCGAGGGATTCGCGACGGTGAGCACCGAGCAGTCCCAGCCGAACTGCGGCAGGTACTTCACGAATTTGGTGACGCGGTGCACCCCGACTCCACCAACCGGCGGAAACAGGTACGAGACGAACAACACGCGGCGACGATTTGCAGTCTTGTCCATGGAGTTCATCCCACAGCCTCCAGTTCGCGGGCTGGTGCCTGACTCGGGCGGTTCCCCGAAAGAATTCGGGCGACTTCCGTCGCGGTGTCGGACCAGGTCCGTGCGTCATAGCGTTGAGCTGCGGCCCGCAGACCGCCGCGAAGCCCTGTTTCAATGGCCTCGGCCAGTTCTCCCGCATCGCCCTTGCGCGTCAGGATGGCGTAATCCGACGACGCGATTTCGCCGATGCTGCCAACATCCGTCGAGACGAACGGCGTGCCGCACGCGAGCGATTCTCGCAGAACGTTGGGCAGCCCTTCCGAATCGGAGCACATGACCGTGAGATCGGCCGCGCGGTACCACTGGGCAGTCTGGTGATACGGAACGGAACCAACGCAGTGGATCGTGTCGTCGAGGCCAGCTTGAGCAATCCGCGCTTCAGTCGCCTTGCGAAGTTCCCCGTCGCCGACCAGATAGAGATCGAATTCGAGTCCCTTCGCCCGCAGTTCTCCACTCGCCTGAATCAGCAGGTCGAGTCGTTTGATGTCGACCATTCGGCCGACCCACAGCAGCATCGGCCGCGACGATGACAGGCCAAGCATCCGACGGGCGATTCCCACGTCGCCGGTGTGGAAGACGTTCGGATCGACGCCCTGATACATCACGTGGACGCGGTCCGGCGAAGCACCGAGATCCAGCACGGCATTGCGAAGGCCGTTACTGACGGTGAAGACGGTCTCCGACTCCGTGAGAACGCGGCGAACATACGGGCCGCGTCCGGAACGATGCGGAAGGATCAAGGCATCCGTACCGCCGACGATGACGGCAGCGGCGGCCCCGGTGGCACGTGCCGCGCGCAAACCAGCCTCACCGTCCGGATGCGCCCAATAGCTGAGAACCACATCGGGACGAGCCCGGCGGGCCAGTGCGTTGACGGCCGACTTCGAGGACTGCCACAGGATCTTTCCAGACTGCTTCTGAGTCAGCTTCGGGGCATACCAGTAGCACGGGTATTTCGCCGTCAGCGCCGCGTTTTCCACATCGGGGCCCGCAGTGTAGGTCCGGCCGCTCAAACGTTGCCGCAGCACTTCCGGCCAAGGCCGTGGCGAGCAGATCTGGACACGATGGTCCTTCGCCAGCGCCTTGACACGAGCGCGAGGTTGTACGAGCCGCGTGCCCGGTTTACGGCGTCAGGGAAAGGTCATGCTGAGGAACAGGAGATTCATCGGCTCGTCGCTCACTCCGCAATTGATCGTTGAAACGCCTCTGCAAACGACAGATGCGGCGACCACCTGAGACGTTGCGCGGGCCTTGGCGTTGGTGAACCGCAGCGGCTTCCACATCGAATCGGTTCGGTAACGACGTGATGACTGCCGGCAGCTGGCCTTGCGACCACCGGCTGTACCGCTCGTACATCGAGGACAGAGGGCCGATCGCTGAACTGCGGAATCCACAGCGACTTACCCGCTTTCCGGCTCGTCCGGTACATCCGCAGCACCTGACTTGCCGTTCGGAAGTTCGTCATCGAGCACATTGAACGCTTCGCCCACCAACGCCCGGTCGAGATCGCTGCCTGACGCAAAGCGGTCGCGACATGATCGACATACACGTACGGCAACTGCCGGCCGCCGCCGATCCGCAACATCCGGCCGGCGACCTGCAGGCCGATGCGATTGCTGAGGGCACCGCGGCCCGGGCCATAAATCACGCCAGGGCGAATCACGACCAGCGGAAGTCCGCGTTCGCGATGGGCTTCCCAGGCGGCCTGTTCCTGGACGACTTTCGAATATGTGTACGGATCCCGCAGGTGCGGCGTCGCATCGACCGGGCAGGACTCGTCGAGGACGCTGTTCTGTCTTCAAGCCGGCGGCTCCGTACACGCCCAGCGAGCTCACGAGCACGAACCGCTTCACCGGATGCTCGATGCACGCGTCAATCAGCCGGCGCGTCGGGACGACCGTATTCAGGAACATCACTGCCGTACTGCCGGTCAGTCCGGCGGCCGCGTGAAGAACGACATCGATTCCATCGACCGCGGCAGCGACAATCCGCCGGGTTCATGAGATCGCCGCGAACGATCTCGACATGCGGCCAGAGTTCATCGCCGACAAATGACCGCAGATCGTCGCGCGGCTCGAGGCCCGCAGGAAGCAACGAACTCGGACGTCCTTCGGTCGCCAGTTCGCGGACGACGCGTCGGCCCAGGAATCCGGCAGCACCAGTCACGAGCATGTTCATCGGGCGACCTCCAGTTCGCGAACGGTTTCACGCCTCCTGAGACCGGTCGTCCGTGGGCCGCAGTGGACTGAGCGGTAATCGCCGACCTCTTCGCGAGACCGGGCTTCTTCGAAGATGCGATCCATCAACCGAGTCACGCGGACGATCTCATCGGCTTCGATCGGAGGCGACGAGCTATCGGAAATTGAGCGGTAGAACGCGGCGCACAGCCCCTTGAGTCCCGCGAAGTAGTGAATGTCGGCTTTCGCGAACCGCCACAGATTGCGCCGCAGGTTTCGTCTCGCTTCCGCCACTGCTTCGAATGGCGTGAGCAGCTTGGCGAACGCGCCGGGGGCCTTGGCGGGGCCGACGGTCCGGACAACCTGCCCATCGAAGTCGACTTCGAGTGCTCCCGTCGTTCCATAGACGCGCGTGATTGCGCTGCGAGGGGATCGAGCTGGAAAACGTCAGCGTTCCCGTGACCTTCTCGCCGCGGAGCACGACATTCAGCTCGGTCGGAAAGTCCAGGCCGGGCCGGCGGGCCCAGTCGGCGATGACCTTCGGCTGCACGTCCGTGAGGAACTCGGTGATTCGATACAGCGGATGTGAGATCGTGTTCTGGAACAGCCCGCCCGGGAGCCGCCGCACCCAGTGCCGCGGGTCGCCGGAGACCTGCGAACCGAACTGTCCGCTGATCGGGTAGCCCAGCACAGACTCGACGTGCGTGACGGAGCCGATCTCGCCGCGGGCGATTCGCTCCTCGAGGTCCAGCCAGGCCGGGTCGAACAGCTGGTCGTGTCCGACGGTGATCTGCAACCCGCTCTCGCGGGCGATCGCCACCAGCGTTTCCGCTTCGGCGGCGGTCTGCGTGAACGGCTTCTCGACATAGACGTGGCAACCGGCCAGCAGGCACTGCCGGGCCAGGTCAAAATGCGTGTGGGCCGGCGTCGCGATGTGGACGACATCGGGCCGGACTTCCGCCAGCATCAGGGCGAGGTCGTCATAGACCGCTGGCACGTTGAATCGTGCGGCGGCCTGCATGGCGAGGTCACGCAGTGCGTCGCAGGTGGCAACCACCCGGGCCGACGAAAGCTTGGCGATCTCCTGCAGGTGGGCGTCCGCAATCTGCCCGCAGCCGACGAGGGCCACGCGCAGCGGAGCAGGGCTTCCTGCTGCCAGCTGTTTGGGCGGGGTCGCGTTCATCGCCGCACCCCCTTGTTCGCCAGCAGTTCTTCGTAGAGGTGCTCGTAACCGTTGATCATCGTGCGGACGTTGAAATGCTGTTCGACGCGCGTCCGTCCGGCTGCTCCGATCGAACGCCACTCGCCGCGCCGCTCACACATCCGCACGATGGCGTCCGACAGCGCGGCCGGATCCTGGGCCGGGGCGAGGTGCCCCGTGACTCCCTCTTCCACGATCTCCGGACTTCCGCCGACCGCGGTCGTCACGACCGGCAGGCCGACGCTCATCGCCTCGAGGATCGTCAGCGAGATGCCTTCCGTTCGGGACGATGCGACATAGAAGCCGGCCTGGGCGAGGATGGCCGGGACGTCCCGCCGTTCGCCGAGGAAGGTCACCGTTTCGCCCAGGTTGAGTTCGCGGCTGAGTGATTCGAGCGCCGGTCGTTCAGCGCCGTCGCCGACCATCAGCAACCGGAACTCGGGGACGCGTGTCTTCACGATCGCGGCGGCCCGAACGAGCGTCGCGAAGTCTTTCTCGCTCGACAGCCGGCCGACCGAGACCGCGGTGTACTGGCTGGCTGGCCCGGTGAACTTGAAACGACCGACGTCGATTCCGTTCCACAGCCGCACCATCTTCGAGGCTGATGCCGGATTCTGCTGCTGGCACAGCTTCGTCGCGTCTTCAGAAACTCCGACGACGCGATCGGTGAAGTGATTAGCGATGGCGAACTGGAGGTGATCCTTCCAGCCGTTGCCACATCCACGGCCGTGCTGGGTGTTGACGATCACCGGCACGCGGGCCGAAACCGCGGCCAGCGTCGCGTAGAAGTGCGGGTAGGTATTGTGCGTGTGGACGATATCGATCGACCGGTCGCGGAACAGCTTCTTCAGCGACTGGTAGATCTCGCGCTTGCCGGCCTTCGGAAAACCGAGCGACCGGACATGAACGCCCAGGGCCCGCAGATCTTCGGCCGGAGGGCCGGCGTCGGTCAGCGAGACGAACTCCAGCAGGTAGCGATCGCGGTTGGCGAGTCGACCGAATTCGACGAGCAGCCGCTCCAGTCCGCCGGTCCGCAGCGTCATGCTGACATGGCAGATGTGGATCGGCCGGGTCGCCGAACGCGATCGCGTCGAACCGGCGGGTGATTCCGAGCCGGCAGCGTTTCTCGAAGGAGCAGTGAGCGTGGCGGTCGTCATGAGTGCAGTTGCGACGGGAGTCGGAGTGGAAGGGGAGGATTCCGATGAAACGGACGCGGCTTCCTGGGTGGAGCCCTGGCTGTCCGTTTCCACGGCAGCCGGCGAACTGGCTGACACGCCGGGGTTCTTCTGGGGCCGCAGTTTCTTGATGGCTTTGAGACAGTCGATCGCAGTGTTCCGGAGCGTGCGGCGGCGCCAGGTGGCCCAGGCGAGCTGCTGTACATCGGTCGACAGGTTGTCCTTGTGGCGCTTGTCGCCGACGAGGAAGTCGTAGGCCCGATACCCGCGTCCGGCCGCCTGCGACAGACACAGGTAGTGCGACACGAGGCCTGGGCTGGGCTTCTGTTCGAATGACGCGAACCCGGACAGGTAATCGAGGAGCCGCCCGCGGTCGACGAGCAGCATCAGGCAGCCGACCGTCTCGCCGTTGTGCCGTGCGCGAAACAGCACGACCATCTGATCGACAAATCCCTGCACCAGCAGTTGCCGCTGGAAGGCCTCGAATCGTTCGCTGGCGAATGCCCCGGGTTGGCCGCTGGCAATCCACCGCGCCTGATGCAGCTGAACGAGCTCGCTGAAGATCTCGTCGGCTTCGTCGAGCGTTTCGGCCCAGGTGGTCTCGATGGTCTCGTACTTTCGAAGGAGCCGCCGCAGGTTCTGCCGCGTGCTGCGTCCGAGCAGTTCGATGGGCTCCAGCTTGGCGGCCCGAGGCCTTTTCGAGGTCGAAATACTTGCAGTCGCGCAGCCGCGTTTCGGTCGGGCCGACTGGCCAGTTCCATTCGCTGGGCTTCCGCGGCCGGCCATCCATCAAGGCGGACTTCGTCAGCGCGGCCCTGCTGCTGCACCCATGCCTGAACGGCAGCCACGAGGGCCGAGCGATGAGCCCGATCGCTGAGGAGGCCGTTGTATTCAACGCAGACCGAGTGTCCGAGGGGCTCGCCGGCCGTGCCGACGTGCAGCGTACGAATCGGAACCGGCCCCGACTTCTGGCCGATGCCACGGGTGATCAGCGCGGCGCCGACTGTCTCGCCGGCCTGTTCGGCCGTGAGAATCGTGGCCGGAATCAGGTCGCGGTAGACGCGGAGCCAGGTGGCCGTCCACAGGTGCGAGCACATCAGGGGGACTTCGCCGACGCGCTGCTCGAGAGCCCGCCATTCCTGGAGGCCCAGGTCGATGTCCGTTCCGGTCCAGGCGCGCACGACGAGACCCGCGGCCGGGGAGGCCTCGTCGACGATGGTGAGGTCAGGCGCGCGGAACGGTGCGGTCATGAAAGGAACTGCGAAAACGTACGGACCAGGTTCCGGCGGAGATCGAGCACCGGCCGGGGGGCGAATGTCGTCAGCCAGCGAACCGCGTTCTTGCGATCGGGGCGATGTTTCAGCGACTGCCTGAGATAGGTGCGGGCGCGCTTGCAGGTCGCGGGCGTAGAGCAGGGCGATGCCGTACTCCTCGTAGATCTCCGCCAGCTTGGCCTGCAGCTTCTTCGGCTCCATGCTGCTGAACTCGGCCACTTTTTCAGCGTTGCAGGCGGCCGACTGGGCGATTTTCCAGTAGTTGGACGACAGGTTGCCCGGGGCCGGCGTGTACTCGACGAGTTCGATCTTTCACGAACGCGAAACGCGACCCGCGGGACGCCATCCGCAGCCACAGGTTGTAATCCTCGATCCCGAGGACGCCGCGATCTTCATCGAACCCGCCGAGCCGCTCGAACGCCTCGCGACGGACGACCGACGTCGAAAGCCCGACGTAGTTGTGCCGCCACAGGTCGTCGAACGTCATTTCCCAGTCGACGCAGTCGCGGTCGAGCGGGTTCACGACGTGGCTGAAGACGACGTCGATCTCCGGCCGGAGCATGTGCGGCCGCTGCGTTTCAAGTTTCTTCGGCCGCCACGCGTCGTCCGCATCGATGAACGCGATCCAGTTGCCCCGGGCTTCCTTCACGCCGCGGTTGCGGGCCGCACCGGGGCCGCCGTTCGCCTGGCGAATGACGATGGTGCGCGGATCGACGCTGGCAGCGACGGCCGAGGTGTCATCCTTCGAGCCGTCATCCACGACGATCAGCTCGAGCGGCGTGTGAGTCTGAGCCCAGACGCTTTCAATTGCGCGGCGAACGAACCCGGCCGAGTTGTAGGCCGGCATCACCACGCTGATTTGCGGACTTTCCGTATTCATAAGCCTTATCCGAACCTCGCGAACATCCGGACGAACGCGAAGCAGCACGCCAGCATTCCGACGCTGCACATCACCCACCGCTGAGCCACCAGCGTGTTCAGCGCGATGATCGGCTGCGGTTTTCGTCGATGGAAACCGGCCAGGTTGATGTACGCCGCGGCGACGCCCACGATCATGTAGGTCGGCGGCACGTAGCACCGCGACAGCGTCGCCATGCCGGTGCACCAGGCGGCCAGCATGCCCGCGATATAGGGCATCATCCGTCGCAGTTCCGGATCGAGGATCTCGATCTGATCGCGTTTGATGCGGTAGAACGCCCAGGCCGCGAACAGGAAGCAGCCGAAGAACATCGTGCCGCCGAAGAATCCGAGTTCGACGTACGCGTGCACGTAGCGAGTTGTGTGCGGCGAGCCCGGCGACTTCGCCGTAACGGTTTTCACCGATGCCGAACGGCAGCCGCAACGACTTCAGCTGCGCGAGGCCGTCGGCCCATAGCTGAATACGCTGCTGGCCGGTGCCGCCGGAGATTTCCATGTTCCCCTGCCGGCCCAGGGCGATCGGAACGGCCGCCGCGCCCATCGTGCCGATCCCAGCGCGACCTTGCCGCCATATTTCACGGCCAGCCAGGCCATGCAGCCGACGCCGAAGGCCATGATGCCGCCGCGGGAGTGGGTCATGAGCACTGCGTGGGTCATCAGCCCCAGCGGCAGCCAGCCAGAAGAAACGCACACCGGGCGACGCGGGATCCGTCAGGAAGTACAGCGAAATGATGGCCGTCACCGCCGCCAGCGAGGACGAGATCGTTCGGGTCGTGGAACATTCCCAGGCCGCGAAGCCGGAACACCCACACGGGCAGGCCGTCGGCCGTTTCTCCGCTGAGATCGGTCACGTGCCGCAGCTGCTTGGGGGCGCTGTCCGGAAGGTCTTTTTCCACTTCGCGGACCGTCGATCAGATCGGCCCGGCTGCGACCACTCGGCCGACGAAGTCGTGGTAGTCGACGACGCTGAGGAGCACCATCGCCGAGGAGCAGACCACAGTGAGCTGCAGGAACTGGCGCAGCCGGGGAACCGAGTTCACCACGGACACCAGCATCAGGAAGTACATCAGCACCTTGACCATGTTGAACACGCCTTCGGCGGCCATGCGACATGGCGCCGTTGGTGAGGTGCGACGTGGCAATCGAGAGCGGTGAAACCCAGCATGCACAGGTTGATCGGCTGCTGGATGAGCGTGTCGACGCGGCACTGGTTCCAGATGCCGGCGATCCCCGCCACGATCGCGGCGATGATCAAATACAGATAGACCTGAATGTTGCCCAGCGCGGGAAAGAGCTCCGCGGGGCGGACGAACAGGGCGGCGTTGGCCAATAGAAACAGGAAATACGCCATGGGATCAAAGTCGATGGCTGTGGAAGCGATGACAGAAGCAGAGCGGCTCGGGGCAAGGCCGGACCCTCAACTCTAAGTCGCAGATTGGGCGAGCCTGTCGTTTCCCAGCGACATTGATGTCGCCAGAAGGCAACCCGGACGGATTGCGCAAGGCGTCTCCGCCCCTCAACATCGGGTTAGCGCGGTTGCGACGGCTGTAACGCCCGCAGGGACCGCATCCGGTCTGCAACCGGCACAGCCGACCTTGCTGCGGCGTTGCGAGCCGTCACCGGCCCGTGATGGCTCACCGCTTCATTCCAGTCCAACGCGTGCTGCTACTGGAATCAGTAGTTGTAGGCGGGATTGGCGGTGTCGAAGTCGACGTCGGTCAGCGCCGACGTTCGTCTTCAGCTTGGAGTAGAAGTAGTCCTCGATGACGCCCTGCTTCTCACCGGGATTCGCGGCGAAAGCCAGCGACTGCACGCGAATCGGGATTCCGGTCGCATTATCGAAATACAGGCGGACCGTCTGATACGGCAGCCCATCGACGGGCTTCGCGAGGATCGTTTCGATCGCCTTGCACGACAGATCGCCGATCGTCGCATTTGGATAGACGTTGACCTTCAGTCCGTCCTGTTTCGTCACTCCGAGCCACTTGTCGACGACCGTTTCCGTCATCGTCCGCAGGCCGATCAGCGTGACGGGGTAACGATTTCCGTCCATCGCCATCTTTCCAGTCGGATCGAGCGAGAGCGTTCCGACCAAGGATGCGAATCCCGTTTCGTGCACCTGCAACTTGCCGTCGTTCTTGCCAGCAACGTAGATCACTTCCCGGCCGGCATACGGCTCGACAAATTTCAGGTACACGCTGAACGGTTCGTGGCGGATTTTCACGTCCAGCGTCGACGAAACCAGCTTTTCACCGACCAGTTCCTTGCGGAGGAACGTCGCTGTGTAGTCCTTCACTTCTTTCAGGGCGTCGAGACCGCTCATCGCGGGTTTGAAGGCGGGGGTCAGGACGTGAGTCGTGCCGGTTTCGGAGGTTATCTGCGCGGCGAGCTTCGTTTCATGGTGGCTTCGAATCCCACGCAGCCGCTATCAGCTCGGCTTCGGCCGGATTCTGCTGCCGTGGGCATCCAGCCTCAGCACACTCGATGGCGGCTATCTGGCGCGCACCTTCGGAAAAACCCTGACTGCCGGCGTGTTCGCCGGATCCACGCCGGACCCCACGCAATGGAACTACGACCCCAACCGCCAGATGCTGGGCACATTCCTGAATGCGCAGCGCGGCAGTTACGAATCCGCGCGCTGGAGCGGCACGGTCGGCATCGCCATCACGCGTGTTCACTGGCGGCCCGAACGCCAGTTCCTCTTCGCCGAGAACTCCCTCTTCGCCGGCACGAAGTTCACGCTGCTGCACAGCATGGAGGCCGACCAGCGCAACCCGAGAATCATGAATGGCCAGACCGGCCTGCAACTCACTCGGAGTTTCACCAGCGCCCGCCTCCAGCCGCACCGCCGCATCACATTCGATCTGAGTCACAACCATCTGCGCGGCATCCCCACGTTCGACATCCGACTGCTGGGCACAGGGCTGCTCGACAACTTCCTCTTCCAGGGCTTCAGCGGTGGCATCCGGATCCAGCCGTTGGAGCGTCTGACCCTCACCGGCAACTGGGGGCGGAGCCGTCGCGAGAACGACCCGCGCGCCTCGCTGAATCAGATGTACAGCGCCGGCTGGAGCCAACTGCCTTGGATCAGGTCGCGGCTGGAAGGCCGCTACAGCAACTTCACCAGCAGCTTCGGCACCGGCCGCTACAGCTCGCTCACACTATCTCGCAATATCGGCGAGCAGTTGCGCCTGGAAGCGCAGGCAGGCCAGCAGGAGTTCCATGGCGCGCTCACCCAGCAGACGCGCGCGCGATGTATAGGGGGCACCCTCGACTGGTCGTTCTCCCGCCACTACTTCGTCACTGGAGGATGGATGACTTACCGGGGTCAGATCCAGAACTACGACCAGACATTTCTCACATTGGGGTATCGATTCTAATGTTCGCGACTGCTATCGCCTGCCTGCTCGGAGTTGCGTTGCCGGTTCTCGCCGCGCAGGACCCTCCGGCCACCCTGCTGCAGCGCGCACAAAGCCGGGCCGAACAATTCGCGGTGGAGTTTCCCTCCATGGCCTGCACCGAACGACTGGAGCAGTTGAAATTCTCCGATGGCGTCAAAGTGCTGGAACGCCGCGAAAGCGAATTCGACTACCTGCTGCTGGTCGACGCCGCGGGAGGGGATTTCTCGGTCGAGGAATCCCGTCTGGAGAAGAAACACCAGAAAGCACCCGGGCAGCCCCTGCTTTCCACCACGGGATTCGCTGTTCTTCTGATGATCTTCCTGCCGCGGTTCTCCGCCAGCTACCACTTCGAACAGCTGGAACCCCAGGTTATTGACGGTGTGAAATGGGCTCGGCTCGGCTTCGAGCATGTCGGAACCAGGGACTCGCCCTCTGTGCTGGAAGTCTCCGGGCGCCAGTATCCGATCCCCTGGAAAGGGGTCGCCTGGCTCGACGAGACCACCGGCCAGGTCCACCAGATCGATGCGGATCTACGCGAACCACTGGAAAACATCGGCCTGGTCGGGCTGCACAGCCGGGTTCGGTACGGAGCCACGGGGTCCGCTTCGCCCGTCTGGCTCCCTCTTTCGGCGGTGATCGACGCGCGCACGCGCCACCAGCACTGGCGCAATACACACACATTCCTGGGCTATCGGCGCTTCTCAGTGGAGACCGAATCCAAGGTCACCCAGGTCAAAGGAGAACCCACGGGGAAACAATGAGCACCGTCCGAACTGAACTGCCCCATCGCCTTCGCGCGGGCCTGCTGATGCTAGGCGCGATGGTGCTGATCCTCTGGCTCGCGGCCGTTGGATTCGACTACTACCGCCTGCCGCTGGTGGAGCGCCCGCTCCATCCAAGACACTGGCAGCTCAGACCGTCCGGACAGATCGGACTCCGCGTCGGCATGCTCTCCCTCGGCATCTTCCTGTGTCTGTTCCTTTATCCTCTCAGGAAGCACTGGAAGCCTCTGCAGAGGATCGGCAAAACGCGGCACTGGCTGGATATTCACATCATCCTGGGACTCGCCGTCCCGATTCTGGTCACGTTCCACTCCTCCCTCAAGCTGCAGGGGCTCGCCGGAATGGCCTATTGGATCATGATGGCCATCGTGGCCAGCGGGATTGTCGGCCGCTACCTGTACGCCCAGATCCCGCGTAGCGTGAACATGGCCGAGGTGAGCCTGCGTGAACTGGAGGATACCCGCCTGGGCCTGAACCGCGATATCAGCGCCCAACGGCTTTTCGACCAGTCGGACTTGCAGGCTGCGCTTCGAATGCCATCCTCTGTGCAGGTAGACAGTATGCCGCTGTGGAAAGTACTCGGCTGGATGACCTGGCTGGACCTGATGAGGCCACTCCGCATGGCCCGCCTGCGGCGCCAGGTTCTCAGCAGCAGCGAACTCGTCCTCTCGCTGGGCGGCCTGCGGCGCTCGGATCATCCCGAACTGGAAGCCGTCCTCACCACGGTGCGCAGTCAGGGCTGGCTGACGGCGAAGATTCTCTTCCTGCGGCGGGCCGGCGAGATCTTCCACCTCTGGCATGTCGTCCACAAGCCATTCAGCTACTCCTTCGCGGTCCTGGTCTTCCTCCACATCGGGCTGGCCGTCCTGATGGGCTACTTCTAACTGAGGAACCGGGCACCCCTATCCTTTCCGGTCCGGCCCCCACTCGATATACTTGGCACGTCATGAAACCGCTACTCCTCGCCCTGGCTTCCTTTGTCTTTCTGGCTCCACTCTCCGCGCAGGCTCCCGCCGGAGCCCAGGAACAGAAGGACTGGATCCAGCTCTTCAATGGAAAGAACCTGGATGGCTGGAAACCGAAGATCACCGGCTACGCGTACGGTGACAACTTCGGCAACACCTTCCGGGTGGAAGACGGCTTACTCAAGGTCGCCTACGACAAGTACGACCAGTTCAACAACCGCTTCGGCCACATCTTCTACAAGGACAAGTTCTCGCACTACGTCATTGCCGTCGAATACCGCTTTACCGGAGAACAGGCTAAAGGCGGTCCAGGCTGGGCTTTCCGCAACAGCGGCATCATGATCCACTGCCAGCGGCCGGAGACGATGGGCAAAGATCAGGACTTCCCCATTTCCATCGAGGTCCAACTTCTGGGCGGCAACGGCAAGGATGCGCGCAGCAACGCCAACGTCTGCACACCCGGCACAAACCTGGTAATGGACGGCACCCTGGTGACCAAGCACTGCGTCAATTCGACGTCAAAGACATTCCACGGTGATCAATGGGTGCGGGTGGAGGCCGTAGTGCACGGCGACAGCGTCGTGCGCCATGTCGTGAACGGGGAGACCGTGCTGACTTACGAGATGCCCCAGGTAGGCGGTGGTTCAGTCAGCAATTTCGACCCGGCCGCCAAGCCGGATGGCATGCTTCTGAACGAGGGCTACATCTCCCTGCAGAGCGAAAGCCATCCCATCGAGTTCCGCAAGGTGGAATTGCTCAACCTGGTGGGCTGCATCGATCCCAAGGCGAAGAACTACAGGTCCTACTACGTCAAGGCAGACAACTCGGGCTGCAAGTATTGAGGTTCTGGGCCGGATCCTCATGAATCCGGCCCATCCTCTCAGTTAATACGTCCTGACCCGGATATTCTTGACTTCGATCTTCATGCCCGTGTTGGTCAGGTGGAGCTGCAGGCCAATCAGCCCGTCCATTTTGCGCTTGGCCGTGTCGTCGTCCACCAGCGTCGCCATCACGTGGCCATTGATCAACTGAATGATCGTATTGCCGCGAGCGATGATGTGGATCTCATTCCAGTCATCATTCTTGATGAAGGCCTTCAGGTCGTCACTCTCGCCCACCTTGCCCACCATCCCCGTCTTCTTCCCGTCACCCACATAGGCAAACATGCCGCGCAGCGCGAGAAACCCACGGCCGCGCTCTTCGTAAATCTGCCCGGTGAATTGCTGCTGGGCATCGATATCCGCCTGGTAGCCCTGCAGCACCCACTTCGCCACGTCCGGACGCTCGATGCTGCGATACTGGATGCCGCTGTTGCCGCCAGTCATCCGGTACTGTGCCTTGAATTCGAAGTCCGCCGGCTTACCGCCGCGCCAGATCGCGAAAATATTCTGCTTCGGCTGGTGATCGGCCTTGGTCTCTCCGACGATGGCGCCGTCCTCCACTCGCCAGAAATCGGGATCCACGTCCCAACCGTTCAGACTCTTGCCGTCAAAGATCGGCGTGAAGCCGGACTCTTCCAGCGGCGGCACCAGATTCGCCGGGTTCATCCCACGCCCCCCGCCGCGTGGACGGCCCTGCGCACCCGCGGCCGCACCGGCCGGCGGCGCCTGCTGAGCGCAAACCACGGCGCCGATCGCCATACCGCAGACGATCACCCGCATCAGCTTGGATGGAACGCCAATCAGATTCATACTTTTGCTCCTGGCCCTCTACGAAAGTGGCAATAGCCCGGCGCGATTATATCAACAGTCTCCACCAGGCAAACGCACTCCTCAGTATGCAGCCTGGGCTACCTCGACGCCGCGCCCCCGGACCATCGGACCTCAAAACCGCGCAATAGCCGCCAAATTCCGGCAGACTCTTGCCCTGGATTGATCGAACCTACTTGACAACCGTCACTTCTCCGAAATAGAGTAGCCCCCCAAGGACGCCGATGGTGGTATGTTACTCAACATCGGCGGAGAGGCTGGCTGGCTGAAGGATTTCGACAAGTAATCGCGATGACGTCCGTCGTTGCGTGCAATTCCAATCCTGCGCGTGCTCTGGCACCCCGTTTGTTGGCCGAGATGAGGAGATGGCACTGATGCGAAGACACTCTGTTTGGATCCTGGGACTGATGGGCTGCGGATCGCTCTGGGGCGCCGACTGGCCCACCGACGGCGCCAACCCGCAACGGACGGCATGGCAGCAGAACGAGAAGATTCTCACCAAGGACAATGTGAAGAATCTCAAGGTTCTGTGGAAGCTCAAGCTCGACAATGTGCCGCAGGAGATGCACTCCCTGTTCGCGCCGATGGTCGTCGAGAATGTGCCCACCTCCAGCGGCCAGAAAGAGATCGGCATCGTCGGCGGCATCTCGGACAACATCTACGCCATCGACGTCAAGACGGGAACCCTCCTCTGGAAGAAGCACTTTGAGTACCCTGAGCCGGAGCGCCGGGGCCGCCCCGGTGATCCGCTCTGCCCGCCAGGCATGACCGCTGCGCCGACCGTTGGACCTGCTGCCGCCAACGGCTCGCGTACGCTTTACGCCCTCGCCGGCGACGGCAAACTACACTCGCTCAACGTGGCCGATGGCGAGGAAGTGGCCGCGCCGTTTCCATTCGGCTATCCCGACGGCAAGCATTACTCCCTGAACCTCTGGAACGACATCCTCTTCACCTCCACCTCGCAGGGATGTGCCGGAAACCCGAACCAGATGTGGGCGGTCAACCTGAAAGACCCTGAGCACAAGGTGATGGTGGCGCACCCGAAGAGCGGCGGACTCTGGGGCCGCAGCGGCGTTGCCATCGACTCCACAGGGACCGCGTGGGCGCCCACCGGCGACGGCCGCTACGACGCCGCGAATCAGGTCTACGGGAATGGACTCATCGGCGCGAAAGTCACAGGCGGCGAATTGAAGATCCGCGACTGGTTTGAGCCCTCAAACTGGGTCTGGCTCCAGAAGCGTGACCTCGACATGCAGGTCACTCCGGCCATCTTCGACTACAAGGGCCGCGAATTGATGGTCACGGGCAGCAAGGAATGCCGCGTCTATCTGCTCGACACCCGCTCCGCCGGCGGCGAGGGTCACATGACTCCGCTCTTCCGGACGCCGCTGCTGTGCAATGAGGAGGTCGACTTCCAGTCCGCCGGAATCTGGGGCAGCATGGCCAGTTGGCTCGACGACAAAGGTACCCGCTGGGCCCTCACGCCCTTCTGGGGCCCGTCGCACCCCAACTTCAAGCCCCCCGTCTCGCACGGTCCGGTGGAACATGGCGCTGTTGTCGCCTTCAAAGTGGAAGACGTCAACGGCAAGCCCCAGTTGACCCCGGCCTGGATGTCGCGCGACATGGATCAGGCGGAGCCGCCGGTCATCGCCAACGGCATCATCTTTGCCTACGGCAGCGGCGAGAATACCCGCCAGGCTTACGCCGACAAGGGACTGGCCGACTTCAGCCCGCTCCGCATCAAGGCTTCCACCCACGCTGTCCTCTACGCCCTGGATGGACAGACAGGCAAGGAGCTCTTCAACAGCGGCGACGAGATCTCTTCCTTCGTCCATTTCGGAGCCTTGTCCGTAGCCAATGGCCGGGTCTACCTCGGCTCCTTCGACAGCGTTCTGTACTGCTTCGGCCTGCCGGGGAAATAACACCATGCAACTCAACGTGACGATTCCGCCCCAAAACGTCCGCGCCACGGGAATTCTTCGAGGTGACTTCATGAGACCGATTGCTGCACTGGTGCTCACTGCATTGGCAACCGCCGGCATCGCCACACCGCAAGGCCGTCCGGTGGATTGGCCATCCGCCGGCGGAGATGCCCGCCGCACCGGCTGGGCGAAGAGCGATGTGCGCATCACCCGCGACAACGTCAAGGACTTTCAGCTTGTCCTGAAGCGCAAGATTGACGGGCCGGCCCCGGGCGTCAAAGCATTGACGCCACCCGTCGTTATCGGTCTTCTCATCTCCTACAAAGGGTTCAAGGAGCTCGGCTTCGTCTATGGGAATTCCGGGGATCTCTGGGCCATCGACCTGGATTTGAACCGCCCCTTCTGGAAGACGAAACTGCCCGCCTCCGCGCAGGGCGGACCGGAATGCGCCGGCCTCGCCACGGTTCCGGCATTGACACCGCCCGCCGTCTTCGGCCGCCGTCCTGGAGGCCCGAGACCGGCCGGAGGTGCCGCCGCCGCGCCTCGGCCCACGCTACCCGCGCGTCTGGGCGGCGGCGGATTCGGCGGATCTCGCTCCGTCTATGTGCTCTCCGGCGACGGCACGCTGCACATGATCAACTCCTCCGACGGCAGCGAGCAGTACCCCGCCCTCAAATTCCTGCCCGCCAACACCAAACCAGGCAGCCTGCTGATGACGGAGAACACCGTTTACGCGATGACTACAGGAGCCTGTGGTAGCGCGGCGAACGCGATCTACGCGATCGACCTCGCCCAGGAAGAGACCTCACCGGTCTCCTTCCCTCTGGCCGGGACCGACCCCAACGGCAGCGGCGGCTTCGCCGTAGGCAACGACGGGACGGTCTATGTTCAGACCGGTTCAGGTGCTTCTGACCCGGCCGCCGGCAAGTGGGGCAATGCTGTCCTCGCTCTCAGCTCAAAGAAGGTGGAGCAGAAGGACTACTTCCTGCTGCCAAAGAGCCCCGCCAAAAAGAACGCGGCGCTGAACGTCACCACCCCGGTCGTCTTCGAATTCAAAGGACGGGATGTGATCGCCACAGCCTCGCCGGACGGTCGAATCGTCCTGCTGGATTCCAAGTCACTGGGCGGCGCCGACCACAAGACTCCGCTCGCACAGAGCGCAGTGATCGCTTCCGCGTCGGGCGGAATCGCCGGCGGTCTCTCCACCTGGGAAGATGCGGAGGGTGCGCGCTGGCTCGCCGCACCGGTCTGGGGCGCCCTTCACAGTGCATTTAAGCCGGCCGCTGCCAATGGCGCGGCGCCCAACGGCTCCATCGTGAGCTTCCGGGTGGAAGAGAAAGACGGCAAAGTCGAACTCGTACCCGCCTGGGCCTCCCGCGACCTTAAGTCGCCGGTAGCTCCGGTGATCACCAGCGGCGCGATGTTTGCCCTCTCCACATCCGGTCAGGCCACGCTCTACGGCCTGGATGCGGCGACAGGAAAAGAACTCTATTCCACAGGCAACCAGGTGACTGTTCCGGCCAGCCTGACGGGCCTCACTCTCGCCAATGGCCGTGTCTTCTTCACGACCACCGACAACACTCTCTACGGCTTCGGCATCTTCCTGGAGATCTGACGCCGTCTACTGTTCCAGCGCAATCACACCCCACGGCGAGCCGGTCAGCTTCACTTTCCGGCTCACCGTCCGGGTAGCTAGATCCACCACCGACAGATCATTCGACGGACCGTTCGCGGAGAGCAAAGTCTTCCCGTCCGGAGAAAGCGCAATCCCCCAGGGCCGCTGACCCACTTCGATCGACGCCTCCACCTTGCGGTTCGCGGCATCCAGGATGAAGACCTTCTTCCCCCGCCCCGAACTCACATACAACGTCTTCGCATCGGGCGAAAGCAGCACCGCCATCGGTTTCACGACGCCCCTCTCCCCCAATTGCACCGTGTCGATGATCTTGTGCTTCACAGCATCCACCAGGACCACGGTTCCGTCGTTCTCGGCATTCACCCACGCAGTAGCGCTATCCGGAAGGAATGCGATAGAGCGTGGCCGTCGACCTACCTTGAATGTGTCAACCACCTTGTTGGTCGTGGTATCGACCACCGCCAGCGTGCCGGCCTCTTCCGACGTGACGAAGACCCACTTCCCATCGGGACTGAGTCGGACTCCCTCCGGCTCCTCGCCTGTCTTGGCCGTTGCGATGACCTTCTCGGTTTCCAGATCAAGCACCGACACCCCGGCGACATCTTCGTTGGAAACATACAGCCGCTTGCCGTCCTTGCTGATGTCGAAGTTTTCAGGATCGGAGCCGCTGTGCATCACACGCACCAGCTTGTTCTGTTTCACGTCGAACACACCAATGCCATCCGCGCTCTTGTCAGGGGGCGGCAGGGTGCTCTCGTCTACGCCGGGCCCGGCGATGGGCGACCCGCTCAACGCCACATAGATAGTCTTCCCGTCGGGGCTGGCGTGAATTCCGCGCGGCCGTTTGCCCAGTGGCACGGTGGCGACCACGCTCATGGTCGAAGAGTCGATGACGCTCATGTCGCCCGACCCCTCATTCGTCACATAGATCCGATAGGCCGTTTTGGAAGGCTCCGGAGCAGCGGGCGGCCGCGCGCATCCGGTTAGGAGGACCGTCAATCCGGCGGCGAGCAGGGCAATCTTCGGTGTCGTCAACTCAGTCTCCTTTGAATGTGAACGTGACATTCTGTTGCGACGAAGGAGCGAGCGTCACCGCCTGTTCCTCCGACCCGAACCGCTCCTGCCAGGCCGCCAGCGTGTAGTTGCCAGGAGGAACATTGCGAATCTCGAACGAGCCGTCGGCGCCTGTCACCGCAAAGTACGGATGCGGCAGCACCCCCACCCAGGCCCGCATCCAGCCATGCACGTTGCATTTCACCCGGATCATCACCTCTTCACGCACAAAGCGGCGCGACAGCGGCGGATCCTCTGGCGCCTGGCTGTGATTCCACTCGTTGTTGATCTTCGCCATCGGATGGATGTTATGCGTCACCGGATCGGAATTGGTTACCTTCAGAGACTGCCCCGTCTGCATACCCATCACGCGCGGCTCAAACCAGCAGCCCTTCTGGTTGATCACCACCGGCGCCGTCGGCGGCTCAAATGACTTATCCTCCAGCCCCTTCTTCAGGAACACGAAGACGTTCGCCAACGTGCCGTTGGCGTTCACCACGACGTCCTCATCCAGCACCTTGCCGCCTTTGTGCAGATGGGCGCATTCCGGTTCCTGATCCATATCGATAACCCGCCTGACGGGCTTCTTGCCACTGAACCGGATGACTCCTTTGATCGTCCCTGCCGTCCCGGCATCCACGTGATAATAGGCGGGCTTCGCCTTCTCTTGCTTCGCTGCGGGCTGAGGATGGGAGCACCCGCCAAGAACCGCCAGTGCCGCCGCTCCCAGGGCGACGCGCCACGCATGGCTGTGTTGCATGTCTGGTGTTCAGTGTACTCAGTTGGCGGGCGGCCCCGCATTGGGCGGCATTTCGCCGGTCAGCGATTCGAGAAAGGCCAGCAGATCGTCACGCTCCGCCTTCGTCAACCGTAGCGGCTTCAGATCCTTGTCGAGCGCCGGATTCGAATTGCCCCCTCCGGCGTAGTACTCCAGCACCGAGCGCAGAGTCTTCAGGCTGCCATCGTGCATATAGGGCGCAGTCAGTGCCACATTTCGCAGCGAAGGAGTCTTCACGGCGCCCCTGTCGCGTTCCGCTTTGCTCTCCTGAAAGCGGCCCAGGTCCGTCAGCACGCCTTCTTCATTCACACCTACGCCGATATTGCGGAACTTCCCGTCGGTGAACAGCGCGCTCTTCTCACCGATGGGATGACAGGTGATGCAGTTGCCCTTCCCCGGATCGCGAAAGATGGCCAGCCCTCGCACTGCTGCCGGCGAGAGCGCGGCCTTGTCGCCGCCATACTGATAGCGATCGAACGGCGAATTCCCGCTGACCACAGTCCGCTCAAACGCCGCCAGCGACTTTCGAACCTGGCTCATTGTGATGGCACCCGGCCCGTACGCTTTCTCGAACAACGAGACGTATTCGGGATCGGCCTGCAGTTTAGCGGTCAACACGTCATACTTCTGGTTCATCTCCACCGGATTCGCAATCGGCCCGCCGGCCTGATCCTCCAGCGTCGCTGCCCGCCCGTCCCAGAACTGCATCGGACTGTAAGCCGCATTCACCACCGGAGGCGCATTGCGAGTCCCCTGCTGATTGTGGAATCCCGTGGAGAATCTCCGGCCATCCGTGAATCCCTTCCCTGGGTCGTGGCAACTGGCGCAGGCGATGGTGTCATCCGCCGACAACCTCCGGTCGTAGTAAAGCTTGCGGCCCAGCGCCACCGTCTCCGCCGTCACGGGGTTGTCGGCCGGCACCACCAATTCAGGAAGACCCAGCGGCGCCTTCAACGGAATCACCCGTCCGATCGGCCGGTCCGAACCTGGCTTCTGGTTTTGCCGGCAACCAGCGGCCAGCAAGGCCACGGCAACACACAAACTGCTCGACAGCCTCATGGATGCGTGGCAGGCGAAGGCTTCCAGGCGCGAGCCAGACGGGTCGCCTCCGCAATCTCCTCTTTCGTCATATGGGCGCCCGCCGCGTCGCGCAGTTCGGCCAGGGAGTCGGAATCCGGCCCATGCGTCGCGGCAGTCGCTAGCGAAAGCCACATATACGCCTGGACAAGATCCTTGGGCACGCCTTTCCCGAACCGGTAGAGTAGCCCAAGACTCGCCTGCGCCCAGGGATCCCCCTGATTCGCCGAGAGCAGATACCAGTGGTGCGCCTGGACATAGTCTTTCGTCAGCCCGCCCCGTCCGGCCTCATAGTTTTTGGCCAGGGTGAATTGAGCCTCGGCGTCACCCTGGGCGGCCCGCACCTTCAGCGGTGCGCGTCCAGGAGGAGGGCCATCCTGCGCAACAGCCAATGTCATGGCAAGCAGGGCCAACAGCAGAAGTCGCATAGGCAATCCCAGCCTTTCCCTCTCATCCCTCGGTTTGATACACAATAAAACTAGCGCATCTGGGCGAGCGCTCTCTACTTCCAGCATACAAGGATGGTGCATGACAGGATCTCAGCCGGGCCGCTACATTCATTCCAGGTCGATTGTCTGTTTTGTGTTCGCAAGCCTGCTGGGCGCACTGCCCGCCGGGGCCCAACAGAAGTCGAAACTGCCGGAAGCGCCAGGCCGTGCCATCACCGAGAAACTCTGCGGCTCCTGCCACGGGACAAACATCTTCCTGAATCGCCGCGAGAGCCGCGAAGGGTGGAGCGGCATTGTCGAAGACATGATCCAGCGCGGCGCCAAGGGCGATGACGACCAGTGGGGCGAGGTCGTCGACTACC
The DNA here is from genome assembly GCA_049841055.1 of Paludibaculum sp. Taxonomy (GTDB): domain Bacteria; phylum Acidobacteriota; class Terriglobia; order Bryobacterales; family Bryobacteraceae; genus Paludibaculum. Next base: position 51,870 of record JASGIE010000043.1, on the reverse strand, counting down.
TCAGCCAGCATCTCTCCAAGAGCACGCCAGTCGCCCGCATCAACGTCAATACTGCCGACGAGAAGGACCTGGCGGCCGGTCTCGGCATCCCCGACGCCCAGGGCGCGGCCATCGTCAAGTACCGGACAGAGAAGGGCAAGTTCAAAACCGTCGAAGACCTGCTGAAGGTGCCTGGACTGAAGGCCGCCGCCGTCGAAGCGCGGAAGAGCAGCATCGACTTCTAGTTCCTCCGGTCCGTTTCCCCGCCCGGGGCGGGCCCTCTACCGCGCCCGCCGCTTCGGGAATAGGATATAGAGATGCTGAATCTCCACCGCCGTGGTTTCCTCGCCGCGCTCGCCGCTTCCGCGGTCCCGTCTTTCGCCCGCACCTTGAAGACTGTGGGCGTGCAGTTGTATACCCTGCGCACCGTACTGCCGCAGAAGCCCCTCGAAACGCTGAAGGCGCTGGAAGAGATCGGCTTCACCGAAGCTGAAGTCATCGGTGGCAGCCTCGATGCCGTCTGGCCCAGCCTCATTCAAACGAAACTGAAACCGGTCAGCGTCCATCTCGACACCGCCCTCTTCACCACCAATCAGGACAAACTTCCGGCTGCCCTGGAAGATGCGAAGAAGCGCGGACTGAAGTTCGCCGTCTGTCCCTACATCGCCCCCAAGGATCGCGGCGGCGTCGATGTCATCAAGAAACTGGGTGAGACCCTGAACAAGGCCGGTGAAACCTGCGCCAAGTCCGGCCTGAGCCTCTGCTACCACAATCACGCTTTCGAGTTCGAGCCCGCCGCCGGCGGCACACTGCTCGATGTCCTGATGCAGACCACCGATCCGAAGTACGTCAGCCTCGAACTCGACATCATGTGGTCCAAGGTTGGCGGGCACGATCCGGTGGAGATCCTCAAGAAGTACAACAAGCGCATCGCGCTCATGCACCTGAAGAACGTTGCCGCCGGCGTAGGTCCCCAGTTCAATGAGAAGGTAGCCAAGGAAGCCTTCAAGGAAGTCGGCAATGGATCCATCGACATCCCCGCGGTGCTGAAGACCGCTTCCGAGGTAGGCGTCAAGCACTACTTCGTCGAGCAGGATCAGACCCCCGGCAATCCTCTGGATTCTCTCAAGCAGAGCTTCGAGTATCTGAAGAAGACCAGCTTCTAGCCGCGGCGTGGCAGGGATTCGGCAGGCGGGGCGCCCTTCCCCAAGGGCGCCCCGCTCTCTGTATCTTTACCGCCAATGGCCGCTAAACCAGATGTATCCGCCTCGCCGCGGAGCCCAGTATCCGGGCACCCAGGCAGCTCGCCCGCGCGGAGGCACCGCCCAATACCCATTCGTCCAGACGTAACGCCCGTGGTGCCACTGGTAGAAGCCCGGCACCCAGACGTGCCGCCGGCTGGGCTGCACCACCACAACCTCCCGGGGCGGAGGCGGAGGCCCAAAGCGCACAAACACATCCGCCGCGCTCGCCACACCGCTCGTCAACGCCAGCGCAAAAACTCCAATAGCTACGAATCTCTTCATTTTGTCCTCACTTTCGTCCGCATTGGACTCGCTGAGGTAATTGCACTTCCCCTGCCAGAACGCGCATGTCATTGAAGACGCGTGGAGTAGGCTTGTACACACAGCGGTGGATGGTGGCCGAAATCCACCAACTTCGCTCGAATTTCAGCACCACTGCCCGAATGCCGGGTTTCGCCATCCATGCGACCCCGTAAAATCTACAAACCGACTCGGCCGCCGTGTGCTGCGGCGTCGTCCGTTAGATAGCTCAAGTTAGGAACAGCGTGGTCTGATGACTCGCTGCTAGTTGGCTGGCCCAGCCTCCTGCAGTACTGTGAAGCGCTTGCCGCCGATCATAAGAGTGCCCAGCCGTGGAGTCGGCTCAGGATTCTCCTCGAACAGGAAGACCACCTCGCGGCGGTCCGCGCTTCGCTCCACCCGCACCACCTGCAGCCAGTCATCCTGGGGAATAGCCGGCACCACATCCGCCAATCCGTAGTAATAGGCAATCGTGGCGACTCCACCCAACCCGGAGACGATGGTCTCCGTCGGCCGCAAGCTCATATAGTAGGGCTGCACCTCTCCGAGTCCGAATTGGACGAAGCGGACCGGCGTGCCATTGATGAAGATCCGCCCCTCCCTCGTCGCCGGCCCGGTGTTCGCCGCGACACTGAATCGCAGGTTCCCGCTGTCGCTGCCGAAGGGAGTCCCAATCTGAAGCCAGTCGGAGTCGGAAGTCGCCGTCCAGCCACAAGGCGACGGCGCTGCCTTCACTGGCATGTTGTTGTTCGTGCCGCCGCCGGAGAGGTAGAGGAAATAGTCCATCACCGGCAAGGCCCGGCATTGGTTTACCGCGACCATCTCAGTGGCCTTCACCCACGGACCCGCGACTCCATGCGCGTCTTCCGCTCTCACCGAGAGGGCCACCGATTCGCCCACCTCACCGGCAAACAAAAGGGAGAATCGGAAAATAAGGTCAGTGGGATTCGGCTGGAAGGTTGTGGCCTCCAGTGCACAGGCGCCGGAATAGCCTGTCGTGGGCGATTCGCCATCCCGGTACTCCTCTCCGTCATAACTCACCTCGATCACGCGGCGCACAGTCGAATACCGGAAATAGCAAGGTGCCGCGGCCGAGCCCTCGCGCGGCAGCACCGAGAGCTGAATGGCCTGCATATCGCCGGCACCATTCAGATCGCGTAGATAGAACAGGAACGGCACGCCGGTGCCGGCTGGAAGATCCGGGCCCGGCGGAGAAACCGACAGGACCTCCAGGCCGTGTTCGGGGCCCCTCTGATTCACCCGGACGGTATGTCGTCCGACACTCACAACTCCACTGCGAGGGAAGTTGTCGCTGACCGCATCGACGTGAATCGTCACCGCCGTAGCCGGAACCTCCCCCTCCTCTGATGCCGCAACCTCACGGGCCACCTTCATCCAGGTGCGACCGCTCACCGCGCCCCATTCACATCCCTCCGCCGCCGCCACCGGCAGATGCAACTCACGCGCCTCGCTGGGAATGTTGATCTCCACCGGATCAGGCTCGGCACAGCGCCCTCCGTAGCTCACAGTCACTTCCGCCCCGTCGGGGCCCATCGCACCGGCTGTGATCGTGAGGTCGCTATGCGGATCCACCCAGGAAGCCCCAGGCGGCAACTCCATCAGCGTGCTGCTATGGGAGCCCGAATCCAGCCTCGCCGCGTCCAAAGTGGGCGGCGACATATCCAACAGGTTCGTCCCGGTCTCCGTGGACGGCGGTTCCAGCCGGACCAATACGCCATTCATGCCGGAACTGGTGCGGTCCCGTCCCTCTGTGATGCTTCCCTCCCTCCAGCGCCGGTATTCCAGCCAGAGCCGCTGATCGGAAGCCGCCGTGCGGCGCACGCGCAGCGCGCGCACCCCCGCATCATTGCCGAGCGGCGCGACCGTGAAAACCCCGTCGCTCTCTACCTGAACCACATCGGATCCCTGTTCCAGCCACCCCATCTGGACCTTGTGCCCCGCGGCAAAATCACCCAGCCGCGAATCACCCATCATCGCCGTCGAGTCGCCATATTCCACCGGCACCGCCCGGAAATCGTCGGCCTCCAGCGCACTGCCCGGAAATCGCAGCAGACGCGAGTGCCCCAGCCCCAGGTTGTGTCCGAACTCATGCAGCAGCAGGTTCTGCAGCGCATCCAGACTCCCGCCATAATTGACCCAGATCCACGACGCCTGGACCGTGCCGTCGTCGGATTGCAGCTCGCCACAGCCCAGTGATCCCAGCCCGCCCCAGGTACACCCGGAAATATAGGGAAACATCAGAATGTACCGGTCGAACTGCTGAAAGTTGATGTCCCGGTCCGCGGCTCGGATGGCGGCCGATCTCAATAGGCTCGACTCGGCGCAGCTATAGGCCCGGTCAAGGGTATACGGTCCAAACACCTGCCCGGACAACGTGACCTTGCCGTACGACATCTCCCGATACCACGTATTCGCCGAGAAAGCATTCTCGTCGAACATCATGCGCTCCACACTAGTCACGGCAGGCAGCGGAGCCGTCGAGCCCGGGAATCGCGCCAGAATCACCGCCACCCGTTGCGCGCCGGATGTGCTGCAACCAGCCCCTGCCGCCCCACGGGAAGTGACCACCGCCCGGTTCACCGCCATCGTATCGCCCAACCGCACACCCTCGACTCGAATGCGATCCCCACACGCAACCCTGGGTGAGGTGGAGGAATCCTGGTACGCCGTGACATCCACACCCTCGCGCCGGAACCGGTAGAGCGTGGTGCTCAATCCGTGCTCGAAGTCGTCGGCGACCGTCACTTCCGCCGGGCCCTCGTACGCATCACGCAAGTCCGGAGCCGCCTCCACCGCCGCGGCCGGTGACTGCCTCATCAATGCCTTCAACCGGTTCTGCTCGGCGGCAGTACGTGTAGGGCCCATCTGGCCCCACAACAAACAAGGCATACAGCCAAAAATCAGTCTCAGTTTCCAGCCGCGCATTAGATGATTCCGGTACTAATATCTGACAGTCCTGCGTCGATCGTCAAAACCCGGCAACAACACTCAGCCATGAAACCGGCACGGCTCCACTCTTCCATTGACTGTCCCGGCGGACTAACATAGACTGTCTATGTCATGCCCCTGCCCACACCGGGCTACCTGCTGAGAGAACTCCTCCACCGCCTCACACACCTGTTGCGGCAGGATCAGCACGCCGACGAACTCGCTGAGGAATTGCGGCTCCACATCGATCTCCGCACCCGCCGCAACATCGAGCGCGGCATGACTCCAGACGTCGCCCGGCGGGAGGCCCACCGTAGTTTCGGCAGTATCGCGCAGGTCCACGACGATTCGAGAGCCGTCTGGTTGGCCGTCTGGCTGGACCAGTTCCTCCAGGATTTGAGATTCGGCATCCGCTGGCTCAAACGCAGCCCAGGATTCACTACTGTCATCGTCCTCACCTTGGCGATCGGCATCGGCATCAACACGGCCATGTTCAGCGTCGTGAACTCCGTCCTGCTGCAGCCGCTGCCCTACCCCTCGCCGGACCGCCTCGTGTGGATCGCCAACCAGGACCCCGGCTGCAACCCCGACTGCTTCAACTCTCGCGCCGACTATCTCATATGGAGCCGCGACGCCCACGCCTTCGAAAGCATGGCTGCCTACGGCAACATCGACCTTTCATTGGTACGCGAGGGACGCTCACTGCCGGCCCGCGTCGCTTTCGTCACGGACAACTTCTGGAGCCTCGCTGGCGCCGCCTTGCAGCACGGCCGACTGCCTCTGCCCGGGGAACCGGACACCCTGCTCGTCTCTTCGGGCCTCTTCGAGCGCCAGTTCGGTGGCGATCTTTCCGTTCTGGGCCGCAAACTGAAGGTCGAAGGACATACCTTCGAGATCACCGGCGTCCTCTCCAGAGACTTCCGCTTCCTGTTTCCTCAGCAGCTCTATACCGGCGATGAACTCAAGGACATCGACGCCTACACGCGAATTCCGGATGGCTACGAGGTCCCCGGGGACCCCATCCGGCCAGGTGAGCGGCGAGGACCGGGGCCCGGCTGGGTCCGGGTCTTCGGCAAACTGAAGCCGGATGTCTCAATGGAGCAGGCCCGCGCGGAACTGTCGGGCATACACAACCGGCTCAACCGGCAGTTCCCGAGCCTCTATCGGAAGAAACTCCTGACCGTCATGCCCCTGGCCGAAAGAATCGTCGGCGAGTCGCGTCTCGCCCTCCTCATCCTGCTGGGTGCGGTCGGGTTCGTTCTCATCATCGCCTGCGCGAACGTGGCCAACCTCCTGGTAGCCCGTGCTTCCGTCAGGAGGAAGGAGATCGCGATCCGCGCGGCGCTGGGCGCGGGGCAGAGCCGGGTGCTGCGCCAGTTCCTGGCCGAGAGCACGCTGCTCGCACTGCTGGGCGGTGTGGCCGGACTAGTCCTCGCGCGTGGAGCCTTGCGGGCAGTCATTCACTGGGGCGCCCAGGCCGTGCCCCGCCTCGCGGAGACCACCATTGACGCCCGCGTCCTTGGGTTCACGCTATTTGTGACGCTCCTCACCGGCATTCTGTTCGGGCTCGCACCGGCATTCACCCTTTGGCGAGGCAGCCTCGATGAAGTGCTTCGCGACGCGGCCAGGACCACCAACTCATCACGGCAGCAACGCCTGAGGACCGTGCTGGTGTCGGTCGAAGTTGCCTTGGCCGTCATCCTCCTCACCGGAGCGGGCCTTCTCCTGCGGAGCTTCTGGCGCATGAATACCTACCCGCCCGGGTTCGCGCCGGATCGCGTCCTCGTGATGAATCTTTCCCTGTCTGGCGGCAAGTACAACCGCAATTGGCCAGTGCAGGACGCTTATCTCCGGGAACTGTTGCAGCGCATCGAAAGCGTCCCGGGCGTGGAGGCGGCGGGCCTCGACTGCGGAGCACTGAATCAGGCCGTGCGCGTGGACACGGATGGTCCGCCGTCCACCGAACCACCTCCGATCGCCGCCCTGCGTGCCGTCTCCCCCGGCTACTTCCGCGCTGTCGGCGTTGCCCTGACCCGCGGGCGGTTTCCTGCTCCGCACGAGACCTTCGATGCCGTCCTCGTCAATCAGAGTCTGGCCTATAGATCCAGCGGCGCGGGCGGAAACATCCTGGGCAAACGCATCACCGGTTCGTTCCTGAGAGGAACCATCGCCGGAGTAGTCTCCGACTTTCGAGACCGGCAACTCGACGCACAACCCTCGCCACAGGTCTTCATCCCCTATCAGCTCTCCCCGGTCATCGGCACCGTCCGCATGATCATCCGCACCAGCGGGAATCCCAAGCCGCTGCTGCCCGTCCTGCGGAACCTCGCCGCCACCATCGATGAGGATGTCCCCATCCAGCGCTTCCAGACCCTCGAGGAGGAGTTGTTCGCCTCCATCGCCCCGCGCCGGTTCAACATGTATCTGCTGGTGGCCTTCGCGGTCACCGCGCTCGTGCTGGCCCTCGTGGGCATCTATGGAGTAATCAGCTACATCGTCGCGCAGCGCACCCACGAGATCGGCATCCGCGTCGCCTTGGGCGCGCGCCGCCAGGATATTGTCGGACTCGTTGCCGTACAGGGTCTGCGCATCATTCTGGCCGGGCTCTTCGTCGGTCTCCTGGCCGCCATCCTTCTGACGCGGCTCATGACCAGCATGATCTACGAGGTGAGTTCCACGGATCCTCTCACCTTCACGGCCGTCGCCGCCACCCTCGGCCTCACCGCGTTCATGGCCTGTTGCCGCCCGGCCTACCGCGCCGCCCTTCTCGACCCGCTGGTTGCGCTTCGCGACGAGTAACGCAACCAGCGGGCCGCGCCTTCCGGATGGCCACCCAACCTGCTCACCCAACCATCGCGGGCGATCCGGAAAAGAGATACACCAATCCTTCGGAATACGTGGGGTGCGCGAAGATCGAATCCCGCAGCGCGGTGTAGGGCAGCCCGGCACTCATCGCCAGCTGCACCGTCGCCATCATCTCGCCCGCGCAGGCGCCCAGTGCCGTGAAGCCCAGGATCCGGTCATCCTCCCGCGATAACATCGCCTTGAGGAACCCCTCCGTGTGCCCGGTGGTCAGGTTCCGCAATACTGCTTTCATCGGCAGCTTCAGCAGACGGTACGGAATGCCGGCACGCCGCGCCTCCGTCTCGTTGAGTCCGATCTGGGCGAGTTCGGGATCTACGAAGAGGCACGACGGAACCAGGCGCCCCGTGGTGACGCGCCTCCGGCCCGCCAGGGTCTCCCGCACCACCCGGAAATCGTCAAAAGCGATATGCGTGAAATGCGGACTCCCGGCGCAATCGCCCACCGCGAAGACGCCCTCCGCCGTCGAGCGCAACTGCTCGTCCACCCGCACGAACCCCGCCGCCGTCAGCTCGACGCCAGCGGCCTCCAGTCCGATCCCCTGCGTATTCGGAATCCGGCCCGTGGCCACCAGCAAGTGAGTACCGCTGATCTGCCGCTGGCCGGCGTCACCCTCCACGTGCAGCACCACGTGTTCGCCCGATCGGCCCTCCACCTTGGTCGCCTGCACACCGTTGATCAGCTCGATCCCCTCCGCCAGCATGGCCCGTGTCACCTCTGCCGCCACGTCTTCGTCCGCGCGCGGCAGCAGCCTCTGGTTGCGGTCGACGATGGTGACTTCGCTCCCCAGCCGCCGTAGGCCCTGCGCCAGTTCCAGCCCCACATACCCGCCGCCCAGCACCAGCAGCTTCGCAGGCACCTCACCCAGCTCCAGTGCTTCGACATGCGTCATCGGGCCGCACTCCGCCAGCCCGGGAATCCCATCCAGCGCGGCCCTGGAGCCGGTGCTGATCACGACGTTCTCACCGGAGACCAGCCGCGTCCCTCCGCCGTGCACGGCCACTTCGATCACCCTCGGCCCGGTGAATCGGCCCTCCCCCAGGATCAGCTCCACTCCGGTCTGCGAGAAGCGCCCCTCGTGCGTCTTGATCAACCCATCGACCATGGCCCGCTTTCGAGCCCGCACGGCCTGCATATCCACACCCGGCTCAACCGGATGCAATCCGTAAAGTGCCGCCTGGCGGGCAAGGTGCGCCACATTGGCCGAATAGATCAGATTCTTGCTCGGCAGGCACGCGATATTGGGACACGATCCGCCAATGTAGCGCCTTTCAATCAGCGCGGTCTTCCTGCCGGAGGACGCGGCGTTCCAGGCAAGATACTTGCCTGCCTCGCCGCTCCCCAGCACCAGCAGATCGTAAGGCTCTACTGCGGGTTGTGTGCTCATCACTGTTTCATTTATTTCTTTCGTTTCAGATGTGCGGCCAAAAACCGTCTCATGGCCGATGCGATCTCGACGGCATGCGTCTCCAGCGCGAAATGGCCTGTATCCAGCAACTGAACCTCGGCGTTCTGATTGTTCCTGCGGTAAGCCTCCGCGCCCGCCGGCAGGAAAAACGGATCGTTCTTACCCCAGATCGCGAGCAATGGCGGCTGCCACGTCCGGAAGTACTCCTGAAACGCCGGATACAGCTTCACATTGTTGGCGTAGTCCAGAAAGAGATCGAGCTGGATCTCATCGTTGCCCGGCCGGTTCACCATGGCGAAATCCAACGTGTACCCCTCAGGCGCAATCGCCCCGGGATCAGCCACGCCATGCGTATATTGCATCCGGATTCCATCCAGGGACAGAATCGCCCGCACGGCTTCGCGGTTCTCCGCCGTTGGTTCCTGCCAGTAGCGCTGGATCGGAGCCCACGCCCCGCTCAGCCCCTCTTCGTAGGCATTCCCATTCTGCGAGATGATCGCCGCCACGCGTTCGGGATGGGCGAGCGCCAGGCGAAAGCCGGTGGGCGCCCCGTAGTCGAACACGTACATCGCGAAGCGCTCCAGGCCCAAGGCTTCCGTGAATGCGCCGAGGGTGCGGGCCAGCGAGTCGAACGAATACTGGTAGCCGCGGCTTTCAGGCACTTCGGTGAATCCGAACCCGGGCAGGTCCGGTGCAATCACGCGATAGTCGCCGGCCAGCAGCGGCATCAAAGCCCGGAACTGAAAAGAAGAGGTGGGAAATCCGTGAAGCAGCAGAACCACTGGTCCATCCACCGGGCCTGCGGCGCGATAGAACACGCTCACGCCGTCCGCTTCCACTCGATGCACCGAAACCTGCGCCGTGCATGGTTCGGTTATTACTTGGTTTGAAGTCATGTTGACGTCATCCAGTCCGCGCCCCGCTTTATTCCAACTGTAGGCGGAGCGCGCGCCCGCGTCATGATGAACCTAGGTAGTTTTGCCCTACCTACTTTCCGCGAGCCGCACTACCCCCGAAAAGGGAGTCCCACCCACCTCCGCCCACCTTTGCCTTGGGCACAATGGAAGAAATGACGATGCTGAAGCGCCTTCGCGGCTGGTGGTCGGAGTTCTTTGACCCAAAGACCACGGAGCCCGGCATTGTCGTCTGCGACGACCTCGGCATCTCCCTCACGCGCCCGTCCCGCGCCGGCATGCCACAGCACCGCATCGCCTGGCACGAAATCGGCGCGGTCTTCGCCTACAAGCAGGACTGCTACACCGTGGACCAGATCTGCCTTACCGTGGTGGATCTCTCCGGCACCGCTCGGCTGGTGATCTCCGAGGACGATGGCGGATACCAGCATCTGGTCGAACAACTCCCCAATCATCTGCCTGGTTGCCTCACACCCGGCGACTGGTTCCACCAGGTTGCGTTTCCAGCCTTCGAGACCAATTGGACGGAACTCTACCGCCTCCCTCTCGTCGAGCCGCCAGACGGCGGTGTTGTCGCTTCCCTGGGCAGAATGGCGGACCCGGCAGCTTCCGCCGGGTTGCGCACGCTCGCCGGCCACCTCCAGCACGCCATACCGGGCGGGCTATGCGGCAGCCTGCGCTTCTGGGGCGAATGTTTCGGAAGCCCCTACAGCCAGCGGCATCGGCTCGTCTCCTGCGAAGTCGACGGGGTGGTGCTGCGCCTTGTGTTCGACCAGCGGGAGACTCTCTCGGTCTGGTCGCCCGGCGGACTCACCATTCATCGCGCCGGCTTCCGCATCGCCGACGCCCGCCGCGTTCGCTGGGAATGGCACGCCCACGGAAGAGCCCACACCCGAGACAAACTGTGCGTTCTCGAATTCGCCCGCTCCGGGGAGATCATCACCACTTCCACAAACGGGGACGGGGTCAACCCATCGATGAACCCGGACGCCGCACAGGCGGCCGTCGAGTTGGTCAACCGCCTCGATTGACCTTCATTCGCCACTCCTTCGCTTCTATGCGACTTCAATCTTGAAAAATCAGTAACGAACCGGGCCCCTCCGGCACTATACTCGGGGGCTGACGTGCGTCCGCACCAGCGCGGGCCTGCCCATCTTGCTGTGCGCTCAGGAGGGCTCTACCATGCCGCAGACTATCCGGTTCTTCCGGGACACCCTCACCATCGACGAGAGTGTCCCCGCGTCCATCCATGCCAACCCGGGGGACACCCTGGTGCTCGGCGGCCGGCAGGTGAACCTCATCACCTTACGCCCGGATTTCAACTACGTCATCGCAGCCGAACAGTTGACCGTCGTCCCAAATGCCGGAACCTCCCTCGTGGGCGTGGTCAGCAACCCATCTCCTTCCATCACGGTATTGGCTCGCGGGATCAACGGAGCCCCACTCGCCATTACCTCCGCCGGTCTGGTCGGCGAGGATGGAGCCAATGGAGAGGCGGGCGAGAGCGGTCTCATACACCCCGAAGGCGGCGGGAAACCGGTCATGCTTCCGGGCGGCAACGGAGGCGATGGCGAGAATGGCGGGAATGGAGGCCGGGGCGGAACCATCAGGATTCGCTTCGCCTCGGCGTCGTCAGTCCCAACCGGGAGCGCGCCGGGAGGCAAAGGAGGCCGCGGCGGAGCCGGAGGCGCCGGAGGGGCAGGCAAACCCCGCGGCAAGCGAGGCAAAAGCGGCAGGGCCGGCCGGTCCGGCGGGGTCGGCACCATCGACATCGCCGAAGTCGCCGCGGAACAGGTGTGGCTACTGCTCGACGCCGCCTCCGCCCAGGGTTGGGCCGCCTACCGAGCCGAGGTCGCCGGCTTCTTCTTCCGCAAGTTCGATCCCGCTTCTCAGCTCTTCGCCTTCGAAGAGGCCCAATCCGCATTGATCGTCAATCCGGCTGACCCTGACGCCCTCACGGTTCGTGATCGCATTGCCAATCGCCAGACGCCCTCCGGCCTCGCCCGCGATCTCGACATCGCGCCAGACTTCCGGGCCCTCTCCCAGAATCTGGCCTCTGAGATTGCCGTGGTCCAGAACTCGTTCCAGGCTTACGTCTCTGTCGTCTCGCTCGAGACCATTGCCGAGTCCATCCGCGACAGCCTGACCCTGATGGCCACGCAGTTGGCCAATCGCCGCCTGGAAGCACAGGCCGATGCATCCATCGCCCAACAGGATGTCCGCATCGCCCAGGCGGAAGGCGCGAATCTCCAGCTCCGCATCAAGGACATCGACGACCAGATCGAAACCATCCGCGAGAACCGCTTCAGCATCGGCGGAATCCTCTCCGACGTCGGCTCCATCGCCGGAGTCGTGGCCGGCATGGCCACCGGAGTCGGGGCCATCATCTCCGTGGCCGGCGGTCTGGCCACCCTCCAGCGCGTCACCGACGGCATTGACCTCGTGCAATTCCTGAAGTTCATGAAGGAGAAGCCCGACCCGAACAGCAATACCTCTGAAGACATCGAGGAGGTGAAGAAACTGGGCGGCGGCTTCAAGGACCTCATCGAGGGAACGAAGTCTTTCATCAGCTTCGGCAAGGTCATGGCCGACCTCGAGAACGCCATGTCACTGCCCGGTCAGGATGCCATCGGCAAGCTGCTCAAACAACAGATCCTGCTCGTTCGCGAGAAGATGGTCGCCGGCCTCCGGGAAACCCAGGCCAAATCGCGCGTCGCCGCGGCGGAGTTCCGCGCCGGCAATCTCGCCGTGGAACTCGCCCAGGTCCAATCGACCTTGGCACACTGGTCAGCCGACGCCGCTGCCCTGAAAGCCGCCACGGACCTGCTCATCCGCGCGGCCCGCGACATCGTCGACATGGTGATGGAGGACGTCTTCCTCGCCCAGCGGGCTCGCGAGATCTACCAGCTCGACCGCATCACCGGCCTGCGCTTCGACTACGGCTTCCTGCACCCCGATGTCGATCGCAGCCTCTCCCCGGCCACCCGCGCCAGCTCCAGCCTCACCAGCCTGTCGGGCATGGCCATTCAGGTACTCGCCTGGGATCAGATCTTCCAGCAACTCAACACCGCTCAAATCGGCTTTGACGTCATCCACCCGCAGCTCAGCGTCTCCATCACCGAGGCCGCCAAGTTGCAGGCGTTTGCATCCGGCGCGACCCTCGACTTCAGCCTCGAGCTCACCGACATGCCCGACAAAATGTTCGAGCTGAAAGTGAACGCCATGAGCATGGAACTGGTCGGCGCCACTTCACCCCAGAGCTCCAACATCTGGATCACCCACTCCGGCCACTGGACCATGAAACGCCGCACGGACGGCACGACGTCGGAGCTCATCCTCCTACCCCGGTCCGAACTCTTCGCCTGCAGCCCGGCGGTCGGCACGCTGAAATCGAAGATCCCGGCCAACCCGCAATCCCCGGCGGAGCCCGGTCCCCCCTTCTCCTTCTGGGGCCGCGGCGTGGCCAGCACCTTCCGCCTGCAGGTTGCGCAGCCTTCGGTGATCGACCTCTCCCAACTGAGCGCGATCCACCTCACCATCGATTGCATCGGATATGCCGTGCAAGGCGCCGGCTCCTCCGCCCCCCTGCACGACCTCAGACCCCAGGTGCGCGCCGCCAGAGCCCCCTCACCAGAGCGGGCCCTGGCCGCCGCCACCCGATAGCCGCTACGGCCTCAGCGGGCACTGTCGAAACGCGAAACCACCCCAGTAGGGAGGCAAACCCATGCTCGCATCCGGCACAGATGCCGGACCCTACTGGGGCATCAGAAATGCCATGTAGTCGGAGAACCGGGACATCAACCCCGATGACCCGAATCGACAGCCCAAACTCAAACCAAACCCGCCCCAACATTCCCAACAACTTCCGCAACCAACGCCTCCACCAACCCGACCCGCCTCCCCCAGCATTCCCCCCGCCGAAGCCGAAGGCGAAGGCGGGGGCCCGCCCCAACCCTGGACTCTTTCGATCCCAACCCCAACATTCCCATCAACTTCCGAAACAAAGCCTCCGACAACCCAAGCCGCCTCCCCCAGCATTCCCCCCGGCATTGCCGGGGGCCCGCCCCAACTCAGGATTCACCCACCCCCAACCTCAACATTTCTAATAACCTCCGCCTGAGAGCTGGAAAATCCTCGAAACATTTCGCAAGGCTTGACCGGTATTGAACCCCGCACGGCCGTTCTCAGGCGAATCCGCCATTGGCCCGCACAACCTGAGAGTTCACCCACCCTCCATCCGGTCCAGCCAGGAACGCCACCACCGACGCGATATCCTCCGGTTGCCCCAATCTCTCCAGCGGAGCCATCCTGGCAATCTGCGCCACCTGCTCTTCGCTTTTCCCGTCCAGGAACAGCTCCGTACCCACCGGTCCGGGAGCCACCGCGTTCACCGTGATCCTCCGCCCGCGCAACTCGTTCGCCAGCACATGCACCAACCCCTCCACCCCGGCCTTGGAAGCGATGTATGCGCCATAAGTCGGGAACGACTTCGCAAGAACGCTGCTGGAGAACGCGATGATCCGCCCGCCCTCCGCCACATGCCGCGCTGCCTGCGCAAAGACAAGGAAGGTCCCGCGAAGGTTGGTCGCCACCGTCCGGTCGAACACCTCCACATCACCCTGCGCGACCGGCGACAGTGGCATGATACCGGCGTTGTTGACGACCACATCGACTCGCCCGTACGCCGCGAGCGTCCCGGCAAACAATTGCTCGACATCGGCGTCGTTCGCCACGTCTCCGCGAATCGCCATCGCCGTCCCACCGGCAGCCTGAATCTCGCGCACCGTCTCCTCGGCCTTCGCCGCGTTCCCGGCGTAATTCACGACCACCGCAAACCCATCCGCCGCCAGCCGCTTTGCGACGGCGCGTCCAATGCCTCGGGACGCACCGGTAACGATTGCTGTCTTTGCCATGGAGCTCCTCTTTCCGGTGGATCCGGTCCAGCGGATCCTGCCTCTGAGATGAGAGTACGCTGGATGAGAGGATGCGTCTAATGCATAATCAGCATATTCATTATGCGTATCACGCAGTTGCGCCAGGCGGATCTGAATCTGCTGGTCGTCTTTACAGTACTCGCGGAAGAGCGCCACGTCTCCCGCGCCGCGGCCCGTCTCTTCCTCAGCCAACCGGCCGTGAGCCGCGCCTTGCAGCGCCTGCGTGTCATGTTCCACGACGACCTGCTCGTCCGCGGATTATCGGGTTACGAACCAACCGCCCAGGGTCAGCGCCTCATGCGGGAACTCGAGGTCATCCTGCCCAAACTCGACCGCCTCCTCAGCGGTTCGAGCTTCGACCCGGCCACTGAGCCCGCCACCTTCCGCATCGCCGCCACGGACAACGCCGCCTCCGTCCTGGCGCCCGTCGCCGCCCGCGACCTGCTGCCGAAGGCCTCGCAGGTGCGCCTCGATTTCATCGCCTGGAACGAAAAGGTGTTCGACGATCTGTCCCACGGCAGTGTCGATCTGGTGCTGAACGCCGACGAAGGCCACATCCCGGCACCCTTGCAGACCGCGGAGATCTATCGCGATGAGTTCGTCTGCGCCGTAGCGCAAGAGAGCCCCTACCAAGGCCACCTCACCATCGGTCAATACCTGGAGGCCCAGCACATCAGCGTCGGCGTCCTCGGCGGTCTCCAGACGATCCCGGAGAAGCGTCTGGCCGCCCGCGGATACAAGCGAAAGATCGCGATGCAGGTGCCGTACTTCCTGGCGGCATTGCGTAGTGTGGTGGGAACGCACCTCATTGCGACTGTGCCCAAACGCTTTGCCGATGCCGAAGCGCACAGTCCGGGGATCCGCATCCTCAAGCCGCCTAAGGAGTTGACCGGCTTTCGCTACCTGATGATCTGGCACCCGCGGGTGAACTCCGACGCCGCCCACTCATGGCTGCGCTCCGCCCTGCTCCAGATCGGCGAATCCCTTCCCGGCCTCGGCGACGGATAGCCCGCCAAGAACTGCGCACGTCAGTAAACGCGCGCGCATCCCAAACCGCCCCAGGGAGGCCGGCCACTGGTCCAGAGCAGCCGGCCTCCTTCACGCAGCAGGCGTCAATCCTCATCTTCAGCCAGCAACTCCCCCAGCAGATCCAGCCTTCGTTCCCACATCGACCGGCGGTCCGCCAGCCACTTCTGCAGCACCGCGAACCCGGCCGGCTCCACCCGGCAGGTCCTCACCCGGCCGACCTTCTCCGTCCGTACCAGCCCGCTCTCCTCCAGCACCTGCAGATGCTGCATCACCGCCGTCAACGTAACGTCCAACGGAGTGGCGAGCGACGACACCGACATCGGACCCTCGCTCAGGCGCTCCACCAGCGCTCGCCGGGTGGGATCGCCCAATGCGTGAAATATTCGGTCGATGTCGTCTTTGGAGTTGCCCATCTCTCGGTCCGTCGCGCCGGCCACCGCTAGGCGAGCGCGTTCCCCAGATTATCCAGTAGCTTGCGCCATCCCGCCTCGCGCATCTCCGGGCCATCCGAACGCTCGAAGAACGCCCCCTGATGAGTACAGATCAAATCCGTACCGCCCTCCACCGGGACCACTTCGATGGTCACCAGCGAACTGGAAAAGCGGTGGTCCGCCATCGCCATGACTGAGGCCGACACAATCCGCCGGTTCGGGACGATGTCCAGGTACATGCCTTCACTGATGAGCGGCACTCCGGGGAATGGGCTCTTGTCATTGAACCGGTAGCGCAGCCGCTCCGCGCCGCCGACTCGAAAATCCATCTCGAACTCTTCCACATCGTGGTGTTCCCCGACGGCAAACCAGCGTTTCTTCTTCTCCACATCAGAGAACGCGGCGAAGACCTGCTCAGGCGATTTCGGATACCTTCGCTCAATCACGAAAGTGCTATGGACCACAGGTTGATCAGCCATCTTCTTTCCTTTCTTGCATCCAGCAATACTGAAGTCGTGACTTGAGTATTATCGCGCCAGCACAGATTGTCAAGTGAAAACTTAAGTATTAAATGAGACGCTGCGCTACCCTCAAATCCTCTATGCTCTGGGCAGATGCGGCTCCTCGTGTTGCTCGGCCTCCTCAGCGCCTGTGCGCCATTAGCATTCGCCTGCGACTGCCCAGGCCCTCCATCTCCTTGCCTCGCGACAGGTCAAGCAGCGGCAGCATTCACAGGCACCGTCGTCTCCATCACATCGCCCGTTGCTGAGGCACTGCGCGCTACGGGGAAAATGCCGGTCGATCCCGTTCCGCTCAGGCGCGTCCGTTTCCGGGTCAGTTCCGCCCTGCAGGGCGTGCCGGAGGGCAACAAAGAGATCATTGTTGGAACCGGGCGCGGCGGCGGCGACTGCGGCTATCTTTTCGAAGTTGGCCAGGAATATGTCGTCGATGCATACCGCAGTGCTGACGGATGGCTGGAGACAGGAATCTGCACCCGTACCCGCCTCATCACCGATGCCGGCGAGGACCTCGCGTGGTTCCGCAAGATGGAGCACGCTCCGGCCACTGGAAGCCTAAAGGTGCTGGTCACGCGGAGGCCTTGGGACAAAGGCACAATGGCGGTCACCCTCGAACGGGACGGCACTCGGCGGCGTTCGGAGTTGGACAGTCGGGGTTCGGCCTCGTTCGCAGACCTCCCGGCCGGTGAATACACCTTCCATGTCGAACAGGACGGCGACATGCCCGACGATCCCAAAGTGTCGGTACGCCCCAAGGGCTGCCAGGAGCTGTACTTTTCACGCTCCGCCCGAGTCAGCGGCCGCGTCCGTACCAAAACGGGGGCACCTGCGGACTGGTCAATCTGGTGTTGCGGCTCACCCGATCCGGCGACGCACCTCGATGAGTTCCTGCGTGGGCTGGAGACAATCCGGCGAATCCCAGGAGCAATGGAACGCCAATAGCAAAGAGGCAGCAAGGTTCACTCGCTGCCTCTCATTCTTGACTAGGTTCCGGTCTCAGCTTGCCGGGTAGGCGTCAATTCCACCGGTCATGTTCAGCACATTCGGATAGCCGCTCTCGCGCAGCAAGGCACACGCCTTCGCCGAACGCATTCCCGACTTGCAGTGCACAATCACCAGCTTCGACCGGTCGATCTCCAGCATCCGCTGCGGCAGTTGGCCCAGCGGGATCAGGGTCGCCTGGGGAATGTTTCGCGCCTGATGCTCGTGCGGTTCCCGCACATCCACCAGGACAAAATCGTCCTTCCGTTCCAGCTTCGCTTTCACTTCCAGGGCAGAGATTTCTTTAGGCATTCCACAGAATTGATGATAATCGATCAATTTGGTGACAGTCCGATTTGTGCCGCACACCGGGCAGTCCGGATTCTTGCGCAGCTTCAATTCGCGGAACTTCATGTTGAGGGCGTCGTAGAGCAGCAAACGCCCGGCCAGCGTCTGGCCCAATCCCAACAGAATCTTCACCACTTCCGTTGCCTGGATCAGCCCGATCACACCCGGCAGAATGCCCAGCACTCCACCCTCGGCGCAACTCGGGACCAGGCCCGGCGGTGGCGGCTCAGGATACAGGCAGCGGTAGCACGGTCCCTCTTCGGTCGCGAATACCGAGGCCTGCCCCTCAAACCGGAAGATCGACCCGTAGGCGTTCGGCTTGCCGGTCAGCACGCAGGCATCGTTCACCAGATACCGGGTCGGAAAGTTGTCCGTCCCATCGGCCACCACGTCGTACGCGCCCACGATCGCCAGCGCATTCTCGCTGGTCAGGGCCACTTCGTGCTTCACGATGTTAACGTTCGGATTGATGTCCAGCAGGGTGTCCGCCGCCGAATCCAGCTTCCGCCGGCCAATGTCCTTCGTCCCGTGGATCACCTGACGCTGCAGGTTCGAAACGCTCACCGTGTCGAAGTCCACCAGCCCGATTGTGCCCACGCCCGCAGCCGCCAGATACAAACCCAGCGGAGCGCCCAGTCCGCCGGTGCCCACCAGCAGGACCTTCGAATTCTTGAGCTTCTCCTGCCCCTCAGCGCCCAGCTCGGGCAGCATGATGTGGCGTGAATACCGCTCCAGTTCTTCCGCCGTCAGGCTCACGCAAGGCCTCCCGCAATCGAGGGCACGATACTCAGCGTATCGGCGGCCGCCACGGCTGTCTTTTCCTTGTCCAGGTAGCGGATATCTTCATCATTCACATAGATATTCACGAAGGAGCGCAGGCGCCCTTCGTCGTTGTAAAGATGGTTCTTCAGGGCGGGATGCAGCGTCGTGAGCGAGGCCAGGACTTCACTCACATTGGCGCCCGTGGCGTCCACGCTGCTCTGTCCGCCGGCATACTGGCGGAGGGGAGTCGGAATCAGGATTGTGGCCATGTCAGGATCTCTTCGGTCGATTCGGTCTGTGTCTCATTGGCCCGGAAGGCCTTGGCTTGGTTCAACGCCCCGCCGACAATCGAAATCACGACATTGGAATACCACGGCCAGGAATTGGCCAGATCCGTCGCCGAAAAATACGAGTCGCAATCAGGGTGCGAATGAAAGAATCCCAGCACTTCCAGATTCTGTTCCCGTGCCAGGCGTTGGGCGGCAAGCTGGTCCTTCGGATCCAGCTCAAAACGGTCGGATTGGTCGCCTTCGTAGGAGTTCCGGCAGGCGATGGCGGTTGTAACGATGCGGTCGTCCCCGTCCTGCAAAGTGCCCAGCATGATGCCGCAGCATTCGCGAGGGTAACAATCGAGAGCGTGCCGCAACATCACGTCCCAGGGGTGCGGTTCGATTCGAATCACGTTTGTGCCCGTAGGATAACGAATCTGGTGTTTCTCTGTCAACATGGGCCAGATTCCCATCGCCTCCCTGGAACCGCCCGCAAATCAAACAAATCACAATAGTAGTTGTATTGAAACGGACCCTCTCACAGCCGCGTCAGGAGGGCGTATGAAAAAAGCCTTGGTCTGCTTGATCGTATCGGCAATTGGGGCAGGCAGTGCCTTCGCGCAGTCGTGGGGGAGAGGTTTCCAGCGCAATCACATCACGGCCGGCATCGGCGCCGCCATCCCGGGCGCCGACCTGAAACCATACTACAAGGTCGCACCAGCCTGGACCTTTGATTACGGTTTCCGGCCGCTGAAATACCTGCAACTCGACGTCGGCCTCGATTCCGCCTACAATTCCGCCGACGTAAATGATTATCTGGACACAAGTTATGGACCCCTCCGCATCCGTGACTTCCAGTTTTTTGTACCCATGGGCGCGCGCGTCGTCGCCCCCCTGGCGAAGGGACGCGTTGAGTTCTACGGGGGTGGCGGCGCCGCCTATGCCCGCTACACCGAACTCCTCAAACAGCCCAGCGACTATTTCCAGATCGGCTGCCCGGTCTGCCAGGCCCGCGACGGCTGGGGCTACTACGCGCTGTTGGGAGGCAGCGTGGCGCTCGATCGCAGCCAGCACTTCCGCCTCGGCGTCCTGTCCCGCGTCTACGTAGTCGACACCTCCGGCCCGCCCATTGGCACGACTCCGGCTGTGAAAACCAACGATCGCTGGACCAATACCTACGCCACGTTCACGTTTAGTTTCTGATTCCTACCGAATCTCGGGGCTCGCGGCCGCGGCAGGCGCGGGCCCCCAACTCTCTCGAATCACTCCGCTCTGATCGGCGTAGAAGGACCGTCGGCCTAGGCCGCGAGAGGTCAGTGGAGCCGCGCGAATCACGTACCCACTCACCGTGCCGTCTGTCTCAAACTGATACCAGTTATCCGGAAATCTCCTCGACAGAGTGCCCTTGTGAGTGGAACTCAAATCCACCAGGTCGGCAGCGTACCGCCCATGCAGAAGGTGGTAAACCTCTTGTGCATCATGAATTTCCCGCACCCGGCGAATCGCGCGGAACTCGGGATTGGAGCAGCCTCTGGGGAAAGTATTGGATGCGAGAGGTACAAGCAGTCCCAGTAGCGCGCAAGCCAACCCCATGCCCCAGTCTAGGAATGAGACACGCATCGCGTTTGGAATGAGGGGTGTCGTTTGGCTAGCAGCCAGACTGGGAGCTACTTGATCTCTTTGCTGGCAACCGTGGCGGGTTCAGCGCCCCAGTTCTCCCGAATCACCAGCGACTGGTTGGAGAAGAACGTCCGGCGGCCCGTGTTGTTGAAGGCCTGCGGTACAGCGGTCACCGTGTACCCTTCCTTCGTAATCGCCACGGTGAACACATACCCGGTCTTCTGCCCCAATGCCAGATCACCCGGAATCAGATCGGCCGAGGCCGGGCCGGAGTTGCCGGATGCGGGCGGCCCGAGTTGGGCCAGATTCTCAGCAAACTTACCGAACTGCGAGAAGTACTGCGTTTGCGCCGTGTGCACTGTATTGATCTGGCGGATGGCCGCCATCTCCTGTGAGTGCATACGGGCATTGTTCAGTTTCGGAGCAGCGATCGCCGCAATCACCAGGATGATGGCAATAACGATTAAGAGTTCGATCAGCGAAAATCCCCGGCGGCGGCGATCCTGAAGACGGCGCATGGCTACTCTCTCCTTTGAGAATGGTCCCTGACTCTATTCTAGACGCAAGCCACAGCCGCGGCGTGCAGAAGAAGTTACCCGATTCGGGCCGCGTGCAGCCGGCGTAGCGTCTCGGCCAGCGGTTGCAGAAGGTCCAGTTTCAGCGCATTCGCTCCGTCGGAAAGTGCCGCCGCCGGATTGTCGTGCACCTCCAGGAACACCCCGTCGATCCCCGTGGCCACCGCCGCCCGCGACAGCGGCGCGATGAACTCCGGCGATCCGCCCGACTTAGCACCCGCCGCGCCCGGCAATTGCACCGAATGGGTGGCATCGAACACCACCGGGTATCCGGTCGAGCGCATCATCACTAGGCCGCGCATATCCACCACGAGGTTGTTGTAGCCGAACGACGAACCGCGCTCCGTCAGGATGATTTTGGTATTCCCCGTCGACGCCACCTTGTCCGCCGCGTGCCGCAAATCCAGCGGAGCCACAAACTGGCCCTTCTTTATGTTCACGATACGGCCGGTCTTCCCGGCCTCCAGCAGCAGATCCGTCTGCCGGCACAGGAAGGCCGGGATCTGGAGAATGTCCGCCACTTCCGCCACCTTGACGCACTGGCTCGGCTCATGAATGTCGGTAAGGATCGGCAGCCCCATCGACTTCTTCACGCTGGCGAGGATCTTCAACCCCGCTTTCATCCCGGGCCCGCGGTAGGAGTCCACCGACGACCGGTTGGCTTTGTCGAAGGACGCCTTGAACACATACGGAGCCCCGAGACTCGCACCGATGCCCGCCGCCAGGCGGTGAATGCTTTCTTCGGACTCGATCACGCACGGTCCGCAGATGAACTGCAGCGACCCATCGCCGAATACCACCCCGGGGATTACTGTGATCGGTGTCATTTATCCAGCAAACAGCGGGTTCGTCTCGGATTCCATACGTTTCTGGTGGAATTCGAAGGCGGCTCCAATGAACGACTGGAACAAAGGATGCGGCTCCAGCGGCTTCGACTTGAACTCCGGATGGAACTGGCACCCTAGGAAGTAAGGATGGTCGGGCAGTTCGCAGATCTCCACAAACTTGCCGTCCCGCGACTGCCCGGTAATCTGTAAGCCCTTGTCAGTCAGAGGCTTCTCATACGTCCGATTGAACTCGTAGCGGTGCCGGTGGCGCTCACTGATCACCTCGGTGCCATACGCCGCCCTGGCCAGCGAACCTTCCGCCAGCAGGCATTCATAGGCACCCAGGCGCATCGTCCCACCCAGCTCTTCCACCCCCAGCAGGTCTCGCAACTTATAGATCACGGGATGTGGTGCCGCGTTGTCGAACTCAGTGGAATCGGCTCCGGTCACTCCGCAGACATTCCGCGCAAACTCGATGACCGCGGTCTGCATGCCCAGACAGATCCCGAAGTACGGCACCTTCTTTTCCCGGGCAAAGCGGATCGCGTTCAACATCCCTTCCACCCCGCGCTTGCCGAAGCCGCCAGGCACCAGAATGCCGTTGTAGTGCTCCAGTTTGTCCACGCAGTCCGGCCAGAACATCTCCTCGGACTCGATCCAGCTCATCTTCACCTTGACGCGATGAT
The DNA here is from genome assembly GCA_049841055.1 of Paludibaculum sp. Lineage (GTDB taxonomy): Bacteria > Acidobacteriota > Terriglobia > Bryobacterales > Bryobacteraceae > Paludibaculum. The sequence goes on along the minus strand of JASGIE010000043.1, from coordinate 29,234 downwards.
GGATCCCGGCGTGCAACAGCGCCTCTTTCAACGACTTGTAGGAGTCTTCGTACTCCACATACTTGCCGACGAGACCAATGTGGACTTCATCCTTCGGATTCGCCAGCGCATCCAGCATGGAGGTCCACTCACTGAGGTCGCGCGGTCCCGCCGTATCCAGGTGCAGCAGCTCGACAATCAGGTCGTCCACACCCTGCTCGGCAAACATCACCGGACATTGGTACACCGTCTTCACGTCGTAGGCCGAGATGACGGCCTTCTTGTCTACGTCGCAGAAGAGAGCGATCTTGTCGCACTGGTCATCCGGCAGCGGCCGCTCCGAGCGGCAGATCAGGATGTCCGGCTGGATGCCCATGGCGCGCAACTCCTTCACGGAGTGCTGCGTCGGCTTCGTCTTCAACTCCTGGGCGGCGGCGATCCACGGTACATACGACACATGGACAAACAGCGTGTTCCGCCGGCCCAACTCGTGCCGCATCTGCCGGATAGCTTCCGTGAAGGGCTGCGATTCGATGTCGCCCACCGTGCCGCCGATCTCGCAGATCACCACATCCACACCGTCGGCCACTTTGTGCGCCGCGGCCTTGATCTCGTTCGTCACATGGGGAATGACCTGGACGGTTTTGCCCAGATAGTCGCCTCGGCGCTCACGCGTGATGATCCGCTCATAAATGCGGCCCGAGGTCAGATTATTGTTTTGTGAGAGATGCGCGTGGGTGAACCGCTCGTAGTGACCCAGGTCCAGATCGGTTTCGGCGCCATCGTCGGTAACGAACACTTCCCCGTGCTGGAAGGGGCTCATCGTGCCTGGATCGACGTTGAGATACGGGTCGAACTTCTGCATGTTCACCCGAAGGCCCCGGCTTTCCAGAAGGCATCCGATGGACGCGGCGGCGATCCCTTTCCCCAGGGAGGAGACGACGCCGCCGGTGACGAAAATGTACTTAGCCATGATTGGTGGTGGGAATAGAAGCAGCGAATAGCAGTGATTCTACGTGCAGGAGATCCTCTGGCGTATCGACGCCAATCGTTTCGTAGCGTGTTTCGGCCACCCGGATGGAGATGCCGTTCTCCAGCGCACGGAGTTGCTCCAGTTTTTCGTTCTGTTCAAGGACGCCGGGTCTCAAAGTAGAGTAGCCGAGCAGCAAAGCCCGGCGGTACACATACAGTCCGATATGTTTCCAGTACTCCGCCGAGTCACCCCGGTCATAGGGGATGGGGTGGCGAGAGAAGTACAGCGCACGCCCGTCATGACCGGTGACCACTTTGACAACATTTGGATTTTCAATCTCATCCCGCTCCACAATGCGCTTTTTCAATGTGGCCATTTGGCACTCAGGATCGTCTAACAGGACAGAGATGGCTGCGTCGATCGCGTCCGGATCGATTAGCGGCTCGTCCCCCTGGATATTGACGATAATTTCAGCATCGGTTGTGGCGGCTGCTTCAGCCACCCGGTCGGTGCCGGAAAGGTGATCGTGGCGGGTGATGATAACTTCTGCCCCAAAGCCGCGGGCCGTGTCGGCGATGCGCTCATCGTCGGTCGCGATGAGTGTGCGCTGCGGCAGTTTCGCGAGACGTGTCCGCTCCCACACGTGCTGGATCATCGGCTTTCCGGCGAGTGTGGCGATGGGTTTGCCTGGGAATCGGACGGACGCGAAACGAGCGGGTATGACACCCAGAATTTTGGGGGGCACAATCGAGCATAGCACAAAAAGTTCGCATGATATACTTGGGACACCAGACCGGGAGACAGATGTTGAAATTTAGCAGAAATTCTTTTATTTTCTGTCTCTTAGGCGGACTGATGACGATCCCCGGAGGCGTCGTGGGCCAACAGCCCAGACCCCAGATCGTGCCCCGCCCCAAGCCCGGTGCGGAGGCCCCGGAAAGCGACCGGATCACCCCAAATCTGCGCATCGACACCAACGTCGTATTGATCCCCGTCACCGTCACCACGCCGCTGAACCAGTTCGTTACCGGCATGGAAAAAGAGAACTTCCGCGTCTTCGAGGACAAAGTCGAACAGGAGATCACCTACTTCGCCAGCTTCGACGCGCCGCTCTCCGTCGGGCTTGTTTTTGACGCCAGCGGCTCCATGGGCAGCAAGTTGAGCAAGAGCCGGCAGGCCTCCGCGCAATTCTTCAAAACTGCCAATCCGGAGGATGAATTTTTCCTCATTCAGTTCAACGACCGGCCGCAACTCGTCGTGCCGTTCACTCAGAACACGGAAGACATCCAGAGCCGCCTCACCTTTACCCAGGCCAAGGGTCGCACCGCCCTGCTCGACGGCATCTACATGGCGCTCCAGACCCTGAAGAAGGCTAAGAACCCACGGAAAGCCCTCTTGATCATCTCCGACGGCGGCGACAACTCCAGCCGCTACACCGAGAACGAGGTCCGCACGCTCCTCCGTGAAGCCGACGCCCAGATGTACGCCATCGGCATCTACGAACCCATCGGCTCCCGCAGCCGCAGCGCCGAGGAACTCTCCGGCCCAGGCCTGCTGAGCGAACTCACCGAAATGACCGGCGGCCGCAACTTCCCTGTCGACAACCTCAACGACCTGCCCGACATCGCCGCCAAGATCGGAATCGAGCTGAGGAATCAGTATGTGTTGGGTTACATGTCGAAAAACCAGACCCGGGATGGGAAGTACCGCCGAGTCACGGTAAAATTAAACCAGCCGCGCGGAATGCCGCCGTTAAAGCCGCTCCACCGGCAGGGATACTATGCACCTACGCAGTAAGATCGGCCTCCTCGCCGTCCTGGGTTCTCTGTTCCTTGGACCAGCAGATGCTCAGGTAAAGCCCGAGACTCCGGACGATCAAAGCGTGATTCGCGTCGATACGCGCCTGGTGGTCTTGCACTGCTCGGTGCTGGACAGCAAAGGCAGGTTGATCACTAATCTCCCCCAGAGCGCGTTCAAAGTCTTTGAAAATAAAGTCGAACAGCCTGTGAAGCTGTTCCGCCGGGAAGACGTCCCGGTCTCCATGGGCCTCGTCATCGACAATAGCGGCAGCATGAGAGACAAGCGCCAGCGCGTGGAAGCAGCCGCCATCAAACTCGTCAAGGCCTCCAACCGCCAGGACGAAGTCTTCATCGTCAATTTCAACGACAACGCCTATCTGGACGTTCCTTTCACGAACGAGATCGCCAAAATGGAGGAAGGTGTCGCCCGCATCGACTCCCGAGGCGGCACCGCCATGCGCGATGCCATCTCCATGTCCATGGACCACCTGAAACAGGAAGGCAAGAAGGACAAAAAGGTCATCCTGGTGGTCACCGATGGCGACGACACAGCCTCTACAGGCATCACGCTCGAAAAGCTGGTCGAAAAGGCCCACAAACTGGACCAGGTGATCATCTACGGCATCGGCGTCCTGGGCAAGGAAGACGCCCGGTCCCGCAAAAAGGCCGAACGCGCCATCGATGCCCTCACCAAAGCTTCCGGCGGCGCCAGCTACTACCCGGGCGATGTGACCGAAGTCGAGGCGCTGGCCGAACAGGTCGCACAGGACATTCGAAGCCAATACGTCATCGCCTACTCGCCGACCAATCAGAATCTGGACGGAACTTTCCGGACGATCCGGGTCACGGCCAACGGCGGCCGCTACACGGTCCGGACCCGCAGCGGCTACTACGCCTCCCCGGAACCACCCCGGAAAAAGACCACAGCCGCAAACGGTACGCTGCAGTAATCGAATGCTTCGCTTCCTCTGGAGGTCGACGCGCGGCTACCGCCTGACACCCTGGCGGTCGCCCTACCTGTTGTGGCGCATCGAAACCTACTGGGGCTTGCACGCCGACGGCATCACCCCCGCCGAATTCTGGCGCTTCTCCTGGCAGCACCGTTCGGAACTGCTACGTTTCCTCCGCTGGGCCGACCGGATGGCCCAGGGCTGACGCCTCAGGGCTCTGGCGCCGGTGGAGGCTCATCCGGCGGCTCGACCACCTCGATCTTCACACTCCCCTGACAACTCGCATCCCTCGGCTCAAACGGACCGCTGAACGCCCGGTTCGGAACATACAGGTGCATTCGCGCACGGACCTGGTTGATCGCGCCGGACCCTGCCAAGTCGAGTGAATTGGCACTGACAAACGTAGTAGGCGCCGACGATTTGATCTCCTGGTCCGTCGCCAGGATGATGGGCATCTGGCAGATGTCATCCGAGGTCGCCTTGGCCGTCAACTTCACCTGGCGCGGCTGGTCGCGCGGCGGTGTCGGGAAGAAGACGTACACGTCGAGCATGGAGTAGGCGGTCCACAGGTCATAGTGCCGGAATCCATCCGGATCCTGGATGGGCTCCTGATGTCCGGCTACCTTCAGGTCCAGGGTCCAGGTGAGATCGTCGGTCTGTTTGGCTTCGATTCGCGCCATCGAGATCCCGCCGCCGGCCTGGCGGACATAGGGACTATCCTGGTCCAACTGGGTATTCACATTGACCGTGCTGATGGGCGGAGTCGAAATCTCGCCCGGAGTCGACGGCGCACCCACCGCCGCATTCGCCACCAGGGCCAATGCCTCCCCTGGCCCAACATAGGCCCGATCGGAATACACCGGTTGCAGGCGCGGCGATCCGCCCGGCGAAGATTCCGCCCGGCGCGTCACGACAATCCGCTCATTGAAGGCACATGGATTGTTGGTGATCCGCTGCTTCTCCACCAGCAGGGAGTCCTCGTTGAAGAGGAAGTGATCCGCCATCGGCACGATGCACAACAGATCACTGCGGTTGATGCGTTTGCCGATGAAGAAGTAGTCGTCCTCACCCTGGACTCTGCCCGTGTACAGCTTCAGCACGCTGACGCCCGGCTTGTAGCCCTGGTCAGGGTTGCCCGCCTGTCCGCTCCCATTCTTCTTGGGATACACCGTCACCAGATCGCACGCGCCCACCTGCTGTTCGTCCTTCGTCTTGTTCTGGTACTGCTGCGCCATCTTGACGATCTCATCCAGCACGGGATCGGAATCCAGCGTTTTGTCGTAGATGGAGGCGAGTACGTCGGCGGTCTCCTTCTTCACCCCGAGCTTCTGCAGTCCCTTCCGGAACGCGTCCAGTTCGAGGCTCCGCGCCTTGCTGCGTACCTTGTCGATGGGCACGTCCGGCACCAGCACCGCGATCACCCGTACCACCGTGAACAGATTGTCGTAGCGCGAGTACAGAACTTCCTTGTCGCGCAAAGCCCGGTTGCGGCGGGGGGACGCCGTGATGAGCCGGCCCTGCGTCTCAATCCGGAAGTCGCTCAGTTCAATGGGTGAAACCAGACAGGCAATGGTCAGGTAGTTGAGCCAGGTCTCGGATCCGGCGGGCCGCCGCCGTGACCGCTTTTTGGGCCAGCTTCTTCTTCAGCCACTTGACCAGCGCGTCGCGCCCGTTCGGGACTTCCTTGTCGAAATCCTGGAACAGATCGTCCACCTGGCCGGCGATCGCATCGTTGAACTTCTTCCGGAAGTCATTGGCGAGGCAGGGCTTCAGCAGTAGGACCTTCGACGCCAGGCAACTCCCCGTCAGGCGGGTAGATCCTGCCAGCCGGGCGGACGCCGCGGCAGGAGTCTCGGTCGCGGTGGCGCCCAGAATGCTCCTCCAGGCTGAACCCACATTGCGGTTGTATGCCAGCAGGACCGCCAGGTCGGAGGCTTTCACCGGCACTGCGATCGCGTCCGCATTGGTCAGAGGCAGGTGATTGTAGGAGAGCGTCGCCTGCCCGGAAGCCGCAATGCTGGCCAGCATCTGGCGCAACTCGGCTTCCTCTTTGGCTGCATTGGCCTCCAGGCTGGCCGAACCGGGCACGCCCAGTTCCGCCCACTGCGCCGACGTTTCCTTCGTCCACGCCGCGAGATCGTCGATCAGGGCCTTGAAGCCCGCCACCGGGTCGCCCTCATAGACCGCCGGGTCGATCGTGAAGTTCACCCCGGCCGTCGTGGTTTGTCCGTTTGTCAGTGCGGCACGGATCGTCACATCCCGGAAAAGACCGTCGCCGTATCCGCTCCGGTCATGATCAGCGGCACCACCGCGAAGATCTCGCCGCTCTCGCCCCGGGCCAGAATCTTCACCGGCACGGACACGCCGGCGGCATTGGTGGCCACGAGCGAATCAATCAGCTCCAGTTCCGTCAGATTCTCGAACGAGACGGTTAGCAGTTCGCCCGGAGCGCCGTGCGCCCGCACCGAGCCCCGCGGCCCGGCGGAAACGGCGCTCACCACGGCCGATCCCACGGCGACACTCAGCGACTGGTCGACCGTCGCGCAGGCATTGGACGCTCCGAAGGTAAACTGCGCGGCCGCATCCAGATTCACGGTCAGGGATCCGTTTGCACCCAGAAGGTCGCCGGTGGGCTGGATCTCCACGGAATCGGCGCCGGCCGCGTTCCAGGTGAGCGTCACTGGTCCAGCGGCGCTGAGCGTATAGGACGAACTGGAAAGCTCTGAAAAATAAGGCGGCTGGCATTCCGCCACAACCGCTGTGGAGCGCGCGCCCACCCACACAGGGTCATTGGAACCAGGGAGATAGACCGGCAGCCCCATCTGCGCCGGGCCGGTCACAGGCATGACCGTGAAAGTAGACGAGGCAACAGCCCCCGGCAGCACGTCGCCTATTGCTCGAATCTGAAGCGTGGAAGACGGCAGGGTGTAGGTGACGGGAACGCCCGTAGGCAAACCGGCGGAATCTTCGAGTTGGAGTGTCCCGGTGAAGTCTTCGGCGCGCGTGGTGAGCGCAAAGTACGTCTGGGCACCTTCCACCACTGGCGGCAGCAAGTAGGCGACGTCGCCCGGACTCGGCGTATCGTCGGGATCGCTGAACAGGCGCAGATCGGAGGCCATGATGGCGCCTGCCGGGTCGGGCCGGATGTCGTTGGAGGCCAAGGCGAAGAGGGGATAGGAGGCGGAGGCAAAGAGGACGTCTACCGCCTGCTCGACCCCGAAGATCGACGAAACGGGATCGGCCACTTCCAGAATGCCCAAAGCCGGAACGGTCACCCGTTTATTCACGCCGCGCAGGGTGAGAGTGACGGAGAGGTCGGCCGCCCAGGGATTGAACAGGACGATCGAGGTGACAGCAAAGGTGTTGTTGAACGTAAGGCGCAGCGCGGGAAGGAACGAGACTTCTTTGGGTAGTTTCGAGACCTCAACCGCCGGGTAGCCTGAGCGGTCGCCGGAGGAGGCCAGGGCCGTTTCCACGAAGGCCGAGAACAAGCCCTTCTTCGTGAGCAGTTTAACGCGCAGGCTGGAGGGTGGTTCGGCAACGAGGTCGGCCGGCGCCAGGCGCATCGTCTTGGAGTTGCCCGAGATGGTGCGGCGGCTGAGTTCCTTGCCGGCCGGGTCGTAGACGATGAGCGTCCCCTCCGACTCGCCGTCGAGCGAAATCCAGACGGCGGAGGTGCGGGTGGGAGAGTTCGGCAGCCAGGGCGCCTCCAGCGTGGTGCCGGCGGCCGGCGCGGTTTCCGAGGAGACTTCCGGCAGAGGTAGCCCGTAGGTGCGGCCGTCCTTCTCGAAGAACCGGTGAGCAGAGACGAGAATCACCCCATCCGATGAGATCTTGAGCGTCCCTGCAGGCGAGCCGTCAGGAAACAGCGCGGCCAGGGCATCGGTGAGATCCAGGGTAGCGGCCGGCTCAACCGAGCGGGTGGCGGGTGGCGGAGGCGTTGCGTCATCCAGGGGCAGAACCTGGAAAGTGAGCTGCACCGGCCTCGTCTCCGCGTTGCGGATGCGTAGCTGCACACGCTGGGCGTGGCCGTCCACCGCTTCAGTCGTCACAGCCGGCACGTACACGTCGGATGCCAGCAAAGGAAAGGCCAACACGCAGAGTCCGAGGCTCCAACGCATGACGGATCCCCCCATCGAATCAACCGGAATGATAACTTGACACGATAGTAAGCGAATTACAAGATCAGATCCACCCATTCCCGGTTGTCCGGTTTCCTCGCCTCCGGATTTGCGCCAGCCGGGTTAACCGTGCCATATTAGAGATTGCGGAACTTGCAGCGCACAGGCAGTGTGCGTGCGCGCAAGTTACTCCCTCCCGCGTCGCTGTCAAAGCGCGCGTGACTTCAAGAGGATTCCAGCTATGTACGCAGTGATCGAAACGGGCGGAAAACAGTATCGCGTCTCGCCGGGCGACACCATCGTGGTGGAAACGCTGGCCGGTGAAGCCGGCGCGGCTGTGGAGTTCGACAAAGTTCTGGCCATCGGCAAGGACGACGGCGAGCTTGTGGTGGGTAAAGACGTGGCCGGCGCGAAGGTGAAGGGCTCCATCAAGGGTCACGATCGCGCGGACAAGATTCTGGTCTTCAAATTCAAGCGCAAGAAGCAATACAAGAAGACGATCGGCCACCGGCAGAACCAGACCTCGGTGACCATCGCCGAGATTCTGGCGTAGTCCTTCTGAGCTAGGAGAAGATTCGTAATGGCGCATAAAAAAGGTCTCGGCAGCTCAAAAAACGGGCGTGATTCCAACGCGCAACGTCTGGGCATCAAAGTTTTCAGCGGCCAGGTTGTCACCGGCGGCTCCATCATCGTGCGGCAGCGCGGCACGCGCTACAAGGCCGGCGAGAATGTCGGTATAGGTAAGGACGACACTTTGTTTGCGACCATCCCGGGCCGGGTCGAATGGAAAGACCGTGGCCGGATGGGCAAGTGGGTCAGCGTCTTCGCTCTCGAAAGCTAGTTTTTCTTCGCTCTTCGACGAGCGCGTAAAGTATCAGGCCGCCGGGCGGTGCTACCGCGGGCGGCCTTTTCTATTGCCGGTCGACAGATCGGATCAGGTGCATGGATGTTCGTTGACGAAGTCATTATCAAGGTAAAAGCGGGCGACGGCGGCAACGGCTGCATGGCGTTCCGGCGGGAGAAGTACGTCCCGAAGGGCGGTCCCAGCGGTGGCGACGGCGGGCGTGGCGGCAACGTGGTCCTGGTCGCCAGCGAGCACCACAATACCCTGCTCCACTTCCGCTTCAATCCGGAGCATACAGCCGAGCGTGGGCGCCATGGCGAGGGCAGCAACCGCACCGGCCGCAACGGCCGCGATGTCGAGGCGCCCGTTCCGGTGGGCACCATCGCCTGGGACTGGGAAACCGGCGAAGTTCTGCATGATTTCACCTTCCCCGGGGACCGGTATGTGATCGCCAGGGGCGGCCGCGGAGGCCGCGGCAATCAGCACTTCGCCACCTCCACCCACCAGGCGCCCACGCGGCACGAGCCCGGGTCGCCCGGCGACGAAAAGCGCATCCGGCTGGAATTGAAGCTGCTGGCCGATGTCGGCCTGGTCGGCTTCCCCAACGCCGGCAAGTCGACGCTGATCTCGCGCATCTCCGCCGCCAAACCGAAGATCGCCGACTACCCGTTTACGACACTCGAACCCAATCTGGGCGTGGTCCAACTGGACGACATGCGCACCTTCGTGGTCGCTGACATCCCAGGCATCATCGAGGGCGCGCACGAAGGCCACGGGCTGGGCATCCAGTTCCTGCGGCACGTCGAGCGGACCAAGCTGCTGCTGCACCTTGTGGACGTCAGCGAGATGAGCGGCCGCGAGCCCAAAGAGGATTTCGACATCATTCTCAATGAGTTGGCGAGCTTCAGCGAGGAACTGTCCGGCAAGCCGATGTTTGTCGTCGCCACAAAACTGGACATTGCCCAGGATGTGAACCGGCTGAGGGCATTGGAACGCCGTGCCAAGAAGCATGGCATGCCCCTGTTCAAAATGTCGGCCGTGACCGGCAAGGGCCTCAAGGAACTCCTCCGCGCCGTGGATGCCAAGCTCACCGAAATCCGGGCCGCGGAGCTGCCGCCGCCGGAGCCGGCTCCACCGATAGTACGGCCTCACGATCGCGAGATCGACGAGCCGGCCGTCGAGGAGTAATGTAAACTCTTATACCTATTTCGCTTTTTATTTGCCTTCCGGAAAGTCCCGCATTAAGATACCTAAAGCAGCCCGACAAGGTTGCTATCTTGATGCAGGAGTGGAAATCCCGATGGCAATCAGCGAACTACTAAAACCTGAGCTGGAACAGGAACTAGCCAAGACCCGCAAAACCCTGGAACGCCTGCCGGACGACAGGCTGGACTACAAACCGCACGACAAGTCGTTCGAGCTCGGTGCCCTGGCAACGCACCTGGCCACGATTCCGTTGTGGGGCAAGATGACCATGGAGACCAGCGAACTGGATCTCTGCCCGGGCGGCAAACCGCTGGAACAGCCGAAACGGATCACGTCCGCCGCCGATGCCCTGGCGCGGTTCGATCAATTCGCCGCCGATGCCACCGCGGCTATCGGGTCCGCGTCGGATGAGGCGTTCATGACGGAGTGGGCGCTGATGATGAACGGCAACGTTATGTTCAAGATGCCGCGCTACTCCGTGATCCGGTCGATGATCCTGAACCACCTGGTCCACCACAGGGCACAACTCGGGGTCTACTTCCGCCTGTTGGACATTCCGGTACCGTCGATCTACGGCCCCTCCGCCGACGAACAGCAATAGCGGCGCGGCTTCCGCTGGGTGTCAGAGCCCCGGGCGGCGTCAGAGCAATGGGCCGGCCCCAGCCGGCCCGCCCAATTCACCAGTCGATCTCCTCATCCGGGACAGTCACCAGTCTGGCGGGGGGTGCCGCCGGTTCGGTTCGGGCGCGGCGCCGTAAGCACGCCAGAAGCGCCAGCACTGCGGCCAGAATGACTACGACGGGCATCACCATCAACCAGGTGAACTTGATACCGGACGGCACCATCAGAATTCGTTCCCCGTACTGGCTCACGTAGCGTTGCGTGATCTCCTGTTCAGACAGTCCCTGTTTGTACCAGGTGGCGATCTCGACGCGCATCTGGGCCGCGGCCTCGGAGCGGTGCACCGCCACACTTTCGCTCCAGCAGCAGGGCGCGATGAACTTCTCCTGCAGCCGGCGGACAGCCTCGTCGGGCGTCGCGGCACCGGCGAGCGATAGAGTCATGGCCGCAAGGGTCAGGTTCCTGAATAGAAAAGACATAGAGCACCTCCTCAGGGGTGGGTAGACAGCAAGGCAGCCTTCCGGAAAGGACGGCGCAGATCGAGGAGTTCAGGAGCAGACGGGCGGCGGACGTTGAGAGAGGGCGAAGGCGGATTCTGGGGCACGGAGTTGCTGATCGGGTCGCTCTTCAGAAGCTTCCGGAGGACGCGCGGACGGCAGCGTACGAAGGCCGGTGGCCGCCAATCCGAGCATCGCCGAGGGCAATACCGCCCGCTGGAGGCAGCCTGCCGGACACGTGCGAGTGGCCCGCCAGCCGAACCCGGTCTGCGCGGCGCGCGCGTTGCGGCAACAGCAGGTCCCACCGCGGCGGCAACAGCTCATCCCGCACGAATGGCCGTCGTCCTGGGTAAGCGCAGGCAGGAAACCCCACGAGTAGGGGCCAAGCGCTACACACGACAGGCAAATAACAAGCGCGCGGAGGAGCCGGAGTGAGAGGCCGTTGCCCATAGCTGGGGTAGCGTACTACCCCAACTATAGCAATCGGTTGGAAGGCGGGAGGACTAGCGGACGTCGCCGGAGTGGATCATCGCCGTGGGGGCGATGGCGTGCGGCTGCTGCGTGGTGAAGTACTGGACTTCCGACAGGTTCTTGTAGACCTGACCGGCAATGCCGGCGGCCACGGGGCCGTTGACGCTCTTGCCACCGGTAAGGAGGACGACTACCACCAGCTTGGTCTTGCCCACTTCATTGAAGCTGCCGAACCAGCCCAGGTGGGTGCGGGAATCGGTGCAGGTGCCGGTCTTGCCGAAGATCGGCTCGCTGGCGTCGTAGTTCGCGCGGCGGGCCGTGCCGAACTCGACGGCGCCCATCATGCCGGGGCGCATTTCCGGAATCTGCTGGGTGATGTCGAGTTGCCGCTTGACCTGCGGAACCAGGCTGTTCACTTCCACGAGGCTCTTCGGATACTGCAGGTAGTACAGCGTCCCGCCATTGGCGATGGAGGAAACGATGGCGGCCAGTTGCAGCGGCGTCAGCCCGATCGCTTCGCCGAAGCTCGTCATCATGCCGTTCGGAACGCCCTTGGGCTTCTCTTCCGGGAAGATGCCGGCGCTTTCGCCTTCAATATTGATGCCAGCTTTCTCGCCCAGCCCAAACAGGCGGCCGTAGTAGTTGATCTTCTCGAAGCCGAGTTTTTCCCCCACGTTGGCGAAGTAGGCATTGTTGGACTTGGCCAGGGCGGTGGTCAGGTTCATCGACTCGCGGCGGGAGAGCCGCAGGCGGGTTTCGCGTTCGATGATGCCTTCGCTCAGACCGGCCAGACCGGCCACGAGCTTGATGGTGGAGCAGGGCTGATAGGCGCCGGTCAGGGCCAGTTTCTGGTTGACCATCGTCATCACCCGGCCGGTATTGGGGTCCACAACAACGACGCTGCCGTTGTACGGCCCGAGGGCCTGAACAGCGGCGCGGCGGATCGCCAGATCCTCGCCATCCACCACGTCGCCGTAGGTGGAGTCAGCAAAGGTCGGGGTGTCCCAGGGGCTATAGTAGCGCTTCACCGGACGGCGCGTCCGCGCTGTCGTCGTACCACGCGTAGCCACTGGTTTCGCGGTGGCTGTGGTGCTGGCGGCGAAGGACTTGACCACGGGGCTGCGTTTCACGGTAGTCGACCGCGAGACGGTGGTAGTGCCTGTGCGCTTTGCCTTGGTGCGGCGGGCGGTGGTGGCGGTGGGGCTCTTCTGTGTGGTGGCGGTAACTGCGAACGCCGGTACAGCAGCAGAGAGGATCAGGGTAGAAATAATGCCAAGCGGGATAAGGAAGTTCTGCTTCATTCTGCCTTCCGGTCAATCAATTCTGAACTCCCCCAGGCGCCGACCAGAGCGCCCCCATAAGACTCCCCTATTTTGTTGTATCGGCAGGGGTTCCGTCAAGCTTGATATTGACAGGAGGATTTTCGGCGAAACCCTCGGCGGGCCGCCTTAGTTCTCCTCGGGAACAACACCCTCCACTTGGACCGGAATTTGCGCGACAATGATGCGTGCTGAGAGTAAACAGATGAAGCTCTCGATGGGTACGTGGTCGTTTGCATTCGGGCCCTATGCAGCCAGCCCGAAGAGCATTCCAGAGATTGCGCGACGGCTCGCCTCGGCCGGATTCGACGGGATCGAACTCAGCGGTTATCCGCCGCATGTGACGCCCGAGGCCTACTCGACCCCTGCCGCCCGGAGTGAACTGAAGACGCTGTTGAGTGACCTCGGCCTGGGCATTTCCGGCTTCTCCTCCGACCTCGGCTCCGCCAACCCCACCATCCCGGAGAACCGGACGGAGTATCTCGACATCTTCCGCCGTCTGCTGGACCTGTGCCATGACCTGGGCTGCCCGATGATCCGGGTGGATTCGGTCGGCGCGCCTGGCTCGATTCCAGATGAGGACTATCACACAGCGTTCCACCGCCTGGCCGATCTGTGGCGCGACTGCGCCGACGCCGCGCGCCAGGCCCATGTCTTGATGGCGTGGGAGTTCGAACCCGGTTTCCTGTTCAATAAGCCTTCGGAAGTGATTGAAATGCATGAGCTTGTCGGTCATCCGTGGTTCCAGATTCTGTTCGACACGGCGCATGCCTACATGTGCAGCGTCGCCGGGGCCCGGCAGCACGGCAAGCGCGAGGTACTGGAAGGCGGCGTGGCGGAGTTCATCGCCAAGCTCCACGGCGCGATCGGCGCAGTGCATGTCATTGATTCTGATGGAACTTTGATGAATGACGACACGAGCACGCACCTGCCCATCGGGGAAGGTCACGTGCCGTGGCAGTTCCTGGCGCCGAAGCTGCTCAGCATTCCCCACATCGGGTGGTGGTGTGCGGATCTCTGCTTCTACGAAGGCGCCTGGGAAAAAGTCGACGACAACCTGCGCGCGGTACGTGGACTGCTGACCACCGCGCCCGTCAAACGCTGAGCGGGTTGCCCGCGGACCGGTTTCTCATGCCGCTCAAACTGACAGTTTGGTGGCTGATTGGCGCCATGGCCCTGGCGGCGCAGGAGCCCCGCCCCGGTACGATTCTGGCGGCCAGTCCCCAACTCCGCGACGAAGGCTTTGCCCGCACGGTCATTGTGATCATCCAGAACGACGGGCAGGCCGCGCAGGGTCTGGTACTCAACCGCCCCTTGGGCGATGGCCGGTTCGCCGGCGGACCGGTCGCGACCGGCTTTCGCACATTGGTTCGCGTGCCGGCGGACTCGAAGCAGCCCGCGGGCACCAGGCTCCTGGAAGGCGTCTACCTAGTCAACCGCGCGCTGCCGGCCTCGGCCAATGCGCGCACCTTCGCCGGCTACACGGGCTGGTCCAGCGCACAGCTCCGGGACGAGATCCGCCAGGGGTTGTGGCGCGTCCTGCCAGGCAAGGCCGCCCTGCTGTTCGATCCTCAGCCAAACACCCTGTGGCAGAGAGTGGTTCCAGGCTCCTCTCATTAACGATATTCATGCCTGAATAGATCGAACCTATTCGCGGTTTATCTCAGGGCGCAGTACATTGGGGCTTTGGGCAGAGGTAAGATGACCAGCACCACCATGGAGTGTGACCTTCGTAGCTATACGCACGGACCGGACGCGGAAGTTTGGGACAGACCCATTGGCGAGGTGCTGCAGTCGACACGCGTGGCGTGCGGCGCTCACCTGGCTTTGGTATCGCGCCATCAGGGCCTCCGCTACACCTGGGATGAGCTCATCCATGAAGCTGAGCGTGTCGGCGCCGGTCTTTTTGCTCTCGGTTTGAACCCGGGCGACCGTGTGGGCGTCTGGTCCACCAACTGCGCTGAATGGGTACTGCTGCAATATGCCTGCGCGCTCTCCGGCCTGGTGATGGTGAACGTGAATCCGGCTTACCGGTCGCACGAGCTACGGTATGTGCTCAAGAAAAGCCGCATCCGGGTGCTATTCCTGCATGAGTCCGATGCGCGCGCGAACTACCGGGCGATTTTGGCGGAATCGGTGGCCGGGGTGGAATGCGAACTGGAGCGTGCGCTTTACCTGGGCACGCGCGACTGGCAGGCGATGCTGGATGCCGGCGAGGCGTTTCGGGCGCCGTTGATTCTGCCGGGCGATGTCGCCAACATTCAATACACTTCGGGCACCACTGGATCACCCAAGGGTGTTCTTCTTACGCACCGCAATCTGATCAACAACGGCCGGTTTATCGGGGAGCGCCTGGGCGCCAGTGAGCTCGACCGCATCTGTCTGCCCGTGCCGCTGTACCACTGTTTCGGCTGTGTCATTGGGACGCAGGTCGCCGCCGCCACGGGAGCCGCCATTGTCCTGCCCGCCGCCACCTTTGACGTGGTGAAGACGCTGGAGGCGATTGAGGAGGAACGGGCCACCGCGCTCTATGGTGTGCCCACCATGTTCATCGCCGAGCTGGCGCATCCTGACTTCTCGCGGTTCGACCTCACTTCGCTCCGCACCGGCGTGATGGCCGGCGCACCCTGCCCCATCGAGGTCATGCGGCGTGTCGTGGATGAGATGCACTGCCCGCAGATCACCATCTGCTACGGGCAGACCGAGAGTTCGCCGGTCAGTACGATGTCGAGCATCAACGATGGGCTGGAGCTGCGCTGTACGACCGTTGGGCGGGCCATGCCGGCGACGGAAGTAAAGATCGTGGATCCGGCCACCGGCGAGACGTTGCCCGCTGGGGAACCGGGGGAACTCTGCACGCGCGGCTACCTGGTGATGCGCGGGTACGACGGCGATGACGAGGCCACGGCAAAGGTGATCGACGCCGAGGGCTGGCTGCACTCGGGCGACCTGGCGGTGATGCGGCCCGACGGTTGCTTCCGCATGGCGGGGCGGCTGAAGGACATGATTCTGCGCGGCGGAGAGAACATCTACCCGAGGGAGATCGAGGAGTTTCTCTATACGCATCCCAAGGTCGCGGAGGCCCAGGTGGTCGGTCTGCCGGACGCGCGGCTGGGCGAGGCGGTGCTGGCGTGGATCCGGCTGAAACCAGGCGTGACGGCCACCGAAGAGGAGATCCGCGGGTATTGCGAGGGCAAGATCGCCTACTTCAAGATCCCGGCCTATATCCGCTTTGTCGATGAGTTCCCGTTGACGGTCACGGGCAAGGTGCAGAAGTTCAGGATCCGCGAGATGGAGATCGAGGAGCGCGGGCTACAACATCTGACGCGGACGCAGACGGCGTAGCGGCGCTCCAGTCGCTGTTCACTCGTGCCGCAGAGCTGTCATGGGATCGACGCGCGCGGCCCGCTGGGCAGGCAGGTAGGCCGCAAGCAGGCCGGCGGCCCCCAAAAGGACGACAGCCATCGCGGTGATGCCCGGATCCGTGGTGGTCAGGCCGAACAGCATGGAGCGAACCCAGCGCGATGCCGCCCAGGCAGCGGGCAAGCCGAGCACAACCCCGATTCCGATGAGGCGCAGCGCCGAACGGCCCACCATCCACAGAACACCACGCGGCTTGGCGCCGAGCGCCACGCGGATGCCGATCTCCTTCGTGCGCCGGACGACGCTATAGGCCAGCAGCCCGTAGAGCCCGGCGCAGGCCAGCAGCAGGCCCAGCACGCCAAAACCGCCGGCCAGGCTCGCCATCAGCCGTTCCTGAACGAGGGTCTGTTCCACCTGATCCGACAGGGCGCGCACCTCCAGAGGACTACTGGGAAAGGCCGGTTGGAGCTCCTTGCGAATGGCTTCGGCTACCTGGGCGAGGGAGCCGGCGGCACGGATCTCCAAGGCGGCCGATCTGGGCGGCTGCTGGAAGAAGGGGACATAGACCGTTGGATGCGATGGTCGTCGGAGAGCCCCGGCCGCTACGTTCGCGACGACTCCAACGATCTCGAGATCCCTGGCCGGCTTGGCCACCGTGGCCGTGAGATGCTCGCCGATGGGATTGCGGCCAGGAAAGTGGCGCGCTGTGTAGGCCTCGTTGACGATCGCCACCCGGACCTCGCCGTCGTCGCGTTCATTGAACTCGCGCCCCGCGATGAGGCGCGTCTGCATCGTGGAGAAGAACCGCGGTCCCGCCGCCACGAAGATGGCATTGTCTTTCTCCGGCAGAACCTGGCCCTTGGGAACGGCCGCCTCCGACCAGGTGGAACCGCTCAGGGGCGTGTGGCTGGAGATACTGGCCGAAGCGACGCCCGGGATCTGACGGGCCCGCTCGAGGGCGTTCCTGTACAGGGCCAGCAACCGGTCGGCCTTGTACCCTTCGCGCTGCCCGTCGACGTCAACCAGCAGGACTCCTTCGCGGCGGAAGCCCGGATCCACATTCTGCAGATTCTGCAGTGTGCGCACGAACAGGCCGGCTCCGATGAGGAGCATGAGGGAAAGCGCCACCTGGATACTAACCAGCGAGGACAGCAGCTTGGATCGCGATCGAGTCGTGCGTGCGTCTTCCTGCAATGTGCCGGCGCCGCCGATCGCGGTCGCCTGTAGAGCGGGCGCCAGGCCGAAGAGAACCCCGGTCGCCAGGGCGACGGCGCTGGTAAAGGCCAGAACGCGCCAGTTGGGGGTGAGATCGAACTGGATATGGCGGCCCAGAATGTTGCCCCCGGCCGACAGGGTGCCCAGGAGCAGTCCGGCGGTGATCCAGGCCATGCCAACGCCAAAGGCAGCACCGATGGAGGCCAGCAGCGTGCTCTCGGTGAGCAACTGGCGGATGATGCGGCCGCGGCCGGCGCCGATCGCGAGTCTGACGGCGATTTCACGCCTGCGGGCAGTGGCCCGCGCCAGCAGCAGGCTGGCCACGTTCGCGCAGGCGATCAGGAGGACCAGGCCGGTCACGCCCATCAGGACCATCAGCGGCTTTTGAAAGATTGCACGCAGGAAGGTATAGCCGGTTCCGCCGGGCGCCAGCACCAGCGGGGTCTCCGTCATCTCCTTGCGCCGGGCCGCCGGCCAGTTGGGGCTGATCACGCGTTCCGCGATCTGCGGCCACACTACGGCCAGGTGTGCGGTGGCCTGTTCCACCGGAATGCCGGGCCGCGTCCTGGCCAGCACGCGCAACCAGAAATTGCCTGGTCCCAGCAGTGGCTCATCCGATGGCAAAAGACTCGGCAGGGCCGCGACTGCGACGGTGATATCCGCTGATGATCCGACGTTGGCGCCGTTAAAACCGGGCGGGCTCACACCCACGATGGGGACAGGCACTCCGTTGATCGGGATGGTCTTGCCGATGACATCCGCGCTGCGCGCATATTGGCGGCTCCACAGGCCGTCGCTGATCACGGCCGCCGGAGCGGCTCCAGGCCGATCATCTTCCCTTGTCAGCAGGCGGCCCAGGGCCGGATTCAGCCCGAGCGTCTCGTAGAAGGCTCCTGTAACCCAGGCGCCTGACACGCGACTCAGGGACCCGCGCGGCCCCACGGTAAACTCGGCGCCACTGAAGCCGCAGAGGCCGTCGAAAACAGAATGCTCGTCCGCCAGCGCGTTCACGATGGCGTAAGAGAAGCTCTCACCGGCGAACGTGGATTTCGACGCGCCCATCTTGAGCTGGACGAGGGATTGCGGCTCTCTCACCGGCAACCAGCGCAGCATGAGAGCGTCCAGAAGGCTGAAGATGGCCGTATTGGCGCCGATGCCCAGCGCCAGCGACAGGACGGCCGTGGTGGTGAAGCCGGGGTTGTGCCGCATCGCCCGCAGTGCGTATTGGGCATCGCGGTAGAGCTGTTCAAGCCATGTCCACGTCCAGACGGCGCGGCCCTCTTCGGCTACACGGGTCAGGTTGCCCAGTTCACCGGGCTCCGCCATTTCGGCCAGAGCGTCCAGCTCCTCCTGCATATCGCGGTCTTCCGCGCGACGGTGGGCAGGGGACAGATATTTGAGCTTCCGCAGCAGAGTCATGATTTGCCGCCCTCCGGCATGGGTCCCATGACATGGCCCACCGCCGCCACGAATTCAGCCCATTTCGAATGCTCCTGCTTGAGTTGCCGGCGGCCTTCCGCGGTCAAGCGGTAGTACTTCGCGCGCCGGTTGAGTTCGGAGACCTCCCAACTGGACTCAATCCAGCCCTTGAGCTCCAGGCGCTTGAGGGCCGGGTAAAGCGATCCGAATTCGATCTCCAGCGTCTCGTTCGAACTGCTCCGGATGGCTTTGGCAATGCCGTAGCCATGGAGAGGAGCGAACAGGAGGGTCCGCAGCACCAACATCTCCAGGGTTCCTTGCAGCAGGTCCATATGGAGACAGTCTATATAAAGACTGTCAGCATAACAAGGATTTTCGGGGGACCGCCGAGAGTTGTTACGTGTGCGTCGCCGAGGTGCATGATGGGATAGTTCCGTCAGTCAGTTGCACGACTGGAGGCGGATATATCTATGGAAATACGTCACCATACATTATGATTGCAAATCATTTGCAAATACATCTTGACACCCCTCCGGCCGCAAATGTACTCTGAAGCGGACAAGAAGGTCCGCCTCCCGCGGGCTCTCTGTCACGAGAAACCGGCAGAATTGCGGGTCTTTCCGGCAGGCACCGGATGGGCGCGGGCTGGATCCCGTCTCGAAAACAGGAAGGTCTCCACGGCTAACTTTTGGCGAAGCACCGTGGAGACCTGGCAATCGACAACCCGAAGGCTGGCGACACTCCCAATTCTAGGTGGCCAGTCCTTCATTGACAACGACGCGCGCGTGAAGCGCGGCGAAGGAAGGACGTTTGACTCCAGAACTGCTGCCCACCCGCGGCCCGGGTGAGTTGTATCCAGCGGCCGCGCCACTCAGCCGGAAAGCCCCGGGCGGCCAAGGCGCACGACGCCGATGAGCTTCCTCGACAAGCCCCAACCGTTGTGGTGGCGCAAGGCGCTGTTTCAGATCCATCTGTGGGTTGGCCTGTTTGCGGGTTTGTATGCCATCGTAATCGGGATCTCCGGCTCCATTCTCGTCTTCAAGCAGGAACTGGCCGCACTGTCCTACCCGCGGCTGATGCGGCCGCCGCATCCGGACCGTCCTGAGCGCGCTGACCTGTTCACGGTGATGGAGCGCGCCCGGCTGGCTTATCCGGATTTCCGGTTGAGCGGCGGCTACCTGCCCGGAGTGGGGAGCGAGAACGTGCTCGTCTACATGCAGGGTAGCCATGAGCGTGAACTGTTTGTCATGGCCGACCCTTCGGACGGCCACTTGCTAGGCGCGCTGGATCTCGAGTCCACCTGGCTACACTGGATCTCAGACCTGCACATCCACCTGCTGCTGGGCCTGCCGGGGTACGTGGTGAATGTCATCGGAGCCGGGCTCCTGCTGCTGCTCTCGCTCACGGGCCTGGTTCTCTGGTGGCCGGGCATCCGGCGGTGGAGGCAGGCGCTGAAGGTCGACTTCGGCCGCAGTTGGCGCCGCATCAATTTCGATCTGCACAGCGCTGCCGGCTTCTACACGCTGGCGTTCGTGGTCATGTGGTGTGTCTCGGGCATCAACTTCATCTTTCCGAAGCAGGTAGCCGCGGTGGTGAGTATCTTCTCTCCGGTGGAAGGCGGGCGCGATCCGGAGATCCACGTGAAGGCGCAGCGCAGGTCGGCCGATCTGGCGGCGGTGCTGCGGCGGGCGGTCGAGGGCTGTCCTTCCTGCCGGCTGGCCGGGGTCTACCTCGGCGAAGACCCCAATCATCCCATCACGGTCTTCATGGCGCGCG
The DNA here is from genome assembly GCA_049841055.1 of Paludibaculum sp. Taxonomy (GTDB): domain Bacteria; phylum Acidobacteriota; class Terriglobia; order Bryobacterales; family Bryobacteraceae; genus Paludibaculum. The sequence continues at coordinate 8,681 of JASGIE010000043.1, read as the reverse complement.
GCAAGAGGAGCGACTTCACACGGATGGACTATGTGTACTTCCATCCGGAGACCGGGCAGCAACTCGCGGTGTGGCATAGCGGCGTGAATCCGACCCTGGGCAGTTCCATTGTGTTCTGGCTCTCGCCGCTGCACTTCGGCGTGAATTGGGGACTGGGGATCAAGACACTCTGGGCGCTGTTGGGACTGAGCCTGCCCGCCCTCGCCATCACAGGCGCGCTCATGTACTGGAACCGTTATCTCGGCCGCCGCTGGAAACGCCTGCGTACCGCGGCGGCGAAGGTGGAATCCACCGCCGCCTGACACCAACTTCTTTGCAAATGGAAAGGTCCACGATCATCGATGCGTAGTTTGATAGCACTACTTACCGTTCTCATCCCCCTGGCGGCACAACCGCCGTCTGCGCCACGTTCAAACGCGGCCGCCTCCGCTTGTTCCCTGGTTTCTCAGAAGCCGGAAACGACTCTCTCAGGAACAGTCTCCGACGCCTCGGGCGCGGCTCTGCCGGATGCAGCCGTTGCGGCTGTCTGCGGAAACTTTCGCCTGGAAGTCCGAACCGGAGCCAACGGCTTCTATTCGCTGGCTTTGCCCAGAGGCACATTCCGCGTCCGGGTCACTGCTCCGCGGTTCACATCCGTCGAGCGGGACATAGCAGTGGATGCGGAGCCTGTGGGGTCTGCCGATTTCACGCTGAAGCCGGAAGACGTCCACAGCAGCGTGTCCGTCACGGCCCAGATCGACTACATCGCGGAGGAGACGAACTCCGGCGCCAAGCTGGATCTGCCGCTGCTCGAGATCCCGCAGAGCATCACCGTGGTGACCCGAAAGGTGCTGGACGATCAGGGCGCCGTCAAGCTCGACGATGCCTTGCGGAATGTCGCGGGTGTGATGCCGGGCGGCTACTACGATGGATGGGATTATTACCGCATCCGTGGCTTCGATTCGTCGTTCACCACCTATCTCGATGGACTGCGCGGGGGAAACGGCACGGCCGACGAGATCGGCGGGCTGGAGAGTGTCGAAGTGATGAAAGGACCGTCGTCGGCCCTGTATGGACAGGGGATGCTCGGCGGGCTGGTGAATCTGCGCAGCAAACGGCCCAAGTCCGATGCGTTCCTCAATGTGGAATACACTGGCGGCTCCTTCGCGTTCAACAGCCCCAGCGTGGACTTCGGCGGATCGCTGAACCGGTCGCGCACGATCTACGGCCGTGTCTTCGCGTTGGACCGGCGGCAGGATAGTTTCATCGAATATGCCCGCCTGCACCGGACCTACGTAGCGCCTTCCGTGACCTGGCGCATCGCGCCGGTTACGTCGCTGACTCTGCTGGGCCGCTATCAGCAGGACAACGGGCGACACGCCTTTCCGCTACCTGCCCAAGGAACGGTGCTACCGAATATCAACGGGGAGATCGCGATCAGCCGCTACGTCGGCGAGACAGGCAACGACGACAATTCGGTGCATGAGGACAACCGGCAGCTTGGCTGGGAGTTCACACACCAGTTCCACGAGGGATTCAAGATCCGTCAGAACGGGCGCATCGCCGCTTATCGCCAGATCTGGAAGAACCTGCTTTACCCCGGGTTTCTGGATGCCGATGAACGAACGCTGTATCGCTACCCGCTCAGCTACGACCAGAAGTGGAAGAACTATGCGATCGACACCTCGATGGATGGCGTTTTCCACACAGGCGCTGTCCGGCATGAAGTGGTCGTGGGCGTCGACTACTTCCGCAATCCTCAGCTCTTCAGCGGCGAGTCGATCGATTTCAGCGACATGTCGCAATACACGCCGATCGACCTGTTCCGTCCGGTCTATGGGCAGTCCAAGCCGGTGACGCTGATCCCGGCGTACGCCGGCAATACGCTGATGCAGTTCACGGGGCTCTACTTCCAGGACCATGTGAGGCTGGGGCAACGGTTGACGGTTACCGCGGGCGGTCGCATGAACTTCACCTCCAATCGGGACCTGCCTTCGCCGAGTCACACAGATTCCGCCTTCACGCCGCGCATCGGGGCGAATTACCAGATCCTGCCTGGGCTTGCGTTGTACGGCAGCTACAGCCGATCGTTCCTGCCGCAGTCGGGCCGGGTTTACGATGCAGGCTCAGAGAACGGCACTTTCGCTCCGCCGGAAAAGGGCCGTCAATGGGAGGGAGGGATCAAGTCCAGCCTGTTGAATGGCCGGCTGCAGTCGACGCTGGCTTTGTACGACCTGCGCCGGGGGAATGTGCTCACGACCGATCTGGGCCATCCCAACTTCTCCATCGTCACCGGGCAGCAGCGCAGCCGCGGTGTGGAAGCGGAAAGCACGTTTCTGCTGCGCGGCGGCTGGAGTCTCACCACTGCTTACGCGTTTAACAATGCGAAGGTCACTGAGGACAATACGATCCCTGTCGGCACCCCGACACAGAACGCTCCGCGGCACGCGTTCAATCTCTGGACGCGCTACGAGATTCAGCGCGGCTGGGCCAAAGGGCTCGGTATTGGCTTGGGCGGCCGGCGTTACGGAGATCAGTCGGGCGACCTCTTCAATACGTTTCAACTCCCAGGCTATGGGTTGCTGGAGGGTTCGTTGTCGTACCGTGTGGGGCACTTCGGCATTCAAATCAATGCGTACAACCTGAGCAACACGCGCTACTTCACGGGCTCCTACGACAGCCTCTATGTGAAGCCCGGAGCGCCTCGATCCGCGCGGGTGACCGTCCGCTGGTCGTTCTAGCCGCCCGCACGGCCTCAGTCAGCGAACGCCGTTCTCAGGCATCAGAACGCGCGTTCGCCTGGCCGGGCGCAGGGACGAAACCCGGCGCCTCTCAGTCCTGCTGAGCGGATGCTTTCAAAAAGCGCCGCCGACACCACAATCTCGCTGTACGCGGCTCCATCGTGTCCGAAGTACTCCCGGGTTTGGGCAATCTCGGACCCCATGGCAAGCACCTCCGGGAACGGCCCTCGCTGATTGGGCGCAAACTTGTGCGATCCGCAGGCAGGACACACGGAGGGGGTTATACCTTCCAGATTCAGTTTGGCCGTCCTCTCCAGTTTGAGTTGCACAATCGTCTCCAGGACATCGCTGGATTGATGGTGCAACACCGGCTGGGACTCAATGCCGGCAGGGCGGAACACGGCCTCCCAGCAATCCTTCCGGACAAAAATCTCATCCGGCACCCAGTTCAACTTGAGAATCGACCTTCGGCCCCAGGCAGGCTCCTTCTTCATTCGAAACGGCGCCTTCAGCCGCGAGCCAATGCCGCAGGCGATGCACCGCTCTGCCATATCGTAGTTCTCCAGCTCAAAGGGCAGACAACGCAGGCCAGGGACCGCCGCAAGATGGGAAGGCTCAGGGTATCCGCTCGTCCAGCAGTAGGCTACGGTGAGGAAATCTGCCGCGGCCATTTCCTGCCGGGTGAAACTTGTTTCAATACGTCGGCCGACCCAACTCCGGTCCGCGTCCATCTCCATCAGCAGCTTTGAAACCCCGGACCAGCGCACATCCTCCTCGGACACCTGGAAGAAGCGCAGTCCAGCGCGAAGTCCCGCATCGGAGAGGCTGAGCCCCAGGCCCTCCAGTCGTTCGAGTATTGCCTTGTCATCACCGTCAATAGTAAAAAAGTGAGTGATCAGCATGATCCTGCCCACGCCACGCAGGTTCCATTCCACCAAAAACTACATCTCTTTCGTCAGGTCCGGGCGTCTTGCCGAGAGAGACGGAACCACAGCAATCGTAGCCGCTCTCATCACCCCAGGCTGCCACAACGTGGCCTGCAGCCCTCACTTGAAAGGATTCCAATGGCGGGCCAAATGGGCCTGCAGACGCTCCTAATAGTTTCAAATTATAGGAATTCATAGTGCCCCGGTCTTATACTTGCCCCCACGATGGCAAGAATCCACTTCTGGGCAATGTTGGTCTTCGTGTGCCCGCTGCTCCACGCACAGAGCAATCTCGCTGCTGTCAATGGCATCATCACCGATCCTCGCCAGGACCCGGTCCTCAACGCCACGGTCCAGGTGCGGAATGAAGAGACTGGCGCTGTTCGCTCGGTCCCGACGGGTGCGGATGGCCGCTACGAGATCGTCGGACTCGCACCGGGCCCTTACACGATTGAGGCTCAGGCCGTCGGCTTCTCCACAACCACGCACAACATTAGGTTGGAGGTGGGGCAGAGCATGCGGCTGGACCTGGGGCTCAGTGTGGGCCCATCAAAGACCTCGGTGGACGTCACCTCCACAGTGGAGATGTTGAAGACGCAAAGCGCGGCCCTCGGCGAGGTGGTGGAAACCAAATCAGTGAAGGAACTGCCTCTGAACGGCAGGTCGCTGCTGGACCTTGCGCTCACGGTCCCGGGCTCGCATCAGGGACACGGAGCCCAGACCGGCTCAATGAATCCGTTGTACTGGCGCCCGGGGCAGAACTCTTCCCTGACCATCGGCGGCAACCGTCCCAACGCCAATTACTTCCTCATCGACGGCGCCGTCAACACCGATCCCACGTTCAATACGCAGAATCTTAGTCTGTCGCCGGACGCCGTGCGCGAGTTCCAGGTGCAGACAGGCAGCTATTCTGCCGAACTGGGCGGCGCCGGCGGTGGACAGGTCAACATCATCACCAAGAGCGGCACGTCGAAATTTCACGGCACGGCCTATGAATTCCTGCGCAACGGGGCCATGGACGCACATAGCTTCAACGAAGACCCAGGGGGCAAGTTCCTCGTTCAGAATAACTTCGGCGCCGCGCTCGGCGGGCCGCTGGTCGGCAGCAAGACGTTCTTCTTCGCCAACTACGAAGGGCTGCGCCGCGTTAAGACGGTCACTTCCATCGGCACGGTCCCAATGGAAGAAGAAGCCAATGGCGATTTCAGTGGCGCCGGCGTGGATATCTTCAATCCCTTCAGCCAACATGCGAATCCGGACTACGATCCCACCAAGCCGATCAGCCGGACCAATCCGCAGAACATCCGCGACCCGTTTCCGGGCAACGTAATCCCCTCCAACCTGTTGAACTCCGCCGCCCAGATCATGCTGAACCGGTATGTGCCCCGCCCCAACACGATGGACATGGGCGCCATGATCATGGACGGAGTTCCTTCGGTTGTCGGCGCCGGCAACGACTCGAACAACTTCATGGACCAGCGCAACCAGCGCAATGCCAACAACCAGGGCACGCTGCGCGTCGACCGCGTCTTCGACCAGGCCGGCAACATCACGGCGCGCTTCTCTGCCGGAGCCGAGCACGGCTTCACACCACAAAACCTGCCGGGTTTCGGGCTTCTTCACGACAATCTCTCGCAAAACGCCAACATCGGGTGGACACGGGTGTTGACTCCCAATCTCGTCAACACCGCCCTGATCGCTTACTCGCGCCTCGCCATGACCCATTCCGAGGAAAATGCCGGAGTCAACGACATCATCGGTCAACTGGGGATCCAAGGCGTTGGTTTCGGTGGGGCTCGCGCCTGGGGTGCGCCGTATTTCAATGTGCAGGGCTACTCCGCCTTTGGCGATACCTTCCAGGCCACCCCGATGCAGAGCTGGGACACGGTCGTGGAAGGACGCGACACACTTGCGTGGCAGCACGGGCACCACAGCCTGCGCGTCGGCAGCTCCTATCGCCGCTTTATCTGGCCCATGTGGGCTTACGTGCTGAGCCGCGGCTACTATCAGTTCACCAGCGGCTACACGACACGCACGGCGACCAACGATGGCACGGGATCGGCACTGGCCAGCATGGAATTAGGGCTGCCGGCAGTCCGGCAGCGTCAGGTGGGCTCCCCGCGCATGAACCTGCGCCAGTGGTACGCCGATGCCTACGTCCAGGACACCTGGCGCATCACGGGCACCACGACTTTGAATCTCGGCCTACGGTACGAGTTCATGAGTCCGCTCACTGACGTGTCCAACCAGTGGGCAGGGCTTTTCGTCACACCCGACAAGCTCACCGCGTACATCGGCGGTCAGATGGGGACGCCCAAAGGCCTGTTCTACCCGAACAAACTGAACTTCGCGCCGCGGCTGGGCATCGCGCAACAACTGCCGCGTTACGGGATGGTCCTGCGCATCGGCTACGGCATCTTCTACACACCGGTGGACATGAATACCTGGTGCAACAACCTGCACAACGTACCGATCATCTTCCCGGAAACCAACCAGAGCGACGCATTCACGCCTTCCATCCGGACCTTCGATTTCGCGGCACCGGTTGTCGGCAGGACGGTTACCAGCTTCACCGCCTTCGACCCGTACCAGGCGCCGCAGTATGTGCAGCAGTGGTCGGTGTCGCTCGAGAAGAGCCTCGGCCAATCCACAACTCTTGAGGTGGGCTACCAGGGCGATCGCGGCTTTCACCTGCAGCGCTCGCACCTGATCAACAACGCCCTGCCCGGGCCGGGCCTGATCCAGCCGCGCCGTCCGTACGGCAGCGCCACATTTCTGCCGGGCACCATATTTCCCGACAGCGTCACCGTCGTGAGCAATACGATTCCGGTCAGCGCGGTGAACTGGCTCGAGAACACGGCCCAGAGCTGGTATGACGCCGGCTATGTCAACATCCGCCGCCGCTACTCGGGTGGGCTCAGCCTGCTGGCGAACTACACCTATGCCAAGAATCTCAGCGATGCGCCGGACTTCCGCTCGCCCATGTTCGAGGCAGCCATTCCGCAGAACAACCAGGACCTCCGATCGGAAAAAGGGCCGTCCTGCGACATCCGGCACCGCTTCGTGCTCAGCGCGGTGTACGACGTGCATTCTCTGGTCCACTGGAACTGGTCCCGCGCCGCAACCCGAAACTGGCAACTCTCCACGATCTACCAGGCGCAGAGCGGGTTCCCGTTCACCATCTCCGTTTTCGGAGACACGGCGAATACCGGCGCCATACTGGGCGAGAACTCGGTTCGCGCGAACTACACCGGACAACCCGTCTTCGGACCCGGCACGCGGAACGCCCAGCAGTGGTTCAATCCACTGGCCTTCTCCGCACCGGCTCCTTACACCTTCGGGAACACGGGCCGGAACACGGTCTACGGGCCGGGCCAGCAGACGCTGGACCTGGCCCTGGCTCGTTCGTTCGCGATTACGGAGACGGCCCGGCTCCAGCTCCGGATCGAAGCCTTCAACGCATTGAACAAGGTGAACCTCGGCACACCGAACCGGTTCGTGAATACGGCGCAGTTCGGGACGATTACCGAATCGTCCACGCCGGGCCGGCAGATTCAGTTGAGCGCGCGGTTCTCGTTCTGAGGAAGATCAAATCGCACAACTCTGCAACGATCGGACCGCTTTCCATGAACCAGGGCGGCAATCCCAGTCCGCGTAGCTAAACAGCCTCACCTGGAACCGGACGGTTCCATGAGAGGATGAATTTGGCATGCTGGAGTACGCAGTTGCATTCGAGGTTTCAGAACCAGCATCGAGTTCGCCCTTAGGGCTTCTGGGACTCATTCCGCTCCTGGCTGGCGTCGTACTCATCTACGGAAAGTGGAAGTTCAAATGGCAGAGGATGGGCTATGCCTTGCCGTGCATGCTCTGTGGCTTTGGTGTGATATGGACTGGGGTGGTCAGTGGAATTGTCTCCAGCCAAAGATCGAACGCACTAGGCGCACTAGCCGCCTTCCAAGCTGGCCACTATTCTGTCGTGGAAGGCGTTGTCAGCGATTTCCATCCGATGCCCTACAACGGGCACGACAGCGAATGCTTCACAGTCCAGTCCGAACGGTTCTGCTACTCGGACTACATTCGAGTCACCCGGGTTCCACCATGCAGCATCGCATGGCGGACCAATCCGCCCGGGCCTCCCGGTTCGAGTAGCTTACTTCGGACAAACCATACTTCGTTTGGAGATTGCCAAGGACCAGATGCCGACACCCGGCGATTCGGATACCGCCGAGGAACGAGCGAGGGATCAGGCGCGCAAGGATCAGGAGAACGACCCAACGATTCAGGCCATGGAAACGGCTTTCGAATTCACGGCTGTTGGGTTGACTCTACTGTGGAATATCTATTGGAGGTGGACGATTGGGTTCTGGCTGCAGCCTGCCTTATCGGCCCTGGACCGAGCACGTATTCCGCACATTCTTCGCCTTGAACCTGGCAGGTTCGCTTTGGCGCCTTGCCAGCCAACCGTGGCGGCATCCACTGACAAGCCGGAATCTCGGGCCAACCTTGTTGATCACTGCCTGCATGTATGCCGCGGTTGGAGTGTTGTACGGCGGAGCCTGGTGGGCAAGGAATCGGCGAGATCGCACTCCTTCGATTCTGGCCGGCAATTCACGGTCATAGCTAGTTAATTCAGGATGGCAATGGTGCCCGTGCGCCCCCCGCTAAAATAATCTCAGCATGCCGGAATCAACGGACTTACGCGCTGTGGCCGAATGGATGAAGAGGGACTGGAACGAGCGAGCGCACCAGGATGCCGAGCACTTCGTCTACACTCGCGACTCGCAGGCCGATGAGGCCGACTTCAGCGCGTCCCGGCCGGGCGAACTACGATCAGCTCGTCCGGGCCTTCCTGCCTGTGCTTCTGAACAACCAAGACCCGCGCGCCTGCAGTGTCCTGGAAATCGGCTGCGGCGTCGGCCGCATGACGCGCTGGTTCACGGAGTACTTCGGGGAAGTGCACGGACTGGACATCGCTCCTGAGATGATAAGCCAATGCGCGGGTCCGGCTCTCCGGATTCCCCAACGCCACCTGCAC
>JASGIE010000042.1:0-31654 GCA_049841055.1 Paludibaculum sp. | reverse complement strand
GTTATGTGCTAGCCTTCGTTCAGTTACCGTATTGCTAAGGTTAATAGGGAAACACGATAGAATCCGAACAGCACCTCCTCTTCAACATCACAGTGATTCGGACAGGAGCCTGAGGGCGTCCACGCCTTCGAAGGCACCCCGCAGATTGGCCATGCGAACCAGAAAAGGACTCTGTAGCACAGGGTCACTGATTCGGGACGTCGTGAGAGGGCTATCCGCTGTCGCCAGACGAGGCCATTACCTTGGGTTGTGCGGAATGAAGTGCGGGGGCTGAAAGGGAGGGAAGAGAGTCAAGTTGCAGAAACTATTGGTGGACCTGGTGAGATTCGAACTCACGACCTCTTCCATGCCATGGAAGCGCGCTCCCAACTGCGCCACAGGCCCACAAACTCGACTTCCCCAATATAACATCGCCTTGCGGCTGTCCGCTACTATGGTCTGCAGATCCCATGAATCGCGAACAAGCCTGGTCTATCGTCTGCGAGTTTATCCAGAACGACGCCCTTCGCCGCCATTCCCTCGCCGTGGAAGCATGCGTGCTCGCTTACGCCCGCAAGTTCGCCGCCGAAGGCCAGCCGGTGGATGTTGAGACCTGGTCCGTCACTGCCTTGCTTCACGATTTCGACTGGGAGATCCACCCTCAACTGCCGGATCACCCCGTGAAGGGGGAGGCGATCCTCAAGGAGCGGGGCGTTAGCGAGGAGATTCGCCGCGCCATCCTCTCCCACGCCGATTTCACCGGCGTCCCGCGGCAATCCCTCCTCGAAAAGACCCTCTTCGCCTGCGATGAACTGGCCGGTTTCCTCACGGCCATCTCCTATGTCAAACCGACCCGTTCAATTCTGGACGTGGAGGTGAAGGGTGTCCGTAAGAAGATGAAGGACAAGGCCTTCGCCCGCGCAGTCAATCGTGACGATATTGTGAACGGCGCGGCCGGTCTGGGGTGATTTGGACGCCCACATTGAGTTCTGCATCCAGGCCATGCAACAGCAGGCGGAAGCGCTCGGGCTAGCCCGTGTAGACGCCTAACTTATCAGTAAGATAGCTATCCCAGGACGGCCCATTTCTCGGATCCTGTCAATCAAAATTATTGATTGGCAGGAAGGTGCTCCCTTGCCTTAACTTAGGTTTCAAGCTGCCCGTTCAGCAAGAGCAAAGCCCAGTCTGCTATCCGCTTCTTTGGCCCGGACGAATCCCCTGTTAGGGCGGTCCGGTTCACACTTGGATGTTGCCGGCCCTGATGCGCTCTACCCGGTGCTGCGGTCGGTCTGATTCCCTGCCAGCGCTATCTGCGTTTCATCGGCGCCGACCGATGCAGGGACCGTACTATCTGTAATCTCTGATCGAAGTTGTTCCCGCCGGGGCGGCCCTAGCGTCCACGCTCCCCGGCTCGCTGACTGTCGCCGGTCCGCTGTCCTGATCATCCAACAAGGAGTTGTTAGCCAAATGGAGAAGAAGCCCTCTCTAGCATTCAGAATCTCCCGCCTGCGTGCGAGATTGCACGACCCCGAATGGCGGCGGTACGGGGGCTTGCTGCTTAGCGGCAAGTTGACCGGCATCGCGCTGCTGGCCATCTTGTTTCTCTTCACAAATCCGGATCTGATGAGCTTCCGCACCTTTGCCGCGGATGCTCCACCCGCGCTGAAGGGCAACGATATCGTCAATCCCCTGAATACGGTCTGGACGTTGGTGGCGGCATTCCTCGTGTTTGGCATGCAGGTGGGCTTTACCATGCTGGAGGCCGGCTTCTGCCGCTCACGAGAGACCGTCAACGTGCTGATGGAGTGTATTGTTGACACCTGTCTGTGTGGCCTTCTCTTTTACGCCTTCGGCTTTGCTTTCATGTTCAGCCACGGCAACGGATTCATTGGGTTGAACTGGTTCTTCCTCAATGGCGCCCCTGCCACCTATGAAGGTAGCGGCGTTGCGTTCCTGGCGTTCTGGCTCTTCCAGTTCGCCTTCGCCGATACCTGTTCGACCATCACTTCGGGCGCAATGATCGGCCGGACCGGCTTCGTCGGCGACCTGATCTACAGCTTCTTTGTTTCCGGATTCATCTACCCGATCATTGGCCATTGGGCCTGGGGTCCGGATGGGTTCCTGGTTTCGATGGGTTCGGCCGGCAATTTCCTCCCCAGCCTCGGCGCCAGCTTCCACGATTTCGCCGGATCCACGGTGGTGCACACCATCGGCGGATTCGTTGCTCTCGCCGGAGCCATTGTCCTGGGTCCTCGCATTGGCCGCAAGTTCAAGCGGGACGGCGGTGGGCCTATGTTGCCGCATGATCTGACCATCGCGGCATCCGGCGGCCTGCTGCTGTGGTTCGGCTGGTACGGATTCAATCCGGGCAGCACGCTCTCAGCCATGGACTACGAAGGCATCGGACGCGTTGCCGCCAACACGACTCTTGCCGCTTGCGCCGCCGGCCTCACCGCCATGACGGCGGCCTTCATCATGAGCAAGAAGTGGGATGTCAGCTTCACCGTCAACGGCTTCCTGGCGGGCCTTGTCGCCATAACCTGCCCGTGTTACTGGGTGAGCCCCGGCGGGTCCATCATCCTCGGCGGCATCGCCGGCTTCATCGTAGTTGGCGCCGTGGAAGTTCTGGAATGGCTCCGCATCGACGATCCCATCGGCGCGGTTCCGGTGCATGGCGTCTGTGGTATCTGGGGCACTCTCTCCCTGGGCTTCTTCGCCTGCGGCAAGTATGGCGCCACGGGCCCGCTGGCCGCTGACAACTCCGCGCCGCTCACGGGTCTTTTCTACGGCGGCGGATTCACACTGCTGGCCGCTCAGGCGATTGGCAGTCTGATCGTCACCGTGGCCACCTTCTCGGTTGCCATGCTGGTCATGTGGAGCGTCAATGCCATGGGCTTGCTGCGTGTCACGGAAGAGGGCGAGCGCGGCGGTCTGGACCTGTTTGAACACGGCATCTCCGCCTACCCCGAGTACGTCATCACGTCGGCGGGTCAGCCTCATGCCATTCCGCACTATCCCAGCGCTTCGCACATGGAGCGTCATGTTTCCCAGACAGCGGGTGAGTCCGCAATCTAGCGTGCTCCAGACAAACGATCATATGATCGATGAAAGGGCGAGCCGTGACGGCTCGCCCTTCGTATGCCAGATGTCGGGCCGTAGGCCCTTAGCAAAAGAATCTGCAGTTGACGCAGTGGCTCCGGTGAAGGTGGGGTGATATTGCCATGGCGGTTTCAGAGCTGTACATCGCGCAGTTCCTGCTCGAAGCCACTCAGGCATCGGATGGTCCCCTGCAGTGGCACCTGCTCGATGGGGGATCATACTGCACGCAGCTCAATGGAGTCCGGCTCACCCTGTTCCACTCCAGGAGCATGGGTTGGTCGGGAATCTGCCTGAGCTTCTCACAGGGCGACGAGGTTACCTATATTGAGGAGCCCCATCCCGTCACACTCTTCAGTCGCAAATTCAGTAGTGATGACGATATGCATCTTTCCGACACTTTGAATGGTCTGGCCAGAGCCGTCAGCAGCCAGTGCAACGCCCGGAAAGTCAAAGCCTGGGGCTTGCGCGACTCCATCCGGGAGAGCCTCTTCCGCCGTGTACTGTTTCCAGACGCGGATCCGCAGTAGCCGGTCTTACCGCCGGTCCTGCGCCATGGCTCCAATGGTCCGGCGTACTCGTTGATGCGAGACCCGGCGGCGCTCGCCCGACTTCAGAGACTATGATCTCTAAGGACCGATCCTAGCTGAATGCCGCTCGCGCACGAATTCTCCCTCCCTGTTCTGATGCTCGTGGTCTTTGCCTCCGCGAAGCTCTTCTCCGAGATCTTCGAGCGCCTTGGCATGCCCGGGCTCGTGGGAGAGATTCTGGCCGGCGTCGTGATCGGGCCCAGCATGCTCCACTGGGTCACTCCTACGCCCATCCTGCAGGATCTGTCGGAACTGGGTGTGCTCTTCCTTCTCTTCAATGTCGGGTTGGAGGTGAAATCCTCCGAACTGCTGAAGGTCGGCGGAACGGCCTTCCTCGTAGCCATCATCGGCGTCCTGGTCCCTCTGGGTATGGGCTGGGTGATTCTGCGCGCGTGGGGCTACGGTCAGATTGAATCCATCTTTGTCGGCGCGGCCCTGGTCGCCACCAGCGTCGGGATCACCGCGCAGGTCCTTAGCGCCAAGAACAAACTCCACGAGAAATCCAGCCAGATCATCCTCGCTGCAGCGGTCATCGACGATGTTCTGGGCCTGATCGTTCTTGCGGTTGTCAGCAGCATGGCTCGCGGGGAATTCAAGGCGATCGACATCGGTGTCACCGCGGTGCTGCCCATCATCTTCATGGTGGTGATGGCAAAATGGGGCTCGCACACGGTGAGCAAGGCTGTCCCTGCCCTCCAGGCTCGCCTGCGCGCCAGCGAGGCTCAGTTCCATCTCGCCATCGTCCTGCTGTTCGCCCTTTCCGTCGTTTCGATGTATACGGGTGTCGCGGCCATCGTCGGAGCCTTCCTCGCCGGGATGAGCCTGGGCGAAAGCGTGAGCAAACGCGTACACACTCTGGTTCACGGCACCACCGAACTGCTCGTGCCCTTCTTCCTGGTGGGCATCGGACTGAAAATCGATCTTGCGGTTTTCAAGGACTCGTCCATGATTCTGCTAACGGCCATTGTGCTCCTGGCCGCCGTGGTCTCCAAACTCATCGGCTGCGGAGCCGGTGCTCTCAGCCTGGGTCTGCGAGACGCCACCCGCATCGGCTTCGGCATGGTGCCGCGCGGCGAGGTCGGAATTGTGGTGGCCCAACTCGGCCTGGCCATGGGCGCGGTCTCCAAGCCCATCTACGGTGTGGTCGTCTTCACGGCTCTCGCTACGACGCTGGTGGCGCCGCCGCTGCTCAATCTGGCCTATAGACAAACGCCCGCAGTGGGTGATTGAGGTTGCAAGGGCAGTCTCTGATCTATACGTTGCGCAGTTTCTCCTCGATGCGACGCAAAGCGCCCGCGATCCTCTCGAATGGCAAGTGGAGGATGGCGGCTCCTACTCCGCTCATTTGAACGGAGTGTGCCTCACCTTGAGACTCTCTATCGCCGCATCCTCTTCCCCGACGCCGATCGCGGCTGACCGCTGCCCCAACTCGCTGGCCCGTCTTCATCGGCACGATTCTTTTGCCATTTCCGTCGCCGGCCTGTCTATTTCCGCCGGGTTCATTCGACGACCTGATGAGGGAAGAATTCACACCGTGGAGATGAAAGCATGAAGTTCCTCTGCCTGGTTTTTGTGGATGAGTCGAAACTGGAGGCCCTGACTCCTCGGGAGTCGCAGGACCTGGACGACGTGAGCCTGGCCTACGACGGCACGTTGCGCCGCCAGGGCCAGTATCTGGCCGCACAGGCGCTGGAGTCCGTGCGGTCCGCCGTCGTGGTCCGCCTCCAGGACGGCAAAGTGAAAGTGACGGACGGTCCCTACGCCGAAGCGCGCGAACAGGTCGGCGGCTTCATCCTCATCGAGGCCAGGGATCGGGAGGAGGCCATCGAGGTCGCGGCTCAAATCCCCGCGATCCAATTGGGTGGCATCGAAATAAGGCCTGTGAAGGAACTGGTCGCGAGTTCGAGCCTGGTAGCGACGCCGTAGGGGCTGCCTCCACCTGCATCCTCGCTTTCAGGTGCATTCCCAGCCGGCAACATCGGCAGGCATCTACTGCCCGCTGCCGGCCCCACTCCGCACCACTTCGTACCGCGCGCCTGACGCCGTCGCAAACTCAATCAATCCGGCCTGCGGGTGGGTGACCGCCACGGCCCGGCCCCCGCTCGTGACCGTAAATGAACCCGGCACCCGGATCCGGCATGGCTTTCCGAGACTCGACAGGATGGACGCCTTCTCCAGTGCTCCGCCTTGCCACTGGAAATCCACCTCGAATCCATCCCTGGCCCGCCATCCCTTCGCACTGCCCGAGCCGAGCGACTCCGGCAGCGCCGGAACGAACCGCAACTCGCCTGCCTCTGATTGCAGGAGCATCTCAAGAATCGCCGCGCTCATGCCGAAGGCCCCATCCACCTGCATCGCATTCGAGCAGATCGAAAACAGGCTCGTCGTGGTGTAGTGCCCGGCGGCGTAGCGCACATTCTCCATCGCCTTGTTCCCCTCGCCCAGCCTGGCCCAGCACGCCGCTTTCCACGCCGACGACCACCCGTTTCCGGACAGGCCTCGCTGCTCCAGCACCACCCGGCTCGCTGCCGCGAACTCCGGAGTCCTGCTCGGGGCAATCTCGTGGCCCGGATACAAACCCCACAATCCCGAAATGTGCCGGTGGCTCTTCTCTGTTTCGTCCCAATCCTCCAGCCACTCCTGAAGATTCCCCTTCCTGCCTACCTGGAGAGGAGCCAGTCGACCTCGAGCCGCCGCGGCCTGCCGCCTGAATTCGGGGTCTACTCCCAGGATGCTGGAGGCCTGCTCCACTTCGCTAAGCAGCTCTCTCAGGATCTCCATGTCGATGGTCGAGCCCACGGTAAGGCTGGTCCCCGTCTTCATGGTGGTGACCTCGTCGAAGAACTTCACATTCGCCGGTCCGGCCGGGAAGTTTTCCGGCGAAGTGGACGGATTCGTGACCAGCCAGCCCCGCTTCGGGTCCGGCTTCAGGAAGTCCAGAAAGAACTCCGCGCTCCCCTTCATCACCGGATAGTATTCGCGCAGAAACCCGGTATCGCCGGTGTAGAGGTAGTGCTCCCACAAATGAGTCACCAGCCAGGCGCTGCCCGTGGTGAACGCACCCCAACTGGGCCCGTCCATCGGGGCGGTCACCCGCCACAGATCCGTGTTCTGGTGATGCACCCAGCCGCGCGCTCCGTAGAATTCCCTGGCCGTCTCACCGCCCTGGTCAGTCAACTCCCCGATCATGCGAAACAACGGCTCCGCGCATTCGCTCAGGTTGGCGGCCTCGGCCATCCAATAGTTCATCTGCGTGTTGATATTCGTCGTGTACTTCGAATCCCACATGGGATTCATGTCCTTGTTCCACAAGCCCTGCAGATTGGCCGGCTGGCCTCCGGGCCTCGACGAAGAGATGAGCAGGTAGCGCCCAAACT
This sequence comes from Paludibaculum sp., assembly GCA_049841055.1. Classification (GTDB taxonomy): domain Bacteria; phylum Acidobacteriota; class Terriglobia; order Bryobacterales; family Bryobacteraceae; genus Paludibaculum. The sequence goes on along the minus strand of JASGIE010000042.1, from coordinate 24,612 downwards.
GGAACAATAGGGCGGCCAGGGCGGGATCGTTCGACCCGTCGAACGCCTTCAGCCGCTCGTCGGTCGGCAGGTTCGAGTTCTCCGTCACCGGCAGCGTCAGCGAAGCCCGCCGGAACAGGCGCTGGTGTTCCTGAATGTGAGCCTGTTTCAGGCTCTCGAAGCTCAGGCCCGCCGTGGCTTTCATCACCTCGTCGATACGGGCCGCCGGATCCCCGCTCACATCCCGGTAGTTCACGAAGTTCGTTGCGGCGCCAATCACCAGGGTCACTGCGTCCGCCCGGCGGACATCGAGGACATCTCCCTCCACCCGGACCGAACCGCCCGTGGCGGCGGCACGCAGGCGAGCCTCGTAACGGATCTTCCCGGGGATCCCCAGGTAATCCGCCGATCGGCCCCGCACCACCAGCCCATCTCCTCCATAGCTATCCATCTGGAAGTAGTCGGTCGCGTAGTTGGAATGCGCCGTGTTTCTATATCCGCGCAGCTGCGCCGTGAACGAGATGCGGCCCGGCGTGTCCGCCGTCAGGCGCACAACGACCACCTGGTGGACGGGGCTCACCAGCACCTCCCGCGTGTACCGCACCCCATCCTGCCGGTAACTCGTTCTGATCACCGCCGTGTCCAGGTCGAGTTCGTGGCGGTAGTCCGAGACCTCGCCCTTCCCCTCCAACGACAGCACCAGGTTGGCCAGCGCCTGGTATTTCTGCTGCTCCACCGGGTAACCCAGCATGCGCCGCCCAAAGAGCACGTGAGCCTGCTTGTACTGTCCTTCGAACAGGAGCCTCTGGATCTCCGCAAGAGCCTCCCGTCCTCCCTTCACCACCGTTGAATACGGCCCGCCCGACCAATAAGTGGCCTCGTTGAGTTGAATCTGCTCCTCGGCGGTCCCGCCGAAAACCATCGCGCCCAGTCGGCCGTTCCCGGCGGGAAAGGCGTTCTCCCACTTGTCCGCGGGATGCTTATAGAAGAGGACTGTGTCGGGTCCGGACCACGCGCACATCGGAGTGGCGGTTCCCAGGAAAGCGAGAATCCAGCCTGTCACGATTTGTGCGGCGCATGTCCGGCCCGTCTTGATCATTCAGACATTATCGCGGACGCCTGCTGTTTCGCGGGACGATGGCTCGGCCGTTCGCAGCTTCTTTCAGAGTTCCGGTTGCCCGGCGCCGCCGCCGATCCGCTCCAGTTCCGACCGCACCTCAGCGGGGATCGTCAGCTTGGCGGACGCCAGGTTCTCGCGCAGGTGTCCCCTGGAGGACGTACCAGGAATCAGCAGCAGGTTCGGCGCGCGTTGCAGCAGCCAGGCCAGAGCCACCTGCATGGGTGTCGCGCCAAGAGCCTTTGCCGCTCCATCCAGCCTTGCGGACTGTAGCGGGCTGAAGCCGCCCAACGGAAAGAACGGCACGTAGGCTATGCCCTGGGTGGCCAGGTGGTCGATAAAGCCCTCGTCGGTACGATGCGCCAGATTGTAAAGGTTCTGAACGCACACGATCTCGCTGATCTTCTGCGCCTCCGCCAGTTGGGCCGGTGTGACATTGCTCAGCCCGAGATGCCGGATCAGTCCCTGCTGCTTCAGCCCGGCCAGCACGGTCAGCGGTGCTTCAATGGATCCTTCTGACGGACCCATCACTCCGCCTACCCGAAGATTCACGACATCCAGCACGTCAAGACCCAGGTTCCGCAGGTTGTCGTGAACCCCGCTGGTCAGTTCCTTGGCCGAAAGCGCGTGAATCCACGACTTGTCTTCGCCTCGCTTTGCACCCACCTTGGTGACAATCACCAGCCCCTCCCGATAAGGATGCAAAGCCTGACGGATGATCTGGTTCGTCACATGAGGGCCATAGAAGTCGCTGGTATCGATATGATTCACGCCGGATTCGACGGCTTCCCTCAGAACCGCCACTGCCTCATCCACATCTCGTGGCGGTCCCCAGACCCCCGGGCCCGCCAGTTGCATGGCTCCGTACCCCATCCGGTTCACCGCCATTAGTTCGCCCGCAAGAGGGAAACTGCCGCCCGCAAGGACTTGTGCTGTCATGATGATTTCTCCTGGCTCTTCTGTTACCTGAAGTACTGTCTGTACATCGAATTGGATGTGGCTTCGTGCCCGAAAGGAGTTCGCATTTGGCGCAGCGTCCCCCCACCGCTCTGGAGCCCCGTAAATCGCCGGTTCAAGCGCGATCCACCGCCAGTGTGGATGCGATCCTGCAGGCAACTGTTCAGGTTTTGCTCCAGGGCGGCAAGGAGCGGCTGACCACGACTCGCGTCGCCCAACGCGCGGGCGTCTCGATTGGCACACTCTACCAGTACTTCCCCAACAAGACGGCCCTGCTGCAGGCTTCCCTCAAACGCCATCTGGCGGAAGTAGTCGGCGCTGTCGAGCATGTGTGCAGGGAACAGGAAGGGAAACCGGCCAGGCAGATGGTCGCCGCGCTCATCACGGCGTTTCTCACCGCCAAGATGCGGAAGGTGCGCACCACCGTCGCGTTTTATTCCGTCAGTTCCGATGTGGACGGTGCGAACATCGCCTACCAGATGCAGTCCCGGGTGGATCACGCCATTGTCCACATGCTGAACACCTCGTCTGATCCCCTCTGCGCCGATCCTCAACTGATCGCCGACATGCTCCAGGGCGCGATGTCGGGAGTCAGCCGGCGGCTGCTGGAATCCAGCGCTCCGGAGCAGAAGTATGAAGCATTGAAGAATGAGTTGATCCGCATGGCCTGTGCTTACTTGGAGACCCCTGCCGTCCAGGTTTCTGCTCGTTCCGCCCGGTGAATCGTGTATAGGGAGGCTACTCTTCGCGTAGGTACGCGGCCGGATCCACACTCGCTGCCCGGCGCGCCGGTCCGTACATCGAGGCCAGGGCCGCCGCACCCACGAAACTGATGACGAACAGGAACGCCGGCGGGTCGTATGGACTCAGACCGTAGAAAGAACCCATCAGCAGCCGCGCCAGCAATGCCCCTCCGCTCAGGCCCATCACCAAGCCGAGCCCTACGGTTCCAAAGCCCCGCCGGTACACGATCCCCACTATGGCGCGCTTGTCCGCACCCAGCGCCACCCTGATGCCGAATTCGCGGCTTCTCTGGCTGACCAGATAGGCCATCACGCCGTACAGCCCAACCCCGGCCAGCAGCAATGCCAAAGCCCCTAGGGTTGTCGCCGCGGCGGAACCGGCCAGTGGTAGGAGCCTCCACCGGCCTAGAACGTCAGTCATCGGTTCGAGGGAAACCGGCAACTCCGCATCGATGGCACGGAACGCGTCCGACAACTCCGTCCGGGCCGTGGGCGTATCACTCACCAATTCCACCAGCAGGGCGTTCGCGTCGCGTCCTTTCGGGTCGAAGGGGAGATACACGTAGTTTTCGTCCACGCGCGAGAGCCACACGCTGCGGGTATCCGCGGCCACGCCGACCACCTCGTGCCACGGCTGCGGTCCGTTGTCCTGAATTCGAAAGCGCTGCCCCAGCGCCGGCCTGCCCGGCCAGAGCCGCTGTGCAGTGGCCTGGCTCACGACTGCTACCGGAGTCCCGGCCGCAATCTCCTCGGGGGTGAACGCGCGGCCTGCCGTGATCCTGATCCCGAACAACGGAAAGAACTCAGCGGATACCCGGTTGAAAGGACTGCTGATGCGGCGATCGGATTTGTCCGCGTCGCTGACGTGGATCGAAATCAAGGGACGGTCCGACAGCGGCGGAGCCGAGGCCAGTGCCACCGCGCGTACCTTGCCCGAGGATTGCAGTCGCAGACGAATTCGCTGTTGGAACGCCGCGGCCTGATCCGGGGAATAGCCGGCACTCGCCAGATCATAGTGGGCCGCCACCACTCGCTCCGTCCTGAATCCCGGATCCGTTGCCAGCGACCTCTGGAAACTACGCAGCATCAAGCCGGCGGCGCACAGCAGCACCGTGCACACGGCCACCTGGGCTATCATCAACACATTCCGCAGCCTCGACCCGCGGGTCCCGCCGCTCTCCTGCCGCACGGCCGAGGCCAGGTCCAGTCGCGTTGCCTTTAGGGCCGGTGAAATCCCGCACGTCAGCGCGGCCAGCATCGAAAGGCCCAGCATGAAACCCAATACCCCCGCGTCCATCCGCGGCGCCGGCAATACCAGACCCATCCCTTCGGCTTGCGCGCCAAGAAATCGCCCGGCGCTCTGCAGCAGTTGGGCGGCGGCCAAGGTGCCCGCCAGACCGCCGAATAGCGCGAGCAGCATGCTCTCCGTCATAAGTTGTCGCACCAGGCGGCCGCGGCCCGCGCCCAGCGCCAGGCGCGTCGCCATCTCCTTGCCGCGCCGCGATGAGCGCGCCAGCAGAAGATTCGCCAGATTCGCGCAGGCGATCAGCAGGACCATGCCCGTGGGCGCTATCAGCAGCACCAGAAACGGCAGCATCTCCTGGTTGAGCGGAAAGAGAACCGCCGGACGTAGCTCGATCGGGAAGACTCCTTCGTTTTCCTGCTTCCGTTCCGGCACGCGGGCCGCGATCGCGGAGAGCTCCTCCCGCGCCTGGTTGCGGGTAACGCCCGGCGCCAGACGGCCAACCAGAATCAATCGCCGGTTATCAGCGTCTTTGCGGATGTCGTACCCGGGCCTCAAAAGCCGTTCATCGCTCAGCCGCACCCAAAGCTCCGGCAGCATAAGATCTGGTCCCTGGAAACCGGCCGGCATCACGCCGGTTACCGTGAAGAGTTGCTGATTCAGCCGGATGGTCTCCCCGACAGCATTCGAGCCGGCCCCGAAGTACCGCTCCGCCACGCGCTGGCTCAGTACAGCGGAAGCAGGGGTTCCTGCGGCCTCCGGATGAAATGTGGAGCCCCAAAGGGCCTGGACGTTCAACACACGGAAGAAGTTGTCCGATACCAGCGCCGCTCGTGCCTTGCCGCCGCTGGACTGGCGGGTGCTGCCCACTTGGACCGTCGCGTAGGGGTCGTAGGCGGCGACGTCAATCTGTTCCTTGCCATGCTCGCGCAGCGCCTCAAACAGGCGGTACGGCAGCACGCGGTGTCCGCGGGTGATTCCTGCAAGCCGTTCGGCCCCGGGTAGCGGCAGGGGCCGGTAACACAGCGCCCGGACAATCGAGACCACACCCACGTTCAGCCCGATTCCGAGTCCAAGCACGATGATCGCCGTCGCCGTAAAAGCCGGCGCCCTGCGCAGCCCACGCAGGCCATACCAGGCGTCCCGCAGGATCGACTCGATCAGCGGGAATGTCATCTTCTCCCGGTACTCTTCCTTTGTGCGAGTCAGGTTCCCGATGGCGCTGGTCGCGGTCTGCCGCGCTGCTTCCTCCGTCATGCCGCGAGCCCTGTTTTCTTCCGTCAGGGCGTCCAGGTGGAACTGGAGTTCGTCGTCGATCTCGCTATCAACCTGATTCCGGCGCAGCATCCGGCTCAGCCGGAACCGCAAGGCCCGCATCCGGTCTCCGATCATTCCGACCCCCGCAACAGACGATCCATCGTGCCCGCGAGGACATGCCATTGCGCAGTTTCCACTGCGAGCTGTTTGCGCCCCGTCCGGGTGATCGAATAGAACTTGGCTTTTCGATTGTTATCGGAAAGCCCCCACTCCGCCGTGATCCAGCCCTTCTCCTGCAGCCGGACCAGGGCCGGGTAGATCGTGCCCTGCTTGAGCTTCAGGGCCTCTTCACTCACCTGTTCCAGGCGGCGCGCGATTCCATAGCCATGGAGTCGCCCCATGGAGTGCAGGCACTGCAGCACCATCACGTCGAGAGTTCCGAGAGGGATGTCCGTCATGTAGAGGCTCTGCAGGAAGACTACCATCGCCTCCTGCAGAGCGTCAACAGGAGAGCTGCCGGTTCAATCCAGCCGGTTTGACGGGGACCGGCTGAACCGTGCAGGAGGCTGCTTCTTCAGCGCGCCTGTGATGGGCGGGCCGCAACAGGCTGGAATCCCTGATCCGTCAGGTCAAATTCCAGAACCATATGTGCCGGCGAACGTCTCCTCGGTGGCGGATCGCCAGCGCAGGTTTCGGGCGAATCTACCCGCCACTGGGAAGTTTGAACTGTAATCGAGAGGCGCCGGCTCGTGGATCTCCAGTTAACAGCCTGGATCTCCTGTTGGATGCTGGTGCAGAAGCTTCGATACGAATCGGTGGTCGCGAGAAGAGTCTTGCGCACATCGACGGGATGAGTGAGATCCACTGGGAAGAGGTAATGAAGCACATGGCCCATGCCGCCGTCTTCCGCCTCACACAGGAGAACATCCCGCCCGCCGGGCATCGTTACGGTGCGGCAGGCGTTCGTAATCACCGAGCTTCTGTACCATTGGGGCACCCACTGGCCGCTCCGTTTCGAGAGAAGCAAGGTGCCGCCCCAGAGAGAAGGGTGCGTTTCCAGGCTCCACCCGCTCACTGCGGCATCTTCGGATTCCGGGCTCAGGAAATGCCCGAAAACCACTCCGGCCGGCTGAAAGGAGGCATCGCCAATATCAGAAAAAGCCCGGCCCAGATTGCGTACTGTGCACGAGAGCCCAATCTTTTCCTTGAATGTGAGGCTATCCTTGCAGAAGTTCGCAAGCAGCGCCTGGGCTTCCGTTCGCTGTAGCGTTCTGACCTGCGACACAATCCTCGGAGTGACCCAGCGCCACTCCGCCCGCTCGGCACCCAGCGGCGGCAGCATCACTGCAAATACAACCGCAATTCTCGCAATGGCAGACATATTTCCGACTTTGTTTTAGCACGCCGTGGAGCCGGGTAGCCAGAGTGATTCGGAATCACGGCCGCTACACACCCTCCTCCCGAGGAAACAGCAGGCCGGCTCGTTCCCAATTCGTCTGGGCGCCGGAACCACCCCGGAAGTTCATGCCTGCTCGTCCGCCTTTCTAACCAGCAGGTAGATGATCGCCTCATTGTTGTCGTCGAACACACGGCAGCTCTCCACCTGATCCGGGGGAAGGGCAGAGGCCAGCGCCTGCATGTCGGCGTGGTCCCGATAGATCAGGTGCCAGTCCATGAACGATTCCATATAGCCCCGGTCGCCGACGCCGGGCAGGAAGTTGGGAATTAACAGCGTGCCGCCGGGACGAACCATTTGGAACATCAGGCGCGTGAGGGCGGTCGCCACCGGAGCGCTCAGATAATCGAACAGACCGGCCGCGTAGACAAAGTCGAACTGGCCCAGATTGGCCTTGCCCGCGAGGACGGCCCGCACGGACCCGTTTACCGTCCGCACGCCCAGGTGCCCGTAGTCGCGGGCCACCACAGCCAGGCTCGCCTCATCCTGGTCGAAGGCGACGAACTCCTCCACCTGGCCGGCCTGCACCGCGGCCGAAAGTTCCACTTCCCGCAGATGGCCGGCCGCCAGTGCCAGAACTCGATTGCCTCCGCGTGCCACGGTGCGGTCAATCAGATCCGCTATGAGCTGGCGGCGGTATCGCACTCCCCGGGCGGACGGTCGCGTGCCCATGTACTCGAAGATGGCCCGTCCCAGGGGCGTCGCCGCGCGCGCCGCCGGGATGGCCTCCCCTAAGCCGTAGATGTAGTCCATCATGACGGCATCCCCCGCATAACCGCGCGGCTTTGAGAAAGCCCTGTACGTGAACGGATCCTGGTGCAGTAGCTCACAGGCCTCGTGGCTTCGGCAAGCCCCCGCATAGGCAGGCCAAACCTGGCCATCTTCCTCCTGGCGGGCTTTCAGATCGTCGAACAGCTCGTCCAGCGGCTGGTCAATCCAGCCCGCCTGCAACTGCTCTGTAACGACGTCCAGGACTGGTTGGTTCTGCACCAGCGGCGCGCTGATGGTTTTTGTGATCTGAGCTACGTTTTGCATCGTGTGCCTCCGATCACGTAGAGCGCAGCATCCGGCACAAAACCCTACGCAGAGTGAAAGATTTCTCCTATAATGTCGCTCTAGAGTCAGAGGACCATGGGCACCCACCCTCCCGCTGTGACAATTCTACTGCAGAGTTGGCGCCAGGGCGACGAGTCTGCCCTCGTCCGCGTGGCCGAGATCGTTGACCGGGAATTGCGCCGTCTGGCCGCATCCTATTTGCGCCGTGAACGGCCGGGACACATCCTGCAACCCACTGCCCTCGTCAACGAAGCATTCCTGCGGCTGATGGGGCAGGGCGCTGGTCAGGATTGGGAAAGCCGCTCCCATTTCGTCGCCATCGCCGCGCTCCACATGCGTCAGATCCTCGTGGACTACGCCCGCCGCCAGAAGGCCGCCAAGCGGGGTGACGGAGCCACAATGATGTCCCTGGACGATTCGAGGGCTTCCACAAATCCCGCGTCGGTCGATTTGCTGGCACTCAACGAGGCACTGGAGCGCCTGGCTGCGGTGGATCACCGCAAGGCACGGGCCATGGAGTTGAAGTTCTTTGGCGGGCTGGAGATGGCCGAAATCGCCACAGTGCTCAAAATCAGCATCAAAACTGTCGAGAAGGACGTTCGGCTGGGCGCCGCCTGGCTTCGCTCCGCTCTCGGACCAGCGCCAGCTGTATGAATCCTGAACGGTTTCGGCGACTCGAGGCCTTGTATGACGAGGCTGCCGCCATGGATCCGGGTGCCCGCACACTCTTCATCGACGAGCAGTGTGCGGGAGACGACGAATTGCGGCGGGAACTGCTGGCGGCATTCCGCGATGGAAGCAGTGGCTTCACCGGGGTGGTCGAACACGCAGCGGCAGGCGCCGCCGGGCAGGAAGACGACCGCGCAGGCCACCGGATGGGATCCTACCGGATTGTGCGGCCATTGGGGCGCGGTGGCATGGGGGCGGTTTACCTGGCTGTTCGGGATGACGACGAGTTTCACAAGGAAGTCGCCATCAAGACCCTCAAGTTCGAGCTCGAAGGCGGCTCGGCGGTCTCCCGGTTTCGGCAGGAGCGACAGATCCTCGCCCACCTGGAGCACCCGAATATCGCCCGCCTGCTCGACGGCGGCACCACCGGGAACGGTACGCCCTACATCGTGCTGGAATACGTCGCCGGGTTGCCAATCACTGACTGGTGCCAGCAACGCCATCTCTCCGTCGACCAGATCCTGAAACTGTTCCGGCAGGTGTGCGATGCCGTGCAGTACGCCCACCAGCACCTCGTCGTTCATCGCGACATCAAGCCCGGCAATATCCTCGTCACGCCGGAAGGCGTACCGAAGCTGCTCGATTTTGGTATCGCCAAACTACTCGATGCCGGCAGCACCGGCGGCATGCCGGCGCTCACCGCGACGGCTGCCGGAGCCCAACTGCTGACTCCGGACTATGCCAGCCCGGAGCAGGTGCGCGGCGAGCCCGCCTCCACCGCGGCCGATGTCTACTCCCTCGGTGCCGTGCTGTTCCAATTGCTCACCGGTGAGCGGCCGCACCTTCTGCAAAACTACGATGCGGTCGAAATCGCCCGCGTGGTCTGTGACACGGAGATCCGGCTTCCCAGTTCCCTGGGCAACCGCCGTCTGGCCGGCGATCTCGACGTCATCGTGACAAAGGCCATGCAAAAGCAGCCCGAGCGGCGGTATCGTTCCGTGGTCGAGTTTTCCGAGGACATCCGTCGTCATCTGGAAGGTCTGCCCATCGCGGCCCGGCGTGACACATCGTTTTATCGGGCCGTAAAGTTCGTCCGGCGTCATCGCGTAGGCGTCGCGGCGGTTTCCGCTGTGGTCCTGGCACTCGCCGTCGGCATGGGCGTGTCAATTTATGAGGCCCGGCTCGCCCAACGGCGTTTTGCCCAGGTCAGGGAGCTGGCCAATACCTTCCTATTTCAGTTCTACGATCAGGTGACGCCGTTGGCCGGCTCGACCGCCATTCGCGCCTCCATCCTTCAGACGGCGCAGACCTATCTGGACGGGCTCACCAGGGAATCGGGACGCGACCAGGGATTGATTCTGGAACTCGCTCAGTCCTATCAGCGCCTGGGCGATGTACAAGGCCGGACCGGCGCCGCTAATCTCGGCCAAGTGGAGCAGGCCCGCCGCAGTTACAGGACCGCGATTGATTTGTACGGCCGCCTCGGGGTAGGCCCGGCTTCGCCGCCGGACCTGCGCCTGAGGCTCGCGAAAGCCCTCTGGGCGCTGGGCCGGCTGGAATACAACGTGGAACGCATGCCGGATGCCGACCCGCCTACGCGCCGGATGCTGGACCTGCTGCCGGCTGGCGCAACCGATGCCGAGACTCGCCGATGGCGAGCAGTGGGCGAGCGGAGCCTCGGCGATATCCGGCTCCGTGAAGGTCGCGGCGCTGAAGCCGTGACCCTGCTGGAGTCGTCTTTGAAAGGGTTGAACAGCTTGCGCGGAGCCGTGCCGCAGGAGGCCGGCCTCTCGAAGGAAATCAGTGACTGCACTCGGCGGTTGGCTCGCGCCCGGGTGGCAGTCGGCGATCTGGACGGGGCACTGCGCGACCTGCAACTCCTCTCTCTGCCTGGGGTCTCCTGCGACGGGGACGCAGCGCCGGCCCCGGAATGCAGGGATGAGGCCGTGCGGCTGACATGGGCTGGCGACGTCTATGGCGCGGTGGATCGCCCGAACCTTGGCGAACCTGATAAGGCCGCAGTCCTCTACGAGAAAGCTCTCCGCATCTCAGAGCGCTTCGCGGCCCTCGACAGAAACGACCGCCAGGTCCGCTTCGATCTCGCCGCCCGCTGTGGAAAGCTAGGCGATGTGGTGTGGCGGAAGGATCCCCGGCGCGCCATCGCGCTCTACGACCGGGCGCTCGCCACGGCCCGGGATCTGGTCTCCAAAGAGCATCTCGAGATTCTGCAAGGTGCGTACTTTGTCGCCATTGCCCGTCCACTGGTGCAGTTGAAGCGGCTCACTGAGGCCCGGACGATCACCCTCCGAAATCTGGAGGCGGCCAGGGCGGAAGCTGCGAACTCCTACGCGGAACTGTTGGGCGAATTCGGGGTCCAGTTCACCTGGGCAAATCTGCTCATGGCCGAGGGTAAGCGGCAGGAGGCCCTCCACGTGTTGGACGAACTGATCCGGAGGGAAGATGCCGCACGGACTGCCCACCCTCAGGATCTGGCACCCACCTACTATCTGACGGAAACCTGCCGTTACCTGGCATCCATCACGAGCGGTTCCCAGCGCCGGGAAGCTCTGCTGCGGAGCGCTGCCGCCTGGCACGCCTGGCCGGCGACCAGTTTCACGAAGCGTGAGGAGCAAAAAGACCTGCAGGCCGCAAACCGGTAGCGCTTGGTCACTGGATCACCTCCGGGCTGACAGTGGGCCGGAGCCACTTCCGGATGGCTGACAGTACCATGGACGCGGCTGTCGCTCCGGCGTCCACCAGTTCAGGTCCGTGGCCGAACGCGTTCCAATCGATGCCCCGGACGTCTGGCACGATCGTCAGATCCGATTCCGAACGCCAGCTGTCTTCGAAACGATTCTGCAGGATCTGAAAACAGCGATTGACGACCTGAATCATGTTACTGGGCAATGCGCATACCGGAGCCGGCGGTAAAGGCACCGATATCACATGCGTAGCGCCAAGCTGCCTGGCCAGGGAACAGGGGATTCCCATACTCATCGCACCGTCCACCAGCAATCGCCCCTGGTGGTTCACCGGCTGAAAGAGGCCCGGGAAGGCGCAACTGGCTCGGATGGGCTCGAAAACCATACCGCTTCCCGTGAACGGAACAGGCTCTCCGGTGGATAGATCGGTGGCCACAACACCCAGCGGGATGCGCATGTCTTCGAAGCGGTGGTTCTTCAGCAATCCCTGCAGGAAGTGATTCATCCGCTGGCTGCCCACCAGCCCCATCCACCCCGGTTTGAAGCGGCCCACATCGCCGAACCGCATGGAGCAGCCCACCCTGATAATCTCGTCCGCACTGGCGCCGCTGGCATAGGCGGCCGCTACAATCGCGCCGGCGCTGATTCCCGTAATGCAATGAATGGGGATGCCGTTGTCTTCGAACACCTTCAGGACGCCTGCATGCGCGATGCCTCGTGCAAAGCCGCCGCCTAGGGCCAGGCCGATGCGCACGGCCGAACCAGTTCCAGTTTGCTGATTGGTCCAGGCGGTGTAGGGTCTCATGATCCGCCCCGCCTCAGCCTTTGATAGGTTGGCGATGGATTGTGTTTCGCTGGTGTGCTGCATCACGCCCTCCACCCTCATAGAGCGCAAAACAGTTTCCAAACCCCTACTCGGAAAATGCGAGCTGGACTTCGGCGCCCCAGTAGTCCGTATCCGTTGGCACGCAAGCGGATCTTCATGTAGGCACGATTCCGCCCAATCGTCCCTAAGCGGCGGATTTCGGTGTGACCCGGCTATTCCGCAATGCTTTGACGTCACGCATCGGCGGCTGACCGAAAAACCGGCTGTACTCCCGGCTGAACTGGCTTATGCTCTCATAACCGACCTCGTACGCCGCGGTGGTGGCGTCGATACCATCCACCAGCATTCGTTGCCGCGCCGCCTGCAGCCTGAGTTGCTTCTGGTATTGCAGCGGGCTCATCGCTGTCAGCGATCGAAACTGGTGATGGAGCGTGGAGACTCCCATCCGGACCGCCGTCGCCAATTCCTCCATGTGCAGCGGTTTCGTGTAGTTCGACCGCAACCACGCGATGGCTTTCGCTGTTTTGTGGCTCATCTCCCCAGCCGTGGCGATGGCGCGAAGCCGTTCACCTTGCGGTGTTCTGAGAACGCGGTAGATGATCTCTCGCTGGATCAACCCGCCCAGATAGGAAATGTCCTCTGGCGTGTCCAGAATATCGATTAGCCGGATGCACGCGCCCAACAACCCAGCCGTTACCTCGCCAACCGCCAGGCCCCGCCGTTCCGTGGATCCTGCCGGTTCCGGCAAATCCTCCCGGCTCAGCACGTCCCGGACCATTGGCATGTCGAGCTTCAAGAGCATGGAAAGCAGCGGCTCAGCCTCGGAAGCTTCCACAATCTGACTTTGTACGGGGACGTCGATGGACGACAACAGAAAGGACGATCCGTCGCAGAGATACTCCCTGCCGCCGAGATTCACCGACTTTCGCCCCTGGGCAAACACGTTCAGACTCGGCTCGTAGGCTGCTCGGTAGCATGCGCTTGGCGCCGTCCTTCGAAACAGGGTAAGTCCTGGAATGACGGTTGGATGCTCCCCGGCCGTTGGCGCCGCGGTAGCAATCCTTCCCGCCAGCGCTTCCCGTAGTTCGGTCAACGCTGGCCGGTGAGTTGTTCGCACATGCATTCGGTTTGACATCCCGCGCTACCCTCCACCAGCCTACTGCCGTTCTGGTCTCGATGTGCCCAAAATCTGCGGCTCAAGCAGGATCAGGCAAAGAATTGGCAGGATCAGGGAAGCACCGCGGGCAATCTGCCGGGTAACTTGAGACAGAGGTGCGAACCCTTTTGAATCTCCGCGTCATTCTTTTCGTTCCGCTGCTCCTGGCGGCGACGGCGATCGGGCAGGAACGTGCCGGAGGCACCGCCCGCTTCGCTGGTGCCTGGCGCCTGCTCAAACTCGAACAACCCGGGGCCGACGGGAAGCCGCATGTCGTGGACTGTACCGGCCTCTTTATCTTCACCTCCGATGGCCATGCGTCCGTGCAGGTGATGGAAAGAAATCCCGCGGCAAGCCACGGCACTGGACCTCAGCAATACTCGCAGGGTGGCTACGAGGCCTCCTGGGGTACATACACGGTGGACGAACGCAGCGGCACATTCACCTTTCACATCGAGGGCGCCCTTGTCCGCTCTCTCGTGGGCAAGGATCTGCCGCGTTCTTATCAGTTCTCCGGAAACCGGCTCACGGTGAAATCAACTCGTCCGGATGAGCACTGGAGTGTTACCTGGCAGAGGGAGTAATCATGCAGAGTCGCAAGCTCGGAAAGAACGGTCTGGAAGTCTCGGCGTTGGGCCTTGGTTGCATGGGCATGAGCTGGTCTTACAGCCCAACTCCTGATCGGGGCCAGATGATCTCACTCCTGCGCTCGGCGGCGGAGCAGGGGGTCACCTTCTTTGATACGGCCGAGGTCTACGGCCCGTACGCGAACGAGGAACTTGTGGGCGAAGCCCTGGCGCCCTTCCGCGGCAAGGTCGTCATCGCAACGAAGTTCGGTTGGGCGCCTGCAACCGAGGGCGAGGCCCGCTGGAGCCGTCTGAACTCCCGGCCCGAACACATTGCGCGGTCCGTCGAAGGCTCCCTCAAGCGTCTGTGCGTGGATGCCATCGACCTCTACTACCAGCACCGGGTCGACCCGGAGGTGCCCGCTGAGGATGTGGCCGGAGCGGTCAAGAAGCTGATTCAGCAGGGCAAGGTTCGCCATTTCGGGCTGTCGGAAGCTTCAGCCGCCACCATCCGGCGCGCGCACGCTGTCCAGCCCGTCTCCGCCGTTCAGAGCGAGTACTCACTCTGGTATCGCGAGCCGGAACGGGAGATCCTGCCGGCGCTCGAAGAGCTCGGGATTGGATTTGTTCCGTTCAGCCCGCTCGGCAAGGGATTCCTCACCGGCAGCATCGACGAAAGCACCACGTTTGATTCTTCGGACTTTCGCAATACTGTTCCTCGTTTCAATGCGGAGAATCGCAAGGCCAACCTCGCATTTGTCGAACTGCTCCAGGACATCGCAAAGCAAACGGGTTCCACTGCCGGTCAGGTGGCGCTCGCCTGGTTGCTGGCCCGTAAGCCCTGGATCGTACCTATTCCGGGCACGACCAGGTTGCACCGCCTCCGGGAAAACATGGCGGCTGCGGCGGTAGTGTTGACCCAGGATGACCTTGCCGGGATTGAACGGGCTGCCGCCGGGATTGCCGTGCAAGGCGCCCGTTACCCCGAACAGATCGAACGCATGAGCTACCGGTGAGACGCGGAAAGGTCACGCTATCTGACTGCGGGCATGTTGCACTGGGCGGCGTGTGGCCGAAATACGGTGGCGGCTACAACCGTGCGTCGAACTCGAAGTAAGCTCCTGTTGCCGGGTGGGGCGAAAGGGACAAGACGATGATCGCTTGGACGAGAGTGGAGTTGGAGAAGATCCGCTCAGCGGACGACCTGCATATTTCTCCATTCCGGGAAGACGGAAGCACCTACGGCACGCCAACCTGGATCTGGTCGGTGGTTGTCGAGGATGAACTCTTTGTCCGCGCATACAACGGACGATCTTCGCGTTGGTATGCGGCTGCCCTGCGGCAGCGCGCGGGTCGCATCACCACCGCCGGTATGACGAAGGACGTGTCGTTTGAACCGGTCGAGGGAGATATTCAGAGCCGGATCGACGACGCCTATCGCGCAAAGTACCACGGCAGCCCGTATCTTTCCGCAATGATCAGTGCTCGTGCGAAGTCGGCAACGGTAAAAGTAACTCCGAGAGAAACCGCTGACCGTTCCTCGTAATGTCGGTTTGCCGCTGGACACTGGCTTGAAAGCACGGGAGATCCCGGAAACCCCGCTGCGCCCACTCTTCTCGACGGTTTATGTGCGCCTAGCCGACGAGATACTACAGGTCGAGCACGATGTCCCCAACCGGCTTTGAACAGCACGGCAGGAAATTGCCCGTGGCCGGCTGATCCAGCGGCTCCGCCCATAGATCACCTCACCCGAGACCAGACCGGTTTCACAACTGTGGCACACGCCGCTGCGGCACGACCATCGGACCGGCACATCGCAGGCCTCCGCCAGTTCCAGGATGCTTCCATATTTTGCGTCCCAATGGGTGGCAATGCCGCTGCGCGCGAACGAAACCAGCAGTCCGGAACTGGCCTCGTTCACGGGCAGGTGAGGCGCCCGGCTCGCCGCCCGCACGACGCCGGGAGCCATCGCCTCGCCGCCACCGAAATTCTCAGTGTGGATTCGCGCTGCAGCCACGCCGCACTCCTCCAGCGTCGTACGCATACTCGACATGAAACCGGCCGGTCCGCACACGTAAACATCCGCCTCGTGCGGGATCACCGCGTCGTGCAAAGCCGAGGCTGACAGTCGCCCCGGCGCGTCAAAGTCTTCTCCCAGCCGGTCAGTGCTCGCCGGGTTCGTGTATTGAATGCGCTGGCGGCCATGGGGAAGGGCCTCCATCAGACGGCGGACCTCGGCCGCAAAGGGATGATGCGCTCCATCCCGAACGGTCTGGAGCCAGACCACCTGCCGCCGCGAACCGGCCGCCGCCAGTGCGTGCAGCATGGCCAAAACCGGTGTCGCTCCGATCCCTGCGCTCAAAAGTACGATGGGCCCGTCACCGTTCTGGAGGCAAAAACTGCCCCGAGGTGAACTCACGTCCAGGGAATCGCCGACGCGCAAATGATCCCTGATCCATGGCCCGGCTGCACCCTTCGGCTCGATCTTCACCGTGATTCGATATCGTTCCGTGGAAGGAGGCCCGGAAAGCGAATAGCTGCGGAATAACTGCGAATTTCCATTGCCCGCCGGGATTCTCAGCACGACATATTGGCCCGCCTGTGCTTCTGCGAGCGTCTGGCCGTCCTGACTTTGCATCGTCACCGACAGCGAGTCCGCCGAGGCCCACTCCACCGCACTGACTGCCAGACGTCGGAACCCTGGCGCGGCGGGATGCGCGGCTGCTTCCGGGACGAGCCCGGCATTCCCGCTCGTCCTGCTCCGTAGCAGTGCTTCAAACGACCCACGCCAACCCGGCGACAGGGCCTCCACTCGCAGCGCCCGCTCAAGCAGATCATGGCGATGATTGGCCGAATACAGCAGCGCATTGATCTCCGCCACGGTCATCCGTTCACTGGCCTCGCCTACCTTCAAAACCTCATCTCCTGCGCCAACCTCTCCTTCCTCGAGAACACGGAAGTAGAATCCTGGCCGCCCACTGGACGTGAGCAGGGCGGGCATTCGCGGCTCTTTCATGCGAAGCCCGATTCGATAGCAGGTGACTCGCGGCTGGGTCACCTCAAACAGCGCGGTGCCGATCCGGTATCGGTCACCAATGCAGACAGCATCGTCGGCCAGCCCTTCCACTGTGAAGTTCTCTCCAAACTGGCCGTAACAGGCAGGGTCCGCCAGCCCGGGCCGCTTGAGTTCATTCTCCCAGTGCAAATACGACTCGATCTGGTAGACGAATACCGCCCTCTGCTCACCCCCGTGTCCCGCCAGGTCGCCTTGCCCGTCCCCTTCCAGGTTCAGCCGGCGGACCCGGCATCGGCCCGGCACCGGGCTCTTCCAGTCCCTGTCCGCACAATCCGCCCCTTCCACTCGACATCGCGCGGAAGGCCGACGTTCACCGATAGTAACTGGCCCATTGATCGCCCCGAATCCTTCACCCTGACGCTCTTCCTGGAGAGGCCCCGCAAGTCGAGTACCACGCAGCGCATCCCGGACCATCGACGCCCGGAAGCCCGCCTGTCTCAGTTCGCGGCGCTCGAAAGTCAATCCTTCGCGTCGGCCGGCCGACACCTGTCTGAATTTCTCGCCGGCAGCGCCCTTCTGTTCAGAGTCTTACCGGTGGCACGACCCTTGCTCCTTGCCTGTGAGCCCACTTGCCCCGAGGACGAGTGGAGAAGGATTGGTGGACAATTATGCGTGCTGACCTCGTGCCCGGTGCCATCTTCCCGGACTATCGGTTGCCCGACCATACGAACACTCCGCGTCGCCTTAGCGAATTGCAGGGCGACGACCCTCTCATCCTGACACTCGCCCGCGGCCATTACTGTCCGAAAGAACACCAGCAGCATCTCGACCTGGCCGCCCTTTACCCGAAGATCGCCGTCGCCTATACCCAGATCGTCACCATTTCGACCGACGAACACCACACCCTCCAGGAGTTCCGGGCATCCGTCGGTGCTGTCTGGACCTTTCTGTCCGACCCCGGCCGCATCGTCCAACAGGACCTCGACATCGCCGAATACACCGACCCCGCGAACAATCCGATGATTCCTCATACCATCGTGCTCAAGCCCGGCTTGGTCATCCACCGTATCTACAACGGTTATTGGTTCTGGGGGCGGCCCTCCATCGCCGACCTCTGGCAGGACCTCAGGACACTGTCCAGCGAAATCCGCCCTGACTGGGACCTCAGCACACCTGGATTGCGCGAAGCCTGGGATGCCGGCGACATGGCGGCATTCCATGGATGGAATAAACGTGGAAAGCCTATCGTGACAGGACGTCCAGGCTCAAAGTAGCACCGGCCGCAAGACCGCTCAATGCGGCCGCGCAAGCGTCAGGGCGTACCAATGGAGCGGATCTGTCCAAATCTGCTCCATTCGGAATCCCGCGCCACTTAACAGCGCCCGCAATGAGCCAGTCGTGAACTTGTGGCTGTCTTCCGTGTGGATGGTCTCACCCTTTTCAAACTCGAGCCGAAGCCGCGCGCCGGGTATCCACACGCATTGTGCCTTCCGGCTCTCCAGATGCATCTCGATACGCGCGGAGGCCGCATCCCATTTGACGCGATGCCGGAATCCCGCCGGATCGAAATCGGCGCCGAGCTCCCGGTTGAGCCGCCGCAGGATGTTCAGATTGAATTCGGCCGTGACTCCCTGGCTATCATCGTAGGCCGCCAGTAGCGTCTCCTGATCCTTGACTAGATCCGTGCCCAGCAACAGGGCGTCGCCGCTGCGCATCTGCGAGCGGAGGTTCCCAAGGATTACCCTGGCCGCCTCCGGCCGGAAATTCCCGATGCTCGATCCGATGTAGATCGCCAGGGTCGTGCCCCGGTCCTCAGCCAGTCGCGGCGGCTCCGTGACATAGTTGCCTACCACCGGTTGGAGCTGCACATCCGGCAGGAACTCTTCAATGCTGCTGCAGGCCACGCTCAGGGCGTCCGGAGAAACATCGCAAGGCGCATAGGTCACTCGCCCATGCTTCTGCCTGGCCGCCGCAAGCAGGATGCCCGTTTTCGTCGCCGTGCCCGCGCCTAGTTCGAACAAGTGCAGCGGCTTGGAGGAGTCGGCTTGCGCGAGAGCGATGATATCCCCTGCGAATCGGCTCAGCAGCTCACGTTCGATTCTGCACGGATAGTATTCCGGCAGCATCGTGATTCGTTCAAATAGATCCGACCCGCGCGCATCGTAGAACATCCAGGGGGAAAGCGATCTCGGCCGCCCTGTCAACCCTGTATGTACCTCATGGATCAAGGCTGCGCGGCCGTCGGGTAGGGGCTGGCATTCGGCGACGCGTGGAAGAATCGTTGAGTTTGTCATGGGAATTCAAACGGGCGAACTGCCGCGCCCTGGCCTACGGGGTGCATTTGTGCGGCCAAACGTCCGGGGCGAGCCTAGTGCTTCAGAATCAGGCCGAAGTTTCTCCCCAGCCCTCCATGCCGTCATCCTTCGTCCAATGGTGGTGTCGGCCCGTCCACCTTTGACACCACGCGGGTAGCGCGGCATCCCGCATCGGCCTTCTATTGGATTCACATGGCGCAATCGCCGGTCTCCGTCTGGGAGTGGAGGGCGGAGTGCATGCAATCCAGGTCAGCAGCGGTGGAGCCGATTCGGCTTGGATTCCGTCGCGCCGTAAAGATGCGTGCCAGGTGGAGGGACAATGACACCAACAGAGAGCCTCAGTGACCGCAGGATGCCCCTACTTGCCGGAGCAGGCCGGATGCCGGCCCTGGGGTTCGGCACGTTGATTCCCGATGCCGAAGAGACCAGGATTGCTACCGGCCTTGCCCTGGAAGCGGGTTTCCGTCACCTGGACTGCTCGGAACGCTACCGGAATGAGGAGCAGATCGGTCAAGCGATCCAGAACTGCCTTCAGTCCGGCGAGATGCGCCGCGAAGAGCTGTTCGTCACCACCAAGCTCTGGAACAACAACCACCGGCCGGACCGGGTCCAACCGGCCATCCTGGCCAGCCGCAATCGGCTGAAACTGCAATACCTCGATCTCTACCTCGTTCACACTCCCTACGCCTTCCGCCCCGGGGAAGATCAGGACCCCAGGGACGGGCACGACAACGTGATCTACGACAAAGAGACGACCCTGCTCGACACCTGGAAGGCGATGGAAGGTCTGGTCGGACAGGGACTCTGCAAGGCGATCGGTCTGTCAAACGTCGGTCTGGAACAACTGCGGGAGATCTTCGCGCAGGCCACGATCAAGCCCTCCGTCGTCCAGGTGGAATGCCACCCCTACCTTCCTCAAACCGAGTTGTTGGAATTCTGCAACAGCAACGGTCTGGTCCTGCTGGCCTTTGCTCCGCTCGGTCACGGCATCAGGCCAGGGCCGCTGACGGACCCGGTCATCCTCGATCTCGCGCGTCAGTTCGGCCGGACACCGGCTCAGGTACTGCTCGCGTGGGCCGTGCAGCGGGGCACCGCCATCCTGACGACACCCCGGACCCGCGAGCGAGCCCGGGAGAACTTCGACATAAGCGCCCTGCCTGCTGACGCCTTGGCTCAGGTCGATGCCATTCAGACAAGGCAGCGGTTCAACCACGTCACTCGAACCGGCGTTCCCGGCTTCATCGAGAAAGGCAGTTGAGCCTCGCCGTTCCCGCGCCCGGCTCACCCCAGGCCCGGCTTGCTCCCGGAAGCGGCCGCAATCGCAATCGGACTCTTCCCTGAGGCAAATGCGGATTCCGTCGCTCTCAAGCTCTGCCGCTGAACTGTGAGCCTGCGCCGTGCCCCTCGGGCCTCGATGCCGAGCTTCCGCATCTTGTGGATCAGACTGGTGCGGGGTACACCGAGTCGCGCCGCTGCGCCCTGCAGCCCGCCGATCACCCAGTTCGTCTCCGCCAATACCTCCAGAATGTAGTCCCGCTCCGCCGCGGCCAGCGTTCGGGAATTGTCCGCGGAATCCCGCTGGCTCATCAGCTTCAACTCTTCCAGGGCAGGACGCAGCACCACCCCCGGGGAAAGCAGGACCGCGCGCTCAATCACATTCTGCAGCTCGCGGATGTTGCCCGGCCAGGTGTGTGACTTCAGGCACTCCATCACTTCTCTGGGGATCGTCTCAATCCGGCGGTTCAGGCGCTCAGAGAACTTCCGGACAAAGAACTCCACGAGAGCCGGGATATCCTCGGAACGCTGCCGTAGGGCAGGAAGATGGATCGGGATGACATTCAGCCGGTAGTAGAGATCGGCCCGGAACTGCCGCGCGGCGACCAGTTCCGCAAGGTTGTGGTTCGTCGCCGCAACCACACGCACGTCCACCCGGATCGTGCGCTCACCGCCCAATCGCTCGAACTCCTGCTCCTGCAGGGCTCGCAGCAGCTTTGGCTGCATTTCCAGCGGCAGATCTCCAATCTCGTCGAGAAAGAGCGTCCCTTTGTCCGCCTGTTGGAACCGGCCTTGCGTTTGCACAACGGCTCCGGTGAACGAGCCTCTCTCATGGCCGAAGAGCTCGCTTTCCAGCAGCGATGCCGGGATCGCCGCGCAGTTCAGCTTCACGAAGGGGCCGTTGGACCTCAGGCTCTGCGCATGGACGGCGCGCGCAATCAGTTCTTTGCCTGTACCTGTTTCGCCCAGAATGAGCGTCACGGAATCGCTTCTGGCAATGATGGGGATCTGGTTCAGGATGCGGACGAACGCCGGACTGCGTCCGACAATCGCCTCTTCCTCCTGGCGGGCGCTCACCGCTCGCTCAATCATGACGCTCTCCCTTCCAGGCTGTCGCGCAGGTCGGCGATGCCTGCCTCCGATTAGGACACAGCACCGCTAGTCCGCCAATTGGACAAAGGTATTGCCGCGAAGCCGCTCTGCTGGCAACCGCCTTGGGTCATTCGGCCCGAACTATGATGAGAACGGCGAGGGGATCCAGCAGGACTTCCCGTGAAGTATGGCGCCGCAGGGGGATAGACGATGCGAGTCATGGTCCTGGTAAAGGCGACAGAGGACAGCGAGAAGGGGTTTTCCCCTACGCCCGAAACGATGCGGATGATGGAAGAGATGGGCAAGTTCAACGACGAACTTCGCGCGGCCGGGATCCTGGTTGCCGCCGATGGCCTCACTCCCTCTTCGAAAGGCAAGCGCATCGCCTTCGATGGCCCCCGCCGCCATGTCACCGATGGGCCGTTCGCCGAGGCCCGCGAGTTGGTAGCCGGCTTCTGGCTCTGGGAAGTCAAGGACATGGAAGAAGCCGTCGCCTGGGTGAAACGCTGCCCCAACCCGATGCCGGGACCCAGTGAAATAGAAATCCGCCCGCTCTACGAGATGTCGGATTGGCGGCAGGACCCCGGCACCTCCAGCTCAGGCAATTCTTAACCCGGGGGCTCTCTGGCAAACTGGCTTCCCGCCAGGCTCACCGGTTCCGCACTTGTTGATGACGCCAATACTCAGGTCCCATCTGCCGTTCCTTCACTTCTGCGAAGGGGCATCTGGTCGCAACGAGGCATCTTTCGGATACCCGCAATTGTGGGTGCATGGAATCCAGCAGGCTTCGCCCGCACCCTGATTGCCGTGGGAATCGATTCTGAAATGCACCGCGCGGCGTCGCCTGTCCTTGCAAGACTGTGCAGCAAACATATAAATCGAAACGGTTTCTGTTTCGCCTCCGCAGCGAATCACTGCGCACCTTAACCGCATTGAAATAACAATCAACAGGTATACAAAACCTATCTTCTGATTATGTTGTTCGATTGAGATCCACGCCGCCGCCTTGATTTAGTGGATCCTGTCCCCAAAGAGTAAATTGATAATTCTTGCTCGGGTGAATCGATTGGTGTAAGCTCTGCCGAGACCTGTGTGCGCGCAGGCGCGATCGGTCAAGCGCAAGCCAGGTGCCATCTGGGGATGGTTGGGGAGAGGGTTCTAGCCGTTCTAGTTCTAAACGCATTTTGCTCTCGTTGATTCTCACATGTCCGTGGCTGATGATGACGCGCTTCATAAGCCCGGAGTCTGTCCACCCGTGTGAAATTCACTCTTTTGCGAATAACTGAGAGTGAGCATAAGAATAATTCCAGATTGAAGCCGGACAGGACCGGACTAATTTGATTCTGTCGAGGGGAAAGAGATGTTGAAACAGTTGACTTCCATCGGAAGGGTCCTCCGGGCCGCGGCGCTTTGCGCGTTTCTGGTCGCCGGGCTCCCGCGATTGGCCGGACAGGTGCTCTTCGGAGATCAGACGGTGGAACCGTCATTGGACTCCAATACCGTTGGCCAGGCCGAGGCATTCCAGGTGACCGCCGCGCTCTCTGGTTCGGTGGGCTCGATGACGGTCTATCTCGATTCCACATCCGCCTCGACGAACTTCTACATCGGATTGTATGCCGACAACGGCGGCCACCCCGGCGCTTTGCTGACCCAGGGCAACAGCACAACTCTGAACAAAGGAGCCTGGAACACCATCTCCGTGCCGCCCGTCAGCGTTGTGGCCGGCACCCGCTATTGGATCGCCATCCTGGGCACCGCCGGCGGCAAACCGGCATTCCGCGATCGCGTCTCCGGCTCCTGCAGCAGTGAGGGGAGCTCACAATCCAATCTCCAGCAGTTGCCCGCTACCTGGAGCACGGGCGCGCAGTATCCCGACTGCCCAATCTCAGCCTACGGAACGGCGATCGTCGCTTCGACGCCCGTTCTCTCGGTGGCCCCGCTGTCTGCGTCCCTCACAGCCGCGCCCGGCGGCGCCGATCCACTGCCATTCACCGTCACCGTCAACAACACGGGTACCGGCACGCTCAACTTCACGCTCGCCAGTGATAGTCCGTGGCTGCAGGCGGCGCCAACTCAGGGAGCCGCGCCTGCGAGCTTCCAGGTCTCCGCCTCAGGAGCCGGACTCGCGCTCGGCTCCTACACCGGACACATCACCGTCACCGCGAATGGAGCTCAGGGGTCGCCCGCCGTCGTGACCGTCACGCTGACAGTAGCTCGGGTGGCGGACTGGCTGATGGTCGACCACGACCCGAACCGCAGCGGCAACGCCGTCGACGAAACCACAATCACTACCTCCAATGTGGCCAGCCTTCAACTCAGCTGGTCGGCCACCGTGGATGGTCCAGTGACAGCCCAGCCGCTGTTCGTCGGTGGAGGCGGCGTCCAGAAAGACATGCTGGTCGTGGCGACCGGCGGCAACTCCGTCTACTCATTCGATGCCGCCACCGGCGCGGTCCTTTGGAGGCGCAACTTTGGGGCGCAACCGGGCAACTGTGCAATACCCGGTGGCTATGGCGTGACCGGGGCCCCTCTCATCGATCGCGTGTTCGGCAGGGTCTATCTGGTGTCCAATGATGGAATCTTCCGTACCCTGAATCTGTCCGACGGCAACGATGCCGCGCCGGGGTTCGCGCTCATCTCGAATGCCGCAACCAACAAGGTGTGGGGCGGCCTGAACAAGGTCGGCGACTCCATCTACCTGGCCACCGCCAGCGATGGACGCGATACCGCGCCCTGGCGAGGCATGGTTT
Organism: Paludibaculum sp.; assembly: GCA_049841055.1. GTDB lineage: Bacteria > Acidobacteriota > Terriglobia > Bryobacterales > Bryobacteraceae > Paludibaculum. The sequence continues at coordinate 437 of JASGIE010000042.1, read as the reverse complement.
ACAAGGTAAACGTCGCCGCGAATCCGGTTCTCGCGGCTAGTTGGGTTGTGGTGCCCGGGATTGCCGCCCCGAATGGCGGCGGAGGAATCTGGGGCTACGGCGGCGTGGGCGTCGATCCCGCGACCGGAATCGTCTATGCGGCCAGCGGCTCTGATTCCCAGATGCCCGAAGGCTACACCCCCTATGCCAACCGCATCATCGCCTTGGATTCGAACCTCAATCTCCTCGGCTCCTACGGCCCCTCCCAACCCTCCAACTTCCCCTGCAACGGCGCCCCCTGTGATCTCGACTTCGGCTCGACCCCTCTGGTCTTCCAGCCGGCGGGCTGCCCCATGATGATCACCACCGGCAACAAGAATGGTGTGCTCTATCTCTTCAAAGCAACCGACCTGGCTACCAGCGCCATGCCGTTCCAGTCCTTGACGCTCAATGCGGCG
>JASGIE010000041.1:0-5621 GCA_049841055.1 Paludibaculum sp. | reverse complement strand
GCATATCAACACTAGTAGTGCAGATTACAGTCAAATTGGTCCCAACATTGCTATACAAACGACGAGATCTCAAAGACGCTTGTAGTCGGCAAAAAAGATTGCATGATCTGCTAAATGGTGATATGCTAAAGATAGGATAGTATGAATGCGAGCAATTGATTATGCGCTTGGGAAGTGAGAAAGTATGAATATTGATAATGTAGATATATTGAGGCCTGTGTTTATTATATATAGGTTTTCCCCAATGAAGCACACCTTGGAGGAGTTTTTGAGTCAGGTGCAACAGGCAAGAGAGCGTATTCTCAGATATGGAGCTACAATCCACAGCGATTGCGTTGAAGGAGACTCTCACGTATTTTGTGCGTCTGGATTCGACATCCCGGAGAAGCTGGAGACTCTCTTTCCGATGGAAGTCAGCAACGAGCACCCAAAACTATACACTATCTACCCACACTGAGCCTGTAGTTAGCCTTCGTCTAAGGAATGTCGTCAATGGTCACAGTTCGGCCTTGAGTGCGGCGAACTCCGCAGGTGTGATCAATCCGCCCTCCAGCATTTCACCGAGTTCCTTGATGGCCTTGATTTTGTCCTGAATCGGCATCGTCGGTTTGGGTTGCTCCGCATCTAGCGCCCCGAGTACTCGTTTGGCCGCTTCCTGTGACTGCAAGTATCGACCGAACGTCGAGTCCTGCTCGTGCCCCATTACTGATTTGCCGTCTTCCTTGGCGACGTCGGATGGTAGGTAGGTTCGAAAAGCTCGTCTCGAATCGTAAAACAACAGGTCGGTCTTAATGGTGGTTCGACCGCCGACAACAATTGCTTGCCCAAATCCACACTTGAGACAGGCGTGTTGCCATGGGATACGGTATGAGTTCTTGCGCATGGGCTGTCCAGTTAGCGCACTCGTGAAGATGTAGGTTGGTCGTCTGACGTATTCATTGAGGAAGTCACGCCATTTGAGGAGTTGTTCATAGGCCTGTTGTCGCAATGGTAGGAAGCGTGGTTTGCCGATCTTGGCTTGCCGTTTGTAGACGCTGATGAGCCTGTCGTGCCAGTTGACCTGATCCCATTTCAACCGAAACGCCTCTGCTGGTCTGACGCCAGTGTTCCAGCACAGCACGAACAGCGTCTGTACTCCGATGTTCCCATCGAGTGCCGGGACGAGTTGCGCATACTGTGACTCGGTGATAATGCCAGTCCTGACGTTCTCCTCCTCTGCGCTTCGCAGGATCGACGTCGAGAAGTCGGGTTCATTGTTGGTGAGCTTGTCCCGCTTACCTTGTTTGAACGCCGTCCTGAGATACCCTAGCTGGCGGTTGATGCTAACCTGTCCGACCTCTTGAAGCTTGGCCTTCTGGTATGCCTCCAGCTTCTTCCGGTCCAGTCTCTCTGCCTTGACCTTTCCGAAGAATGGGAGAACGTGTTTCTCAACGGTGCCTTTGGTGATCGTGAACGTGTCGGACCCAGCCTTGCTGGTGCGTTGCAGACGGTCGAGGTAGTTGGTCAGCAGAACGGCACAGGTTATGTTGCCGACTCCTGCGTGTTGCTTCTCCCCTGCCAGGACTTCCTTCAGCAGTTGGTCCCGAACTAATAGCGCCTCAGTGACACTCGTGGTGTTGGCTGGACGATAGTATTTTTTGCCGTTCCGACCGACGAAAACCCAGAGGGAATCACGCTTGGCGTAGAGGCCCGGAGGCAGGATCGAGAGCTTTTTAGGCATGGCTTATATGGTAAACCCAAAATCTAGTAAGCGCAAGCCAAAGTGGTAAACCGCAGCCCAGATTTCCACAGATATCGACAGATGTAGAAAAATCCTAAATAGATGCAAACAGATGCCTTGTGATGCCTTTTGTGCGCACTAGATTCGATTCAGGTTCTAGTTCTCGCAAGGGAGTGGAGGTTCAAGTCCTCTCATCCGCACCATAAACAGGATTCAATTGCAGTTGGCCGCCCTCCTTACGGAGGGCGTTCTTGCGTTCAGAGGCAAGAATTTCCGGCGGCAGCCCGGTTCCCTCTCTTTCTTCCGCCCGCTTCTCCCTCCGCATCCCGACCGAAAGTAGCCGAATCTAACTTCACAGTCTTGTAAAAATTCACTGCTCAGGCGTATTAGAAGCAGTGCTGGCGATTTGGGCAGAACTGGGGAGCAGGGGCGCCACTAATGACTTGGTTTGCCGGAAGTGGTTCCGATTCGGCCGATTCCGTCTTTTCCAGACCGGATGACGACGCCGCGCGGCCGGCCACTGTTCCTGGGTCACACCAGGCAGTGCTGCAACTCTACGACCGGTTGCGCGACCCCATCCAACGATATTTACTATGTCTCCGGCTGAGCCCTGAAGCAGCGGAGGACGTGGTGCAGGAGGCGTTCCTGCGGCTTCATTCGAGCCGGAAGAAGATTCGCGTCGATACGGTCCGGGCCTGGCTGTTCCGTGTAGCCCACAACCTGGCGATTTCGATGAAGCGGCGGGATTCGGAAGTGCGCATGGACTCAGACGACCTGCAGGTGCTTGCCGACTCACGCGCGGTGCGCAAGGACACCGATCTGGAGGAGGCACTGCTGAAGGCCGAGTCGCTGCGCAGGGTACGCGCGGCGGTGCTTGCGCTGCCTGAGCAGCAGCAACGCTGTCTTCATCTCCGAGCGGAGGGTTTGCGCTATCGCGAGATTGCGGAAGTGTTGGGCATGCCCATTTCGACCGTGGCCAATCAACTACAGCGAGCCACGGGCCGGCTGATCGAGGTTCTGCATGAATAGCAGCTTCACGGGCCACATGGACGATGAGCAGCTTCTCCGCTTGCTGGACGGGGAACTCGAGGCCAGTGAATTGGCGGCGGTGAGGTCGCACATTGAGGCCTGCTGGTCGTGCCGGGCGCGCCTGCGGCAGATGGAAGATGCGATCACCAGCCTGGTTGCCTGGCGGAACAGGGAACTATCGGCGCAGGAAGCGCCGCCGGCGGGCGGCCGGCAACGGCTGGCCAGGGCGCTGGAACGCCAGGAAACGGAGCGGCCCGAACGCCGGTTTCCCGGACTGTTGCGAGGGGCGGGCGCCTGGCAAACGGTTTGGACGGCGAATCGCTCGCGCTACATTTCCGCGGCCGTGGCCGCCAGCATTGTGGTCCTGCTGATTCTGCTGCCGCTGGCGGAGCCACCGCGCATCACGGCAGCGGTCTTTCTGGAGCGGGCGAAACTGGCACGGCCGGCGCAAGGGCGATCTGTGATTCGGGAACGGATCGAGGTGCGGTACGGGCGGCGGGTGCTCCAGCGCGATTTTACGATTCGACCCGGATCGAACCCGACGATCGTGGGGGCGTCCCTGGCAGGCAGTGCTTCGATGCTGCCCGAATTCGAGGATGGTCCGATTTCTTGGATGGATCCGATGAGTGTCGAAGCGTTCGAGCGCTGGCATGACCGTCTGGAAAAGAGGAGCGATTCGATTCATGAGACGCCCGACTCCATCACGCTGAGGACGGAAGCGGGGCAGGACCGCATCGTCGCGGCTTCGCTGATCGTGCGCCGTTCGGATTGGCGGCCGATTGCGAAGCAGATTGAATTCGTCTCGGAACCCGGGTTGGAGGTGAGGCAGATCTCCTATGAGATCAGCCCTTCGGAACCGGAGGCTGATCCGGTAATGACGGCAGCCACGAACGCGCCTCACACCAGACCGCCTCAGGAGCCGCTTGAGATGGTAATGGAGCGGACGGAGATCGCCGTCCGGGAGGCTCTCTACCGAGTGGCCGCGGACCGGAATGAGATCCCCGAGATCGGCCGCGGCGCAGGTCTCGTCCGGGTGAAAGCCATTGCGGAGACGGAAGAGCGGCGGCGGGAGTTGCTGGAAGTGCTGCAATCGATTCCGCACGTACAGGCGGAGATCCAGGCTGCGACCCCGGTCTCGGCGCAGGCTGTCGAGGCTGCCTCCGTGCTTCCTGCCGCGACTCACCAGCATGTCTATTCGACGACGCCACCACTTGCGAAGGAGTTGTGGGAGTATCTGCACGGGATGGACGAAGCCAACCGGCGCCTGACTGCGGTGCGGGAGTCGTACTTCGCCGTGCTGCCGCCCGCCAAGGCTCTTCAACGCCTGGCGGAACGGTATGACGAAGCCGCGCTGGAGGCGATGCCGGGCGAGGTTCGGGCACGGGTGAATCAACTGGCGGCTTCCTACATCGGAAGGATCCGCGAAGCCGGCACGGGGTACCTGGAGGGTGTTTCCGACCCACTGAATGAGATGCTGAGGCGCAAGCCGGTCAGCGGAGTGCCCACCCCACAGGGAGCGTCCTGCCGCTCATGGCAGCAACTCTCGTCGGCCGTGGTAGGCGACCTGGAACAGTTGCATACAACGTTTCGACGTCTTTTTGTCGTGGAAGAGACGGAGCAGCCGGTAACCCTGTCGGGTGAGGAGCTGCTCGCCGATGCCGCCAGGTTGCGCGGGCGCCTGCGGGGCGCGCTGGCCGAGTTCTGCGCCGGCCGGGACCGCGGCAGTAGACCGGACGGCGTCTGCGAGGCCTGTCCCTAAAGGCGACAGTGTCCACCGGGCTCGTTCCAGTTGGACGGGATGGATTTGTTGGGGTGAAGAACAGCGGTTGACGCCGGCGTGCCACGCGGCACGGGCGTACTGACAACGGCCGCGTGTGTTTTCCATTGCTCTGCCCCCTGTCAGTCAGAGCGCAAAGGCCTCGCAGCCCGAGGGCAAATCAGGCTCGCCCCTGGAGAGTTGGTTCTCCGGGCCGGGCAGACAGCTATATCCAAAGGAGGCTTCTCATGAGGGATTTGAACGTTCGAAGACTGCTCGCTGTGTTGGTGCTGGCCGGGGCTGGGTTCCGGCCTCTGCAGGCGCAAACGGCCGGCAATCTCGTGGGGCAGGTGTTGGACAGTTCAGGTGCCGCCATACCCAATGCCGCGGTATCGGCAACGAACACAGCCAATGGCAACAAACGGCAGGCCACGACGGACCAGGAGGGCCGGTTCACCATCGCGAATGTCCCGATTGGTTCCTACGACGTCAGCGCGTCGCAGGTGAACTTCCAGACGTCGGAGCGCCCGAATGTGAAGGTGAATGTGGGCGAGACCGTGCGTCTGGAGTTCACACTGACACCGGGCGCGACAACACAGGTGATCCAGGTGACGGATGAGGGGCTCATGTCGGACTCCAGCAATGGCGGCGGAGCGACGTTCGGGTCCGGGAAGTCGCTGAACTGCCGATCAATGGGCGCGACTATGCGCGCTTCAGCCTGCTGGCGCCGGGCGCCGTGGCACGCAGCAACTTCATCTCCGACATTTCGTTCAACGGCCAGCACACCGTTCACAATCAGTTCGCCATTGATGGAGTGGATGCGACCCGCGTCGACCAGCCGTATATGGCCAACGGATTTGAACGTGGTGCGAGGCTGCTGACGGGCAGTCTGGACACGATTGCGGAGTTCCGAGTTCAGACCAGCAATTATCGAGCGGAGTACGGCCGAGCCGCGGGTTCGTTCGTGAACATCGCCACCAAGAGCGGCTCGAATGCAATTCACGGCGATTTCTACGAGTACTTCCGCAACGACTACCTGGATGCGCGCAACTTCTTCAACAAACGGCCGAATCCCCAGCGAAGTACCGGTTCAACGACTTCGGCGGCAACATCAGC
>JASGIE010000040.1:0-19028 GCA_049841055.1 Paludibaculum sp. | reverse complement strand
GTATCGCTAAGGTTAATAGGGAAACACGATAGAATCCGAACAGCACCTAACTGTCGGCGCTGCTGCCCCGGCTCACCTATTTCCTGATCCTGCTTGTGCTGGCCCGGACTGCCGGCGATGCCTTGGGGCTGGATGCCATCAGGCGCCATTGGCGCATTTTTCGCCTACCTGCCGAACATCATCGCGGCTCTGGTCCTGCTGATTCTGGGCAGTACCGTGGGCCAGTTCGTAGGTCAGATCGTCAGCCAATCGGCGGAAAGCTCGGGCATCGAATTCGCGCCGGCCCTGGGCAAGCTGGTTTCCGGCGCAATCCTCTTTGTCTGCGCCATGATGGGACTGGCGCAACTCAGGATCGACACGGACATTGTCCGGATCGTCACAGGGCTGGTGCTGGGCGGTGCATCCCTCGCGTTCGGACTCTCATTCGGATTAGGCACTCGCGATGTCATCCGCAACATCACCGCCGGGTTCTACGCCCGCAAGGTGCTGACGATGGGCAAACCGCTGGAGATCGCCGGCCAGCAGGGGGTTCTGCGCGCCATCACGGCCACGCATATCGTCCTACAGTCGGAGGCCGGCGAAACAACGATCTCCAGAAATGGGAACATTCTCGATCACTTCACGAAGCAGTGAGTTAGAGAACCACGGTGATCGCCAGCCGCACCCGCGGGTAATGGCGGTTGTAGAGATAGTAGCCGTCGTCATACTCGACGTAGACATCATCCTGGTCCGTACCGAGGTCTCTGACCAGTATTCCGGCCAGGGATCCACGATCAGGAACGAGAATCCGCCATACACGAACCGTGGGTAGCCCATATAGATGACGGGCCGGGTGCGGATGCGGAAATAGGTGCCAGGCCGAAATTCACGGCGAGCGATCCGCGGGGATGAAGTACCCGCCATAGCCGCCGCGCTGAGCCCAGCTGCGATGTTCCACTTCCCACTGTCTGGCACGAGATTCCTGCCAGTTCCGTTGGCCCTGCCACCCACCCTGACGGACCCAGCCACGCTTCTGCTGCCAGGCGATTGCATCCTGCCGCGAGCGCTGTGGAGAAGGCTGATAGGCGTGCTGCGGCTCGCGATGCGCCGGACCCGGCTGATGCTGCGGCCGCGCCTGCTCACGCTGAGGCGGCGGTCCCTGTGGATGCGGCTGGAGCGCGCCGCCCTTCCCGCCCTTGCGGACGGCCTCGCTCCTGCTCCGGCGGCCCACCCCGCTGCTGCCCGTGTGGGCCTTCCTGCCGCGGTTTGCCTTCCTGACGTTCCGCCTTGCCGGGATTCTCCTTCCCTCGCTCCTGGTTGCGCGCCGTCAATTGCGGGACGGAGGGTGCCGACCAGAAGGGAGAGAGCGGCGATCCGGGTGATTCCTTGGAAATGCATAATAGACTGCTCCAGTTCAATTCGAGGACGTCCTTCTACACTGCAACTGAAGGTCCTAACTCCTGGGAAGACACCCGGGGCCTTGTGTAGATGCTCTGACACGTCCAGCGGCCGGCCCCTCCAGAAAGCGGCACAAAGCCTGTCGCAGTGCTGTGGGAGTGCATGATCCGGCTTTCCATGCGCCCCGTTTCGACAGGACGGACTGCCACCTCGCTGGGGCCCATTCAGAGGTCCCCGAGTGCCCGCACTTTCGGGTCAGATTCCGGCACAACTGCGCAACGGGTAGAAATTGCCGTCTGCGGTCGCCCGCTTTAGCCCGGTTTCCATCCAATTCGCCCCGAGGGCAGGCAGAACGCCGTTTGTTTGCGCCAATTAGGCGTCTGGCCTTCCATGTGCAAGTAGGAGGGCAGATGCGTTACGCCGCATGCAGATCGCGGCGCAGGCCCTTCCACCGGGCCGATGGCCGCCGGGTTCGCGACGTGGCGTGGCTGCGCCGGCGGGATGATCTCACATAGTCGAGGTCGACCCAGCTCCCAGTCCACGCTGTTCGAAACAGCCGGCAGTGCCGGCTTCGATCCAGGACAAGCCGCCGGGCGCATCCGTGCCCCGCCGTGAAAGACACGGCCGGGCGCACTGACAGACCCTACAAGGAGAACGCAATGAATTCGAGTACAAAGAACGAAATCCAGGGCAAGTTCCATGAGGTCAAAGGCAAGGTCAAGGAGAAGGTAGGCGAACTCACCGACAACCCGAAGCTGAAAGGGGAAGGCCGGGGCGAGAAGATCGCCGGAAAGATCCAGAAGAAGGCCGGCCAGGTCCAAAAGGTATTTGAAAAATAGTCTCTCGAACACTGCGCGGCGGCCGGCACAGGCGCCCGGGGCGAGCCCCTGAGGACGCCAGGCCGCCGCCGCGCAACACCGCCACGAAAGGAGACCACAATGCAGAAAACTCTTGGAGCGATCCTGATCGTTCTCGGCCTGATCGGCTTGGCCTGGGGTGGCTTCACCTATAAGACCAAGGAAAAGGTCGTAGATCTTGGACCCATCGAGGCAACGCGCGAGAAGTCGCACAACGTGCCTCTGCCACCTGTCGCCGGCGTGGCCGCTCTGATTGGCGGCGTTGCCCTGGTGGTCACGTCCAAGGCGAGGTAACCCGCGGCCGGTCCCGGGAAGGGGCGCGGCCGGAAAGGAACCTGCTCTATGTTGATCCTACTCATCCTTCTGATACTGCTGCTCGGGGGAGGCGGCGGTTACTACGGCTATGGCCGTTGGGGCTACGGCGGAGGCGCGGGCATTGGTCTCGGGACCATCCTGCTGCTCGTCCTGCTCCTTTATCTGCTCGGCATGTTGAGATGAACGCAGCGTGCGTGCCGCACCGCCGGAACAGTGGCCGGTGCAGGTCCGCACGCTGCACCTGTTTGCGTAGCCCCGCATCGGCGTAGTGTGGAAAGATGACCCTACCCGAGCGCAATCGACGCTTTCTGCTGGCCAGGATACCGGAGGGGATGCCGCGGGAAACTGACTTCCTGCTGGAGGAGGAGGCACGCCCCACCTGCCCCGCCAATGGTGTCCTCGTACGGAGCCTGTGGATTTCCGTCGACCCCTATCTGCGTGGACGCATGAGCGGCGTCCGGACTTATATCGATCCCATCCCGGTCGGGTCGGTCATGGAGAGCGCGGCAGTTGGCCAGGTGATCGACTCCCAGGTTGCTTCCATCCACGTCGGCGACTTTGTCGCCGGGATGTGGGGCTGGCAGGACTATGGGGCGGTCGACGCAACCCGGGTGCGCGTAGTTGATCCGTCGGAGGCACCCATCCAGACCGCCCTGGGGTTGCTGGGCGGCCCCGGCATGACAGCCTATTTCGGCCTGATGGAGCTCTGTGCTCCGAAATCAGGCGAGACTGTCCTGGTGTCCGGCGCCGCGGGAGCCGTCGGATCCGCCGTGGGGCAGATCGCGAAGATTCTAGGCTGCCGCGTTGTCGGAACTAGCGGGACGGATGCCAAATCGCAATACATCCAATCGCTCGGCTTTGACGCCGCTCTCAACTACCGGACAGACCGCCCCTATGCCCAATCGCTGGCCCGATTGTGTCCGGCCGGCATAGACTGCTACTTCGACAACGTCGGCGGTGAGTTGACTGATGCCGCCATCGCGCTGATGAACTTCCGGGGCAGAATTGCGGTCTGCGGACAGATATCCCAGTACAACGACAGATCGCTCGACGTGGGCCGCCGGCCATTCACCGAGATTCTGGTGAAACAACTCCGAGTAGAGGGCTTCATTGTTACGCGCTGGGCCAACCGCTTCGCCGAGGGACGCAAACAGATGGCCGCCTGGTTGAATGAGGGCCGCCTGCGGTGCGAAGAGACCGTCTACGACGGCTTGGAGAATACGCCAAAGGCATTCATCGGGCTCTTCCACGGTGAGAATACGGGCAAGGCTCTCGTACGCGTCTAGCGCTTATCCCTCGGGCGCGAGAAACCGTGCAGCTTCCTCGTGTCCAGCGGCACGGCAAATGAAAAACAGGATCGTCGCCAAGGACGCATAGTCCGCCGGGGGCTTCTGCCCGTCCAGCGCGGAAACGGCTTCGCGCCAGCGGCCATCGAGCAGAGCCCCGATCCAGACGGGGCATTCACTGCCGGGGGCTTCCTCCGCCAGCGCCGCGGAGGCTTCCTGAGCTTCCATGATCTCCTGGCCGCCATCGGAGTCCCATCGGGATGCGGGTAGATTCGCAGTCCATTCCGTGTTGTAAAGCTCAAACCAGTGCTGACTCCAGGCGTAGGCACGACGTGCCTCATCGGGCAGGGCTGGAGCCAAGGCCTTGCCGGCATCACTCCACATCCGGCCCAACTGATAATGGTCCCAGTGGCCCGCATCGCGAAAAAGCGCCGCCGCGGGAAGCTCCCTCCGTTTTCTCACGTCGCGTGCCCGCAACACCGCTTCACGGCGCGCCACCATGACAGGCGGTTCCGGCAATGTCACACGCTGTGGCGGGGGCGCGAGTAGCTTTGCATTCGGATGAGGTCTGCCATCATTCCCCGGACGTGGGAATCCCGAACCATCCACGGCATAGAGCTTGTCCATCACCCGGCCGTGAGCCTCCATGCGGCGATCGTTCTCCTCGATTGAAGTGAAGAGCATCCCCTGCGGCACCAGCCAGCGAAGGGCCGCGTGATAATGACCGGACGCCCCTATCAGTTTCCCGAAGAAAAAGTGGTCGCCCCAGCGCTCTTCAATCTCCGCTCGTGCCCAGGTGGCGTCCAACGAATCATCGGCGCCCGCAAAAGCAGCTTGCCATGCGTCGAGCGCCGCCTCGAACGCCCCTTCATCCAGAAGCGTTGCCCAGTCTGTGGAAGCCATGGATTCAGTTTCCTCTGAAAGCGCAACTGGTGGGATTTACGTACCTCGATCGGGTGAAGTCCGGCAGCCACAAGAGAGGCACCGATATATTCTCTGATCTCGGGAAGTAATTCTCGCAACCCTCCTTCACGCTATAGGAGCGATGCAGCTCTCTCTGACCCGGAAACCACGGATCGTCTGGAAAGTCCGCTCCCGGCGAGGAGAACCCATTCCGCCAATGTCTCCCCGCGGCCTCGCCGCGTCGCCGGCAAAGCAACAGGGAAACGCCTACTCCCGCGATTCAGGATCCAACCCTCATGCCTGATACTCCTACTCCCCATGCAACTCTGGCCGAGCGGCTGAAAGGATACTCGGTCCCAACCGCGATCGTCACCATCGCCGCCGCGCTGATCTTCTTCCTCTCCGGGCAGTGGACCAGTTGGGGCAGCGATCGAGCCGACCAGACCACCGATGATGCTTACCTGCGAGCCGACCTTACCCCGCTGAGCACCAAAGCCGCCGGTCTTGTCGCTTCAGTCGAAGTGCAGGACTACCAGTCTGTGAAGGCGGGCGATCTGCTGGTGCGCCTGCGCGATGACGACTTTCGAGCGCAAGTCGAACAGGCCGAGGCGGCAGTGGCCGCGGGCGAGAGTGCGCTGGCCAACAACCGGCGCCAGAAAGAACTTCAGGACGCACGGATTACGCAGGCGGCTGCCGGCATCCAGGCGGCGGAGGCCGACATTGCCGCGTCCGAGGCAGGCATAGCCGCGGCGAATTCGAGCACTGCCAATGCGAAAAGCGGCCTGGCCGCCGTCCAGGCCGACGTGCAGCGCACGCTGCAGGAACGCCGCCGCCAGGAAGCGCTGGCTGCGACGGAATCGACTACCCGGCAAAGACTCGAGCAGGCCATCGCCGACGAGCAGCGGTTTCAGGCACAGCTCGCCAGCCGGGAATCCGACATCGCCGCGGCAGGCGCGCTGCTCGCAAGCCGCCAGGCGGATGCCCAGCGGGCGCGCGCCCGAGTGGCCAGCACGCAGGCCGAACTGGAGGCCCAGCGCAGGCAACGGGCAGTGCTCGACAGCACGGAGCTCTCGCTGCGGGCCGATCTCAACGCGAAGCGGGCCATGCTTTCGCTGGCGCAGACGAACATTGCCTATACGAAGATTCTCGCTCCCGAGGACGGAATTGTAGGAGAACGCAAGGTTCGCGCGGGACAACTGGTCAGCCCAGGCACGCAAGTGCTGTCGCTGGTTCAGAAGCAAACCTGGGTGCTCGCGAATTTCAAGGAGACTCAGCTACGCCACATGCGCATAGGCGACCCGGCGGAGATCCGCATCGATGCGTACCCGGGCGTTGTGCTGCAGGGAAAGGTCGGCCAGATCGCACCCGCCAGCGGGTCGCAATTCGCACTCCTGCCGCCCGATAATGCAACCGGCAACTTCACGAAAGTCACGCAGCGCGTTCCGGTGAAGATTCTGCTGGACGAGAAACAAACGGTCCGGGAGATCCTACGTCCAGGCCTTTCGGTCATCGCCACGGTGAAGACCAGCGGGAGGGCTTCGAATTGACGCCGGATGCTGGCGCGAACCCGGCGGTGTCCCCACGGCCGCATCCCGCGGCCACCGTGGAAGAGGCTCGCGGCAAGGGCGCCGGCGCACCAGCCATCACAACTCACCCCTACCTCGGAATCCTTGGTGTCTTTCTCGGCACGATGACCGCCTCCTTGAATGGCCGGCTCCTCAGCGTCGGCCTGGCGGACCTGCGAGGCGCACTCCACCTGGGGTTCGACGAAGCAGCCTGGATCCCGACCGCCTTCAATGCAGGAACCATCTTCCTGGGTGTCTTCTCCGTCTTCCTGGGCGCGCATTACGGCGTCCGTCGCGTACTGCTGGTCTCCGCGGCGCTCTATACGCTGGCGTCTCTACTGGTCCCGTTGGCTGGCTCGGATCTCAGCCTGATGCTTCTGGTGACGCTCACCGGCCTCGCCTCTGGCTCTTTCTATTCCCTGACGCTCACGTTTGTGGCGCGCAACCTGCCGCCCAAACTCCTGATTTTCGGCATCGCGGCCTATGCGCTGGACGTCGTCGTCACCAGCAACATCGCAACCCTGGTGCAGGGTCTCCTGGCCGAACATCATTCCTGGCGCTGGATCTTCTGGACACCCGCCGTTCTCTCGCCACTCGTCTTCGTTTGCCTTTACTTTGGCGTGCCCCCAGTAACAGCCGCCGCCCGGGCCGCGATGCCAGGCCCGAACTGGCGCGGCTTCTTCTACATGAGCCTGGGCCTCGCTCTGATCTACGCCACCCTCGACCAGGGCGAACGGCTGGACTGGTTTGCTTCCGGCACCATCGCCGGTTTGGCCGCCGCGGGCGCTTTCCTCGTGGCCGTCACCCTGATCCGCCGCATGCGGCAGCCGAATCCGCTCGTAAACCTGCCTTTTCTGAACGCCCGCAACATTGTCATCCTCGCCTTAGGCGTGTTCTGCGTCCGATTCGCGTTGCTGGCCCCCCTTGTCGCGATTCCAGGCTTTCTGGGCAACATCCGGCAGTATCGCGCCATTCAAACCGGCGAAGCTTTGGCCTGGGTGGCGGCGCCCCAGTTCATCCTCGTCTGGCTGGCCGCCATCGCCATGGTCTTCATTCAGCCTCGAATCGTCATGGCGGCAGGATTCGCCACCATTGCATTTGCCTGCGCGCTCGCCGCCCGAGTGGATGCCGGCTGGGCCGGATCGAGCTTCCTGCTCCCCGAATTGTTGCTCTCCGTGGGGATTGCCGCCGCATTCATCGGCCTCGTCGTCAGTCTGCTGTTGCTTGCAATGGAAATGGGCGCCGTGACGAACGTGGCGAATCTTACGACCTTCGCCGGATGCCTGCACACCATGCGACTGCTGGGCGGCGAAGTAGATCCGTGCTCCTGGTCCGCTACCTCTCCACACGCGAACAGCTCCATTCCAACCTGCTGGGCAGGTATGTGGATGCCGGCCACTGGCTCACCACCGAGCGCCTGGCGGGACTCACGGCGACGCTCACGCCCGTCTCTGCCGGAGTGGAGGAGGCACAGGCCCGGGCGGTCGTCCTGCTTGGCGGACAGGTCCGGGCTCAAGCCTATACCCTCGCCGTCTCCGACACGCTCTACCTGATTGCCTGGACGCTGGCCTCTTACCTGCTGCTGCTCCTCTTTCTGCGCAGAAGTACTATCCAACTCCGTCAGGCAGGACACGCAAAATGAATCGACACTACAGGCAGATCCTACTCCTGGCAGCGGGACTGGTTTTGCTGCTGGCACCGTGCACAGCCGCCGAAGTGAAGCATCTGACGCTCCCCGAGGCCGTCCGTCTGGCCCTGAGCCAGAACCGGGCACTCAAGATTGCGCGTCTCCGGATTGTAGAAGGCGAGAGGAAGAAGGACGGAGCCCGTGCCAGTTACTTCCCGGAGATCAAGAGCCACGCCAGTTTCTTCCACACCACTTCAGAGCAGAAGATCGACATCCCGGCCGGCGCCTCCGGCATCCTGCCCTCAGCCGGTCCTGTGCCCACACACGATGTGGTCATCAAACAAGGGCACGAGTCCCTGGTGGTCGCCGGCACCACAGCCACTCAGCCTCTGACACCGTTGCTGAGAATCCGCCAGGCCAACCGCATTGCTTCTTCCGAAGTGGCCGCCTCGCGGCACGAGTTGAAGAAGGCCGAGAGCGAGATTGCCGTCGGAGTCCATGAATTGTACTTCGGCATCCTCATCGCACAGGCGCAACGGCAGGCAGCGGAACTCGAGAGCAGCTATGCGGGCGCCCGCCTGAAGGAGAGTGAAGAAGACGTGCGCAACGGGAGCGCACTGAAGGTTGCAGCCATGGAGGGCAAGGCCGCTTTGTTGCAAAGCCGGCAGGCCGTGCTCGCCGCCAAGGTCCGTGTGGCCGACCTCACCATGGAACTCAACGAAGTGCTGGGGCTCCCTCTTAACACGGAACTGGAACTCGCGGCGGCCCCGGCCGGGAGCGATCCGGGACCTCGGGAAGACTACGTTCGCGCCGCCGTCTCGGACAATCCGGGGATTCTCGCGGCGCAGGAGACCGTCAGGCAGGCTCAGGCCGCCGTCACGGCCGCCAAGTCCACTTACATCCCGGATGTGGCCATCTTCGCGCGCCAGAGCTACCAGAATGGCGTTCCCTTCCTGGTGCACAACTTCGGGAGCTTCGGTGTGAATCTCGGCTACGATCTCTTCGACTTCGGCAAACGCCGGTCGGAGATTCGGGAGCGCGAGGCCAAACTGGCGCAGGCCCGAGAGAATCTGCAGCGATTGAAGGACTCCATCAGCGTCCAGGTGGACCGTTACTACAACAAAGCGGAACTGGCGCGGCACATGACGGAAGTGGCAGAGGAGGTGGTTCAGGTTCGGGCCGAGGGGGAACGCCTGGCGAAGAACCAATCGGAACAGGGTTCGGTGCTGGAATCGTCGAAGGCCCAGGCCGCCGCCGCACACCTGAAAGCAAAGGCAGATCTCCTTCAGGCGCAACTGGCTGACCTGACCGCGCGGGCGGAACTGGAGCAGGCGGCGGGCAGGACCCCCGGCCAGTAGGGCGCCGGAGGTCCCTCGATCATCACTTTCGCTTGCGCACGCAACCCGGGTACATCTTCTTGAGCTTCTCCACCTTCGGGTCGGAGACGTTCACAATGTAGGGGTTTTCGTGGTTGAGCGTTGCATAGTTCTGGTGGTAGTTCTCAGCCGTGTAGAACTTATCCAGAGGCACCACCTGGGTCACAATGGGCTTCTTCAGAACCTGCGCGTCATTGATTTGCTTGATGTAAGCCTCGGCCACGTGCTTCTGCTCTTCATTGGCGTAGAAGATGGCGCTGCGGTACTGCGTACCGATATCGGCCCCCTGCCGGTTGAGCGACGTGGGGTCGTGCGCCACACTGAAGAAGATCTTCAGCAACTGGCCATAGGAGATCTTGGACGGTTCGAACGTGATGAGAATCGACTCGGCATGGCCGGTGCGGCCGGTGGAGACGATGTCGTACTTGGCTGTGTCCTTCGTGCCGCCAGAATAGCCGGAGATCACGTCATCCACGCCTTCCACCATCTCGAAGACCGCCTCTGTGCACCAGAAACAGCCTCCAGCCAGGACCGCGGTCTGCTTGCCCGTAGCGGGCTTGGCGTCCACCACGGGATCGGGGAAAGTACCGGTCGCGGCGGTTACCATTGCGCCACCGCCGGCGAGCGTTGCGAAAAGGAGAGCCGGAAGCCGGCTGAGAATCGGTTTAAACGCCATACGCACATTTATCACCTATGTGTATAGATGAATTCCCGCCTCCGCCGGAATGGACAATTTTAATCCATGCCGGCCGGCGGCCGATTCCAGCCCATTGGATTGCAAGCCCCCACCGGCCGGCCGGCGCGTTGTGCCGGATCCATGAAACCAGTCATAAATAGGCATGGAAGGTCTTCGTTCTGGATTTCTGACGGCAATCCTGGCGGCGTTCACGGTGGCGTCGCTCGGAGTTTCCGCCCAGCCGGCCCGGCAGCAGTTGGACCTGAACGGGACATGGCAGTTCCGGCTCGATCCCGCCAATTCCGGGCTCCAGGAAAAATGGTTCGCCAGCCCGGATCCCTTCCCGGAAAAGATCGCCGTGCCCGGCGCCTGGCAGGCCCAGGGGTTTGGCAACCCGTCGCCCCAATTGCGTCATAACTTTGAGGGCACCGCCTGGTACCGGCGCACCGTCAGTGTCCCCTCCAATTGGAACGGTCAACGGACCTTCCTGCGGCTCGGCGGCGCCCACCGCCGTGTGACGCTGTTCGTCAACGGAGTGGAACTGGGCGGGCACGACGGGTTCAGTGCCCCGTTCGAATTCGATATCAGCAGCGCCATCCGGCCCGGCAGCGACAACTCGATCGTGCTGAGGATCGAGAACCCGCCCGTCGCCATCGAGGCATCCCCCGACCTCCAGAAACCACTGATGCCCACCGGAATGCTGAACTACATCGGCAACTGGGGCGGCATTTTCGGCTCCGTCGAACTCACCTCGGAGCCCCGCATCCGCCTGTCGTCCATCCTCGTCACCTCCGATGTGGCCCGCAGCCGTGTGGCTTTCCGGGTCCGGGTAGACGCACCCGGCCAGACCAGGCCACTCACTGTCAGCGTGACGGTGCCGGGCGCGCCTTCCGCGACACAGACTCTGCCCGCATCGGCAGCGGGATCCGGAGGTTCTGGTCGAGGTCAACTCCTCACGGCTGCCCCTGTGGTCGCCTGAGAATCCGCGGGTGCTCACCGCATCCATTCAACTGCTGGATCAGGGCCGGCCAATCGACCGTCTGGAACAGCGGTTCGGCTACCGCGAAGTAACCACTCGTGGTGGAACAATCCTGCTAAATGGAAAACCACTCTACCTCCGGGGTTATGGGGATGACAACGTGGAAGTACTCACCGGCTTTCCCCCTTCCTCCAAACAGGTCTTCGCCGAGCGGCTGAAGCTTTCCAGGAGCTTTGGATTCAATGCGGTCCGATTCCACTCCATGACCCCGCCCGCCGCCTATTTCGAGGCCGCCGATGAAGCAGGCATCCTGGTCATGGCTGAATTGCCGGCCGCCTACACGCAGTACTTCTTCGCGCATCGCGACTTCCTGAAACGGGAACTGACCAGTGCTCTGCGGGCTTACCGCAATCACCCCTCTCTGCTCAGTCTCGCCTTCGGCAACGAGTTCAACCTGGACTGGCTCAAGACCGACCCCGAACGAGCCGAGTTTCTCGCGTCCATCGCCGATTTCTACAAGACAGCCAAACAGTTGGCGCCCGCCACGCTCATCCTCTCCAACGACGGCTTCGATATGCGCCCTACCGACATGGTGAGTCTCTATCGCGGCGCTCCGGCAGACCGGCCCACGGTGCGCCACGAGTTCGGGCAATACTACTGCTCCCTGCCGGATATCAGCCTGAAACAGAAGTTCACGGGCGTATTGCAGCCTACCTGGCTCGACGCCAAGGCGAAATGGGTGGAGGAGAACCATCTGGAGTCTCTGTATCCCTCCTACGTCCACAACTCCCAACGCCTGCAGCAACTGGGCCGCAAGTACCAGATTGAGAAGGTGCGCGCCAACGGAGACGTCAGCGGGTATCACTACTGGCTGATCGTCGACTACCCGGGCGGCACCGGCGAAGGCGACTCGTGGGAGGAGGGCTGGTTCGACTACTTCTGGACTCCGAAGGGAATCACCCCGGAGGAGGGGCGCGTTTTGAATTCGCCAGTGTTGCTCATGCTGGACGCCGGCGTGGACAACCGCACGCTGTGGGCAGGCGAGCCCAGACAGGTGGGCGTCCTGGTGTCGAACTACGGCGCCGGAGCTGTCCACAATGGGCGACTCAGTTGGGAGTTGCTGGACGGCGGGCAGCGCATCGCCGGTGCGGTGCTCACCGGAGTGGAAGCCGACCTGGGCAAGGTTTCGAGCATAGGTTCGATCCCGCTCGATGCCGGTTCGACCACGTCCGCCAGGAAACTCGAGCTTCGCCTCACCCTGGAAACCGGACACGAGCAGTTCTCCAATCACTGGCAGTTCTGGGCCTTTCCGTCCTCGAAGCAGGCCACGGCGCCCGCCGTTCCGGTCGTAGCCAACCTCCGAGTCTGTCGGCCCTCTACCGCCGCTACCCCTGGTTGAAAAGCGCCCCCTCAAAACTGGAGCCGCAAAGCCTGCTGATCACGGAAGACCTGGACGCCACCGCCCTGGCCCATTTGCAGGCAGGGGGCCGTGTCTGGCTGATGCTCCGGCAGACCCTGGACCGGCGCGGTGCTGAGTTCTTCCCCTGCCTCCGGAGGCGCCGCGGGCACCCTCATCACGCAGCACCCTGCGCTCGCCGGATTCCCTCACGAGGGCCTGGCGGACCTGCAGTTCTACAACCTGATCAACGGCGCGTTCCCCTTGCCCATCGACAATTGGCCCAAAGAGATCCAACCTGTGGTGGGCGGCATCCGGACCACTTCCTCGTTCCTGAGCAAGACCAAGAACCTCTCGCGTGTCGCCTATGCGCTGGAAGGAAAGGTGGGCGCGGGCCGCCTGCTGGTCACCACGCTCCGCCTGAAGAGAGCGATTTTATGAGGCCTATCTGGAGGCGCTGGCGATGTTCGACTCGCTCTTGCGCTACACCACCGGCCCCGAGTTCGACCCGAAGATCACCATTCCGGAATCGGCGCTCCACCGCTGGACCGTGGAATAGCCGGAGTGCGCCCGAAGCACGTCCCGGCCTAGTCCGTTGTGGCAAACGGCTTGCGCACCCGCCGGCCTGTGGCCGCGCCGATGAAGGAAAGCACCCGCCAGCCGTGCCCGGTGCGCGGGGCTTCAGAGAGGTAGATCTCCTCGAGGCCATCGACGGGATCCATGCGCACTCCGACACGCGCAAAGCCCAGTTTCCGCGCCACCGCGGCCGATGGCGTGTTGGCTTCGGCGATCGATACCACAAACCTCTTCACGCCCGGTTGCCGGCCCGCCCAGCGCATCAGACCCTGCGCCGCTTCCGTCGCGAAGCCCTTACTGCGGAAGCCGGGAAAGACGGTGTAGCCAAACTCGACCGCTTCGCTGGCCCAGGACTCCAGATAAGGCGGATTGGGCATGGTGTGGAACCCGCAAAAGCCAACCATCACTTTGGAATCGCGGTGCATCATCGCCCGCAGCGACCAGGGCTCATACCGTGCATCGGATCGCAGGTCAGCCAGCCGCAGTGCCACGAGGTCCCGCTCCAGCCACCATTCCGGGGGAATCGTTCCGCCAAGAATCCGCGCCGCCTCAATCCATTGTCCGGCGGCGGACGCTTCCAGAAACTCTTCCGTCATCAGGTTGAGATTCAGGCGCCGGGTTCGAATCGAGGTCACCCATTCATCCTACCTGGACATGGGCGGCGGGCGCCTGGGATCCGCGCGGACGGCGAGCATCAGTCCACCGCACCCGGAAGCTCAGCGTTCCTTAAAATCCTTGCGGTCGAAGACCTTCACCAGACCCTCCTCGATCTCAACAAAGACCTGCCCCGGCGGCTTGGTCCCATCGACTCTCACCGTATTGCGTGGCGTATACCAGGAGTTCAGGAAACTCTCCTCTTTGTGGTATTCCTGCAACCGCCGGTCGATGTTCTCCGGCGTGTCGTCGACGCTCTTGCGCTTGAGCATGCGAGCCCGCACCACTTCGTCGGAGACCTCCAGCACGATCACCTTCGGCGGCTGCAGATTCCGCGTGCTGATGAAGGAGTCAAGGAACTTCGCCTGGGCTTCCGTTCCGGGATAGCCATCCAGGATGAAACCTTTTCCAGCGTCGGACTGGCCCGCCCGGGCGCTAATGAGTTCGATCGCCGCTTCATCGCTCAACAGCTCTCCAGAGTTCGCCAATTGCGGCTTGCCGCCACGCGACGGCCCCTGGCCTCGTATGGCCCGCTGCGCCAACTCGGCCACCGAGATCACCGGCACCTTGCACTCCGGCTCAGATTCCGCGCCTACACGCTCTTCCGCTGCCTGGCGGACCCACCAGACTCACCACCTGCCCCAGTCCCAACGGAGCAGGTGCGGCATGCATCACCACCGCTGCGGCCACGGCCGCCAATAGACAACCGCCCAGCACTCTTTGCATAGTCCCAGTCTAGCGACAGGCCAGACAATCTTCACTGCCTCGTAGACTTTGTGCCGGGCGGACGCCGAACACTTCTATTGACTCCACGATCCTTCGAAGACATACTCAGTTGCATAGGTAAGTAATCTAAGTATGGCCAAAGCCACCTTCCCGCAAGGCTCCCTGCCGTTGCTCGTCCTCGAAAATCCTGGCTCAAACGGGCCCGCAGCACAGGCTATGTCCATCACCCTCAAGATCGAACACCTTTCCGAGGAGGCGCTCAGCGTCGAAGAAGGTGCCGTTTGTATCCGGCGCTGCACCGGCTGGAAGAAGCGGGTTGGATCCAGGCGGAATGGACGGTCACGGGCGATGAAGCGCCGCGCCCGTATCTACGAGATCACGGACGCAGGACGCCGCCAGCTCCGCGAAGAAGAGCAGCGCTGGCGCACCTCCACCGCCGCGGTCGATCGCATTCTCCGGCTCGCCTGAAAAGGGGACGCAATTGTCCTGGCTCACCCGACTCCGCAACATCTTCCGGAAGGACGAACTCGATCGCGACCTCGACGACGAGAACTCCGCTTCCACGCGGAGCAGCGCGCCGCCGACCTCGGCCTCAGCTCCGCCGAAGCGCAACGACGCCTCGGCCACACCGCCCGCATCCTGGAGGAGAGCCGCGACGCAGAAGCCGCCCGCTGGCTCGAAACGGTCCTGCTGGATCCCGCCTGGCCTTCCGGATGTGGCGAAAACGTCCCCTGGTGGCTGTGCCACCGCAATCTGACCATCGCTCTCGGAGCCGGGATGAACGATCGCGGTCTTCCGCGTGATCTGGAACGTCATGCTCGAAGCCGCTGCCCTATTCGGAACCCGGCAGACTGGGCCAGATACTGGGTGGAGGATAAAGAGCCGCGGACTCCGCCTCCCAACGCGCTGATCGAGAAATGGCGTGACAGCAGCCTGACCTTCTCCTCCTTCGCCTCGTTCCGCCCCTGGAGCATCACCATCATCCACCAGGGCACGCCGGAGCAGCTGTTCCTCGGAGCCATCTCGGGAGAACTTCTTCGAGACCTTCGGGCACGCCGCTGCTGGCGGGCCGCGGCTTCACGAAAGAGGAATCGCGAGTCGGCTCGGACAACGTGAGTGCTGCGCGAGGCTACTGGCGCCGCACCGGTATGCAGGGCGACAGCGGGATAGTGGGAACGGAGATCGAGGCCGATGGCGCGAAGTGCCCAGGGTGGCCGGCATCGTTCCGGATTCCTTCCTGGCTACACCGCCTCATCCAGGTCGCGCGAGGCCGCTCCACTGCGATGCCTGGCTCCAGCGCCGAGCCCGACGCGTTCATGCCCCTCACCCGCGCGCGCGTGGGCGGTATGCGGCTGCCCACCCACACCAGCTTCCTCATCGGAAGGCTGAAGCCAGGCATTCCGGCCGATCAGGCGGCCAAGGAACTCGCGAGATCGCCGGCAAAGGACGAGCGCCGCCGCATCTGGCTGTCGCCGCTGGAAGACGAGGTCGGCTACCAGTTCCGGCGCCTACTCTCCTGGCCCTAATCGCCGCCACGGGCTGCGTCCTGCTCATTGCCTGCGCCAACCTGGCGAATCTGATGCTGGCTCAAGTGGTCCTGCGCCGCCGTGAACTGGCTGTGCGCGCAGCGCTGGGCGCCGGCATGGCGAGAGTCATGCGCCAATTGGTCACCGAGGCCATGGCGCAGTCGCTGGCAGGCGGAGCCGCCGGACTCCTGTTGTCTCAGTTGCTCTACCGCGTCATCGTCGGCCTCTACCCGGACACAATCCCACGCACAGCGGACTCAAGCCCCGACTGGGTGATCTACCTCTTCGCATTCAGCATTACCGTCCTCACCGGACTCCTCTTCGGAGTGTTGCCGGCCTGGCGCGCGGCCAGCGAAGCCAAGGACGAAGCGCTGCGCGTCGGCAATCCCTGGATGAGCCGTGGCAGCCGCCGCTGGTCGAACGCCATGGTGGCGCTCCAGGTCGGTTTGACCGCCATGGTCCTGATCGCCGCCGGACTGCTGGTGCGGACCTTCCTCACCTTGCGCGACATCGACATCGGAATCGAGCGGCATCACATACTCACCGCCAGCATCGACCTGCCCGGCACCCGCTACAAGACAAGGGATGACCGGGCCCGATTTGGACGCGCCTGGCTGGAACGCCTGAAGACCATCCCGGGCGTCTCCTTCGCGGGCATCTCCAATTCCGTGCCCTTGCGCTACACAATGCTGCTGGACCTGCTGATCTTCGTTCCCGGTTCCGACAAGGAGCAGTTGGTGGGTGGTCGGGCCGTCGGCGGGGATTATTTCCAGGCGCTCGGCATGCGCTGGGCCGAGGGGGTCCCGTTCGACCCGAAGATCAAATCCCAGGTCGCGGTCAATGAAGCGTTCGCCAGGAAGTTTCTCAAGGGCAAACAGGCTGTCGGCTTTCAACTGCCGCAAGGGAATTCGTCCATGTGGATCACGGGCGTACTGAAGGACGTCCGTCATCGCGGTCTGCGCGAAGCGCCGCAGCCTGAGCTGTTCATCTCCTACGACAGCTTTGCCCTGAACCCGGTGGATACGGTAATCCGCTCTACGTTGCCTCCGGCCCAGATCATCGCCGCCATGCGGCGCGAACTGAAAGCCCTCGACGACCAGGTGGTTCTCGCCAAACCGCTAGCCATGGACGACGTGGTGAACAGTGAACTCGCCCGACCGCGCTTCCAGGTGGTACTTCTCGGTTTGTTTGCCTCGGTCGCACTACCTCTGGCGGCGATCGGCACGTATGGGGTGATCGCCTACAACGTGCGCAGCCGCACGCCGGAACTCGGCCTGCGCCGGGCATTGGGCGCCAGCACCCTCGACATGCTTCAGTTGGTGCTGACGAACGGTTTCCGCGCACCCATGCTGGGCCTTGCCGCGGGACTCCTGCTGAGTTGGTTCGTCACCGGCCGCTTTCTGGAGGCAATGCTCTTCGGCGTGACGGCACGCGACCCCAAAGTGTTGCTTTTTGCAGCGTGCACCCTGGCGGTCACCAGCCTGCTGGCCTGCATCCTACCCGGCCGCATCGCGGCGCGAATCGATCCCGGCGTCGCCCTCCGTAGGAGTAACGGCGCCGGCTCGTGCCGATCACGACACACGTCGAGCCCGCTATTCGCCCGCCGGCCTATTCGGATGTCAGTGCTTAACCCCTACAAAACAGGCCGCTTAGTTATGCTTCCGACGACGTACGAGCACGAGCTCCGGCTCGGTCACGACTTGTTCTTCAAGTTCAGCGAGCTCACGCTCGATGATGGCGCGTTCCAGCGCTTCGTAATCCTGCTCGGCGGAGCCTTCCCGGCTCTGCTCGATTTTTTCCAAAATTTCGCGTTCCAGCTCTAAACGGTCTTTGAGGCTCATTTCGCCCTCCTGGGGTACCAAAGAGCACCCTCACTTAACAAGACGCTTTTGCACGCAATTTGTTTCGGAAAAGTGAAGGGAAGGCGCATTTTCCTGACTTTCCAGGTCATGATGCGGGTGGGCCCCTTTGACCCGGAATCCCGCCCCAGAACGGCTTGAAGCAGATAATCAGGTATAAAGGTAATCGATGAGACCCACGATCATGGCCATTTTCGCGCTGGGGCTGGCACTCCAGGCCCAGGACTTCACCAGAGGCGTCGGAATCTATCCGGGCGACCCGAAACAGGATTTCGGTGCCGTGCTTCGGCCCGCTTCCGGCCCCGCGCGCAATCTGGCCCTGCGGCGGCCGGCCTATCACTCCAGCAGCTACGACTACAACCTGACCGCCCAACTCGTCACCGACGGCATCAAGGACACGCGCGTGCCCCGCTGGATCTCAGTCTCCACCAGCCAGCAAGGCATCCTCAAGAAGAACGAGCGGGAGTGGCTGCTGGATGGGAACTGGGTCAGCGGTGTCACCCTGCGCGGCAAAGAGGCCTGGATCCAATTCGAGATCGGCGGCGATGATCGTGCCGGAGATCAATCGGCTCGAGATCAACACCCGACTGGTGGCGCACGGCGAACCGGAGAACTGGAATTGCCGCGTTCCGGCTCCGAGGACGGACGAACCTGGAAGGATCTCGGACAGACCAGCCAGATGTCGAGGCCCACAGGGCGAAATCCTGCGTTCCGTCCAGTTCCGGCAGCCGGCCAGGGTCCGCTTCTATAAGCTCCAGTTCCAGGATGCCCGCGCGGAGACCTGGCAGGCGAATGAGATCTCGTTCTTCCGCAACAATGTTCCGATCCACCTGGGCGGCCCGTGGAACTTCACCAGCGCCTGGAAGCCGGCCGGCGAAGGCGCGGAGTGGATCTCCGTCGACCTGGGTGCCGAGTCGACTCTACGCGCGTCGTCCTCACCTGGATCCGCCGTGCGGCGGAAGGCGCGCTACAGACCTCCTCCGACGGAATCGCCTGGAAGACGATCCAGCCGCTGCCCGCCGGCACCGGACCTTCCGCCTCCATCGAACTCGCTCAGCCCGTCCAGGCACGTTACGTAGAGGTTCAACTCACCAGGACCGCCACCCCCGACGGGTATCTGCTGAGCGAATTCGAGGTCTTCGGGACAGGCGGCCTGCTGCCTCAACCCAAACCCGCTCCGTCCCTGCGGGCCGATGGCCGGCTCGACCTGGCGGGCGGCGCCTGGCGAGTACAGCGGGATTCCCTCGTCCAGTCCGGCGGTCAGGATCTTTCCCAGCCCAGGTGCTGTTCGGATTCTATCGTGTTTCCCTATTAACCTTAGCAATACGTA
>JASGIE010000039.1:0-149460 GCA_049841055.1 Paludibaculum sp. | reverse complement strand
GTATTGCTAAGGTTAATAGGGGAACATCATAGTACGAACAACACCTATTCGCTGGCATTCCGGCGGTGACGGCGCTCATCGCGGTGACGGCTCGGCTCCGCAGGCCATTTTGGCGCTGTTGATGCACCTGACCACCTGCATCGAGCGGACGGCGGATCCGGCGCCCTGGGTATTGCAGGGCGGCCAGCTCGGTAAGGCCTGCCGGATCTCGCTTGTCAGGACGGCGTGAACGTCGCCATAGACGGCAAATCGAACCTGGTGTTGCAGCAAGACTATCTCGTCACGATCGAGACGCGGCGGCGGCGGGCGCACGGCGCTGCGTCTGCAAGTGGAGGGGATTGCGATGAGCAGATTGTTGCGAACTGGGTTGAACGCTGGCGAGGCCGCGCCGACGGCCGTGGTCGGCGGCGAGGGCGTCTACTTTCACCTGCGGCAAGCTGATCGACGGTACCGGCGGCTGCGGATTTTCGGCACCCCGCGATGGTGGACTTTATCCGCCGCGCGGCCGATACGCCTGTCTCGTCAACGAGGGCTGGGACTTGGGTCGGACGCGAGCAGGCCGTGCCGACTGACCGACGGCCTCTTCCTGCGTTCAAGGGCGAAGAGAATTGGGTGTGCCGTGCGCTTCTGCATCAGCGGCAGCGAGACCCGACATGGCGCTGTCGCTCTGTCAGGCGCTGACGCAACGCTCGCGCCGCTGGCGTGAGCGCGCCTATCACGGCATCACTGGCCTGTCGCGCAGCATGACGGTGCAGCCGCAATGGCACGGTGGTCTGGCTGTGCATGCAGGCGGCTGAAACTGCCGGCGCCCATGGCTCCGGTGCTGGTTTCTTCCGGTTCCTCACCGACGGCGCGCCGGCCAACAACACTCCTCCGTTCAGCGAGATCTGGCGGATGCCACGCAATCGCTGTCGGATACCGCTGCAACGATCATCGATACACCCAGGGTGGGATCTATTACGACGGCGCGTATCAGGACGAGGTCGCACGCTGCGCCCGCAAGGCGGGTTCGTACTGGATCGCGGACCAGGTCGTGACCGGCGCCGGCCGGTGCCGGGCGCTGGTTCGCGTTCCAAGGGGCCGAGAGCCGGCCCGACATCGGACGTCGGAAAATCGCTCGGCGGCGGTGCGGCCGCCGTCGCCGCCGTCGTGGTGTCCAAGGACATCGTTGAGCGGCTCAAGGGCACGAGCTGGCAGAACTACGGCACGCTGCGCGGACATCCGATCAACAGTGCTGCGGTCAGCGCCTACCTGAAGGTCGTCACCGACGACAAAATTCTGGAGCACGTGCAAAAGCTCGAAAAGCTGTCATCCGCCGTCTGCTCGAGATCGCGCGGAAGCATCCGAGCGTCCAGCGCGTGGCGGGGCAGGGGCTGCACTGGACGGTCGAGCTGCACGGACCGGACCGGCGTACCCTGGGGATCTGCCGACACCACGGAAGTGCCGATTGCTTCGCGCGTGGCGGAGCGGGCACTCGAGGCGGGTGCCGCGATCGGCACAAGCGGCGAGCAGATTTCGCTGTTCCTGGCGCCGCCGCTGGTCATCTCCGAGCACGAAGTCGGGCTGTTGCTCGATGCGCTCGACCACGGCCTGGATATTGCGGATGGGGGAGCACGGGGGGAACGTGGATCACGCAACGCCCGTGCGGTCGCCGGCCTGGCCGGCGGACCACCCCTGGCATCTCGCGATGCCCGAGGGGACGCTCTACGATGCTCTGGCCCGTGCCGCCGAGGCACGCCCATCGCATCGGCGACGGTGTTTTTACGGTGCCAGCCTCAGGCTATGCCGAGTCTGCGTCGGCGCGGGTCGACGCTCTCGCCGGCTTCCTGCAAGGCGTTTGCGGCGTGGCGCGCGGCATCCGCGCCCTGATCGCGCTTCAGAACTCGCCGCAATACATCATCTGCTCATTATCCGGCGATGTGGGTGAATGCGGTGATCGTACCGGTCAATCCGATGAACAAGACCGCCGAGATCGCGTATCTCGCGGAGGACAGCGGCGCGAAGGTCGCGATCATCGGCAGCGAGCTCGGCGATGCTCTCCGCTCCGCTAGCTCGGCGAGACGATCGCACATGCGATCGTCGCGCAGTATCGCGATGCGGTGCGTGCCGCCACGCCCTATACGTTGCCGGCCTGCGTGACCGAAGCGCGCGCCGCAGGTGCCGTCGTCGCAGGGCTGGCATGCCCTGTCGTCCGCGATCGCGTAAGGCTCGGCAACCCGCGGCGATGAGCGTGGGACCCGGACGATCTCATGATCCTCCCATACACATTCGGGGACGACAGGCACGCCCAAGGCCTCATGTACACCCATCGTAGCGCGCTGGTTCGCGGCCGTGCCGCAGGCCCGCTGGTATGGTGTGGGTGCGGATGACGTGATGACCGGCTTCATGCACGCTGTTCCATGTCGCGGGCATGCAGGGCTCGATGAATGCGGCGATGGTGGCGGGGGCCACGCTGCCGCCGACGGCGCGCTGGGACAAGGACCTGCTGCCGGATCTGTTCGAGACCTATGGCGTGTCGTTCTGGAACGCGGCGCCGACCATGATCGTGGATGTGCTCGCCAGCGCCCGGTGCGAGGTCGGAGAAACTCAAGGTGCTGACCGGTGGTGGCGCTGCAATGCCGACCGCCGTGGCCGAACGGCTGAAGAGCCGCTTTGGCCTCGATTTCGTTGAGGGCTACGGCATGACCGAGACGATGTCGCCGACGCATCTCAATCCGATGGCGGCGCCGAAACGTCAGTGTCTCGGCATTGCCGTGCACGAGACCGATGCGCGCGTCGTCGATCTACAAAGTCTGATCGAGCTCGGCGACAATGTCACCGGCGAGATCGTGGTGCATGGGCCGCAGGTGCTGCAAGGGTACTGGAACAGGCCGCAGGCCAAATCCCAGTTCTTCATCGAGATTTCAGGGAAACGGTTCCTGCGCACGGGCGATCTCGGCTATCGCGATGCCGACGGCTATTTCTTCGCGGTGGACCGCCTGAAGCGGATGATCAATGTCAGCGGCTTCAAGGTCTGGCCGGCCGAGGTCGAGGCCGCGATGTACCAGAACCGCGCCATCCGCGAGTGCTGCATCATCTCGGCGCCTGATCATTACCGGGTGAGACCGCCAAAGGGCTGGTGGTGCTGGACCAGGCCGGCGCGCGCGACGACATCGTCCGATGACATCGCCGACTGGGCCCGTGGCGCGATCTCCAGCGACAAGGCGCCGCGCGCGGTTG
Source organism: Paludibaculum sp. (assembly GCA_049841055.1). Taxonomy (GTDB): domain Bacteria; phylum Acidobacteriota; class Terriglobia; order Bryobacterales; family Bryobacteraceae; genus Paludibaculum. Next base: position 146,241 of record JASGIE010000039.1, on the reverse strand, counting down.
TCTTCTTTCGTTGATCAACTGTGGCGCACCGCGAGCAACAAGATCAACTGGCGGCCTTTGGAGGATGCGAATGGGGGCGGACGGCATGAAATCTGCTTGGCTGGAAAACCGGCGTAAGGCTGCGATATGCTGCACCCGCCGACACGCCCTGGAAGCCCCGACATCCAGCTTCGCCCAAGAATCAGGAATTCGCTGATGCGTATCGTCACTGTTGCCGCCGCCCAGATGGGCCCGATCCAGAAAGCCGAGAGCCGCGAGGTCGCCGTCAACGCACATATCGCGCTGATGGACGAGGCGAAGGCCGGCGCGCGGACCTGAGATCGTCTATCCCGAACTCGCGCTCACGACCTTCTTCCCGCGCTGGTACATAGGACTGGGCCGAAGCCAACACCTGATTCGAGCGCGAGATGCCGAACGCGGCCACCAAGCCGCTGTTCGAGCGCGCGCGCGAGCATCAGGATCGCGATCAAATTCGGCTATGCCGAAGCTGACGCCGGAGGGCCAGCATTTCAACACCGCGATCCTGACCGACAACTCGGACGCCATCGTCGGCAAATACCGCAAGGTCCACCTGCCGGGGCACGCCGAGTAGACACCAAGCGCACGTATCAGCACCTGGAGAAGCGCTACTTCGAGCCGGGGCGATCTCGGCTTCAACGTCTGGCGTGACGCTCGCGCGGCATCATCGGCATGGCGATCTGCAACGACCGCCGCTGGCCCGAGACCTACCGCTGCATGGGGCTCCAGGGCGTGGAGATGGTCGCCGATCGGCTACAACACACCACTTCCGTCAACGCGCAGAACAGCTAGGAGGGTCTTGAGAAGCGCCTGTCTTCACTATCGACCTCTCGCTCCAAGCCGGGCGCCTACCACGAACGCGACCTACGTGGTCGGCGTCGCCAGGCCGGGATCGAGGACTGACATCCGCTGATCGGCGGCTCCCTCATCGTCGATCCGACGGCGACATCATCGCCCACGCGACGAGCGAGGACGACGAGCTGTTCGCCACGCCCTGCGATTTCTACGCGTGCGCCTTCAGCAAGACCACGATCTTCGACTTCGCCCGCCACCGCCGGATCGAACATTACGGGCTGATCACCCGCGCGACCGGCGCGGTGCCGCCGCCGGAGACGGTGATGGCGGGAGAGGGACACATCCGGCATTTCGCTGCGCGAGCTCGATCCGCGCGATCGTCAGCCGCTCTGCGGCGTGCTCGCGCCTGTCTGTCCCACTGCTGGTGACGACGCTGGACGAGAACGGCGCGATCAATGCCGCGCCCTTCAGCTTCTTCAACGTCTTCTCCTGAGAGCCCCGCGCTGATCTCGTGTTCGGCACAAGCCGGATCATTGTGAAGGACACCACGCGCAACATCCATCGCGACCGCGGAGTTCGTCGTGCACATGGTGGATGAGGCGCTGTCGGGGCGATGAACGACTGCGCGGTCGATTTCTCCGGCGACAGCGAAGTTGCTGCGACGGGGCTTGCCACGCTTCCTCGCCTAATGTGGTGCTGCGCCTTGCGTGCTGTCTTTCGCGCTCTGAATGCCGCAGCGCCACGTCGTGCTGAACTTCTCGCCCGACCGCGAACTGCTGGTCGGCGAGGTCCTGTGATTTTCACCGCGGCGAAGGGGCTCGTCGACGCAGGCCAGGATGTATGTCGATCTCGTCCTTACTCTGGCCGATCGGCCGCATGTTCGGCAATCTCTACACGCAGCCAGTGTTCGCGCTGTCGCGCGAGGAGCCATGCGGAGTGGCTGGCGCGCCAGGGCACCAACCGGAGCTGAAGGACGCCAGCCGAGCGAGAACCAATCCGAGCGCCATCACGATGGCGCGCCTGGGTCGGGTCGATCACCGGGCACGCCGAGTGCGTCGGCCAGCGGGCGGCGGTGGCGGGCCATACCGGCGCAGCCCATGACGAGCGCCGCGCCGCCTCCTGGTCGCGCAATTCGCGCCCGACCGCGATCATCGCGCCAGCGTGCCTTCGCCCGAAGCGGTCTCCGCGACCGACATGTTGAGCGGCCGCTCGCCCGCGAGGCGGTCCAGGTAATCCCATCTGCCGGACATAGCGGATGTCGCGTGGGATCGAGTGCGGCATGATCGTGATCACCCCGAAGGTTCGGCGCGGGCGAGCGCGGGGACAGACGCCGGACTCGGCGATGCCGAATACCGGCGGACGGTGGCCTCGCGGCAGACCCGAAGGGCCGGTATCGCTAGTAGCAGGCGATCACGAAGGCTGGCCGAGCCCGTTTCGCCTTCGACCAGTCGCCGCAGCGGCATGGCGACGCCGTCGACATCGCGCCTGGCGTTTCAATGCCGAATCCGCACTTCTTGCTAGCGACAGCGCAGACGAGTTCGGGCACCGCCGCGAAGCGAGCGGCGTCAGGCTGCGTCTAGCCCCGCGGGTCACCGCCTCGTTGGAGTTCGGATTGATGACGAGAATGCGCGGGCGGGACATCGGACTGTCCTCCCAAACGGCGACGCGAAGCCGCCACCAAGGGGCGGGCCACGACTGAACGCATCCCGACCTCATCATGCGGGGCGGTACGGTCGCCACCACCACCAACACCTTCGACGCCGGATGTCGGCATCTGGGCCGGCGAGAACCGATTGCCGCGATCGGCAGCATACCGGCGGCCAGCGCGAGATCGACGCGGCGGGCAAGCTCGTGCTGCCGGCGGCGTTGACAGCCACGCCCATATCGAGCAGCTCTGCCGCCGGCATCATGAACACCAACTCTTCGAGAGCGCGACCGGCTCCGCGACTTGCTCGGCGGCACCACCACCGTGACCGCGTTCGCCGCGCAGCATCGTCGGCATGAAGACATGCCGCAGGTGGTCGCGGAGTACGCGGCGCTGGCGAAGAGCGGCGCGCTCATCGACTACGCCTTTCACATACGATCATTGCTGATCCGACGCCAGGAGCCTGTTCACGAGCACATGCCGGCGCTGGTCGACGCAGGGGCACGGTTCGATCAAGACGTTCATGACCTACGACCGGCTCAAGATCGATGACGAGGGGATGCTCGACATGATGCTCGCCGCAAGGCCGGTCCGGCGCGATGCTGTGCGTCACGCCGAGAACCACGGCATCATCGCCTGGATGGGCCGGCGGCTGCTTGAGCGGGGCTACATGATGCCGAAGTACTCACCACCCGCGCCTCCGAGCGGAAGCCTTCGACGCGCCTGATCGCGATGGCCGCGTCATCGACCAGCCGATCATGATTTTCCACGTCTCGACCCCCGAGGGCGTCAAGGTGGTGCGCGACGTTCGCGGGCGAGCGGGGTAAAGGTGTTTGCCGAGACCTGCCCGGAATACCTGTTCCTCACTGCATCATCGACAAGCCGGGCTTCGAGGGGGCGAAGTGGATGTGCAGCCCCCGCCGCGCACGCTGCGACGACCAACAAGCGCTCTGGCAGGCGCTGTCGCTCGGCGATCTCCAGACTATCTCCTTGGACCACGCGCCCGTACGCCTACGACGCGACCGGCAAGCCGGTGCCGGCCCAGAGCCCGAACTTCAAGCAGGTCGCCCGAACGGCCTGCCGGGGCTCGAGCTGGCGGATGCCGCTTGATGTTCGACGCCACGCACTCGAAGGGAAGGCTCGGCCTTGAGAAGTTCGTGGAGTTGACCGCGACCGCGCCGGCAAAGATCTAGAATCTTCATCCGCGCAAGGGGTCGTCGCGGTCGGCGCCGACGCCGATATCGCGATCTGCGGATCCCAACCGCGTGATTGCCGACGAGATGACGACGACCTCGCCGTTTGCAGGCCGCAAGCTGAAGGGTTGGCCGGTGTCGGTGCTGCGGCGGGTCGTCATCGACGACAACAAGTGCCTCGTCTCCGCCGGCAGCGGAACTTCCTGGCGCGCAGCGGCGGTGAGGCCGCCAAGCCCACGGGACGGCTCGTCGCCGACATGGATCCGGAACGGAATTTCGGAGCAAAGCTGCTGTGACGGTGGATCGTACGCGATGAAAGTCATCATCTTCGGTGTGGTCGGTCTCGCTCGGCCTGCAATGTTGCGGAGGCGCTGCTCGCGCGCGGCCACGACGTGACGCTGCATGCCATCCGTGCCACTAGAGGCGCAGCGATCTTTCGCTGAATACGGCGCGCGGCTCAAGTGGTGCAGGGCGATGTCACCGATGCGCAAGCCATCGACACGCTCATCGCGAAGGGCTGCGACGGCGATCTGGCTGGCGCCGCGATCACGGCCGGCGATGAGCTCGAGCGGGCCTCGACCGCGCGCGTGCTCGAGATCAACGTGATGGCGATCCTGATCCTGCTCGCGGTGAACGCCATGGCGGATCGCCGCGAGCAGGATCGGGATCTGCGCCATCACGTTGATCTCGAGCACGCGCGCGGTCGAGGCCCGCTCGAGCTCATCGCCGGCCGTGATCGCAGCGCCCAGCACAATCGCATCGCAGCCCTTCGCGATGAGCGTGTCGATGGCTTGCGCATCGGTGACATCGCCCTGCACGGCTTTGAGCCGCGCGCCGTATTCAGCGAAAGATCGCTGCGCCTCTGGTGGCAGCGGCGCGCGGTCATGCAGCGTCACGTCGTGGCCGCGCGCGAGCAGCGCCTCCGCAACATTGAGGCCGACGAAACCGGCGCCGCCGAAGATGATCATTCATCGCGTACGATCCACCGTCACAGCAGCTTTGCTCCGAAATTCCGTTCCGGATCCATGTCGGCGACGAGCCGTCCGGTGGGCTTGGCGGCCTCACCGCCGCTGCGCGCCAGGAATTTGCCGCTGCCGGCGGAGACGAGGCACTTGTTGTCGTCGATGACGACCCGCCCCCGCGACAGCACCGACACCGGCCAACCCTTCAGCTTGCGGCCTGCAAACGGCGTGTAACCGGCGAGGTCGTGCATCATCTCGTCGGCAATCACGGTCTCGCGGTTGGGATCCCAGATCGCGATATCGGCGTCGGCGCCGACCGCGATCGAGCCCTTGCGCGGATGAAGATTGTAGATCTTTGCCGGCGCGGTCGACGTCAGCTCCACGAACTTCTCAAGGCCGTGCCCCTTCGATACCATCGCGTCGAACAGCAGCGGCAGCCGCAGCTCAAGCCCCGGCAGGCCGTTGGCGACCTGCTTGAAGTTCGGGCTTGGACCGGCGCGCAGCTTGCCGGTCTCGTCGTAGCGATACGGTGCGTGATCCGACGAGATGGTCTGGAGATCGCCGAGCGACAGCGCCTGCCACAGCGCTTCCTGGTCGGCATGCGTGCGCGGCGGCGGGCTGCACATCCACTTGGCGCCCTCGGAGCCCGGCTTGTCGAGATCGTGCGCGGTGAGGAACAGATATTGCGGGCAGGTCTCGGCAAACACCTTCAGCCCCTGCCCGCGGGAGTCGCGGATCACCTTTCGCGCCCTCCGGCAGTCGAGACGTGGAAGATCATGATCGGCTGGTCGATCAGCGCGGCCATGCCGATCAGCCGGGTGAAGGCTTCCGCTTCCGACACGCGAGCATGACTGACCGCGTGATATTTCGGCATGGTGTAGCCGCGCGCAAGCAGGCGCTTGACCATCCAGGCGATGATGCCGTGATTTTCGGCATGGGCGCACAACATCGCGCCGGACTGGCGCGCGGCGAGAAGGATATCGAGCAACGGCTCGTCATCGACCTTGAGCCGGTCGTAGGTCATGAAGATCTTGATCGAGGCGTGCCCCTGCTTCACCAGCGCGGGAATGTGCTCCTCGACCGTCTCCCGGGTCGCATCAGCAATGATCATGTGAAAGGCGTAGTCGATCACGCGTGCCCTTCTTCGCGCGAGCGCGTGATAGTCCTCCACCACCTGCGGCAGCTTCATGCCGAGATGCTGGGCCGCAAACGGGATCACCGTGGTGGTGCCGCCGAACGCCGCGGAGATCGTCGCGCTCTCGAAAGTATCGGCATTCATGATGCCGGCCGCCGAGAGCTGCTCGATATGGGCGTGGCTGTCGACGCCGCCGGGCAGCACCAGCTTGCCGCGCGCGTCGATCTCGCGCTTGGCCGCCGGAAGGCCCTTGCCGATCGCGGCAATGGTCTCGCCGGAGATGGCGACATCGGCCTCGAACACGTCGGTGGTGGTGGCGACGCGACCGCCGCGGATGATCAGGTCGTAAAATGGGTTCAGTCATGAGGCACTCCATGATATGCCCAAGCTCAACGATCGCCCTTTTGCAGGAAGACCATCATGTCCCGGCCGCGCATTCTCGTCATCAATCCGAACTCCAACCCCGCGGTCACGCGCGGCCTGGAGGAAGCGCTGAAGCTGCTCGGCTTCGAGGGCGGGCCGGAACTGGTCTGCCAGCCGCTGGCCGAGGGTCCATTCGGCATTGAAAGCCAGGCCGATGTCGACGGCGTCGCCATGCCGCTGCGGAGACTGGTCGAAGGCGACAACAGCTCGGCCGCCTTCGTCATCGCCTGCTACAGCGATCCCGGCCTTCAGGTCTGCCGCGAGGGCACCACCCGGCCGGTGTTCGGCATCGCCGAGTGCGGCGTGCTGACGGCGCTGGCCGCGCCGAAACCTTCGGCGTCATCGCGATCGCCCAGCGCTCGATCCCGCGCCACATGCGCTATCTCAGGCAGATGGGATTGACCGAGCGCCTTGCGGGCGAGCGGCCGCTCAACATGAGCGTTGCGGAGACCGCTTCCGGCGAAGGCACGCTGGCGAAGATGATCGAGGTCGGCCGCGCGCTGCGCGACGAGGACGGCGCGCGCGCCATCGTGATGGGCTGCGCCGGCATGGCGCGGCACCGCGGCCCGCTCGAAGACGCGCTCGACATTCCCGTGATCGACCCGACACAGGCGGCCGTCACCATGGCGCTCGGTACGGTGCAGTTCTCGGCTCACTAGGCGTCCTTCAGCTCGTTGGTGCCCTGGCGTGCCAGCCACTCCGCATGGCTCTCGCGCGACAGCGCGAACGTATCCCGCTGCGTGGCCAAGATTGCCGAACATGCGGCCGATCGGCCGGTAGACGTCGAGATCGACATACATCCTGGCCTCGTCGACGAGGCCCTCGCGGGCATGAATCGCAGGACCTCGCCGACCAGCAGCTCGCGGTCGGGCGAGAAGTTCAGCACGACGTGGCGTCGGCATTCGAGCGCAAAGGGCGCGGCGGCAAGGCGCGGCACCTTCACGTCCACGGAAGGAAGCGTGGCAAGCCCCGTCGCAGCAACTTCGCTGTCGCCGGAGGGGAAATCGACCGCGCAGTCGTTCATCGCCCCCGACAGCGCCTCATCCACCATGTGCACGACGAACTCGCCGTCGCGATGGATGTTGCGCGTGGTGTCCTTCGGCGAATGATCCGGCTTGTGCTGGAGCCCGAGCACGATCAGCGCCGGGCTCTCGGAGAAGACGTTGAAGAAGCTGAACGGCGCGGCATTGATCGCGCCGTTCTCGTCCAGCGTCGTCACCAGCGCGATCGGGCGCGGCACGACCACGCCGCAGAGCAGCTTGTAGCGATCGCGCGGATCGAGCTCGCGCAGCGAAATGCCGGATGTGTCCTTCTCCGCCATCGCCGTCACTTCTCCGGCGGCGGCACTGCGCCGGTCTGGCTGGTGATCAGGCCGTAATGCTCGATGCGGCGATGCGCTGGCGAAATCGAAGATCGTCGTCTTGCCGAAGATCGTGGCGTCGAGATCGCAGGGATGGACCAGAAGCTCGTCGTCCTCGGTCTTGGCCTCGGCGACGATCTCGCCGTTGGGATCGACGATCAGGCTGCCGCCGAACAGCGGGTGGCCATCCTCGACGCCCGCCTTGGCGACCGCGACGACCCAGGTCGCGTTCTGATAGGCACCGGCCTGCACCGAGAGGCGGTTGTGGAACAGGCGCTTCTCGACGCCCTCGCTCGCTCTTCTCCGCATTGACCGACGGCGTGTTGTAGCCGATCAGCACCATCTCGACGCCCTGCAGGCCCATCACGCGGTAGGTCTCGGGCCAGCGCCGGTCGTTGCAGATCGGCCATGCCGAAGATGCCGCCGAGCTCGCGCCAGACGTTGAAGCCGAGATCGCCCGGCTCGAAATAGCGCTTCTCCAGATGCTGGTGCGTGCGCTCCGGTGTCGAATTCGACATGGCCCGGCAGATGGACCTTGCGATACTTGCCGACGATCCTGCCCGACTTCGGTCGGTCAGGATCGCGGTGTTGAAATGATGACCGTCGGGCGTCAGCTCGGCATAGCCGAAGTTCATCGCCATCTGATGCTGCGCCGCACGCTCGAACAGCGGCTTCGTCGCCGCATTGGGCATCTCGCGCTCGAACCAGATATCGGCCTCGGCCCGGTCCTCGGATGTACCAGCGCGGGAAGAAGGTCGTCAGCGCCAGCTCCGGATAGACGATCAGGTCCGCGCCTTTCGCCTTGGCCTCGTCCATCAGCGCGATCATGCGTCTGACCACGGCCTCGCGGCTGTCGGCTTTCTGGATCGGGCCCATCTGGGCGGCGGCAACAGTGACGATACGCATCAGCGAATTCCTGATTCTTGGGCGAAGCTGGATGTCGGGGCTTCCAGGGCGTGTCGGCGGGTGCAGCATATCGCAGCCTTGCGCCGGTTTTCCAGCCAAGCAGATTTCATGCCGTCCGCCCCCATTCGGCATCCTGCAAAAGCCGCCAGTTGATCTTGTTGCTCGCGGTGCGCGGCAGTTGATCGACGAAGACAACCGCGCGCGGCGCCTTGTAGCTGGCCATCGCGCCACGGGCCCAGTCGACGATGTCATCGGACGATGTCGTCGCGCGCGCGGCCTCGTCCAGCACCACCAGCGCCTTGACGGTCTCACCGCGGTAATGATCAGGCGCCGAGATGATGCAGCACTCGCGGATGGCGCGGTTCTGGTACATCGCGGCCTCGACCTCGGCCGGCCAGACCTTGAAGCCGCTGACATTGATCATCCGCTTCAGGCGGTCCACCGCGAAGAAATAGCCGTCGGCATCGCGATAGCCGAGATCGCCCGTGCGCAGGAACCGTTTCCCTGAAATCTCGATGAAGGACTCGGCATTGGCCTGCGGCCTGTTCCAGTAACCTTGCAGCACCTGCGGCCCATGCACCACGATCTCGCCGGTGACATTGTCGCCGAGCTCGATCAGGCTTTCTGGATCGACGACGCGCGCATCGGTCTCGTGCACGGCAATGCCGAGACACTGACGTTTCGGCGCCGCCATCGGATTGAGATGCGTCGGCGACATCGTCTCGGTCATGCCGTAGCCCTCGACGAAATCGAGGCCAAAGCGGCTCTTCAGCCGTTCGGCCACGGCGGTCGGCATTGCAGCGCCACCACCGGTCAGCACCTTGAGTTTCTCGAAACACCGGTCGCGGAACCGGGCGCTGGCGAGCACATCCACGATCATGGTCGGCGCCGCGTTCCAGAACGACACGCCATAGGTCTCGAACAGATCCGGCAGCAGGTCCTTGTCCCAGCGCGCCATCAGCAGCAGCGTGGCCCCCGCCACCATCGCCGCATTCATCGAGCCCTGCATGCCCGCGACATGGAACAGCGGCATGAAGCCGGTCATCACGTCATCCGCACCCATCCCATACCAGCGGGCCTGCAGCACGGCCGTGAACAGCGCGCTACGATGGGTGTGCATGCAGGCCTTGGGCTTGCCTGTCGTGCCCGATGTGTATGGGAGGATCATGAGATCGTCCGGTCCCACGCTCATCGCCGCGGGTGCCAAGCCTTGCGCGATCGCGGACGACAGGGCATGCCAGCCCTGCGACGACGGCACCTGCGACGGCGCTTCGGTCACGCAGGCCGGCAACGTATAGGGCGTGGCGGCAGGCACCGCATCGCGATACTGCGCGACGATCGCATGTGCGATCGTCTCGCCGACTAGCGGAGCGAAGACATCGCCGAGCTCGCTGCCGATGATCGCGACCTTCGCGCCGCTGTCCTCCGCGAGATACGCGATCTCGGCGGTCTTGTTCATCGGATTGACCGGTACGATCACCGCATTCGCCCGCATCACCGCATAATAAGCAGTGACGTATTGCGGCGAGTTCTGAAGCGCGATCAGGACGCGGTCGCCGCGCGCCACGCCGCAAACGCCTTGCAGGAAGCCGGCGAGAGCGTCGACCCGCGCACGCAGCTCGGCATAGCCCAGGCTGGCACCGTAAAACACCGTCGCCGGATGCGATGGGCGTGCCTCGGCGGCACGGGCCAGAGCATCGTAGAGCGTCCCCTCGGGCATCGCGAGATGCCAGGGGTCATCCGCCGGCCAGGCCGGCGACCGCACGGGCGTTGCGTGATCCGCGTTCACCCGTGCTCCCCGTCCGCAATATCCAGGCCGTGGTCGAGCGCATCGAGCAACAGCCCGACTTCGTGCTCGGAGATGACCAGCGGCGGCGCCAGGAACAGCGAAATCTGCTCGCCGCTTGTGCCGATCACGGCACCCGCCTCGAGTGCCCGCTCCGCCACGCGCGAAGCAATCGGCACTTCCGTGGTGTCGGCATGCCAGGTGCGCCAGTCCGGTCCGTGCAGCTCGACCGTCCAGTGCAGCCCCTGCCCCGCCACGCGCTGGACGCTCGGATGCTTCCGCGCGATCTCGAGCAGACGGCGGATGAACAGCTTTTCGAGCTTTTGCACGTGCTCCAGAATTTTGTCGTCGGTGACGACCTTCAGGTAGGCGCTGACCGCGGCCATGCTGATCGGATGTCCGCGCAGCGTGCCGTAGTTCTGCCAGCTCGTGCCCTTGAGCCGCTCGACGATGTCCTTGGACACCACGACGGCGGCGACAGCAGCCGCACCGCCGCCGAGCGATTTTCCGAGCGTCACGATGTCGGGCCGGCTCTCGGCCCCCTGGAACGCGAACCAGCGCCCGGCACGGCCGGCGCCGGTCACGACCTCGTCCGCGATCCAGTACGAACCCGCCTTGCGGGCGCAGCGTGCGACCTCGTCCTGATACGCGCCGTCGTAATAGATGCCGCCCTGGGTGTAGTCGATGATCGTTGCAGCGGTATCCGACAGCAATTGCGTGGCATCCGCCAGATATTCGCTGGGAGGAGTGTTGTTGGCCGGCGCGCCATAGATCGCGCCATCAGGAGCCGGAAGAACCCGCACCGGAGCCATCGGCGCCGGCAGTTTCGAGCCGCCTGCATGCACAGCCAGACCACCGTGCCATTGCGGCTGCACCGTCATGCTGCGCGACAGGCCGGTGATGCCGTGATAGGCGCGCTCGCGCGTCGCCAGCGCCGAGCGTTGCGTCAGCGCCTGACAGAGCGACAGCGCCATGTCGTTGGCCTCGCTGCCGCTGATGCAGAAGCGCACCGCGCCGACCCAATTCTCTTCGCCCTTGAACGCAGAGGCCATCAGGTCGTCGGCGGCCTGCTCGCGTCCGACCCAGGTCCAGCCCTCGTTGACGACAGGCGTATCGGCCGCGCGGCGGATCGCCTCCACCATCGCGGGGTGCCGATGCCCAAGGCCGCCGCCGGTGTTGCTGCCGTCGATCAGCTTGCGGCCATCCGACAGGTGAAAGTAGACGCCCTCGCCGCCGACCACGGCCATCGGCGCGGCCTCGCCAGCGTTCAACCCGGTTCGCAACAATCTGCTCATCGCAATCCCCTCACTTTGCAGACGCGGCGCCATAGCCGCCGCCGCCGCACATCTCGATCGTGACGAGATCGTCTTGCTGCAACACCAGGTTCGATTTGCCGTCTATGGCGACGTTCGCGCCGTGCCTGACAAGCGAGATCCGGCAGGCCTTACCGGACTGGCCGCCCTGCATGCCCCAGGGCGCGATCACCATGCGCTCGATGCAGGTGGTCAGGTGCATCGACGGCGCCAGGATGCGATAGGTGCGGACCGAGCCGTCACCGCCGCGATGAGCGCCGTCACCGCCGGAATGCCAGCGAATGGCCTGCTGCTCCAACCGGATCGCGTAGTTCGCCTCGATCACCTCGACCGGCGTGTTCGACGTGTTGGACAGATGCACCCGCGTTGCCGACATGCCGGCGCGATCGTTCCGCGCGCCCTCACCGCCGCCGTGAACCTCGTAGAGCATCTTCCACGACCCGTTCTGCCGCGGCTCGGCAAAGAACAGCACGCCTGCTGTCGTCGCGCCGCCGGCCGACAGGCGCTCGGGAATGGTGTCCTGCATCGCGCGAAAGATCGCATCGACGATGCGCATCGAGGTCTCGTGATTGCCGGCGGCAACCGAAGCGGTCCAGCCCGGCTCCAGGATCGAGCCCGGGCGGGTGATGATGGTCAAAGGGCGCAGTGCACCGGCGTTCTGGTGCATGTCGCGCCCGCTCATGATGCGTGCGGCATAGGCCACAGCCGAGCGCGCCATGAACGGCGTGGTGTTGCAGAAATTCGAGACGCGGTCGCAGCTCCCTGAAAGGTCGAAGGTCGCCTCGTCGCCGCGGATCGTGATCTTGACGTGAATGCGAGCCGGCGCATTGTTCTCGCTGCCGTCGTCGAGATAGTCCTCGCCTTCGTAGACGCCGTCAGGCAGATCGCGGAGCGCTTCCCGCATCTCGATCTCAGAGAGATCGTGCAGGCGCGACTGCGTCGCCATGAAGACGTCCTTGCCGTGCTCGCGGCAGAGCTCGACGATGCGCTTCTCGCCGGCCTTGGTCGCAGCGATCTGTGCGAGCAGATCGCCCTCGCCGGATTCGAGCATCCCGGACGTTGGCCTTGAGCATCTGCACGATCGCCGTATTGAGGCCGGCAGAGGTTGCGATGAGCACCGGCGGAATCCGCATCGCCTCCTGGAACGTGTCGATGGCCTTGGCAAAATAACTGCCGGGCCAGGTGCCGCCGATATCCGGCCAATGCGCGAGGCTGATCGCGAAGGCAACGATCTCGCCGTCGAAGAAGACGGGCCGCACCACTTTGACGTCGTTGAGATGATTGCCGCCGAGCGCTCCGACATTGTAGATCAGCACATCGCCGTCATTCAGGCTCTCGCGCGGCACGACTTTCAGCAACTCGGGGATGGTGTAAGCCATCGCGCCGAGATGAATCGGGATGTCGCGGCCCTGCCCGACCAGACCGCCATGGCCGTCGGTAATCGCGGACGACAGGTCGCCGGCCTCGCGCAGCAGCGGCGAGCGCGCCGAGCGCGTCATCACGAGGCTCATTTCTTCGGCGGCTGCCGAGAGGCCGTGCCTGATGACCTCGACGACAAACGGATCGAGCTTCATGCCGGCCTCCGCGTCAGGAACAGATTGCCCGAGACATCGGGCCTGGCTTGCCAGCCGGGCGGCACCACGACGGTTGACCAGGCGTCTTCGATGATGGCGGGGCCGCTGACGACCTCGGTCAGCGCGGCGCGGTCGATGATATCCGTCTCGATCTCGTGCAGGCTGTCGAACGAACAGATGCGCTTGCCGGACGAGACCGCCCGCACCACCGTCGCCGGTCGGCTCACTGTGGTCGTCGACGGTCGGCGCGCCTGCACCCGCACGGACTCGATCACGCAAGGTTCGCTGGTCGCGTAGCCGAACAGCTCGTGATGTCGCGCCAGGAAGTCCTTCTTCAGCCTGATCACATCCAGCGGCAGCGTGAACGGGACCGAGATCGCGTCGTTCTGCGCGGCGTAGCGCATCAGCGCGACGAGCTCGACCTGGATCTCCGTCTTCGCAACGCCATTGGCGATCAGCGGCGACGAGGCATCCTCAATCAGCGTCCCGATGCGTTCCGACACACGGGCGAGATCGATTCTGTCGAGCGCGGCGCGAAGGGTCTGCTGCTGCAGGAAGCTGAAATCGGCGGTGAGGCAACCCAGCGCCGAGAATGCGCTCGATGCGCTGGGCACCACGACCTCGGCAATCCCGTAGAGATCGGCAAGGCCTGCGGCATGCATCGGGCCGCCGCCGCCGAAGGCGAGCAGCGTGCAGTCGCGGCCGTCGATACCGCGCTCGACAGTGACGCGGCGAAGCGCGCGAGCCATCGTTGCGTTCGCGACCTTGATTATACCGAGCGCCGTTTCGGTCAGGCTCAACCCCAATGCCTGCGCGATCGGCGCGATGACGCTTTTGGCGGCCGCGATGTCGATGCCGATGCGGTCGCCAAGCTTGGTCTCGGGATTGAGATAGCCGAGCACGGCGTTGGCGTCGGTGATGGTCGGCTCCGTGCCGCCGCGCGCGTAACAGGCCGGTCCCGGCTCGGAGCCTGCGCTCTGCGGCCCGACCGTCAGACCACCGGGGCCGTTGCGAACAATCGATCCGCCGCCGGCCCCGATCGAATGCACCGCGAGCATCGGCTGGCGCAGCGGCTTGTCGCCGAGCATGCGGCCGTCAGCCATCTCCGCCTGGCCGTCGACGATCAGGCAGACATCAGTCGTGGTGCCGCCCATGTCGAAGGTCAGCATGCGCGAGGTGCCGAGCTGGCGTGCGATGCTGACGGAGGCCGAAACGCCGGCCGCCGGGCCCGACATCGCCATCACCAACGGCCGCCGCTTCACCGCCGAAATCGGGATCATGGCCCCGGCCGAATGAAACACCTGCAGGCCGGGGCCGATCGGCAGCCGCTGCTCCAGCTCGCTTAGATATTCGACCGCGATCGGCATCGCGGCCGCGTTGAACACGGTTGCCGAGGTCCGCTCATATTCGCGCGCCTCTGGATTGATCTCGTGTGAGAGCGAGACATGCGCGACCACCTCCTTGAGACGCTCGCCGAGCATCTTCTCGTGGACGGGATTGGCGTAGGCGTGAAGCAGTGCGACCGCGACGCTCTGAACACCGGTCTCCCTGAGCCAGGCCACCAGACGCTCGATCTCGGCGTCATCCAGCGCTTTCAGCACGCGACCTTCGTGATCGAGGCGCTCGGCGAGCCCAAAGCATCGCTCAGGCGGCACCAGCGGCGGCGATTTCGGCGGAATATCGAGACGGTAGAGGTCGCGGCGACGGTAACGCGCGATCTCAAGCACGTCGGCAAAGCCTTCGGTAGCGACCAGCGCTACTTTCGGCAGCCGGTTTTCGACGATGGCGTTGGTGACGCGGGTGGTGCCGTGGACGAAGCGTTTGACGTCGCTCTTGCGCAGGCCCACCGCCTCGATCGCCTCGAGCATGGCCTGAACCGGCGCCTGCGGGCGTGACGGCACCTTTGCGATCCGCGCCTCCGCGAAGTCGCGCCGGATGGCGATGATGTCGGTGAAGGTGCCACCAATATCGGTGCCGACTTCCCAGTGATGTTCGGAAGAGCTCATGGGTGCGTCAGCTACGCGTGACGTCCGGACCGGACGTCGGGTCCTTGCCGTTCGTCGCAACGTCCAATGCCGAAACCAGAGCGCTCATCTTGCATCCCTTGTCATGCCACCGACTTCGAGCGTGCGACAGAGCGATGGGCGCGGAACAGGGCCAGAGTTGTGGCAAACCACTAGACCAGCCCGCATCCATCGCCACGCGCCGCGCCACCCGCTGCACGTTTTGGTGCAGAGGTGCCTTCCGAGAGTGCACGCGAATGCGGATCGGTTCACGCGAAAAACGTGCAGCGCACCACGGAATTCTCCGCACAAATCGCAACGCTCGCTGCGCTGCAATCCGAGCGCTTGAAATCGTCTGTCTAATTTGCAGGCGATCGGACGGCGCTGCGGGATGACCGGATGCCTACGAGCTATGCACCGCCGTCGGCTCAGCTTTTCGTTATTGTACGAACAGTAAGAGAAGGTTTTGCCCCCTCGGATGGTGCGTTGCGGCGGCCGCTGCCGATGCGGGCCGCGATTCTCGCGAGCAGCGGTGCGGCATCTTCGACATGCAGTCGTCCGTAACCGAAGACCAGGCCCTGCCGCGTCGGCTGTTCCAGGAAATTCTGCGACAGCGGCTGCACGTGAATGCCAGCCTGTTTCAGCAGCGAGGCCGCCTCGCGGTCGCTCATCCGCGCCTGCATCGCCTCCGTGAACAGCGCGACCAGATGCAGCCCGGTCACGGCCGAGGACACCGAGAGATCATCAGGCATCAGCGCGGTGATCGCGTCGATCAGCGCCTTTCGCCTGTCGGCATAGACCCGCCGCATGCCGCGCAGATGCCGCAGCAAATGCCCTTCCCGCATGAACTCGGCGAGCGCGAGCTGGCCGACGCCGGAGGTATGGACGTCGATGCGCGCGCGGCCCTTTCGCAAAGCCCGCGATGAAATGCCTGTTTGCGACCATGTAGCCGAGCCGCAAATTCGGCATCATGATCTTCGAAAAGCGTGTCCGAAATAAATCACCCGCCCCTCGCGATCGAGCGAGCGCAGGGACGCGATCATGCTGTCCTGGTGCCTGAACTCCGAATTGTAATCGTCCTCGATCACCCAGACGTCGTTCTTGTTGGCCCAGTCGAGCAGCTCGAGCCGCCGCTCCAGTCCCATGCTGATTCCGAGCGGATATTGATGCGACGGCGTAACCACGATCAGCTTCGCACGGGGTGCGCGCCGGATGCCTTCGGAGACAACCAGACCCTTGTCGTCGACCGGAATTGGAACGAGCCTCGCGCCCGCCGCCGTCAGCGCCCAGCGGGCCTCGACGAAGCCGGGCTCTTCGACCCAGGCCTCGTCGCCGGGATCGAGGATCATTCGGCTGCAGAAATCCAGCGCGCCAGACGTGCCTGAGGTGACGACGATTTCCTCCGGCGAACACACGAGACCGCGCACCGAGCCGAGGAAATTCGCGATCTCGCTGCGCAGCCGCGGATGTCCCTCGGAGGGAAGATCGAGGCACTCCTGCTCTCTTGGGTTTTGCCAGCTCTGGCGCAGCAGGCGCGACCAATCCTTGAATGGAAAGGTCGAGATGTCTGGCGCACCGGGGGCGAACTCCGACGGCCAGTTGGTCTCGTAATCGGAGGCAAGCAGCGACCGCCAGCGTTCCGACATGTGGCCGGGCCTGTCGACTTGCGACGGCGGCTCCACATGCGGGACCGCAACGGACGCCACCATGACGCTGCCGCGCGGCGTCGAGGCAAGATAACCCTCGGCATAGAGCAGATCCCAGGCGGTCAGCACCACCGTACGCGAGCAGCCAAGTTCGCGCGCGATCTCGCGCGAGCCCGAGGAACTGCGTCCCGGCCGGAAAGATGCCGCGCAGAATGCCGTCGCGGATATGCGCCGCGATCTGCAGGTGCAGCGGCACGGCCGAGTTCCGGTCGATATGCATCCCGGCAAGGGACACGCGCTTGCTTGTGTGACGATCTCTGTCCATCGCGTGGAGGCGAATTCTTGGGAAGGCCGGCCCAGGCGGTGCCGGCGACGCTTTAAGATGCGCCAAGAGCGGATTCGGGTCCAGCCTCGGCCGAACGCTGTGCGTCACCGCTGCCCTGCCGATCCGCAATGCCTGCTCCAGCGCGTGCAACTCGGCCGGCGTCGCCGGCGGTTGCGGCGGCCGCGCCGCATCGCATGAGAGACGGCCGAGCAGTTTCAGGCAGGCCTTGAGCCGCACCGTCGCCCGCCCGCCGGGCGCGTCGCGATAGATCGCGGCGGCGAGCGGATAGAGCTTGTCGTTCAGGGCGCGCGCCTGCTCCCAATTGCCGGCTTCGGCCGCGGTCCAGAGGCTGACCACGAGCTCCGGCACGACGCAGGCGAGGCTGACCTGGCTGCCGGCGGAGCCAACGAGATAGCTGGTCATGAGATGCTCGTCGCCCGAGCCGAGCACGACAAAATCCGGACGCAGCTTCTTGATCAGGCGCAGGTTCTGCTCATAGGCCGCGACCTCCCAGCTGCCCTCCTTGATCGCAACGAAGCGGCGGTCCGCGACGAGCTGCTCCAACAGCGGCGGCGCATAGGCCATGGCTCCCGCACCAACCGGGGCGGCGTAGAGCATCAGGGCGCGGTCGTCGCATCGCTTATGCGGCGGTGATGTTCGATAACGCAATCATCGGCATGACCGAGCGCCCAGCTGTTGGGAGGAAATACCAAGAGCCCGTCAGCGCCAGCCTGTTCCAGCGCGGCAGCTTCGCGCGCGGCCTCCAGGCTGGATTCATGATTGACCCGGAGACGATCAGGCAGTCCTTCGGGGCATTCTGGCGCGCCAGCTCCACCACGCACCGCTTCTCGGCCAGCGACAGCACAAAGTTTTCGCCGGCGTGGCCGTTGACCAGGAGGCCGTTGATTTCCAGGCACCGACGTCACCGCAGCAAGATGCGCGGCCAGCTGCGTCTCATCGATCCCGAAATCGGGCGTCATCGGCACGATCGTGGCGGCGTGGATGCCGCGCAGGCGGTCGCTGAATGTGCTCGCTACGGCCGACATCGCCGGCTAATGGATGATCTGGTCGAGGAACGTCCTCGCCCGCTCGGATTTCGGGTTCTTGAAGAACTCCTCCGGCGCAGCCTGCTCGACGACCCTCCCCTCGTTCATGAACACGATCCGATCCGCGACCTCGCGGGCAAAGCCCATTTCGTGGGTGACGCAGAGCATGGTCATGCCCTCTTCCGCGAGCTTCTTCATGGTCTCCAGCACCTCCTTGACCATCTCCGGATCGAGCGCCGAGGTCGGTTCGTCGAACAGCATGATCTTCGGCCGCATGCACAGCGCCCGCGCGATAGCGACGCGCTGCTGCTGACCGCCCGAGAGCTGCCCGGGGAATTTCTCGGCCTGGTCGGGAATGCGGACCTTGGTGAGGAAATGCATGGCGAGGTCCTTGGCTTCCGCCTCGGTCATGCCGTTCACGGTCATCGGCGCCAGGATGCAGTTCTCCAGCACCGTCATGTGCGGGAACAGATTGAAGCTCTGGAACACCATGCCGGTGTCCCGCTTGATCGCATCGATGTTCTTGCGCTGATGATCGAGCTCGATGCCGTTGACGTAGATCAGCCCCTCGTCGTGCTTCTCGATGTGGTTGATGCAGCGAATGAGCGTCGACTTGCCCGAGCCGGAGGGGCCGCAGACCACGATCTTCTCGCCCTTTTCGACCCTGAGATCGATCTGGTCGAGCGCGGTGAAATCGCCGTAATGCTTGTAGACGGCCTCCATGCGAACCGCCGGCACGTCGCGCAAATCCGGCTGCACCATTCCGCCCGCGACGCCGCCGGCCATGTTGATCGATGTCTCGCTCATGCCCTCGCCTCCACGCTGGCCTTCACGCTCGCCTGCGCGACCGGCACCCTTGCCACCGCCCGCCTCGATTTGGCGGCGGTGGATCGGCTGAAATGTTTCTCCAGCCGTCGCTGAACCGCATCCCAGACCGAGGTGAGGATCAGGTAATAGGCGGTCGCAGCCGCGTAGACCTCGAGGATCTGGAAGTGCTCCTGCATCAGCATGTCGCTGCGGCGCATCAGTTCCTCGACCGAGATCACCGACGCAAGCGAGGTCGCCTTCAGCAGCGAATTGATGGAATTGCCGAGCGGCGGGATCATCAGCCGGAACGCCTGCGGCAACGTCACGCGGCGGAACGTCACCCAGGGCGACAGGCTGAGCGCCCAGGCAGCTTCACGCTGCCCGGCCGAGACCGCCATGAACCCGCTGCGCACGATCTCGGCGAGATAGGCGGCCTCGTTGAGGATCAGGCCGACCAGCGCGCAGGTGATCACGCTGAACTTGATCCCCAGCTGCGGCAAGCCGCTGTAGATCACCACGAGCTGGATCAACAGCGGCGTGCCGCGGAAGAACCAGATGTAGAACCGCGAGACACCTGATAGCACCGGGTTGGACGACATGCGCATCAACGCAATGCCCATGCCGAGGATCAATCCGCCGATGACCGCCGCCACCGTCAAGCCGATGGTGACGAGTACGCCCTTCATCAGGAAGTAGTTGAAGAAGTAGTTGACGGCGGCCGTCGGACTGAAATGGCTCATCGGCTCGTCTCCCTAGGTTCAGGCCGGACCGGGACCGGCGATCGCAATCGGCTGATCCGCCGGCAGCGGGGTCAGGCCGAACTTGTCGAACAGCTTCTGGTAGCTGCCGTCAGCGCGCATCTCGTTCAACGCCTTGACGACGGCATCGGTGACCGTCTTGCTGCGGAACGCCATTGCAGTGCGCGCGACGCCGAGCCCGCTCAACACTTCCTTGACGCGGCCACGGCCAACGAGATCGCGCGCCACGCTGTCGACGAGCAGCGCGTTCTCCACCTGCCCCGCAAGCAGCGCGCTCACGACGTTGGTCGCCGTCGGGAAGGTCCGCATCTCGATGGCCGGACCGCCCTTCGCCACGTTCGCATCGCTGAACTTCTTGAGCCAGTTCATCTGGTAAGTTGAGACCTCGACAGCGGATGTTTTCCCGATCAGGTCTGCTTCGGTAGCAATTTTTGTGCCGCTGTCAGGCGCGACCACGACCGAAATGGCCTGCATAGACGTCGGCACCATGTACATCAGCTTCGAGCGTTCCTCGGTCCAGAACATGCCGGTGTTGATGCCGTCGATACGGCTCGCAGTCATGGCCGGGATCATCGCCGGAAAGTCCATCCGGACCAGCTCGACCGGAAGGCACAGATGCTTGCCGAGCTCGGCGGCGAGTTCCACGTTGAGGCCCTGCAACTGGCCGTCCTTGTCGACGAATTGCTGCGGCGGGTTGGTCGGGTTGATCGAGAGCTGCAACTTCCCCGGCGCGATCAGATCGCTGTCGGCGATTCCTCGGCGTGCACGCGGCATGCGCCGCGCTGGACGCGAGAACGAGTGCGGCAGCAGCACCCAAGCGAAGCAGTGTCGAGAACATTCTTTTACCTCCAGTAAGACGCCAATGACCGATGCAGTTCCTCGCCCGGCTTTCCCCTCAACATTCTTGGATGCCGCCTGCCGGATCTCCTGGACACGACAGGCTGCATCATCATGCGATCCCCTCAGGCCGGTCCCGACATCGGCTTGAGCTGGATGCGCATGAAATTCTTCACGAGCGATTCGAACGGGCCGAAGCCCTTCACTTTCAGAAATTCCGGCGTCTCGAACGCCCAGCGTCCGGCCACCTCGTACATGGCGGCGTATTTCGGCCCGTCTCCGACCGAGACGAAACGCCTGGCCGACAGCCAGCCGGGACAGGCGAGCAGATCCGGAAAATGCTTCTGCTCGTACCAGGCATTGAACTCAGCCTCATGCTCGGGATCGATGTCGACCCGCACGATGTGGATGAAGGCTTCGTCCGCCATGGGTGTGTTCCTCATGCCAGACGGATGTCGCCGGCCGCGCGTGCAGCACCGACGGTCGTTGCGATGGTGTCGCACAGCGCCGGCAAGACAGGCATCAGCGGCGGCCGCGGATCGGCATTGCCGATCAGGCCGAGCACCTTCAGGCCGACCTTCATGCGCGTGTGCATGTCCATGATCGGTGCGGGCCCGTAGATGGCACGGACGATCGGATAGAGCCGCTCGTTGACCGCGCGCATTGCCTTGAGATCGTCGGCAAGCGAGGCCTGCCACAGCTGAGCGAATAGATCCGGCGCGAGGCTGACGAGGCCGGACAGGATGCCGTCACCGCCGACGGCGAGCTGCGGCAGGAACCAGTGGAAGTTCGACGGCAGGATCGCGACGGACGGATCGGCCCGCTTCACGGCGCGCCGGTTCTCGTCATAGGCCAGCATGGTGTCGCTGCCTTCCTTGACCGCGATCACGCTGTCGAGAGCCGCGATCTTCGCCAGCGTCTCCGCCGAATAGCCGAAGCCCGACGCCACCGGATACTGGAAGATCGACACCGGAATTGCGATAGCCGAGCTCACCGCCTCCACGAAAGCCACCGGCGCACGCGAGGTCGCCGATGCACCGCCGCCGAGCGGCGCCGGCGGGAACAGCACGGCACAATCTGCGCCGGCGGCTTCAGTAAGCTGCGCCTGGTGGATCGCTTCCGCGGTCGAATGCGCGATGATACCGGCCAGCAACGGCTTGGCGCCGACATGGCGGCGGGTCCGCTCGATCACCGCCCGCCGCTCGTCGTCCGAGAGCGAGCCGCCCTCGCCGGCATGTCCGTTGACGAACACGGCCGCGATTCCGTCCGGACAGGCGCAATAGTCGAGCACGCGGGCATAGCCGTCCCAGTCGATCGACATGTCGCTCTTGAAGGGCAACACGGTCGCAACCGTCACGCCGTGCAGGTCAGGCTTTTTCATCGAATTTCTCATGACGGCTTCCGTCGCGGGAATTTCAGGCTTGCCCGTGCCTTCAGCACTTCGAGGCCGCCTTCGTTGCGGGCACTCGCTTCCCAGATGATCGTGCGGGTCTCGTCGTGCTGCTCGGCGATCCAGACGTCGAAGGTCAGCGTGTCGCCGTAGAACACCGGGCCGGTGAACCAGAACCGATCCTCGACCGACACCCCGATGGTGCCGACCAGCTCGCTGGTGAGGATGCTGGTGCAGAGGCCTGCGACCATGATTCCCGGCGCCAGCCTGCGGCCGAAACGCGTCGCGCCTGCATAGACCTCGTCGACATGAACGGGGCCGAAGTCGCCGGTTGCGGCGATGTAGAGCGCGCCATCGGCCTCGGTGATGGTCTTGCTGAGGCTGACCCTGTCGTTGACCTTGAGATCGTCGAAGGATTTAGGCTCGTACATGGCTCAGCCCTTTGCGAAGGGAACGAGCGTTGCGGTGCCGTCCACCACGGTGCCGCCCGACGGCGACAGCGTGCAGGTGACGCGGCAGGTCGCTTCGTCGCCGTCAACCGAAACGATCTCGGCCCTCGCCTCGACGGATTCGCCAACGATCACGGGTGCGGCGAAATTCAGCGCGATGCTGCCGATCCGCCGCGTCGGACCGCCGAGCTGGCTCAGGCAGGTGGTGGCAAGGCCGCCGACAGCGAGCTCGAAGGCGACCATGTTGGAGGCGCCCGCCTTCTTCGCCCTGACAGCATCGACATAGAGGCCGCCGAGATTGCCGCTGATGCCGGTGAACATCGCCTGTTCGGCGACCGTCATGGTCTTGCGGAAGGCGAAGGCAGCACCGGGCTTGAGAGGTGTGTGAGACATCATTCGTTTCCTAGAGCTGCAAGCCGTTCTTGATGGTGCTGCGCGCAACCAGCATGCGGTGGATCTCGGAAGTGCCGTCGTAGATGCGGGTGACGCGGGCGTCGCGATACATGCGCTCCAGCGGCAGATCCTTGCTGAAGCCCATGCCGCCGAACACCTGGATGGCGCGGTCGACGACGCGGCCCTGCATCTCTGATGCCGCGACCTTGATCATCGAGACCTTGTCGCGCGCGTCGCGACCCTGATCGATGTCCCAGGCGGCATTCATCACCATCATCTTGACGCCGAAGATCTCGGTGGCGGAATCGGCGATCAGCTTCTGCACCATCTGGAACTCGCCGATGAGCTGGCCGAACTGGCGCCGCTCACCGGCATGCTTGCGCATCATCTCCAGCGCACGCTGCGCCATGCCGACGGCGCGCGCGCCGATATGGGCAAGGCGGATCTGCAGCACGCTCTGCATGATCAGCTTGAAGCCGCCGCCGACCTCGCCGAGCACGGCCGCTTTCGGAATGCGGCAATCCTCAAAACTTAGCTCGGCATGGCCATAGCCGCGGTGACCCATCATCGGCTGGGTGCGGGCGACCTTGAAGCCGGGCGTAGCCCGGTCGACCAGGAACAGCGTGATGCCGCCGCGTGCCCGCTTGTCCTTGTCGGTCAGCGCCATCAGGATCACGTAATCGGCGATATCGCCGTCGCTGATGAAATGCTTGGTGCCATTGAGGACCCACTCATCGCCATCGAGATGCGCGGTGGTGCTGATCGACGCGGCGTCCGAGCCCGCGCCCGGCTCGGTGATCGCCATGGCGCAGATCTTGTCGCCCTTCACGGTCGGCAACAGATAGCGCTCGATCTGATCGCCCTTGCAGGCCATCAGCATCGGATAGACCTGGCCGAACACGCGGCGGATCAGCGCATCGGTGGTCTTGCCGAACTCTTCTTCGACAAGGCAATGCTCGACGCAGGACAGGCCGCCGCCGCCGACATCCGCCGGCATGTTCATGGCGTAAAGGCCGAGCTTCTGCGCCTTGGCCTTGGTGGTCGCCAGCGCGTCGGCCGGCACCTTGGCGGTCTGCTCCACCACGTCCTCGAGCGGCTGCACTTCCGTCTCGACGAAACGGCGGACGGTGTCGACCAGGAGGCGCGTATCCTCAGGCAGCGAAAAATCGATCATTGCGCCACCCCCACGGCCTTGGCCGAGACCATGGCGTCGATGTCGGCAGCGCCGTAGCCGATCTCGCCGAGCACATCACGCGTCTGCGCTCCCAGTCGTTGCGGCACCAGCCGCACCTCCGGTGTCTGGCCGTCATAACGCGCGGGATGGGCGACCATGCGAATGGGCGCGCCGCCTGCGCTCTTCGCGCTCTTGAACACGCCGAGATGGTTGAGCTGGGGATCGGTCTCGAGGTCGCGATAATCCTGCACCGGCGCGTGCCAGATTCGCGCGGCTTCGAGCGCGGGCAGCCATTCCGCCGTGGTCTTCTGCTTCAGACTCGCCGCGACGAACCCGGTGATCTCCTCGCGCTTCGAAAAACTGTCGTCATCGCCGAACTGCTTCAGCGCCTCGCTGCCGAGCGCGACCGCGAGCGCCTTGGGCGACGCCATGGAGATGGCCAGATACGCGTCGGCAGTCGCGTGAATGCCGTAGGGGCCGGGACTGAACCACGCCGCAATGCCGGCGGGGCCGCGCGGTGTCGGCGACGGCGCGCCGTTGAGCCAGGCGGTCAGCGGCTCGACCTGCAGGTCGAGCGCGGCCTGATAGAGGTTGACCTCGACGAGCCGGCCCTTGCCGGTCTTGGTCCGCGCGAACAGCGCTGCGAGAATGCTCATGGCGTAGAGCGAGGCCGCGTGCTGGTCGACGATGACGGCACCAACCGCGGTCGGTGCCCCGTCGGCGCGGCCGGTCCGCATCACCAGACCGGACATCGCCTGAAGCAGCAGATCCTGGCCCGGACGATCCTTGTAAGGACCTTCCGATCCGAACCCGGTTGCGACCGCATAGATCAGGCCTGGGTTGATCGCCTTCAGCGTGTCGTAGCCGAGGCCGAGCTTGGCCATTGTGCCCGGCCGGAAGTTCTCCATCACGACATCTGATGTCGCGACCAGTTTCTTCACCGCGGCAATGCCGTCGGGATGCTTGAGATCGACGGCGATGCTGCGCTTGTTGCGACCCGTCGCCAGGTGATTGACGCTGTCGCCAGCGACAAAATGGTTGGCGACCGCCCAGTTGCGCTGGAACGCGCCCTCGATCGGCTCGACCGCGATGACGTCGGCACCGAGATCGGCGAGCGTCTGCGCGGCGAGTGGGCCGGCGAGGTAATGATTGAAGCTGAGGATTTTGACGCCGTCGAGCAGGTTCATGCATTCACACCATGCTGGCGCTCTGGCTTTCGCATTCGCAAATGCGTCGACCATCGCGCGATGTCTTCGCGTGAAGCGTAAGCTGACACCCGAACGACCGACAACATCGCCATCAATTATTTTCCGAGCGAGGTTGATAACCGAAATCTATGATGCACACTGTCATCGCTCACTCATGACCGGACATCCCTGATGAATCTTCGACAGCTTGAAATCCTGCGCGCCGTGATGCGAACGCGTTCGACGGTCGCCGCCGCAAAGGATCTCGGCATGTCGCAACCGGCGGTCAGCAACGCCATCAAGCACGCGGAGACCACGCTCGGCTTCCTGCTGTTCGACCGCGTCAACAAGCGCATGGTCCCGACCCAGGAGGCGCAGATTCTGCTCGCAGAGGCCGAGCCGCTGTTCCTGATGCAGGATCTGATCAGCCAGACGGCCGCGCATCTGCGCGCCGGCCGCAAGGGGCGGATGCGAATCGTCGCCACCTCCGAACTGTCGGAATCGCTGCTGCCGCAGGTGGTCACGCGCTTCAGCAGGGATCACGGCGGCGTCGAGATCTCGCTGGAGACCCAGCGGCTCGACGATCTCCTGGAATATGTCGAGACCGGGATCGTCGACGTCGGCTTCGCGATGGAGCCGCATCCGCGCCCGACGCTGGATTATCTGCCGCTGGCCCAGCTCGACATGGTCTGCGCCTGCCCGGCCGACAGCCCGCTGGCGCAATTGAGCTTCGTCAGCCCGACCGATCTGCGCGATACGCCCCTGATCAACGCTCGCACCTCGAGCCGCATCAGCAGCCTGATCCAGGAGGCGTTTCGCCGCAGCGCCGTCAACTTCGCGCCCGCCATCGAGGTGCGCTTCATGAATGTCGCCGGCCATTTCGTCGAGGAAGGGCTTGGCGTGACCATCATGGACGAGCTGACGGCGTCCTCGACGCGCTATAGCCGGCTGCGAAGCGTTCCGTTCAAGCCGAAGACCGAAGTCACGGTCTCCGCCATCGTGCCGGCCGGCCGCATGCAACAGCGGCTGACGCAATCCCTGATCAGGCACGCGCGCGAAGAGATCGCGGCCCGGATTGCGGTGGCGCGGCAGTGATGGGCTCATGCGCTCGCTCGCGATAATTCGGTCGGCCAGGCAAGTCCGAAGCGCCTGACCAGCGCCAGTGCGGCGGCGTCCTGCGCGGCCGGCAGCGGCAACCGCGGCGGACGCGGTCGCCATCATGACGATCTTCAGCTCGGGCATTTCCATGTACGCGCTGGGCATCCTCCTGCAGGCGATCTTCGGCTGGAGCTTCACCTTCTCTGTGCTCGCCTCGGCCGGCATCGTACTCGCCTACACCTACCTGGGCAGGCCTTTCCAGCGCAATCTACAATGAGGTCCTCCAGTTCTTCCTCATCGTGGCCGGATTTGCGCCGCTGGCAATCCTCTCGGTGAACAAGGCCGGCGGTTGGGACGGCATCGCGTCGCGGCTGAGCCCGAAGATGACACAGTCGTGGCAGCACATCGCGAGCGCGAGCGACAATCCGATGGGTGTCGAGATTATCGGTTTGATCATGGGCCTTGGGTTCGTTCTGAGTTTCGGCTACTGGTGTACGAACTACCTGGTGGTGCAGCGCGCGATGGCCGCCCGCAACATGACGGACGCCCGCAATACGCCCATCGTCGGCGCATTTCCGAAGATGTTCATCCCGTTCGTGGTGATCGTGCCGGGCATCGCCGCCGCGGCCCTCGCTTCGATGAGCACCGGCTACGCGCTGCCGCTCAAGAACGGCAATCCGGATTACGACAAGGTGCTGTTCAGCCTCATGTCGCAGTTCTACCCCAGCGGCATGCTGGGCGTCGGGCTGACGGCTCTCGTGGCATCCTTCATGAGTGGCATGGCCGGAAATGTAACCGCCTTCAATACGGTTTGGACCTACGACATCTACCAGAGCTACATCCGTAAGCATGCTCCGGACGAGCACTACCTGTGGATGGGCCGCATGGCGACCATCTTCGGCACCGGCTTATCGATCGGGGCGGCCTACCTGGCGCAGTCCTTCAACAACATGATGGACTTCCTGCAGCTCATCTTCGGCTTCGTGAATGCGCCGCTGTTCGCCACGTTCCTGCTTGGCATGTTCTGGAAACGCTCGACCGGCCACGGCGCATTTGCGGGCCTGTTGAGCGGAACTACCGCGGCATTGCTCACCTATGGCTTCACCGAAGCCGAGGGCAAGGGCGGCTGGTTCGGCATTCAGCATCACTTCCCCTCTTCGATGGCTCAGAATTTCTGGGTTGCGATTGCAGCCTTCTGCTGCTGCCTGGTGGTTACGACTATTGTCAGCCTGGCGACAAAGGGCAAAACCGACGCCGAACTTGTCGGACTGGTGTACAGCGTGACACCCCGCCAGACAGAGGAAGCGGAGTGGTATCGCCGCCCCGCTACCCTGGCGATTGTGGCCAGCGTGATTTGCATTGCGCTGAACTTCGTATTCTTCTAAAGGAATAACCATGCTGGATCTGAGAAAACCGGCCGGCTACTTCTTCGGCCTGCTCGGCCTGCTGCTGACGGGAACGGGGCTGATGGCGAATTTCACGGCGCCATTGCTGGACTCCAACCTGAATCTGCACTTCGGGATTTTTTCCATTGCATTTGGAGGCATCTTTCTGTGGCTCGCGCGCCGCGCATAA
Source organism: Paludibaculum sp. (assembly GCA_049841055.1). GTDB lineage: Bacteria > Acidobacteriota > Terriglobia > Bryobacterales > Bryobacteraceae > Paludibaculum. Next base: position 118,443 of record JASGIE010000039.1, on the reverse strand, counting down.
AGCAATATCACGCCCCCGGGCGCGTCAACCTCATCGGTGAACACACGGATTACAACGCCGGTTTCGTCATGCCCATCGCCATCGCGGTGGGCTGCGACATCCGGGCTTCCTCCATCCGCAAAAAGGAACTCCGGCTGAGCTCCAAGCAGTTCGCGGGTGAGATGGCCTTTCCGCTTGCGTCCATCGCGGAGATTTCGAAACCGGCACCTGGGCCAACTACATCCTGGGTGTGGCCAAGCAGATTCTGGCCCTCGGACTGGAACTGAAGCCCATGAAACTGGAGATCGATTCGTCGGTTCCAACGGGCAGCGGACTGAGCTCCTCGGCCGCTCTGGAAGTCTCCAGCGCCCTGGCCCTGCTGGGCGACAATCCGATCTCCAAACTGGAACTGGCGAAGTTGTGTCAGCGGGCGGAGCGTGAGTTCGTGGGCATGCCCTGCGGAATCATGGACCAGTATGCTTCGGTGTTCGGCGAAGCACACAAGGCGATCATGCTGGATTGCCGGTCGAATACTCACAAACTGGCGCCTATCCCCGACGGCGCGGAGATCGTGGTCGTCAACTCGATGGTGAAACACGAGCTGGGCTCGTCCGCCTACCGCGACCGGGTCGCCGAGTGCCACCAGGCGCTTTCGCACTTTCCGGGGAAAGAAGCGCTGCGAACGTCACCCTGGGTGAGCTCGAACGAACCGCGTCCAAAATGGAAGAGATCCCTCTGGCCCGCGCGCGCCACGTCATCCTGGAAGACCTGCGGGTGGAGAACTTCGTGGCGGCGGCGGAAAGTAATGATCTGCCGTTGATGGGCAAACTGATGGTGGAATCCCATCGCAGCCTGCAGCACGACTACGAAGTGAGCTGCTCGGAGCTGGATTCGCTGGTCGACACGGCGCTGACCATCGAAGGCGTATACGGCGCGCGAATGACGGGCGGCGGTTTTGGCGGCTGTACGGTAAATCTGGTGGAACCGAAGGAAGTCGACCGCTTCGAACACGAGATCCGCGCCCGCTATCAGGCCCAGTGGAATCTGACTCCGGCTGTCTACCGGTTCACGCCTTCAGCCGGCGCACGGCGTGTGGAATAGGCTCCTGCACAGGCGGGGCGTCTGGCTCGCCTGTGTGCTGGCCCTCACCGCCCTCCAATTTGCCCGGCAGTTTACGGCCGCGGTGCAGGAGACCCAGGTCTTCGATGAAGGGCTGCACCTCTCGGCGGGCTATTCGATTCTACTCACGGGCGACTATCGCCTGAATCCCGAGCATCCGCCGCTGGGGCGGGTGCTGAATGCCCTGCCGCTCCTGTTCCTGAAGCCCAACCCCAAGCTGGATACGCAGGGCTGGAAGGACGCCGATGCCATCGCGGTGGGGCGGGAACTGCTCTACCATCAACAGTCGTTGACGCCTGAGCAGATCCTGCTGCCCGCTCGGCTGGTCACGATTGCCCTGACGTTGATCCTGGCGCTGACCATGAGGCTTTCTGGGTCAGAGCCCGCTACGGCCCCGCAGCGGCGCTGCTGGCGGTCTTCCTGACGACGCTGGACCCCAGCCTGTCCGCGCACGGACACTACGTCACTACGGTCTTTATCGCCACGCTCACCTGCTTTCTCGCCGTGCTTGCCTTCGACTGGATGCAACGCAACGGCAGTCCTCGACATCCTTTAGGCCGCGGGACTCGCGCTTGGGGCCGCGCTCGTCTCGAAGTTCTCGGCGGTTTTCCTTCTGCCGGTATTCGCCGCCCTCTGGGTGATTCACCGGACGCCCTGGCGCGGCGTACTGCGGCAGGCAGCCGTCTCGTCCTGGTCAGCGCCATGGTGGTGGCTGTCTGCTATGGCCCGGAGACCTGGCGGTCGCGCCACGCGCGCAGGCTCAACGAAGTCGTCAAAAAGGACACGGCGATTGGCTATGCGTTGCGGGTCGGGGGACGCTACCTGCACCTTCCGGCGCATCCCTTTTTCCTCGGGCTAAACGAGATGGCACTGCACCAGAAGGCGGGCCACCCGTCCTACATGCTGGGCTCGGTTCGCCAGCATGGCACCTGGAACTACTTCCCGTTTGTCTTCCTGGTGAAGACGCCGCTGGGCGCGCTGCTGCTTTGTGCCCTGGCCCTGCCTCTGTTGCGGCGGTTCCGCCGGGATCTAGTGGTGCTGGCGGTCCCGTTGGGCGTCTACTGGGCGCTCTGTCTCACCAGCGGGATCAACATCGGCGTGCGCCACCTGCTTCCGGTCTTCCCGTTCACTTACGCGCTGGTGGCCGTCCTGATTACCCGGCATGCGGTGGAGGTATACCGAAAGGCCGCCCCGGCGCTGGCACGGCGCGGCCTGTCTGGTGCTCGCGGGCGAGTCCGCCTATATCGCGCCCCACGACATCGCGTTCTTCAACGCGGCGGTGGGGCGGACCGGCGAACGGGCCGAAACTGCTGCTGGATTCGAATCTCGATTGGGGGCAGGATCTGGGGAATTTGCGGCGCTGGCTGGATGCCCGGGGACGGAATGACGGTTTGCCTGGCTTACTTCGGCTCGGCGGATGACCGCTATTACCGGTTCCAGGGCTGGGCGGTGGCGGCCAACTTCAACTTGAGGACGGGCGAACGCCCTCCCTGCCACTTCGCGGCCATCAGCGTCACGCTGCTCGAAGGGGTGTATCACGAGCGGTCGTGGTACGCCTGGCTGCGGGCCCGGCAGCCGATGGCCCGCATTGGCTGGTCCATTTACGTCTATGATGTCGCGGACGTATCGGAGGGCAAGGTCCCCAAGGAGAGCTTCTAGGGCCGTGTGGAAGGCCGGTGAAGGACAAAGCACTCAGAGAAGCGGGTCGGCCCCGTTTTCCAGCCGCACGGCAATCGGCTGGCGGTGTTTCTTCTCCAGGTACTCGGAGAGCTTCAGCAGGGTTCGGCCACCGCGATCCACATAGCGGTTCGCCGCCTTCTGGTAGCGCCGCAGCACTTCCCGGCGGTTGGAATCGCGCAGTTCACAGGCCTCGATGTCCAGCAGCACCTCGACCTCCCAGGACTGGAAGGTATTTCGCTGGATCCGGCCGCGCAGCAACTCCCTCATCAGCTCATCGAACTGGTGCAGCCGCCCTTCAAGCTCGTGGACAGGTAGACTCATTTCTCCCGAGCTCTGATTCTACTGAAATTCGGCGGCTGTGAGTAAAATGGCACGACCTTAGCGGAGGATTAAGGCGTCACATATCGGTGCCAGCTCTCCACGACGCTCGCCCGGGGGCCGTCGCCCGCGCGCCGGTAGGCGCCCCAGAGATTGCGCAGCATGCGGGCGACAATGGCCCGCTTGTCGCAGGCGGCGAACTGGAGTTCCACCTGCCGGCCGGCGCCCAGGGTGAGATCACGGATCTTTTCCAGGCAGTCCTCTTCGGTCAAAAGGCGGCCCTGATCAAATACGTCGACATACACTTTCACCAGCCCGTCGTTGTACTGGCAGACGAAATGAGCCGGCAAGGCGACCCCATAGACCGGCCGTAGGAGCCGCCGGGCCACCTCCAGGTAGATGACGGAAAGGGTAATGGGCAGGCCCTTGCGTCGCTCCATCACAAGCGGCAGACAACTGTTCTCGGCGGAGTAGTAATCTTCGCGATCGCCCCGCAGTCCGGCGGTGTCGAACAGGACCCGGTTCATTGCGCTGAGGAACTGGGCGCCGCCCGCGCCCGGCATCAGAAGGTGCTCGATCTGCCCGGCCCATTCGTCCAATTGGCGCAGGACTGGAGCGGGCTCCGCGGGGCCGGTATGAATGGAGGCAAGCTCCAGCGCCGCCGCATCGAGTTCCATGGCCTGCTCGTCACCGGCCAACAGGGCTTGAAACGCGGATGAGGGCTCTACGGGCATGACTCTTGGCGGGACGTCGCCGCCTGGCTCAGGTCCATTGACTCAATCCGCCGGCCAGCGAAAGTACGCCAAGAATCGCGAGCACAGCACCGGCCACGCGGATCGCCGTGTGGGATGGCGGGAGTTCAGAGGTACGCCGGGACTGGCCGGACCACCAGGGAGCAAGATGGAGGCTGCTCTCAAAGCGCTGGATTCCGTCCATCAGCCCTTCCACGAGTTTCCAGAATCCTGATGGACGGAGGACCGTCCAGACGCCCGCATAGATCAATCCGGCGCCGATGAAAACCGGCGCCATCACGCCGCCTGAGCCGGCTGAAAGCAGGAACATGCCTCATGCTACCACTGGACCGGGCAATTTGAACCTGCTGGAGCAAGCCTGCGCCCCCTTCTCGGTGGGCGCAGTTACTTGAAGAAAATATCCAGGAATTTCGTGTTCCGCCCGGTGGCGTCGACGCAGTATTCAAACGGGCTGTAAGCGACGTTCCGTTCCTTGCGATCGACGTAGAGCAGGACTTCTTCCTTGGGGAACTGGAGGATCTGGATCACACCGCCATCGCAGGACCGGGTGCGCCGGGACGCTTGCCAGCGTGATGTTGGCGTGCGGGCTCTTCGGCCCCCAGTCTTCCAGAAACCTTTGCAAGTTATAGTCACGACACGGCTTAGCCGGATCGCAACCCCAAAGGCGATAGGCGTCTTCGTACTTTTTGTCTTTCAGCAGATCAAGGAATTTCGAAATCTGCCGCTTCTCCTGGAAGTCGTGCAGAAAGAAATAACCGGCTACAGAAAGAAGGACGACAGCCACGGCGGCGATTACGACACGCTTCACTCCACGTTCGCGCTTCGCATCGGAAACTCCGTAGCTGTCCAGATACCCGGCCATGACGGGTCCTCCTGTCCTGGACTACTTTTTCGACGGATACGCTTTGTCGTAAGCGGCGGTGACATCCGCCGAGATGTCCAGCGTGGGCTTGAAGTAGAGGAGGTTGGCGCCGTCCACGACGAAGTCCAGCCCCTTCTCCTCGGAAACTTTCTTTACCACTTCCTGCAACCGCTGGCCCACCCGCTGAAGGATGTCCTGCCGTTCGCGATTGACTTCGTTCTGGAGTCCTTCGCTGTTGCGTTGCAGCTGCCGCTGCTTCAACTGAATCTTGGCGGCCATGTCGGCCAGGGCAGCTTCGTTGTACTTGGCCTGGTTCGTTTCGTAGTCCTGAGTGAGCTTGGCGACTTCCTTCTCCAGATTCGCCAGTTCATCCTGACGGGGCCCGAATTTCGCCTTGAGATCGGCTTCAGCCTGTTCGATCTCGGCCGTATCGGCGAGAGCTTTTTGTAGATTGACGGCGGCGACTTTCACCTGAGCGGAGGCAGCCATGGTGGCGCAGAGCATCAGAGCGGCCAGGCCGGCGAGACGTTTCCAGCGGATCGCAATCATGAGAATCTTCAAACTCCTTAAAACTTACTTTCAGGGGCCCGGCTCTAGCCGAGCACCGCCAGAATTTCGTCCTCGCGTAGAATCAGGTACTCGACTCCATCGATCTTTACATCCGAACCGGAGTACTTGCCAAAGAGAATCACGTCACCGGATTTCACTTCGAGATCGCAGCGCTTACCGTTCTGGAGCAACTTGCCATTGCCGACGGCTACTACTTCACCCCGCTGCGGCTTCTCTTTCGCGGTGTCCGGAATGATTATACCGCCCACCTGCGCTTCGCCTTCCTCCACGCGCTTGATCAGCACTCGGTCGTTCAACGGGCGCAGTGCCATAGGTTCTCTCCCTTGCTATTAGACGCCAGAACTTCGATTTCGGACGCACACGCCGCGTATAGCTGCGGCCGTGCTGGTCCATCTTGCATTGTAGAATCCCCGGTACCAGATCCTCAACTGCCGAATGGCCCCCTCGTCCGTTATCATGAACTCTGGAAGATCGCCTGCAGCAGGATCGCAGGGAGTTGTTCCCGCGAGCCTCAAGTGCTGTCTTAACCGTTGTATGACGGAAGCGGGCATCCAGGCGTTTCGGAAAGATACAACGCCGCATGAACGAATTCAGCGACGAAGAAGCTGGTGGCTCGGGCGCTGGAGTCCGGCCGTCCGGACCCGTCAAATCCTTGGCTGCACGAACTTTTTTCACGGCATCAGCGCCGGGTCGTACTGTGGTGTTTGCGGTACTCCGCCAACCGCGAAGAAGCGCTCGACCTGGCACAGGAGGTGATGGCCAACACCTTCCGCCGGCTGGAGACGTTTCAAGGCAACTCCAAGTTCACTACCTGGCTCTTTACCGTCTGCCGGAATCACTGCCTCAACGCCATCAAGAGCAAGGCCAGCCGGCCGGAATCGGGCGGAGACGAGCTCCTGCTCACCCTGGCCGCCCCTTCGGGGACTTCCATCGAGGACCGACTCACCCAGGAATCCCAACTGGAATTGGCCAGAACCTGGATCCGCGATGCCCTGGACAAAACCGAGCAGCGCGTTTTTGTCATGCACTTTCTGGAAGAGATTCCCTTGGACACAATCACGCGCTCCATGGGGCTCACCAACCCAAGCGGGGCCAAGGCCTACATAGTCAGCGCCCGTCGAAAACTGTCCGAAGCCGCGCGACGATGGAGGTCGCAGCATGAACGATAACGAGGCCTTCCGGGCCCCTGGGCACTGCCTGCAACCCGATGAAATTGAAGCATTTGTCGAAGGGCGCGCAGACCAGTTGGCGGCGCACGTCGAAGCCTGCCCGGCGTGCAGCCACGTCGCGGCTTCGTATCGCGAATTCCTCGAAGCCGATGTCCGGGAAGAAGAAAAGGCGGATGTCGCCTGGATCGAATCCCGCCTGAAGAAGCCTGCGCCCAAACGGAGCTGGTTCGGCTGGATAGGTGCATCTCCGCTGCCGCGCTGGGCCTTCAGCGCCGCCGCGATCCTCCTGATTGTGGCCGGATCCCTCCAACTGCGCCGCATGGCTGGACCGGGCCTGCGGCCGTCCGAACCGGGCTCAACCGTCGTCAGGTCCGCCCAGGTTCGCCTCGTGAGTCCCATGGGAGACGTCGAAGCCGCACCGGATTCCTTTCAATGGGATCCGGTCGATAAGGCCGCGTCCTATGAGTTCCAGATCACGGAAGTGGATGGTACGCCGCTTTGGACAGGCCGCACAAATCAAGCGAAACTAAATTCCGTCCCGGACATCCAACGCTTCATGCTTCCGCGCAAAGCACTGCTTTGGCGCGTGAAGGCCTTGACGGCTTCGGGTGGGGTGATCGCTGAGTCCGCATCAGAAAGATTTAGGGTTCTTCCCTCCGCCGGCCGTTGATTGAGCTATCCTGTTCAAAACACGCACGCGGATCAGAGGGCCGATCGCATGAAACTGGTGTTGGTTTTCCTTACAGCCGGACTGGGACTGTTATCAGCCGGCGACTATTCCGGATACTACGGCGGAAAGTACAAGGGTCTATGGCTGGAAGTATCGAGCGAGGCGGCACCACCCGGTGGCGTCGCTCAGGTTCGTATCACTCTCACCGAACCCAAACCCATCATTCGGACAAAACTCTATCTTCAGTTCGACGAGCAGGTGGTAGAGGAGATCATGTCCGTCGGCGCCTACAGCGAAAACGCTGAAGCCACGGGCCTTGCCATGCGCAAGGGGAACGTTCTCGTCATCGAGGCTGCCTCGCCCACCGCAAACCTCGGCAAGTTGCCCTGGTACCCGATCTTCTCCATCTCAGTGAAACTGCACGATGGATTGTCGGCGGGCGCAAACACACTCTTCTCCGTAGGCGACAATTCGGAGTTCTACCAGCCCGACGGCACGCCCTGGAGCATCGAAAGCAACAAGGCGGGCAGCATTACCGTCGACGGCTCCCTATCTATTGATGATGTGTTCCCTGGCGGCGGCACGATTCAGCCTGGCGAATTCGTGAAGATCACCGGCCGCGGTTTCACACCACAGAGTCAAGTATCCACTTACAGCGCGCCCGGCCAGACGAATTACGCGACCGATGCTCTGCAGGTGGAGTATGTCTCTCCGACCGAGTTGCACGTCACTTCTGTCAATCCGTTCAGCCTCGACCTGCGGTATGTGGAAGTAACCAATCCCGACCAGTCAGAGAAACGCTTCTACACCTCGCTGAAGGGTATCGACACGTCCCCCAGCCTCTTCGACAATCTCAGCTCGGCAAAGCCGCTGTTTGCCCCGCGCACGTTTACCGCCGCTACCCTCCCAATCGCGGACGTCGCGCCAGACTCCGGGTCGTTTCAAGGCATCGCGATGCAAAACCCCACCCAGGACGCGATGGCAGTCCGGTTGGAGCTGGCGGGTCCGGACGGAATCGGATTTGCCTCCACGAACGCTACCCTGCTGCCGCGGGAACAACTACTGAAAGATATGGAAGAAATGTTCCCCTCCCTCGTCGTTCCCGCCGGTTCCAGCCTGCGGATTCTGCCGAGCGCGCCGGTGCGGCTGATGGGCGTCTCCGGCAACAGGAACACGGGGTCGATCCAGCCGGTCATCCCTTCCGCACCGTCCGAGAACTAACAGCGAGGCCGGCGGTGGCCAACAGCGCCGCGGCGCCGGCCAGCAGCGCGCTCCAGGACCAGTACGGGGTCAGCGGGCTCAGGCCGTCGCCGGATAGGACGAAGGCCGCCCAATCCTCGACCGGAGCTCCTCTCTTCATCATTTCCAGCTTCGCCGTCCGGAGCGCCTCGCCACGAGGTGTCCCGCTGCTCAACTCGCGGTAGAACCGCTGCATGAAGTCGGCCGCGGCTTCATCCCGGACGGCCCAGAGGGAACCCACCACACTCCCGGCGCCGGCCTCCAGAAACGCCCGGGCCAGGCTCATTGGCGAATCTCGACGGGCCGCCGCCCCAGCCTCGGTCTCACAGGCGGAAAGCGTAACCAGCTCGACGCCGCGGAGGTCGAGTTTGGCCACGTCGCGCAAGTACAGATACTCGGGGCCGGAGAAGAGAATACGCGAGCGGGCCGGGTTCTCGAAGTCCGCGGCGGCGTGCGTGGCCAGATGCAGCACCCGAAACTCGCGCGCCTCACTCAACGCCTGTTTGCGGGCCTCACTCCTCACACGCAGATCCGCCTGCCCGTTCAATTGCTTGGAAACCATGACCAGTTCCGACGCCGCCCGCGGCAAATGGACCCAATCCGGATCGCCGGGCAGCGCCGTCCGGACCTCGGGATCACCAATCCCCAGCAACTGGGCTTCCCAGGGCCAACGAGCATTCGACCTGCTGGCCGCCCCGGTGAGGAAGCTGGACGACGGCAGGGTGAAGGTCTCATAACGCTCAACCACTTTCGTGCCGTCGGGCCAGGCCAGGGCGTCGAAGGCCACCCCCGCCAGGGTTCCGTTCGGGAACCAGAATCAGGCGGCGAACGCCCTCCAGGGAAGGCAGGACGTCGCCTGCCGCTCGGGCCGGAAGATGGATCGCGCTCCAGGCGCTGCCGCTCCCGGTGATTCGGAGGACGCCCGCCTGCTGCCGTCCCACCCAATACACGAGGAGAGCCGAATCGGCGGGCACCTTCGACCTTAATTGCGGAAGCGGAAGCGCCGTCCTGCCCCGCGACCGCTCCAGCCAGTCCAGCCGCTCGGCATCGCTGGATGCGCTCTCGATCAGGGCGTCGAACACATCCCGCTTGTCGGCCAGAAAGCCGCCGCGCAGCTCCGCCCGCCGCAAGTCCGCCCTTGTGGATTCAATGACGGCCGCGGCTGCCTGCCATTCCGACCGGTCGTGATCCACCCGTCCCAACCCATACAGTGCCTTCCATTCCTCTTCCGGGAGTTTCAAGCGCCGGGCCCTCTCCAGGACGCTGAGCCATCGCACTCGCGCCCCTTTCAGATCACCCGAGCGGTAGAGTGCTTCCCCCAGGTACAACTCACACTGCATCTCCTCCCGCTGGTTGCCGCTACTGTGAGCGAGAGACAGGGCTTCGCTGAAGCCGGTCCGCGCCGCGGCATAGTCCTGGAACTCCATAGCCTGGGCAATGGCAATGTTCTTCATGGCGCCCAATTGCCCATCGATATCCCGAACCTGCCGGAAGAGAGCCACGGACGCCCGTTCGGTTTCCAGCGCCTTATAGGGATCGCCCAGTCTCCGGTACAGCGCGCCGAGGTTGGCCAGCACGCGAGCTTCCTCCCCGGGATCCATCTTCTGTCCCGCCTGGCGCAACTTCAGATAGATGTCCAGGGCGTCGTGGTCCTTGCCTAGCTTCTGCAGAAGGGCCGCCCGGTTGACTTCCACGAATTGCAGGACGTCGGCAGCCCACGGTTCACTGGAGCGCTCCTGCACCATGGAGGCGGCCCGGCTGTAGACATCCCAGGCCTCGACGTAGCGGCCCCGGTAGAAATGGACGGCTCCGATGTTCACCCACGAGACGGCCTCCTGTCGGGCTTCCCCGTGTTGATGAAACAGGGCTCTCGCCTTGCCGAAGGCCTCCAGCGCTTTCTCATACTCGCCGCTGTACAGGAATTCGCCGCCTGCCTTGTTCAGAGCCTGAGCGTCGTCCGCCGCCTGACCAGGGCATGCGCCGCAAAGCAGAAAAAGCGCCGCCAGCCGGATGATATGATGGCCCGGAAACGGTGCCTCTCCCCTCATGAAAACCCTTCGAATCGCATCCATTTGCCTGATCGCTTTGGGCTTATGCGCCCCCGTCAATCATACCCTCCAAGCCCAGGCCAGAAAGAAGCGCCTGCTGGTGATCGGCGCCAACAGTTCCACCGGAGACCGTCAGGGCTTTCAGCACGACTCGACCTCCCAGGCGATGGCCACGCTCTGGAACTTGGGCCGCGAGTCCACCCTCTGGGAAACCTATTTCAAGACCGACACTTACCTGCTCACCAAACAGAAACTGCCCAACAACGCAAAGAACCTCGACTATTTCGACGCCGTCGCTTTCTACACCACGGGAAACTTCCCGCTGACCGACGAACAGAAATCGGCCCTGCTCTCGTTTGTCCGCGACGACGGCAAAGGCTTCATCGGGATTCATTCAGCGCCCGACAGCTTCTACGATTGGCCGGAGTATGGCGAGATGATCGGCGGCTATTTCGATGGTCATCCGTGGAACACTTTTCAGGCGCCCGTAGTCGTGGAAGATCCCTCAAACCCGATCGTGCGTCACTTCCCGAGGGAGTTCGCCACGCTCGACGAAATCTACCAGGTACGGAACTTCTCTCGGGAAAAGTGCCGCGTGCTGATGCGGCTGGACGAAAACAAGCTTGATCTCTCCAAGCCCTCCGTGAAACGGACGGATAAGGATTTCGCGGTCGCCTGGATCAAGAACTATGGCAAAGGACGCGTCTTCTATTCCACGTTTGGCCACACCGGGGAATCGTGGGACCGGCCGGATGTCCGCCAGATGTGGCTCGAAGCGGTCAAGTGGACGATGGGCCTGACCACGGCCGATGCTACCCCTCGGCCGCGGCCCGCAAAATAACCATCCGCCGGCGCGAACCCTGCCACAGTCCTGGCAGGGTTCGCTGACCCAGTTTGTTCTTCTTCGTGGTTTGTCCGCTATCCCGCGGTCCCCATCTATCGCCTACCCATTTGCGAGCCGGCCGGCCGGATTCCCACTAACCAGATCCGGCTCAGCGCCTTACTGTCTGTGGCGGATTGCAATCGCCGGGCACGCCACCGGTCGGACCGGGTGGCGGTCCGAAAGACAGGGCTTCCCCTGGACCTGCCCCAGGTTAGGATCCAATCTGGATTTCCGGCCCCGCTTCTGTGGCCGGCATCCCTCTGATCTCTTGCATCTCGAATCACCCCCTGTCGCCGGTTGACCAAGCCAGGAGTTCCATGGAGGGAATTCATGATCTCTCGATTGCTGATCATCGCGGTACTCACCGGAAGCTTTTCCGGATCGGCCATGCTGGCCAGTCCCCTCGCGGGCTTCCAACAAACCAATCTCGTTTCCAATATTCCGGGCCTGGCCGTGACGACGGACGCCAGCCTCAAGAATCCGTGGGGCATCGCCCTCAGTTCCACCAGCCCGTTCTGGGTCTCGGACAACGGAACAGGGCTCGCCACGTTGTATAACTCGGCCGGCACCAAGCTAGGTCTTCAGGTGACCATCCCGGGAGACGGGACACCCACCGGGCAGGTGTTCAACGCAACCGCCGGCACATTCAACGGAGACATATTCCTCTTTGCCACCGAGGATGGGAAGATCGTGGGCTGGCGTGGCGCGTTGGGCACCAATGGCGAGGTGCTGGCCGACTTCTCAGGCGCCGGCTCGGAGTTCAAGGGGCTGACCATTGGCACGAACTCCGGCGTTGTGACCATCTACGCCGCCGATTTCGCTAACGGCAAGATTGTGACCATGACCGACGCGGGAGGCCAGGGTCCGACAGGCAACTTCACGGATCCAAATCTCCCTTCGGGGTTTGCGCCTTTCAACGTCGAGAACATTGGCGGAGTGCTGTATGTCACCTACGCCAAAGTGGGCGCCGGCGGCGATGACGAAGCGGGAGCGGGCAACGGCTTCGTTTCGACCTTTGATCTCGATGGCAACTTCCTGGGGCGGCTGATCTCCCAGGGACCTCTGAATTCGCCCTGGGGGTTGGCCATCGCGCCCGCGGGCTTCGGCGGCCTCGGCGGCAAGCTGCTGGTGGGCAACTTCGGCGACGGAACCATCAATGCGTTCAATCTCGATGGAACGCTGGCGGGCACTCTGGCCGACCTGAGTTCCAATCCGATAGTGAATCACGGACTCTGGGGGCTCACGTTCGGAAATGGCCAGAACGGAGGCAGCCAGACGTCGCTCTACCTCACGGCGGGCCTCAACGACGAGGCGGATGGATTGTTTGCCCGGGTGGATGCGGTGCCCGAGCCGGCCACACGTTCGCTGGTCTCAGCCGGGCTGGCGCTATGCGCCCTGTCGTGGATACCACGGCGGAGAAAGCGCAAGTCGGCGAGCGCATAAGTTCGAACAAACTGGCGGCGTGAGCAGGGGGAGCAGCCCATGCGAACCGCCGCTAGCGGCGGGCGAACTCGCCGTACAGTTTGGAAATATCCGGCGAGCCTTCGTAGACAATTGCCCGGTAGCGCATCACCAGCGTCTGTCCGGCCGGTAGTGTATAGGATCCGTCGGCCTTGGGGTCCTTGGTAAAGCTCTTGAGTGCGAACGGATTCGCGGCGTTCAGGCCGTAACCGCGCGCGTGCCAGCGCGTGGGGTGACGCAGGTTCGACGGATGATCGAACAGCGCCACGCCAGCCTGGGCGCCGTCCACGGATGCTGAGTAATCGACCCACAACGCTGGCTTGCCCCAGATCTCTTTCGTCCCCACGAGGCCATCGGAGTTCCGCAAGCGCGCGCCTTTGTCCTCGCGGAAAGACTCATTGAGACGGAATGCAAATCCTCCGTCATCGCTGTCTCCAAACTGGAGGCTCACTCCGCAGTCGGCCAGGATGCTGATCGTGGCATCAATCACGCGCAACGGGCCTTTGTCGGCAAATCGAAATTCCTGACGCATGGAGCCCATCGCCTTCCCATCAGGGGGTGTCATCGACAAGTCGACGGAAACGCTGCCCTTGCCCACGCGGGGCCGGGCCTTGTTGATCAAACGGGCGGTCTTGTCGCGGCCCTGCTCCCGCCAGAAGTCGGCTCCATTGATGCTGCCGTGGCCGTACCAGAAACCGCGGTGCCAGACGTGGTCTTTACTGTCGCCTTCCCGAGGTTCCAGAGGCCAGCCGCGGGACAGGACTTTTCCGGAAACAGTCTGGATGGGATACAGAAACGGCTTATCGTAGGCTTCACCCGAGTAGAAGCGGGCCGCAACCTTTGAACCCACCTCGATCGCTACCGGAGCGTCATCGGCCGCCATCAGCGTTGCGGCGCAACCGAACAGGAAATTTCTTCTATGCATGAGAGCCTTTCTCGACGGAGGACTGCCGCGCCGCAAGCCAGTGCCACACCGTTCCCTTTTCATCCGCTAAAACCGGTTTTTCCAGCAGGCTGGCGGCCATGCCGGCGGCAAACAGAATGATGTTTCCGACGGCACCGATTGTCAGATCGTCACCCGGGTAATTCATCGGGGCAAGGTTCACCAGCGGGGTGGCGCCTTTGGTCAGCACGGCCCAGATGGTGAACACGGAACTGCAGACGATCCCCACCCAGGCGCTGCGGCGTGTCACACGCCGGCTGAGGAACGCCAGGAAGAAGAGTCCGGCCAGCCCGCCGGAAGCGATAGCGGAAACGGCAAACCACATGGAGAGTGCGCTGCCCTTGGTCCGCACCAGAATAATGGCCGTGATCACGTTGAGCAGCCCGACAACGACCACAAGCAGGCGTGCCACTTTCAACCGCTCCCTGTCGCTCGCCGACGGCCTCGCGGCGCGGTAGAAATCCTCCACCAGGACCATCGCCAGGGTGTTCAGGTCACTCGCCAGCATCGTCATCGCGGCTCCGGTCAGCGCGGCCAGCAGCAGGCCCATCACACCCGGAGGCAGATGAGCGCTCAGAAAATAGGGGAACATCTGATCGGCTTTCTGGATCGTCTTCGGGATGGTTTCACCGGTGAGCCGGAAGAACGACCAGACGCAGGTGCCGATCAGCATGAAAAATGCCCATACGGGGACGCAGAGCAGAGCTCCCATGGCAACGCCCTTCATCGCGCCGCGGTCCGATTTCGCCAGCAGGTAGCGCTGCACCATGGTCTGATCCGCCACATACCTCTGCCCGTACCAGAACAGCCCGTAAAGGATCGCCACCGGAATAGTGGGCCGCGTGAAATCGAAGTCGGGGCTGCCCAGCGTGAACTTCCCACTCTGCGCGGCAACGGCAAAGACGGCCCCCGGACCGCCCGGCGGGAGGAAGAGGAGATACCCCAACGCCACGGCGATGCCTGCCCACATCACGAAGCCCTGCACGACGTCAGACCACACGACGGCCTCAATGCCGCCGATCACGGTATAGAACACCATGACCACGGCCACCGCGCAGATGACGGTGACAATGTCCCATCCCGTCATGCTGGCGATGGTCAGCGCCATCAGGTAGAGCACGAACCCCATCTTGCTGAAATGCGCCAGGGAGAACGCCACCGCGGCATAAATGCGAGCCGGACGCCCGAAGCGGCGCTGAAAGTACTCGTAGGCGCTCATCCCAACCTCTTCGCGATAGAACGGGATGATGACCCGCCCAATGACCGGCAGCAGCGCCAGCAGCAGGAATCCCGGCACCAGCAGCGACCAGTCCTTCGCATACGACGAGCCGGGGTAGGCCACGAAGGTCACGCTGGAAACCATCGTCGCGAGCATGCTCATTCCCATGGCCCATGAAGGCACGGAGCGCTTTGCGACAAAGTAGTTCTCGGTCGAGGTTTGCCGGCGGGAGAACCAAAGCCCCAACCCGGCCATGAAGGCCAGATAGGCGGCGACAATCAGCAGATCGAAGAGTCGTGTCACGAGGCCACCTGGCTACGCCGGTTGCCTTCGCCCGTTAGTTGCATGAAACCATCCCGTTCTTCTTTATCAGAAGATTCTCAGTATCTGTTGGCCTGAAAGCTGGCGGCCCTGGCCGCAAGCAGGTCAATTCAGCCGCCCCGTGGTGCGCTGCAGCACCGGCGAGCGGGCAATCACCCTGCCGCCGGCCATCACGATCAAGCCCTTGCCCCTTCCGAACTTGCGTCCCGTCCGGTCCCACACCACGGTCAGGGTTGTGTTGTGATACGGCACGTTGTCGAGGCAAAACCAATCCCAGCGCCCGGCCGGCACCAGCGGATGGACTTCAACGATCTGATCCGCCCTGGGGCGCAGCCCCACCAGCCCGGTGATCACGAGATCGTTGTAGGAGGAGTGGTTGTAGTGGTCGCCGCGCGCGGTAAACTTTCCCTTCTTCATGGCCAGGGCTCGAGCCCACCACTCCCCGGTCTGCGGGTGAAGGTTCTCATCAATGAACGGCACGACCGATCCGTCGGGCCGGCGCAGTGTCTGGCTCCTCGTATAGATCTCGAATGTCCGGAAGTAGTCCTCCACCGAGATGTCGCGCTGCTCGTAGTCGTTCAGAACATTCGCCAGCGCCTTGAGGGTGATGGCAGTGGAGAACGGCCAGCTCGGACCATTCCATTGGCAGTTGTCTCCTACCTCGTGAATGCCGTAGGCCGGGTGGCGCTGCTCCGCCGTGGTTGGTCCGTAGGGGGCGAAGAAGCCTTGAGGATCCATCAACTGCTTCCAAGCCGCTTCAAAGGCCCGCCGGGGCTCGGGCAGTTCGAAATACCACGGTGTGAAGCCGATCTCCTCGCGCACGCCCGCCAGTTGGTCCGTGTCCAGACGCGCCTTGAAGAACCGGGCATCCTTGTCCCAGAGCTGGGTCTCCACCAGGTCGCGCAGGCGAGCCGCCTTCGCGTCGTAAGTCCGTGCGAGTTCCTGCTTGTCCGCCAGTCGCGCGATCGCCGCGATGGCTTTCGCATTGCCGAACATGTAGCTGTTGATGGTGGGCCGGGCGTTCTTGTTCTTCCGCGACCCGCTGGCCGACTCCTCCATGCCATCGCGGACGTCATACTGCCAGAACAGGCCGCTGGGCAACTGGCGCTCCCGCTCCCACTGCTCGTAGTCGTTCATCAGGTCGCCCAGCAAAGACGTGACAAACTTCGTGTCGCCATCTGCCAGCCAGCGCTCATAGGCCGCCCAGGCGGTCCAGCCGCTGTACTGATGATAGTGGCGCTGCATCCCGCCCTGGTCGCCCTTGCGCAGCCAGAAGTTCAGGTACTCGTCCATGTACCGGCGGTCGCGCAGCCATCGGCCCTCGGCCAGATGATGGCCCAGCGCGCAGCTGATCGTGTTGTGCGCGCCGGCATGCCGGACAGGCCGGAGAAACTCGGTCATCACAAACCCGTCGGGCGTCTGCTTGATATGCTTCCGGAAGGTCCACCAGCGGTAGTACCAGGTTCTCTCTACGTCGGGGTCCGGGCAGGTAAACAGGGGAGTGTTGCGCTGCATCCATTCGCCTGCCTGGGCGTCCGGAATGGCGTTGACCAGATCTTCGGGAAACGCGCGCTGAAACTCGTCGGCGTAGTGGGCAAACTTCTCGCCGCGCAGCACCGGCTGGCCAGAAGCCAGTCCCGCCATCAGCAGCAGTCCAGTCAGTCTCCAGATCATCACAGGGCCCGGCTCCATCCTATTACGGGATGGAACCAGGCCAAATCCCCCATCGCTAGAAGCTGAGCCGTGCATTGAACTGCATCACACGCGCGCCGCGAGTCGAGGTGAAGCGCCCGAAGTTGCCCGCCTCGATCGCCGTGGAGATGCCGGAGAAGTTTGTGTGGTTGAGCGAATTGAACATGTCCGCTCGAAGCTGCAGCCGGACACGTTCGGTGAAATCCAGATTCTTGGCCAACGCCAGGTCCAGATTCCAGAACCCCGGAGCGCGCAGCGCATTGCGGCCGATGTTGCCGAAATGCAGCGGTGCGTTCGCCATGCCGACCGGAATCCGGGCGAAAACCGCCTTGTTCAGGAACTGCAGGGTTGCGTTGGCATCCGCCATATAGGCGTTTCCGCCGATATAGTCGGGGCGCGTGCTCTGGTAGGACGTGCTCTGGGTGAGGTTGATCGGCGGTCCGCTTTCCGCGGTGTAGATGCCGGACAACTGCCAGCCGGCCATCAGCAGGCGGGCGCCTCTGCCGGTTCGCGTGGTCAGCTTCATCAAGGGCAGCTCATACAGGTAGTCGATGTTGAACCGGTGGCGGATGTCGAACGGGCTCGGACCGTAGTCGCCCCGGATGTTGCTGGAGTCCTGTGGAGGATTCGGGAACCCGATATTGGCTGCATTGCTGTACGACATGGATCGAGCCCATGTGTACATGCCGCCCATCTGGAATCCGTTCGAGAACCTGCGCCGCACGGTGTTCTGCCAGGCGTTGTAGGTGGTGCTCTCCGATCCGTCGTAGTAGTTGTACTCGGAGTAACCGTCGAATGGCCGCAGCCCCGTGAGCGGGTTGACCTGGTTGATGCGCCGCACGACGTTGGCGTGGATCGCGTGGTTCCCCATGTAGGCGGTCTCTACCGAGAGGGTCTTGCCGATCTCGCGCGAGATGCTCATGGTCCATTGAATGCTCGAAGGCTGCGGGAAGCGCTGGCCGATCACCGTGCCCGAGATCGGCCCGGCGCCTTTTACTAGTGGCAGCACGGTCGCGTTCGTCGTGGGGTAGGAGATGCCGAAGCGCCCTGCCTCCACGGCGCTGAACACAACCCGGTTCGGCTCATCGATGGCGTTCTGGATCAGTTCCACCGGACCGCCGAACTGGTTGTGCGCGCTGGTGAAGATGCCGCTGCCTGCCCGGATGACCGTCTTGGGTGTAACCGTCCAGGCAAAGCCCGCGCGCGGCGAATAGTCGAACTTGCTGCCCCGGTAGATGCTGTCGGGGCTGGTATATGGCCCGATGCCGAATGGCCCCGTCCGGTTGAAGATGCGGCCGGAATCTTCGGTCGGCACCGAAAACCAGTCCGCGCGGAGGCCCAGGTTCACCATGAAGTTCCGGCTTACCCGGAAGTCGTCCTGCACAAAGAAACCAGTGATCCAGTTCCGCAAGGTGTAGGGCCGCACGCCGAAGCTGATCGTCACCTGGCTGGGCTTGTTCGCCAGCAGGTCGTTGGCATTCGCGAACTGGAACTCCGGAACCGTCTCGTTGTTGCGGCCCGATTCGTACATCTGGAACAGGCCGCCGAATTTGATCGAGTGCCGTCCGCGCGTCAGGGCCACAATCTGATCGAAGCTGTAGTTGATACCCAGGTTCTCCATGAGCTCTCCGGAGTTGGAGAAGCCGAGCGATCCGGTGATCGCGCTCACCCCGAGGGTGAAGATGTTGTCCAGCCTGGCCCGCTCAAACCGGTTGTAGCCGACGCGCGTCTCGGCGCTCCAGCCGGCGCTGGAGTGGATATAGCTGACCACGCCCTTGTGGGTCGTCACGTCAAATGTGCGCGTATTCTGGGGGGACACGCGCGGCGTCAACTGGAATGGCGTGTCGTAGGTATAGCGGACCGACAGCATGTCGCGATCTGTTGCCATATAGTCGCCGCGCACGCTGTAGTGGTTGCTGTCCTCGATACCGGAAGCGGCGCTCTGGTAGAAACCGGTCACCGCGCCGGGCGCATAGCTCGAGTTCGGCAGCGGGAAAGTATCGAAGAAGGTCTTCATCGCCGGATTCGCGTTGGTCGCCATGGTGCGAAATTCGCCGGTTGGCACGTTGCCGCTGACGGCTGTAAAGGCCCGCGAACGGTATCCTTCATACACGCCAAAGTAGAACAGCTTGTTCTTGATGACCGGTCCGCCGATGGAGCCGCCAAACTGATTGAAGGTCACCGGCGGGCGGGTGGTGAGAAACTGATTGCGGGCGGCGACGTCTTCCGTGCGGTTGTTCTCAAACAGCGACCCATGGATGTCGTTCGTGCCGCTCTTCGTGATCACATTCACGTTGCCCGACATGGTGGGGCCCGTCTCGGCCGGCGCGATACCGCTCGTCACGGTCACTTCTCTCACGGCTTCCAGGCTTACCGCCTTGATATAGCCGAGGGACGTAAGCGTCTCCGATTCGCCGCTGCCGCTTGCGTTGGCGCCATCCACGGTGAACCGGAAGCCGTCCTGCGGCAGGCCATTCATGGAAACCGCGTTATTGCTGACGGTCATGCCGGCGCCTAAATTGAGCAGCGCGCTCCAATCCCGGTTGGCCGTCGGAAGTTCTTTCACCCGGGCCAGATTCAGATTGAGCGACTGTTCCGCATTGGCCGTGTTAATGAGCGGCGTCTCCGCGCTCACGGTCACCGTCTCAGTCACGTCGCCCAGGGCCATCGCGTACTTCAGGCGCAGTTCCTGACCGCCCGAAAGCTCGATGCCCGTATTGCGGGACTCCTTGAACCCCGCGCCCTTGGTGGTCACGGTGTAAAGACCGGCCGGGAGGAAGGTGAGCGTGTACTCGCCCTGAGCATTGGTGACGGTATTCCAGCTTCCGCCTGTCTGCTGGTTCGTTGCATTGACGGTTGCCTGCGGAATGGCTGAGCCGCTGGGATCGGTGACGGTCCCGTAAATGGTGGCGGTGTTGACCTGGGCCAGGGAGCACGCCGCAAAAACCAGCGCCGCGGCCCAGACCCGGGGCCAATGTCCAACTTGAGACATGGTTTACTTCCTCCTCAACTTCCAGTTCTTTCGGCCGGTCCTCAAACCCCGCGAGGCTTCGACCAGTGATCTCGATAGGCGCGCCGGGTGAGCTTGGCGGCCTCGGCATCGCCTGTCACAGAGTCCGTGTTCGCGTCGTAGTGAACCGTGCGTCCCGTCCGCGCAACGATGTTGGCCAGGTGGCAGTGCACCACCGAGCGGAACCCCACTTCAATCTCCGCGTTCGGCGCTTTCCTCGACTTCACGCAGTCCAGGAAATTCCTGACATGCGCCTCATCCTCGCCCGGCTTCTGCTCGTGCTGGACCAGCTTGCCTTTCTCGTCGTAGACCTTGTAACCCCACATCCGGTCCCACTTGGCGATCTGAACCATGCCGGTTCCACCGTAGACCGCGACACCGTTCTCCGCACCCTCCAGGCCGTAGGGGTTCCAGATCCTCAGCTCGAACATCAGCATCTTGCCGGGATAACGGAAAGTCGCGTTGATGGTGTCCGGAGTCTGCTGGTCGTCCTCGAAGTACAACTTCGCGCCGGTGCCGGAGGCTTCCGTGGGCAACTCCACGCCGAGAGCCCAGCGGGCCATATCGATCTGGTGGGCACCGTCGTTGCCCGCGTCCCCCGTGCCGAAGTTCCAGTTCCAGTGCCAGTTGTAGTGGAAGCGGTTTTCATTGAAGGGCATGAACTGAGCGGGTCCCAACCAGGTGTCATAGTCCACCTCGGCCGGAACAGGGCTGTCGGCTTTGTGTCCGATGTCCGCCCGCCGCTGCACATCCCAGGCTTTGGCCATCACCACTTTCCCGATGTTGCCGGCGTGGATATACTCGATGGCCTCTCGGGTGCTCTCCCGGCTGCGGGATTGCGTCCCGTGCTGCACGATTCGCTTATTGCGCCGCGCCGCCTCCACAATTAGCCGCCCCTCGCGGATATTGTGTGAACAAGGCTTTTCCAGATAGACGTCCTTGCCCGCGTCACAGGCCATGATCGCCGCCGGCGCGTGCCAGTGGTCCGGCGTGGCGATCACCACGGCGTCAATCGACTTGTCGTCAAAGACCCGCCGCATGTCCCGAACGACCTTGGGTGGCTTCCGGCCCGCTTTCTCCAGGAGTGCTGCGGCCGCCGGCACCACCCGGTCGTCCACATCCACCAGATACTCGACATTCGCATCGGCCAGTTTTGCAAAGCCGCCCGTCAGCGCCCGGCCGCGGCCCCGCACTCCGATCACCGCCAGGTTGACGCGGTCGCTGGCAGCCGGCGCCAGCCGGACTGCACTGAATCCCGCGGCAACAGCCGGTAGGAAATATCGCCTATTCATTGGAACTCCTTTCGGAATGCGAAACTATATTCGGATTTGTGTTGATGTTGAAGTTATCATGCTATGAAAACCGCGTCAATACGGGTGTACAAAGTTTGCCGGTTGAGTTAGCATGATGTTTTCGATGAAAGTTTCGGATACCGAGTCTTCCAAAAGCATGGTGATGTCGCTGGCCAAGGGCTTTCGGGTCCTGGAGGTCTTCGACGCCCGCGAGCCTGAGCTGACGCTCTCTCAGATTGCCGCCCGCGCCGAGCTCGACCCCGGCACGACCTACCGCCTGGCCAAAACGCTGGTCATGCTCGGCTACCTTCTGCCGGCTGAAGGCAAACGGTACCGCCTCGGGCTCAAGGTGCTGGATCTGGGCTTCAACGCCTTCGGGCAGATGGATTTGAATACGATCGCCCGTCCGATTCTGCGCTCGCTCATGGGGCCCATCAACGAGGCGGCCAGCATCGCCGTTCTGGATGGTCCGGAGCTCGTCTATGTAGAGCGTCTCCAGATGCCTCTCGGCCGCCTGGGCATTACGCAGCGTGTCGGAGCCAGGGTGCCCGCCTTCTGCACAGCCATCGGCCATGCCATCCTGGCCCACTTGCCGCTGGAAGAGCGGCTGCAGATCCTGAACTCCAAACCACGCACCAAAATGACGCCCAACACGCCCGTGACGATCCCTGAGATCGAATCGCGGCTCCAGAAGGTAAGGGAGCTCGGCTATGCGGTGTCCGATCAGGACACGGTCATCGGCGTTCGTGTGATCGCCGCACCCATCTTCGATCCGGACGACCGTCCGTGGGCCGCCATCAGCGCAGCTGCGCCCTGGATGGCCTGCTCGCTCCAGGAGTTCGTGGAGCATACGGCGCCTGCCGTCGTCAGCGCGGCCAAGCAGTTGACGAAAGTATCGCGGATCTCGGGCTCGACCGGATTCGCTCCTGTTCGCCGGGGGGCTTGATGAACCGAGTGGGCATAATTGGAATCGGGCTGGTGGGCACCGCCGTGGCGGAACGCCTGCTGGCGTCCGGTTACTCTGTGACCGGCTATGACGTTCGCGGCGAGCAGTTGGAAGCGCTGCGTCAAATGGGCGGCGAGCCTGCCTGCTGTGCCGCGGCCGTCCTGTCGAACTGCGAGAGGATCATTCTCAGCCTGCCCACCTCCGCAATAGTCAGCGCGGTGCTGGACGAGATCCGACCTGAGTTGAAGGCAGGCTCGATCCTCATCGACACAACCACGGGGGACCCGGAAGACGCCGTGGGTTTCGCCTCGATGCTCCAACCGCTGGGCGTGGACTATCTCGACGCCACAGTCGGAGGGTCCAGCCGCCAGGTGAAGACGAGGGAAGCCATTTTTCTTTGTGGCGGATCCGTCGAAGGCTTTGCGCGCTGTCACGATCTGTTCGAGCAGTTCTGCAAGCAGGCCTTTCATGTCGGCCCCGCCGGCAGCGGCGCCCGGATCAAGCTTGTCATGAACCTCGTGCTGGGGCTCAACCGCGCCGTGCTGGCGGAAGGACTGGAGTTCGCACGGGCCTCCGGTATCGATCCCTACATGGCCCTGGAAATCCTGAGGGTCAGCCCGGCCTACTCCCGGGCAATGGACACGAAAGGCCCTCGGATGCTCAATGAGGAGTTCGAGCCGGAAGCAAGGCTCTCCCAGCACCTGAAAGACGTGAGGCTGATCCTCGCGTCGGGAGAACGCCAGGGCGCCCGCCTGCCCCTCTCGCATGTCCATGCGCAACTGCTCGAGGCGGCCGAGCATGCCGGATTCGGCGCCATGGACAATAGCGCCGTGATCAAGGCCTTCCAGAACGGGCTGCCCAAGGAGTAGGGCTTCCATGTCGGCCGGCGCCGCAGATCCACACGCACCGGCGCCTATCCGAGGACCTTCCGGATTACCGCGAGCAACTGCTCCGGCCGGAACGGTTTCACAATCCACGCCGTCGCCCCGGCCGCGCGCGCAGCCTGCTTCTTCTCGGCCTCCGACTCGGTTGTGAGCACCACGATCGGCACATACTTGAACGAGGCGTGTGCGCGCAACTGACGAATCAATCCGATACCGTCGAGGTTTGGCATGTTGAGATCGGTCAGGACCATTCCGAGCGGTACCGTCCCGGCAAGCTGGGACAATGCATCCTGTCCGTCCCGAGCCTCGATCACTTCGTAGCCCGCCGATACCAGCGTGAATGAGACCATCTGCCTCACCGTGCTCGAATCATCTACCGCGAGAATCTTTTTGTTCATTGCGACCTCTCATTGGCTACCGGATCCCTCATTACTTTCTGGCCCCTTTTTCGTCATCGGCTAGCCGCCTTCCTCAGAAGAACTCGATATTGTCATCCAGGTTGCTTCCATTCGCTGGCGGAACATTTTGCGGGTGTTGCGGCGCCGCCGCTTCCATGACAGCGGCATGGACCGACCGTTCAGACCGCATTGTGTAAGCCCCTGGCTCGAGTACAAGGTCGCCAGCATCATCCGCGGATGAGCCGGCGGCCATGGCCCGCAGGACTTCACTCGATCGTTCCAGGATCGCGATCGCCCGCTCCTGCGAGCCAAACTCCCGACCGCTGGCGGCAAACTTCTGCCGTAATCCCTCGACCAACTCCATCGACTCTCCGTAGCATTGATGGGCCAGCAGTTGAGCCTGCTCGAACACGGAGCCGTCCTGACGCAGCCGGACGATCTCTTCCTCGGTTTCCGCAAACGATGCGGCGATCGACTCCAGTGAGTTTGCACCGGCGCTGATCCCCACGAGTAGCCCCTCTGTGTTCTCCGATGCCAGCGCCGCCTGGCGCGCGAGATGCTGAATTGCGTTTGCCACGATCTCCATGGATGCACCTGCTTCACCCAGGCGGGCCGCCTGAATAGTCGCATTCAGCGCGATCCGTTCCATCTTGAATCCCACCACGCGAACTCCGGCAATCGCGCCGGCGATCTCGTCGACACTGCGTCGAACCTTCGATGCCGTCGCCGCCAAACGATGTTCTGCTTCGTTGTTTTTGCCCATCAGATTCAGCGCAGACTCCAGGTTCTTCCGCACGCTCTCCACGAACTCCTTCTCACTACCCGCCGATGCACCCAGCAGTCTGGAAGCCTCCTGGGCCACCTCGCGGGCGCTGATCTCCATCCTGTCTAGGGATGACCGCACCTGCAGCACCGAGTTCTCGAAGACCATCCTCGCATGGTCCAACTGTGCCGCCTGTAGACGGGCTATCGCCGGCAGTCGCGAGCGCGCCGCCCCCCCCGCGTTCGCCGTCCCCAAAGCCTGCTGGACATGTTCGATTTGCTGCCGGATGATGTCCTGCGATTGGAGAGTCGTCACCAGGTCTCCCACCGCGGCTGAAATCCCATCAAACTGCACAGCTAGTCGTGCGCTCGCCTGCGCCACGTTTCCTCGATGCTCCTGGATCCTGCACAGTCCGGTGCTGGTCTCCTGCACCAATGGGGCAAGATTCTGCTGCCGCTTTGCTGCGATCTGCTCGGCTTCGGTTGCAGCCGATGACGCGGTTTGCAGCAACAGGGAGACAGAGCTGGCGCTCTGTACCACCTGCTCACGGATCTGTTGCGAGAGTTCCAGCACCGACGCTGCCAGTCCCGCAAAGCTGCCCTCCTGGTCAACAAAACGAGCGCTCTCGATTCTCGTCATGACGGCCAGAACGTCAAAGGTGTGCAGAATCGGACCGAATGCCTCAATGGCCTGCCCCAGGGCTTTGGAATTGCCTCGCAGGCCCGTCACGCAATCCGCAATCCTCACGCTGGCCCCATCGCGTTTTGATATCAATAGCACCCGGTCCAGAGAAGAGATCGAGGCGTCATGGCTGGACAACTGACTGGCTGCCAGGGACAACCGGTTCGCCACGGCGCGCGCCGTCGATTGAATCTCCATGAGACGCGCGCCCACGGGAAGAAACACCTGTTCCGTCGACAGGTTGAACTCTGATAGTTCCTGCTCAATCGAGCGTATCGAGATGGAGATCGCGGCGGTCAAGCCTCGCCGGTGAAAGAAGCGAATCACGGCGGAGACCTTTCGCCGCAGCCAGCCGCCTATCAATGGCGTTCGTGCCGAGCGCGGCTTTCGTGTTTCTATTGCCCGCGACATAAACGCACCACCTCGCCGGCGATCTCCCGCAGCGGAAGCACGCGGTCCACTCCGCCTGCTTTGATCGCCTCCGCGGGCATGCCGAATACCACGGAGGTTGCTTCGTTTTGCGCAATGTTAAAGCCGCCCGCCTGCTTCATCTCCAACATCCCTTTGGCGCCGTCGTCCCCCATGCCCGTCATGATCACCCCAACCACATTGCGCCCGCCGTATCGCGAGGCCGACCGGAATAGAACGTCGACAGAAGGCCTGTGACGGCTTACCAGCGGCCCCTCTCTCAGCTCGACGTAGTAGCGGGCGCCGCTGCGCTTCAGCAGGACATGCCGGTTGCCGGGGGCAATCAACGCCTGCCCGCGGATCACGGAATCGTTATCAGACGCTTCCTTGACGGTGATTCGGCAGGTGTGGTCCAGACGCTGGGCAAACCTGGCCGTAAAGACCTCCGGCATGTGCTGGACGATGACAATTCCTGGGGCATCCAGGGGCAGGGCTTCCAGGAACTCGCGCAGCGCCTCTGTCCCTCCTGTCGATGCGCCCACCACAACCACAGTCTCAGTTGTCTGAATCAATGCCCTTGATGGAGGCTCGGCGATCACCGCGTCCGCCGTCAGCCGGGGGCCCGCCCCCTCTGCCCGCCCTTGTCGTCGTTGCAGTTTTGCGCGGGCGGCAGACTTGACCACATCGCAGATGCGGACCCTTGACTCTTCCAGAAACTCCTTCGCGCCAAGTTTTGGCTTGGTGATTATGTCCACGGCCCCCTTTTCCAACGCCGCCAACGCGGAGTCCGACCCCTGGCCCGTCAGCGTCGAGCAGATCACAACCGGGATGGGGTGCTGGCCCATGACCTTGTCCAAAAATGTAAGCCCATCCATTCGCGGCATCTCGATATCCAATGTGATGACATCCGGGATCCTGTGCTTGATCCGTTCCACGGCAACATACGGATCCTGAGCGACGCCTATCACCTCGATGTGAGGATCGGACTCGAGAATCTCCTTCAGCACCTGCCGTACAGAAGCGGAGTCGTCCACGATAAGGACGCTGACTTTTCCCTGCGATCCCATTTCAGCTCCCATCACCTGAACCTACCCGCGCCTCTGATAAATGGCCGTTCCGATGGCACGTAGCGGCACATCTAGCGCCGAAAGAGACTCGGAATGGCTCGCGAAGAAGAATCCTCCGGGAATCAGATGACGGCAGATCTTGTTGACGACCGCCTCCTGGGTGCTCGGATCGAAGTAGATCAGCACATTCCGGAAGAACACAACATCAAAACGGTCCTTGATCCGGTAGTCCGCGTCCATGAAATTGAGCTGATGGAAACTGACCTTCCTGCGCAGTCCAGGAACTATCCTCACCAGCGAGTCCATGCGGTTGCGGCTTCGCAACAGGAAAGCTCTTCGCATCTCCTTTGGAATTGGCTCGATCAGAGCTTCCCGATAGATGCCGTTACGGGCGTGCTGTAGCACTTTCGTTGAGATGTCTGTCCCCATCACCGCGAAATCGAAGCCGGGATTCAGGCTGGCATGCTCAGCCAGCACCATTGCGATCGTGTAAGCTTCTTCCCCCGAGGAACACCCTGCCGACCAGACTTTCAGACGTGACTCAATTCGCCGGCCATCCCCCAGCAATGCGGGGATCGCCGTGCTGCGTAGGAAGTCGAAGTGACCAGCCTCCCGGAAAAAGTCGGTCTTATTCGTCGTCATGGCATTGATGAGATGCTCCCGCTCGTTGCTTTGGGCGGCGGCGAAAAAGTATCGTTCGTACTCATCGAGTGAGTTCAGGTTCAACTCGCGAGCGCGGCGCATCAATCGGCTCTGAACTAGCGCCAGCTTCGAGTCCGGCATCTTTATCCCAAGCTGCCCGGTGATGTACTGAGCGAATCGCGAAAACCCTTCGCGCGAGAGTTCCGCTAGACCTTCCGGATTCCCGGCATGCCCAACTGCTGCGGTTCCCGCCACTCTGCCACCTCCGCTCCCTCCGTCGCCAGATCGCGCTCTTCCCTCGGGCCGCGGGCTGGCGGCCTCTATCAGGGTCTTCGTCACGGGCCGGAGATTACTAGCGCTGTCCATGTCTGCGTTCAAACCACCTTCTGCTGGAGGTTGCCAACCAGAGCGGAACTGATCGCGCCCAGTAACTGTTCTTTCGTAAAAGGCTTTCGCAACGTCAGGCACGCTCCCATCAGGCGGGCGACCTTCAGCATGTCTCGCGTTCCGCTCATCCCGCTCATCGCTACCACGGGCACATGCGGGCACATGCTGCGTCGCGCGCGAATGACCTCCAGCCCGTCAGCGTCCGGCATGTAGATGTCTGTGATGATCAGATCCACCCCTTCGGCCTGCAGCTTCTGGTGGGCGTTCGACCAGCGGGAGAACACGGCCACATCAAATCCGCTCGACTGCAACATCATCTGGATCGATTCGAGCATCGAGGGAGAATCATCGATCACGACAATCCTGTGTATCGTTCTGTGCGTTCCTACGTGTGGCATCGCTCACCCCCTGACGGGTTCCAGGTCCGTCTTGGCTTCGTCCCAGGCCGCGCCCTCGCCACCCGATGGAGTCAATTCTTCGGACGAGAACACGGCATTGACGTCGAGAATGATGATGAAGTCATCCCCCCGTTTGCCCATGCCGCGAATGAAGTCGCTGCGCCACTGCACCGCAACCCGCGGTACGGCCACAGTGTTGTTTGCGTCAAGTTCGATCACTTCATGAACACTGTCCGCAATTCCGCCCAAAACCGCCGGTTGCCCCGCCAGTTCGAGTTCCATCACGATGATGCGGGTGTGTACGGTGTCGGCGCCGGGAGGCAGACCGAACCTCACACGCATATCCACAACAGGAGTCGCCTGCCCTCTGACATTGACGACTCCTCGCATATAGCCGGGTGCCGTGGGCACCTTGGTCACCTGGCAGACCTCCAGGACCTCTCTCACCTGCGCCACGTCGATTGCGAACAGCTCGTCACCGAGCTTGAAGGTCATGTATTGACGGCATTCGGTCAGCATTCGTGTTCCTCTCTGCCCCTACTCCTGGTATTGCGAGAACTCTGCATCCCGGGCGTCCGCTGCACCTGAGTTGCTGTCCAGGTCGATTGTGGCGCCATTGCTGAGTGCTTTGTGCATCTGCGCCAGGCCGGCGGTCGTGCGCCTCCGGGTCGATTTCCTTGGGGCGGACGCCACCGGGCGAGGCAGATGGTGGGAATCCCTGAGGGATGCACGGAAAAGCTGTTCGTCGCCAGTCTTGAAGAACCCGATACTGGACTGCAGAACGTCCGACTGGCTCGACAGCTCTTCAGCCGTGGATGCCATTTCTTCCGACGCCGCGGCGTTTTGCTGGATGACCTGGTCCAGTTGCTGCATGGCCTTGTTTACCTGATTGGCGCCCACGCTCTGTTCCAGGCTGGCGGCCGCGATCTCCCGCACCAACTCCGCTGTCCTCTGGATGTCGGGCACCAGCCTGTGCAGCAACTGTCCCGCTCCTTCGGCCACCCGCACGCCGTCCACCGTAAGACGGCTAATCTCCGCCGCTGCCGTCTGGCTGCGCTCCGCCAGTTTCCGCACCTCGGAGGCAACCACCGCAAAGCCCTTGCCGTGTTCACCCGCCCGCGCAGCTTCCACTGCCGCGTTGAGCGCGAGCAGATCCGTCTTTCTGGCAATCTCCTCGATGATATTTATCTTTTCCGCGATTTGCTTCATGGCATCAACAGTCTGCACAACAGCTTCGCCGCTGGCGCGCGCATCCTCAGAGGCCTTGGAGGCGATCTTGTCCGTCTGCCTCGCGTTGTCAGCGTTCTGCTGAACACTGGAGGCCATCTCTTCCATAGCCGATGTACTTTCCTCCGCAGCCGCGGCCTGCTCGGTCGCCCCTTGCGCCAACTGTTGCGCCGTGGAACTCATCTCCGCGCTACCCGTGGCTACATTGGCCGCTGCTGTCGCCACATCCGAGACCGTCTTGCGTAGATTGGTGAGCATCCTCACCAGCGCCAGGCCCAACCGGTCCCGTTCCGACCTTGCGTTCGCATGAACAGTCAGGTCGCCGTCCGAGATGCTGGTGGCGACCTGCGCGGCCGTATTCAGGTTGTCCACCATCCCATTCAGAGCGGCCAACATCCGCCCCAGTTCGTCCGACGACCTCACCTCCGCCTTGTTCGTGAGATCCCCTTCGGAAACCTGGTGGACCAGCCTAACCGCTTCCGCCAGTGGCTTCGTGAGACTGCCCGTGACCAGTATCGAGATGAGCAGCGCCATCGACAACGCGATCGCCAGGCCCACGATGATGCCCATTCGTGCACTGCTGACAGCCGCCTCCACCGCTTGCGACGCCCTGTCAGCATGCGCCTTGTTGAGGTTCACAAGGTTCGTGCTGGCCTCCAGATAGCGCACGAACAGTGGCTTCTGCCGGTTGGCCATCTCCAGCGCCTGCCGAATCGCCTCTGGCGTCCTCAGTCGGCTCACCCGGAAGATGTGGTCCGCGGCGCCGTTGTACTCGGCTCTGGCTGCCTTGAGGCGCTCGAACAACTCTCGATCTTTGTCATCTATGATCGATTTCTCGTAAGTCGTGTACATCGCCGTGGTACGGCTGCGCAAGTCTTGGACCTCCGTATCCAGGCGGTCCATCTCCTCCTGACTTCGGCTGATGATGTGCTGCAGTTCGAGGCTGTACGCCGCCTGAGTGTTCGCTTGGATGAGACCGATGACATAGACGCCTGGCAGCGCTTCTGAGGTCACCAGCGCGGAACCTTTGTTAATTCGCTCCACCTGGCTGTAGGCAAAAACGCCCAATACTAGTGCAATCGCGATGACGACTCCGAACCCGGCTGTGATCCGGGTTCCAATTTTCCAGTTGCTCATTTCCATCTCCATTTCTTGTGTTCTCACCGCGACAGGATCCACTCAACTGTCTCGGACGTTGTTAGCAACCGGATCACTTCCGGTTGGCGCGAACTGGGCGTATCCACTTCCGGCCTCCTTACGGAACGGCCGAGTGTTCCGGAGCATCCCGGCGGGCCGGAATCGGGGCTTTCTTCAAGGTCATTGCGTGAGGGCTGGAATGGCCAGGAGCCCCTGGACCGTACACTGTCTGAGCCATCCTCACAATCGCCGGGATACTGAGGATCAGCGCCACCCGGCCGTCCCCCATAATCGTCGCGCCCGATACGACGTCAATCCGCCGGTAGAACTCTCCTAGCGACTGGATCACCGTTTGATGCGTGCCGAGGACGAAATCCACCACCAGGCCGACCCGCTGATCCTCGTGCTGGACAATGACCACCTTTTCAATGGGCGGCGCGGAGCCAGCCATTCTGAAGACGCTTCGCAAGTCGATGTAAGGGATCAGCTCACCCCTCACCGCGACCAGGTTTCTGCCGTTGCTGCGTGCACGCTGCGAGTGCAGCAGTTCGACATTCTCTGTCACCGCCGCCATCGGGACGATATACTGATCGGTGCCGATCTGAACTAGAAGACCATCGATGATCGCCAGCGTCAGCGGCAGCGTGATCCAGATTCGCGTGCCCTGCCCGCGCTCGCTGGTAATCGCCAGACCACCCCGCAGTACGTCGATCTGCCGCTTCACCACGTCCATCCCCACCCCACGCCCTGACACGCTGGTAACCTTGTCGGCGGTCGAAAAGCCTGGCAGAAGAATCAGACCAAGCAGCTCCTTCTCGCTGAGAACAGCGTCGGCTGGGATGGCCTCCTTCTCCACGGCCTTGGCCCTCACGCGTTCGAGATCGATACCCCGGCCGTCGTCCTCCACGCAAACCACGACGCTCGACCCGGTGTGCTCGGCGGACAAACGTACCTTGGCGCGTCGGGGCTTGCCCAAAGTCGCCCGCTCCTCAGGCAGTTCGACTCCATGGTCCAGACAGTTGCGAAGACAGTGCACCAGCGGCTCGTTGAGCTGGTCCAGAATGCTCTTGTCCAGCTCGGTCTGCGCGCCCACCGTGACGAGTTCCGCCTCCTTGCCAAGCTCCCTGGAAAGGTCATGCACGAGACGGCGGAAACCACCGAACAGGGTGCCGATCGGCAGCATGCGGATGCTCAGCACGTCATCCCGCAGCTCCGCTACCAGCCGCTCCAGCTCCTGTACGGGGTTCGCTAGTTCGGGGACCTTGTGCTGAGATACGCCCTGCGCCAGGCGCGACTGGTTCATCACCAGTTCACCCACCAGATTCACAAGTCGGTCCAAACGGCTCGAAGGCACGCGGACGGTCGCCTGTTTCGTCACTCTCCTGCCTGCGGAGGCGGTGGGGGCGGCGGCTTCGGCCGCCGGCCGGGCCGCCCTCTCAAACTGACCGCTGGCAGGTAGAATCTCCAGATGGCTTTCATCTTCCACAAAGATGAAAACATCCCTTACGTCGTTCTCCGTGCAGTTGGCACGGAGACGGATGCGCCACCACAGGTAGCACTGGTCGGGGTGAATTCGATCCAGTTCGGGCACCTGGTCGGTCTGCGCTTCCAGAACACAGTCGCCCAACCTTTTCAGGTCCTTGAACAACGCGATCGGGTTGCCGCCTCGCGAGAACCAGCCGGCGGCGGGACGAAACTCGATCAGCCAGCAGTGTTCCCCTACGGACGCTGAGTCTGATTCAGCCCTGGTCCCTTCCACTGGTGGACATTCGCCGCCGGCTGCCTGAGCAGCACCGAGCCGTTTGACCTCGGCAATTAGCGCTTCGTTCGAGCACGCAGGTGGTTCCTCGCCTCCCTGTTCGGCGTTCAGCAGACACCGAATATGATCCTTGGCCTTGAGGATCGCTTCGGCCAGGGCATTCGAAATTGGAACGGTGCCATCCCGAACCTCTCCCAGCAGGCTTTCAATGTGATGAGTGAATTCGGCCACGCTATCCAGCCCGCACATTGCGCCGGATCCCTTGATCGTGTGAAAGGCGCGAAAAAGGAGATGGACCGTATCCTCCCGTTGCTCGCCCGAAGTCATGGAAAGCGCCGCCGTTTCGATTTCTGCGAGCAACTCCTCCGCCTCGTGCAGAAAAGTATCAACCGGGTTATGCGCCATCGTTGCCTCCAACAAGCCTTTCGGCATGTGCTGCCGCTTGGGGTTCCGGCGCGCCCTCATGCCACGTGTTGCCTGGCGCTGGAAACTCATTTCTCGTGTCATTGCCGGCTAAGTCGAATCCCAGCTCCTGGCAGCAGACCTTGACCGGCGGCGAGAGAGCAGTGATCTTCAATCGGCCGCCCAACCGCGCCGCCGTCTTCACCGCGGAACATAGCAATTGTGCCGACGCTGGATCGCACAGACTTACTTCCGACAAGTCCAGTTCAACCGATATGTGCCGCCCCGTCATCCCGCATAGCGCTTCCTGCAGAACTTCCGCTTCCGCAATCTCCATCGCACCGCTGATTCTCCACTGCCGGCCGGATGCGGCCTGATGGATCTCCACTTCAAACTCCCTTCCAAATCAAAAAACTTAGCCAGGGCATCCGATGTCCGCGACGATCCTGCGTAAGCCAGTGCGCGAGACAAGCGCCCGGTGGCCTGCTCTGCCGTCACAGGCAAAGTGACGACTGCAGGGTGTGCCCTCGCCGGATCTTATCGGCAGGCGCCGGCTGGGTTTCTGGATATTGCGCGATGAATCGGCGGGTACCCACACGTCTCCAGGGACCCTCCACTGGAGTACTACTGCCCTGGACTAGGTGTGGATTCGTACTTCGCCTAGTGAGCGGACTATCCCGGAGATTTAGGCAATTCTAACCACGCCCCGCAGGAAGGGGGCCTGATGCGCACGACGAAGCACAGAATCCGCCGCTTCGGCCCGCGCACCTGTTCAATCAGACATCGCCTTGCGCGATAATTTAGCTCAATGCCCGAACTGGCTATCACGGCGCCTGATGGCAGTGTCCGTAACTTGACACTGGATCGCGGCCACCTCTCCCTGGGCCGATCTGGAGACAATAACCTTCCCTTCCCGGAAGATGACTCCCTTTCCAGACACCACCTGCTCTTCGAGTCTTCTCCGGAAAACTGGTTCGTCACCGACCTCGGCAGCAAGAACGGCACCTTCGTCAATGGCACCCGCATCCCCGGACGCCGCGCTCTCGCCCCAGGCGACGTCATCTCCGCCGGCCGTGTCCGCCTTCAGTTTCGAGCCGCCGGTGCGCCCCCGGCGCCGTCTCCGGCCATCTTCGATGAAGACACTTCGCCCTTCCGCCTCACCGCGTCGACAAACCTGGCGAACGTGCTCTCCGCGCACGTTGCCGGAGCCGCCCGCTCCGACAGGACCATCTCCATTCTTCTGCACGCTGGTCGCGAACTCGCCGCACGCCGCCCGCTGGACGAACTGTTTCCGCTCATTCTCGACCTTGCGATCGAGGCCTCCGGCGCCGAACGCGGCATCGTCCTCACCCTGGACAGCGCAAACCTCGTGGCCCGCGCCTCCCGCGGCGAAGGCTTCCGCATCAGCAGCGCCATTCGTGATCGCGTGCTCAACCAGCGCGCATCGCTCCTGGTCCGCGACACCAGCCTGGAGGAGTCGCTCCGCGATCGCCGCAGCATCGTAACGCAGAGCGTCCGATCCTTCATGGCCGTCCCGCTTCAGACGGAAGACCGCGTCTTCGGGCTCATCTACGTGGACGCCAGCGAATTCGTCCATTCTTTCTCGCCCGGCGACCTCGACCTGCTCACCGTGATCTCTAATGTGGCAGCCATCCGCATTGAACACGAGCGCCTCGTCGACATCGAACGGCTCGACCGCATTCGCGAAGCGGAACTCGAACAGGCGGCCCACATTCAACAGGGTCTTCTGCCCGGCGACCCACCCGACATCCCGGGTATCGATCTGGCGGGCTTCAACGCGGCTTGCCGGACCGTCGGCGGCGACTACTTCGACTATCTACTCACCCCGGACAACCGGCTGGCCATCGCCATCGGCGACGTCGCCGGCAAGGGCATGCCCGCCGCCCTCCTCATGGCCAGCCTTCAGGCGCGCGTCACTTCCCTGGTGGAATCGGCGGTCTCCACCGCCGGACTCATGCGCAGCCTCAATCGCGGACTCTCTTCCTACTGCCCGAGAAACCGCTTCATCACTTTCTTTCTCGGGATCCTCGACCCCGTCTCCGGCGAGCTCACCTACACCAACGCCGGCCACAACCCGACCATCCTCATGCGGGGCAGCGGCCTGGTCGAGCTACTCGACGATGGCGGGCCAGTCCTCGCGATCCTGCCGTCGTTCCCTTACTCGGAACACAAGACGCAGCTCCACCCCGGCGACCTTCTGTTCCTCTATAGCGACGGCCTCACTGAGGCCGAAAATGACGAAGGGGAGGAGTTTGGGGAAACCCAGTTGAAGGCGGTTCTAGCCGCCAATCCGGCGGCGTCGTCCGAATCTCTGATAGCAGCCGTACGCGCCGCGGTCCACTCCTGGACGGGAGGAAGGGCCCTGGCGGACGACCTCACAATGCTGGCTGTCCGCCTGGCCGGTGAATGACTGAACGGTAAGCCGCCTACTCCTGCGGCTTACCGTTCTTGAAGATCCGCGACAGTCCCTTCAGAGCGCGATCCACTTCCTTCTCCGTGATGATGTATGGAGGCAGCATCCTCACCACGTTGTCGTGTGTGACGTTGAACAGCAGCCCCAACTCCATCCCCTGCTTCACAAAGTGCTTACAGGGAAAATCGATCTCCACCCCGATCATCAGGCCGAAGCCCCGCACTTCCTTCACAATCGAATGCTTCTGCTGAAGCCCGCGCAATCCGTCCAGGAAGTACGCGCTCACCCTCCGCATCTGAGGCAGCAGTTCTTCCAGCACCTCATAGAACTCCAGCGCCACCCGGCACGCCAGCGCGCCGCCGCCAAACGTCGTCCCATGCATGCCCGGCGCAATCGACGCCGCCGCCTTCTCATTGCAGAGGATCGCCCCCAGCGGCAAGCCACAGGCAATCGGCTTGGCCATCGTGACGATGTCCGGCAGAATCGCCGGCTCGTGCAGCTGATACGCGAAATGAGTACCCGGCCGCCCGATCCCGCACTGGATCTCATCAAAGACCAGCAGCGCATTGTGCTGCTCGGTCAGCGCCCGGGCCTTCCGAAGCAACTCCGCCGGCATCGGATAGATGCCGCCTTCTCCCTGGATCGTCTCCAGGAAAACCGCGGCCGTCTTGTCCGTCACAGCCGCCTCCAACGCCGCGGCATCGTTCATATTCACGAACGTCACCCCCGGCATCAGCGGCTCGAAGTCCTTTTGATACTTCGGTTGGCCGGTGATCGACAAGGCGCCCATCGTCCGTCCGTGAAAGCTGTTCTCCAGCGCCACAATCCGCGTCTTTTCCGGATCGATCCGCCGCCCGTGTGAATGCGCCATCTTGATGGCGCCCTCAATCGACTCAGTACCCGAATTACAGAAGAACGCCCTCTGCAACCCGCTGGTCTCACACAACTTCTTCGCGAGTGGGCCCTGGTACTCGTGGTAATACAGATTCGAGCTGTGAATCAGTTGCCCGGCTTGTTCTTTCATCACGCGCAGAATGCGCGGGTGGGCATACCCTAATGAATTCACACCGATACCGGAGATCAGGTCCAGGTAGCGCTTGCCTTCCAAATCGGTCAGCCAGCACCCCCTGCCTCTCTTCAGCACCAATGGATAGCGCCCGTAGTTCTGTAAAAGATACGCGCGCTCCAGTTCCATCACCGCCTGCGTCGGCGAAGCCACGTTGTCCATTCATCTATGGTAACGTCCTCGGCCCGCCCGGGCGGGATCTGGCCATTCGATCAGCGCACCACAAACCCATCCACGTCCAGATAACAACTCGCGATCGGCACCTTGCTCACCCCCTGCGGGAAGCGCATCTGCATCAGATGCTCCCCCTCGCTCGCCGCTGCATACTCCGGCGACAACGCCTGCCACTTCGTCTCCATCGAGTACTCGTTCAGCGGCTGCTCCTCCCCTTCGTCGATAGAGATAAGCCCCGAACACCGGTTCGCCGCCGCCGTATACTTCAACTGGATCGACCGCCCCCGAAACCGGATCAGCAGCCTCGATCGCGTATCGTTCGTATACACCAGCGTCCCCTGGTACGCCTGCCTGAACTGCACATCCCTGGTCCATCGCCCCGAGTAGTGGCTATACCGCGTCACATCGTCATATGCACCCGCTGGAGCGTGCGCCGGCGGCGGCCCATGCATGCCCGGCGCCGGCGGTGACCATTGCCGCAACTCCATGTCTCCAAAGGACAACACCGGCTTCGTGAACTCATCCAGGAAATCGCGCGAGTACACATTGGTGGCCGGCCGGCTGCTCAACGCCGACGGCGCGATAAAATACTTCACCTTCAGGTCCTGAGCCAGCCACGAATGCCCCTCCGGCGACGTCGACTCCCTCAGCCGCGTGAAAAACGCCACACTATGCCACGAATTCGTGAATGGATACCCGTGGAAATCCGCCACCGCGTTGTTTTCCATCCACGCCACCCGCGCGCTCGGATCATTCGCATTCAGCCAGTCCACCAGCTTGCGCTCCGGCGCCGATACCGCCAGATACTCATCCACCTGCTTCCGCTGAACCACCTGGTTGAGCGCGAACTCCCGGTGATACCACCCGGCCGCCGGCAGGAACAGAAGGTTCAGCACCACCGTCACACCCGCCGCCCAACCCATCGCCCGCCCCAGATCATTGGCGTGCGCCCGGAACGACGAGATCGCAATCCCTACCAGCAGCGTGAGGATCGGCAGCGCCGGATATGCATATCGCAGATTCGACTGACCCGCGAACGTCAACGCCAGCCCGGCCACCCCCACCCACAACAGCACAAAACCCGTTCTCGGCCAGCGCCGCCGGACCCCCAGCACCGCCACCGGCACCAGCAGAAAGAAGAAGAACCCGAAACTCCCATCCAGTCCTTCGATAAACCGCGAGGAATGGAACGTCAGGTCATACCAGATGCGCCACGTCGGCGGAGTCACAAACCGCGTGTCCGCGAAGTTCTTCTGGGCGTCGTACAGCGGGGAATGGAAGAAGGCATTGAAGAACGGAAACACCGGATTCGAGGTCCGCAGCCAGGCCGAAAAGTAGGTGTACCCGCCCACCAGCGCCGTAATCGGCAACCCAAACGCCAGGTGACGGAACTTCACCAGGATCACCGCCGCCGCCAGAAGGGGGATCGCAAACGCCAGAGCCCCCAGCTTCGTCGACATCGAAACCCCGATCAGGAAGCAGGTGGCGTAGAAATACACCCCACGCCGCTCTTTTGCGTACACGCGTAACAACAGCGCCGCCCCCAGCAGCAGCGCCGCCTCCAGATTCTCCACGAACATCGACCCCGTCACATGCTGCGTCAGCGGCGTGGAAAGGAAGGCCGCCACCAGCAGGCTCGCAATCCAGCCCGGCACCCGCGCGTGCAGCCGCTCCATCAGGATCCACACAATCAGCCCCAACACCCCGAGGTTCAGCAGCCGCGCCCCGTACTCTCCCGCCATCTGCCACCCAATGGAATACAGGAAATCCCCACCCATCGGCATCACGGCCCAGATGAATTCGTGGATATTGAAATCCCACGCATGCGCATACGTCATCCGCGCCGGCACCACCATGTGCATAGCCAGCCCGTCCGCGCTCACCTCCGGCTTCAGCGTCACCAGCCAGTGACAAAGCAGAGGGAACAGCGCCACCGACAACGGACCCAGATCGTGCGCCGTCTTCGGGTATTCGAACTCCACCGCCGGCAGCCACTGATGCCGCAGGGCGTAGTAGATCGGGATCGCCGGAAGGATCCAGTACAGCAGCCGGTAGTGGACCGGCAGCCCCGCCGTCACCAGCACACAGAACACCGCCGTCGCCAATCCCGTCAGCACGGCCATCTGTGGACTCCGCGCCGTGAATTCCGGATTCCGCCGGAACCAGATCGCGCCCACCGAGAAACACGACAGTCCGAAGTACGCCACCGCCACCGGAGCCAGCGGACCCACCGCCACCATCGTGTACAGCACCACCGCCACCGCCAGCGCCGGCAGATACCACTTCGCCGCCTTGCGCAGCATCACCCCGGTGAAAACGGCGTAGACGCCCGCGAATCCGGCAAATCGCGCCAGACCGGCCGGAGTCCACACACTCTGCCCCGCCAGTCCGTTGTGGACGATCCCGAAGATCGTAAGAATCAGTAGAATGGCCAGAACAGCCCAGGCCAGGGCGCGTTGTACCATTGCTGCATCGCCCCGCTTACTGGGCTAGCCGCGACAAAGGCTGCGGATCGTTGTCCGGAATCTCGCCGAAATTGATCCCCTGCTTCGCCGCATTCTGTATGGAGTAACTCACCGACAACTCCGCCGCCGACGTCTTCAGAATCTTGAACGTCCCCTTCAACGGTGGCTTCAGGTCGAAACTCACCACCTCGCTCACCAGCCGCCCCTCGAAACTGAAACTCACCTTCGGATTCAGCTTCTCCCCCGCCGGAACGGCATAGGTGCACTCATACTTCCCCTGCACCTTATCGCCTTGCTGCGTGAACTCCGCCCGCGCCGCAACCCATTGATAGACATCGCCGTTCTT
The DNA here is from genome assembly GCA_049841055.1 of Paludibaculum sp. GTDB lineage: Bacteria > Acidobacteriota > Terriglobia > Bryobacterales > Bryobacteraceae > Paludibaculum. The sequence goes on along the minus strand of JASGIE010000039.1, from coordinate 79,632 downwards.
CTTCGCGTTCGGATTCGAGTAAGCCCACACCCCCGCCAGCGACGGCAACACCATCTGCATCGCCGCCGGCGCCGCCTTCCATTCGGAAGAAAGTGGAGTCTCCTGCCCGGCCAGGATCTGTCCCGCGGCCAGCATCATCAACAGAGGCACGGCTAGATGTCGCATGGATGGAAAGACCAGTCTAACTCCACCGGAGCAGCCTGTCATAGACCACAGAGTAGGATATTGCCTGGATGTTCCCCAGGACCTGAACCGCCCGCCCCACCGCCGGGCCTCCTCCGCCCCCTTGCCTCCAAACGTAAGATCCCCTACACTTTGGCCTTTTCCCGCCCTTCTGGCGGCCCTGTGATTTCAGTGAGAATAACCCATTCGGCGCTCACAATATTGGTGGAGGCTGTCCTGTCAACAGCATGGACAGAGTACCTCGCCTGCGATAGGATTAGGAATAATTTTTTCAAGGACAGCTCGCCCTTCGTGTAGGTGAAAATACTATCACTCGCCTGGGGCTCGCTGAGCGGCAGCTTTGTCTCAAAATCGGGTATCCCACAATCCGCCAAACTGGTACGCCCTGCGCGTCCGGCCCAATGCGGAGAAGGCCGCGGCCGAATCTCTACGCCTCGCCGGACTGGAGGAGTTCCTCCCTCTCGCCCGCACCCGGCGCAATTGGTCCGATCGCGTCAAATTGCTGGATATTCCCCTCTTTCCCGGTTATTTGTTCTGCCGTGTTTCTCTCGATATCCCTACCGCATCGTCGACACACCCGGGGTCATCGGCTTCGTCGGCTTCCACGGAACCCCTGAACCCATCCCCGTGGAGGAGATCGACGCCGTCAAACGCCTGCTCGACGCCCGCCGCCGCCTCCGCTGCATGGCCCTCCTTCGCGAAGGCCAGCGCGTGGAAGTGCGCAACGGTCCACTGGCCGGCCTCCAGGGCGTTCTCGCCCGCATCAAGAACGAGAATCATTTGGTCGTACACCTCCACCTGCTGCAACGCTCAGTAGCGGTGGAACTGGAAGGGGATGCGGTAACTCCATATGCCTGAAGACAAGTTCGACGCGCTCGACCTCACCGGGCCCGTGCGGCGCATGACGCCCGCCATGGCCTACCAGCAGGCTCCGCTGGCGCCCGCCACTGTCATCCTGTCGGAAAGCGACGCGGATCAGGTCTCCCTGCCCCTGTCGCACTACCTCTGGATCCTCCGCCGCCACGTCTGGAAGATCGTGGCGTTCGTCGCCGTCATGCTCATCGCCACGGCCGTCGTCAGCCTCCGCCTCACCCCCGTCTACGAATCCACCTCCACCCTCTACGTCGACCGCCAGGAAGCCAAGGGCATCGTCGGCCAGGAATCCCAAAGCCAGGCCTACTCCACCCTCGACGCCGAATCCTTCCTCGCCTCCCAGATCCGCCTCATTCAAAGCGACTCCGTCGTCCGCCCCGTCGCCCAGCGCTACAACCTCCTCGAACGCGAAAAGCAGATCAAACAGGAGTCCGACGCCGGCCGCGCCAAGGACGCCCCCATCCTCCTCAAGCAGCTCAAGGTCACCCGGCCCCCTAACACCTACCTCCTCCAGATCAGCTACCGCTCCACGGACCCGCAGCTCGCCGCCGACGTCGCCAACCAGATCGCCCAGAGCTACATCGAGCACACCTACAACATCCGCATCCGCAGCTCCGTCTCCCTCTCCAAGTTCATGGAGCGCCAGATCGAGGAACTCCGCGCCAAAATGGAATCCTCCTCCGGCCGCCTCGCCCAGATGGAGCGCGAACTCAACGTCATCAACCCCGAGGAGAAAACCAACATCCTCTCTTCCCGCCTGCTCCAGCTGAATACCGAGTACACCAAGGCCCAGTCCGACCGCGTCGCCATCGAAGCCGCCTACAACTCCACCCGCGCCGGCTCCCTCGAATCCGCCCAGGTCTCCACCCAGGGCGAGGCCATCCGCCGCCTGATGGAACGCCTCAACGAAGCCTCCGAACGCTTCGCCGAGGTCAAGTCCCACTTCGGGCCCAATCACCCCGAGTACCGCAAGGCCCAGGCCCAGGTGAAGGAGATCCAGGATCAGGTCGACGCCACCCGCCAGAACGCCATCCGCCGCGTTGAGGTCCAGTACAACGAAGCCAAGGCCCGCGAGCAGATGCTCCAGAGAAGCGTCGCCGAAACCAAGAGCGAATACGACACCCTCAACCTGCGCAGCTTCGAATACCAGCGCGCCAAACGGGAGGCCGACGCCGACAAGAACCTCTACGACGAGCTAGTCCGCAAGATCCGCGAGGCAGGCATCAACGCCGGTTTCCAGAACAACATGGTCCGCATCGCCGACCTCGCCCGTCCCGCCTGGAAACCCGTCTTCCCCAAACTCAGCCTGAACCTGCTGCTCGCCCTGCTCTTCTCCACACTCCTCGCCATCGGCGTCGCCATCCTCACCGACACGATGGACAACACCATCCGCGACCCCGAGCAGGTCTCCCGCACCCTCAAGACCCACATCATCGGCACCCTGCCCGCCGTCAAGAACACCAAGGAACTCGTCCTGCCCGCCGCCGTCGACGGCGCCGGAGTCCTGCAGGCCGACGGCGCCCTCGTCAAAGCCCCCGGCAAGATCATCGACCGCCAGTTCTCCACCTACGAAGAGGCCATTCGCACCATCCGCAGCTCTGTCCTCCTCACCGATTTCGACCGCCGTCTCCGCACCCTGCTCTTCACCTCAGCCACCGCCAGCGAAGGCAAATCGACCACGGCCGGCCACCTCGCCTACGCCCACTCCGAGCAGCAGAAGAAAACCCTGCTCATCGACTGCGACCTGCGCCGCCCCTCCCAGCACAAACTCTTCGGCATCCAGCTCCACACCGGCCTGTCCAATGTCCTGAACGGCGAAACCGCCTGGCGCGACGTCATCGTCCACCCGGCCAACAACCCCTACCTCGACATCATCTCCGCCGGCCCGCCCAGCCGCCGCGCCGCCGACATGATCGGCACTTTGTTGGGACCCATGATGGAAGAGATGGCCCGCGAATACGACCTCGTCATCCTCGACGCCCCGCCCCTGCTCGGCTTCGCGGAAAGCCTGCAAATGGCCAGCTCCGCCGACGGCGTCATCGTCGTCACCCGCGCCGGAGAGACCAGCCGCAAGGCGGTAGCCGCGGCCCTCTCCACCCTCCAGCACTTGCGAGCCAACGTGATCGGCCTGGTGCTGAATCAGGTGAAGAAGCACCATTCGGATCACTATTACTACTACGGCTACTACGGGAAGTATTACAAGAAGTATCAAGCCGCCCCCGAATCCGCGAGCTAGCTCATAGGGCAACTGGCCCAACACCGGGGACGCTCAAAAACTGTCCCAGCAACGGGGACGTTCATCCCCTGTCCCGAAACGCCGTCGACTCCAATCGGAGGCGGCAATCCCAGGTGGACAGGGTGTGAACGTCCCCCACCGCCGAGGCAACGCCGTCGACTCCAATCGGAGGCGAAAACCCCAGGCGGGCAGGCCGGGACCAGCACCCGGGGACGTTCATCCCCTGTCCCGAAACGCCGACTACCGCAACCAAAGCAAACAACTCCAGGTGGACAGGGCGGGAACGTCCCCCACCGCCGAGGCAACGCCGTCGACTCCAATCGGAGGCTGCACCCCCAGGCGGGCAGGCCGGGACCAGCACCCGGGGACGTTCATCCCCTGTCCCGAAACGCCGGCTACCGCAACCAAAGCGAACAACTCCAGGTGGACAGGGCGGGAACGTCCCCCACCGCCGCGGACCCGAACCAAGCCCCCAACAACCCCAAATCCCCAAGCGAGTCTACCCAGTCGAGCCCCACAGCCCGCCCGTGTCTACCCCCTCCCCCAGCCCATCCCCCTGGAGCCCCCACCTCCTGGGCGACCTCATCACCCTATACGGCGTCCAGGCGATGAACTTCGCCGTCCCGCTCCTCACCCTCCCCTACCTCACCCGGACACTGGGCCCCTCGGCCTGGGGCGCCCTCGTCTTCGCGGAAGCCTTCGCTCGCTACACCGCCATGCTCGTCGAATACGGCTTCCAGCTCTCCGCCACCCGCGACATCGCCCGCACCCGCCACGACCCCGCACAGCGCGCCGCCCACATCGGCGGAGTCCTCGGAGGCCAGCTCCTCCTCGCCGCCGCCGCTCTCTGCGCCATCCCGCCGCTTCTCCTCTGGGGCACCCCCTTCCAGGGCCGCGGACCCCTCCTCTGGACCGCCCTCATCTGGGGACTCGCCCTCGCCGCCAGCCCCCTCTGGTACTTCCAAGGCATGGGCCGCATGAAGGTCATGGCCGGCATCGACATCACCGCCAAAATCATCGCCGCCGCCGGACTCTTTCTCCTCGTCCGCCAGCCCGGCGACGAAGGACGCGCCGTCGCCCTCCAGACCGTCATGGCCATCCTCTCCACCTGGGCCGGCTTTCTCCTCGTCGCCCGCGAAACCGCCATCGCCCGGCCCTCCGTGGCCGCCGGCTGGGCCGCCCTCCGCGCCGGCTTCAGCATGTTCCTCTTCCGCAGCGCCGTCAGCCTCTACACCACCGCCAACGTCCTCATCCTCGGACTCTTCGCCGCACCCGCCGCCGTAGGCATCTTCGGTGCCGCCGAGCGCCTCATCCGAGCCGCCATGGCCTCCTTCGCGCCCCTCAATCAGACCTTCTTCCCCCGCATCTCTTACCTCATGGAACACGACCCCGCCGCCGCCCGCCGCACCACGCGCGCCTCGGCCCTTCTTATGCTCGTCCTCGGTCTTGTCCTCGGTGTCTTCCTTGCCGCCGCGGCCCCCTGGATCGTAGCCATCCTCCTGGGACCTCGCTTCGAAGACGCCATCCCCATCCTCCGGATCCTGGCTCTGCTTGCCCCGCTCGTCGCCGTCAGCAACGTGCTTGGCATCCAGTGGATGCTCCCCCTCGGCCTCGAACGGGACTTCAACGTCATCCTGCTCGCAGCCGGGCTCCTCAACGCACTCTCAGCCTGCCTTCTGGCCCCTCGCTTCGGAGGGCTCGGCATGGCCTGCTCCGTGGTCGCCGCCGAGGCTGTCGTCACTATCGGCATCCTGCTCTGCCTCCGTCGCCGCGGACTCAACCCCCTCGCGCCTCCGCGCACCTGGGAGCAGGCCGCCGCATGAACTACGACTGGCTCATCGTCGGCGCCGGATACGCCGGCTCCGTTCTGGCCGAACGCATCGCGTCCGCCCTCAATCAATCCGTCCTCCTCATCGACCGGCGCCCACACATTGCCGGCAACGCCTACGATGTCCTCGACGAACATGGCGTCCTCATCCACCGCTACGGCCCCCACGTCTTCCACACCAACTCCATCCGGGTCTGGGAGTACCTCTCCCAGTTCACCGAGTGGCGCCCCTACCAGCACCGCGCGCTCGGACTCGTCGAGGGCCACCTGATCCCCGTCCCCTTCAACCTTCAGGCCCTCCGCCAGCTCTGGCCGCCCGCCGAGGCAGCCGTCCTGCAGGACCGCCTCATCGCCGAATACGGTATGGATGTCAAAGTGCCGATTCTCCGTATGCTCGAGCACCCGGACCCCCGCATCCAGCACCTCGCCCGTTTCATCTTCGACAACGTCTTCGCCGGCTATACCCGCAAACAATGGGACTTGGAACCGGAGCAACTCGACCCCTCCGTCATGGCCCGGGTCCCTGTGCACATCAGCGAGGACGACCGCTATTTCCAGGACCGCTTCCAGGCCCTGCCCCGCCACGGCTACACAGCCATGTTCGAGCGCATGCTCAGCCACCCCAATATCCAACTGCGCCTGGACACCGACTATCGCCGTCTCCCCGCCGGGCTCACCTGGCGCCGCATGGTCTACACCGGGCCCGTGGACGAGTTCTTCGATCACCGCCACGGCCGGCTCCCCTATCGCAGCCTACGTTTTGAATTCCCCCACCACCCCGTCAACCGTCACCAGCCCTGCGGCCAGGTGAACTATCCCAATACGGAAGTCTTCACCCGGGTCTCGGAGTTCAAGCACATGACCGGACAGGAAGTCGCGGGCACTACGTTGGCCGTCGAATATCCGCAGCCCCACGAACCCGGACGCAACGAGCCTTACTACCCCGTCCCGCGCCCCGAGAGTGCCGCCATCTACGAGAAATACCAGGCCGAAGTCGTCGCCCTCGCCGGCAGCACCATCTTCGTGGGCCGCCTGGCCGACTACCGCTACTACAACATGGACCAGGTGGTCGCCCGAGCCCTGAAAGTCTTCGAGGACACGATTGAGCCGCTCGACCGCAACTGATCCCGCCACTTGGCCCGCGCTGCGGCCCATCCCACTGCCGCCTCTGGCGCCGAACCCCCTTGTGTCCGTACTGGTCGCGAACTACAACTACGCGCAGTACCTGGAGCCTTGCCTCGCCAGTGCCATGGCGCAAACCTACGGAAACCTGGAGATCGTTGTCTGCGATGATGGATCCTCCGACAACTCCTTAGACATACTGATGGACATAGCCCGGCGTGATTCGCGCATTCGTGTGCTGTCCCAGCCAAATGGCGGACAGGCGGGCGCCCTGAATCGCGCCTACTCTGAGTGCCACGGGGCGGTGATCTGCATCCTAGACGCCGATGACGTGATTGCTTCCAACAAAGTGGCGGCTACTGTTCAGGCCTTTGTGAAAGAACCGGCCGCCGGGCTAGCGACTCACTATGTAGCCGTCATCGATTCGGACGGCGTCCGAAAGCAACGGCCCGCGCTGCCTGTTCGGCTGGACCAAGGCTGGAAAGGCGAGGAGATGCTACGACAGGGAATGGACTGCCTTCTCCCTCCGGCAACAGGATTGAGTCTCCGTAGAGAGATAGCTGATCGTGTATTCCCGATTCCTCCCTGCTTTCGCCAGATCGCCGATGGATTTGTCAGCAGGGCCGCGGCACTGCTCGCTTGCATCGCGCCTATCAATCAGATCCTGGCGGACTACCGCATTCACTCGAACAACCTGACCGGAATTCATGTCAGTAGTGTGGAAGGCTTGCGCAAACAGGTTCGGTTGGCTTCGTTGCTGATCACTGAGCTCTGCCTTTGGGTGGAATCAAATCTTGGCACCCACCTGGAGCCTGAATCGATTCTGAGAACCAATTCGGACTACTTGGAAAGCCACCTCGCGCTCCACATACTGACCACACCGGGCGCGGTCAGGGACAGGGCAATTCTGCTGGCTGTCGTCAACGGCCCGTCGTCGCGTCTCCGCAAACTGGCTTGGAGATTCCTCTATCGGTTGAATCCCGGCCTTGCCGGACGGCTTCTCGCCCAGTGGTGGGGACCTTCCTTGTCCAAAGCACTCCTGCACCGCCTCCTACTCCGCGTCACTAGGCGATCGCAGGTGGCCGCACACGCAAAGTAACCTTTGATTTTCATGAAGACAGCAGCCGGACCATCTTCGACCCTGCCCCACGGAGCACCTCAACGAGTCGTCGTCCAGGTTCGACACGGAGACGACGTGGTGGCCGTGGTCCTTATGCTGGTTGCCGGTGTAGTCCAATTGGCCGCGTTCGGCGGCTTCCCCGATGGCTTCCGCTTTGCCGGTGATGCCGCCCTCCTCTTATGCATTGCCTATCTTGCCGTTCGGGGCAGACTCAAGTCCCTGTCGAACGTGTGCAGTGTGATTGCAATCTGCCTTGCCGCCTTCGCACTTCTTCAGACAATGCTGACCTTCTTTCAGTGGGGTGAAGCAGATAAAGTCCTCAGGCAGGCGCGGCGTTGGATTATCGCACCAACCTACTACTACCTCTTGGCGACGACCTTGCCCGCGATATTCTCCAAGCGGACCGGCCGCCTGATCCTCCTCGGGTTTGTCGCAACCGTTGTGATTGTTGTGGAGGCTGTTCGCTCCGGGCTGAGTCTCCCGGGGGCTTCCTTGGCAATCATGGGTATTGGAAGCAACACCGTTTACAAGGTATTCATCCCAGGAACGGTCTATCTTTTTCTCGCCGTGTTGATTCTGGCAACTATGGCTCTCGCCTCTCAGCTCAAGGTTCAGGCCAGGTTGGGGTGCGCCGTGCTCGGGCTTCTGCTCACCGCATACGCCGTGACAGCTATCCCGTTTCGCGGTTGGGTGCTTGCTCTCCTCTTGGCAGCTGGTGCGGTGCTTACCGTATTCACCTTTACCACCTCACCGAAACGAACAATCCTGTCGCTCGTGCTGGTAGCCACCTCGATCGGCACAACACCATTCATCGCCCCGAACCTATTCCAACAGGTCGAACTCTATTACGAGACAGCTTTCGGGGATATGGCCACAGGGAGTGGCACGATCGAGTATCGCAGATTGCGTGATGTATCCCGCCTCAGCTATTTCTGGGACTCTGCGTCCTTGCTTCAAAAGGCCATCGGCGCCGGATTCATCCATCGGGATTCGACGGCGGCATCAGTTATCGGCTACTCCAGCGAAACCAACGATTCCGGATGGGTGGAGGTAATCCTCACCGGAGGCGTCGTCGGCTCCCTCCTCCTGCTTGCGGTTTACGTTTCTCTCGCCCTCCGGTTTTTGTCTCAATTCTTGCCCCGAAAGAGGTGGGAACCCCTTGCCTGTCTTGCTATCTGGTTTTTCGGTGGACTGCTCATGTACACATCCAACCCAATCCTTTGGGACTTTGGATTTGTCCCGATTGCGACCTGCATCCTTCTGCTGCAGGGCAGACTCCTGGAGCCTCACGCGATTTCTAACGCGCAACTCTTGAAACTCCTATCGGCCCAGTCTGCTGGCGGCCCTTCGTTCGCCAGTCAGGTTCGCACAATCCGGCGGGAAGCCGTCTGAGACTTCACCTGCGTTGTCGGAATCTCCATGGACCCCAGAACAGCCCCGATTCTCATCTTGGGCGAATGGCCGGACGGCTCCGCCTCGAACGCTGGGGGCCCGCGCAAGTTCAATCGCAGACTCTGCGAGACATTGGCGGAAGCAGGTATCGTCCTCCAGAATCCTCGCAAGACTGCGCACGCCTCCGGACGGTTCGGGCAACTGATCGCGATCCTGCAATCGGTGTTACTCGCGCCGCCAGCAATTGTTCATGTGACAACTGACGGTTTCCACGTGGCAATCGCCTTGCTCTGTAAGTTGCTTTGGAAAGCCAGGATCGTCTATTCAGTTCACTCGCTTGTACGTGTCTGGCCGGAGGTCAGACTTTCTACGCCAAGAATCGACCGTGTCCGCCGCTGGATCGTGGAGGCGACGATGGTCCGATTCTGCGATTGCGCTGTGTTTCCCTCTCAGCACTACCGTGCCGCATCAGTGTCGGCAGGATACCGGTTTCACCGATGCGAGACGGTTCACCATGGCGCTGACACTGAGCTCACATTCACGCCCCGGACTGTTCCACCGGCTCCAATCTGTTTTGCGGTGTTCGGTCCAGCCCTGAAGGTGAAAGGAATCGAAAGGATCCACAGCATCCTGGAAGAATTGCGCGATATTGGCGTTGTTCGGTGGATCGGCTACGATCCAGCAGATCCCCTCCAGATGACCGAAGTCGTTCGTCAACTGAGTGAACGCTGTCAATCCATTCAGTTCGACGCCCCGGTCCCGCCCGGTGCCGTCAACACCGAGCTGAAGACTATTGCCATCACGTTAATGCCGAGCGAGCAGGAATCATTCGGCATCATCGCGCTGGAATCGGCGGCCGCAGGCGTGCCCGTGATCGTCTCCTCCGCAACTGGCGCCGCCGAGTTGATCGGATCCCACCAGGGCGGTGCGGTTGTCACTGGGAGAACGCCGGGAGAGTATCGCCGGGCTGCAATCCAAATCCTCGAAAACTATCCGAACGCGAGCGCGTCTGCAATCGACTGCGCTCGGGTCTATTCGTGGTCACGAGCCGCGGACGGTTACTTTGCCATTTACCAATCTTTGATGAATCGAATCCGCCCGAGCGAGTTGGAGGCTCCGGCGATTGTGAAATGAACGGGCAGACTCTCAGCTCAGCCGCTTCTGATCTCGGAATCCGCATGCAGTTAGTGTGTCATTTGGAAGCGTTCATCCGAATTCAACCCGCAGCCGCCTGAGAAGAATCCGTCGTGAGTTGCACATGAAGTATGGAGGCACGAATAGCTCATTCAGGAATTTGAATCGATGGGGTCAAGCACCTCCCACCGCCTACGGCGGCAGGTCGTGATCCGGACTCTCATCGAATCATTCCCCGTTGGAGTCTGTTCTCCTCTTGGGTTACGCAGCACGAGCGAGCGTACCTAATGCGACTCAACACTGAACACGCCATGGAAACGAAACCGATGCGGTACTCGAAGGCACTGAATGCACTTCGCTTCTTCGCTGCAATGTGGATACTGCTGGGGCATTTCGGCATCGAACCGCTGCGGACTCTCGGCGCGCCAAACGGGCTCCTGAACGTCCTTTTGATGCGATCAGTCGCAACATCGTGCTTCTTTGTTTTATCCGGTTTTCTGCTGACGCAGTCGGTCCATGGGAACTCGATTGAGCCTCGTGGATTCTTGACACGCAGAGTCTCCAAGCTCTATCCGGTTCACGTCTTCTTCTTCGTCGCCCTGCTTCCAACCGCCATGATGGGAGACATTCGCTTCACTCCGCTCCAGACGCTCGGGCACGCTGCGGCTTGGCTGACGATGACGCACGGGTTCTTTCCACACATTGGCGAGTTGTACAACTCTTCAGCCTGGGCCGTGACGAGCTTTGTGGTTGGTTACATTGCTCTTCTCTGGACGGTCCGCTGGAAGACTGCTCATTCCTCAAGCCTCCTCCTGCGTATGGCGGTCCTTTGGGTAGGGGCAGCGCTTCCATCGGTCGTTCTCTACTTCTTGGCAGGGGATTGGATGCGATCCGCAACTGCGCAGCTTACCAGTGCTCGGAGTTCGATGCCCCCAGATCTCGCCTGGTGGATGACATTCATCCATATCTTCCCTGGCTTCCGCGTAATGGAAGTCATGTTCGGATCTGCATTGGCAATTCTCTCCTCCCGCATTCCTCAACGCCAGAACCAGGAGTGGTTCGCCAAAGACTGGTTTCTTCTAGCGGAAGGTATCTTCCTAGTGGTGTTGCTTGCATTGACGGGCCAGGACGTCGCAGTGCGCTACCTTGTGAGTCACAGTCTGCTTCTCCCATTTCTTGGATTCGGTATGCTTGGTGTCTGGCTCAACCGAGGGAGACTGGAATCAGTTCTCTCCGGCGCCGCTTTTCAGCAGTGTGGCAGCAGTTCCATGTTGATCTACTTCGGCCACCTGCCGGCGGGGTGGGGACTGATCTGGATTGCCAGACAGTTCCGCCAAACCCCCATCGAAGAGTCCCTGCGCGATCCGTGGCTGCTTCTCACGACGATTCTCGTGTCTCTTGTACCGGCGCTTCTGCTGTGGAAGCCGTACGAGTCCTTCGCCATAAAGTTCGCATCCTGGATGAGATCGGTCCTCTGGAGCGACCAAGGGCAGCCCAAGCTAAACCCTCTATCCGACACAACACCCAATGGCAGGGTGTCGGCCCCAAGAAGCACAACGCCTGCCGCAATTTGCAACAAGCCCACCGTTGGGGAGTCCTTGCGTTGAGTGTTCTTCTAGAGGCATCCAGACTCCTGTGCGTGTTGGTTGTGATTGCGGGGATCTCACTCTTGGGATTCGGGCCTCTCAAGGCTCAGCAAGCAAACGCTCCCTCGCAGGACCCAGAATGCCTCACATCTAGATTCGCTTCGGTCTGGGATGCACACGATCGCCCATCCGGCGCATCACGCACAATCGTGGTACTGGGCTCCTCCACGGCTGCAGGCGTAGGAGCATCCCGATATGAAAAATCGTGGGTTGGGCAGTTTGTGCTCCTGATGCAGGGTCGAGGGTTCCGTGTTATCAACTCGTCGATCAGCGGTAGTAACACTGCCACCTCCCTCGCTCGATTCGATACCGATGTGGCAGCGCTTCGACCGGACTTCGTGGTGCTCGCGACATCGATAGTAAATGAGGGATTCGTAGCCGCGCCTCAGGCCGCTTGGGATCGCTACGTGGCGAACACCCGAGACTTGGTGCGAAAAGTTGTCTCCATTGGGGCAATGCCGATCGTCGCAGGAATGTACCCGGCGGACGTCTACAGCGACATCAATGTCTCGCTCCTTCACAAGCTTTATTTGGCTGAGGAATCACTCGGCACTCCTATTTGGGATTTTTGGGGCAGTGTTGCCGGCACAACAGGAAGATGGCTCCCCGGAATGACAAATGACGGATTGCACCCTTCAGATCTCGGCCACCTCTATCTTTTCAACTCCATTCCACTCACCTATTTCGACCAGGCTTACGATGGCTCGTCGCTGCTGGGCGGTGTTGCTTCATCGGTATTCGTTAGCCCCGAACCTGAAGACGGCAGTGAGATTGGCCGCATTGATGTGAGCATGGACCGTCCGGCGATGTCGTGGACTATAGCCGCTTGGATAAAGGATGCAGGGCATAGCGACTGGAGGGTCTATCTCCGCGCTGGATCTTCGTCTGGAGAGCACTTCCGACTGGAGCGACAAGCTGGCGATCTGGTGATCAGAGAAGGCGAAACGGTGGCCCTGAGGGTTCCGCTTGAGCTGCTTCTGGACCAACCCATCTGGAGTCATATTGCCCTTACCTACCAGCAGTCAACGAGCTTGCTTCGGCTGTTTCTGAATGGCGTGGAGCGTGCAAGTGTGAACACTGTCTCGACTGAGGCTCTGACCAATTTCGAGTTCGGAAGCGGCTGCGCAGGCTGTGCATTCGCCGACCTGGTCACTTACCGGTCAAGCCTGGAGTCCGATAGCATCCGCCAGCTTGCCAATGGAATAATCCCCAGGCGATCGCTTGAATTCTGGGGCACCCCTGAATCAACCAGAGGTTCAGGTCAACAATCTGGCGCGAACCACTCCGTTCATTACGATGAGCGGCATTTGGAGAACGCAACTCGAATCCACGGGTAGCGGGTGTCGCGAGCCATTACTGCCCACTCAGGATTCTGGTCCTCTAGCCTTCCAGGAAAGGTCTCGAGACTGAATGCGTTGGCAGAAGCTGGCCCAGTTGATTCGAGAGCCTGACACCATCGGGTGGCGGCTGCGCCACAAGCTCGAGGTCCAGCTTGATCGTCATCGGCCACGCCCGGATCAGGGCTTTGATTTTACTTGCGACCAGTTATCCGCAGCCCTCGCAGCCTGTGTTCCGGGGTTCGATGCAGGCATCCTTGAAGACCATGCGTTGCTGCAGCTGGAGTCAGAGATCCAACAGCGCACGAGTGCGCTCGACCGGGCCTCAGCGTTTGCTTTTGCTCACAACGGTGACCGCACTCTCGGCCGCCTGTGCTATGCAGCTTGCAGATCAATGGAGCCTGATTCCGTTGTGGAAACAGGCGTAGCTCATGGAGTGACCACGGCATACATACTGCTGGCATTGCATCAAAATGGCCGCGGGCATCTGCGTAGCATTGATTTGCCGCCGCTATCCAGCCATTCCGTCGACAACGTTGGCATTGTTGTCCCCGAGCGCCTACGCGACCGGTGGGCGCTGTACCGGGGCGCCTCTCGTGAACAACTGCCCAAGTCCCTAGGAGATGCTGGTCATGTCGACGTGTTTGTCCACGACAGCCTGCACACGTACTCCACCATGAGTTGGGAGTTCAGAACTGCACTTCAAAAGTTGCGGCGCCCGGGCCTGATCATCTCCGACGACGTTGAGGGTAACACTGCGTTCTCGGACATGGTAAGGGCGAGGAAACCAGACGAGTCTGGTGTGATTCTCGAATCCAATAAGACAGCCTGCTGCGCGATTGCACTGTTCCAGTCCCGCTGAGCGGCACCAACTGCGTGCCGCATTGGCATCAAGGGGTTGCGCGAAACGCTCAGCCATTCTCAGACCAGCAATGCTGAACATCTTGCTGACCCACAATTTCTACCAGCAATCAGGCGGGGAGGACTCCGTCTTTGAGCAGGAATATGACCTATTGAGGCAGCGAGGCCACAAGGTAGTTCGACTCACGCGGGACAATAGGTCAGTTGAGTCGATGGGGCGTTTGCCGCTGATTCGCAGCACATTTTGGAATAGCGAAGTCGCTCGTGAGGTCAAAGAGATCATCCACTCGGAGAAGATTGACTTAGTGCACTCGCACAACACCTTCCCCCTGATCTCGCCGTCCATCTACACCGCTGCCAAGGAGGCAGGCGTGCCAATAGTTCAAACAATCCACAACTATAGGCTCGTGTGTGCGGCTGCTACGCTAACACGCAATGGCCAGCCTTGCGACGACTGCAGCACAAGCAATTCCATGATCCCGGCCGTCTTCCATCGGTGCTACCGCTCAAGCACGGCTGCAACGCTCGTACTTACGGGCATGCTGCGGGCGCATCGCGTGGCAGGCACATGGACTAGCAAAGTCACTCGCTACATCGCGTTGACCCAGTTCATGAAAACTAAGTTGGTTGCGGGCGGATTGCCAGCCGAGAAGATTACCGTGAAGCCGAACTTCTACCCGGATCGGCTATCTCCACGCAAAACCCTCGGTCGCTTCGCGTTGTTCGTGGGAAGGCTGTCTCCTGAGAAAGGACCTGGCATCCTCTTGGATGCTTGGTCGAAGGACGTTCGACTTCCGCTCACCATTGTTGGAAGTGGGCCAGAGCACGACTCAATCTCGAAACGTGCCCTCAACATGCCAGACGTCCGAGTGGTAGGACCTCAATCGAGTCAGCAGGTCTTCGATCTCATGCGTGACGCTTACTGCCTCATTGTGCCCTCCCTCTGGTATGAAGGCTTCCCAATGGTAATCATCGAGGCATTTGCGGCGGGCCTGCCAGTTCTCGTCAGTGGCCATGGCAGCCTGGCAGAAATTGTCGAGGACGGAAGCACAGGATTGCATTTTCGACCCGGGGATTCTGATGACCTCGCAGCCAAGGTGGGCAGGCTAGTAAGCAGTCCGCTCGACGCACAGCGAATGGGACATGCCGCCCGCGCTGAGTTTGAATCGAAGTATACTGCCGATTCGAACTATAGAATGCTCGAAGAGATCTACGGTGAGGCGTTGCGGAGCCATGCAGGAAGTCTGTCTTTCCATTGATCGCGTATCGGCCGTTTCCATGTCGGCATGCTTCGCAATTTCACCATCAAGTCAGGGCAAAACTGAACCGCACTTGCTATACCAATGACATCTTCTCGCTGGATCATCATCACCACCATCAACCCGCCCTCCGAGGCAATCCTTCGTCTCGCCGATCTCTGCCCCGACTGGAACATCCTCGTGGTCGGAGATCGCAAGACACCCTCCGGCTGGAACTGCAGCGGCGTGCGCTTCCTCAGCCTCGACGAACAGGCATCCCTGCCGTTCAGCCTCGCCCAACACGCTCCCTTCAATCACTACGCCCGCAAGAACCTCGGTTACCTCCACGCCATCGCTGCCGGAGCAGAGATCATCCTCGAAACCGACGACGACAATATCCCCTACGATTGGTACCCGGGCCCGATTCAACTCAAAGTCTCAGCACCCGCAGTCCGGATACACGGCTGGGAAAACACCTATCGCCACTTCTCAGACCAGCGCATCTGGCCCCGGGGATTCCCGCTGGAGTTCGTGAATGAGAGCCTGCGAGAGATCAGCCCCCTCACCGAACCGCGGCCATACGACTGCGCAATCCAGCAGTTCCTCGCCGACGAGAACCCTGACGTCGACGCCGTGTACCGGCTCACCACCGAAGGGGACATCAACTTTGAGTCAGGCAGCGTCGTCCTCGCACCTGGCACATGGTGCCCCTTCAACTCGCAAAACACTCTCTGGTTCGCGGACGCATTCGACTACCTTTATCTGCCCGCCACCGCGACCTTCCGGATGACGGACATCTGGCGATCCTTCGTCGCCCAGGTATGCCTTCACGCCGAGGATGGGAATATCGCCTTTCATGGCCCCAATATGTTCCAGCGACGCAACGAACATAGCCTCACCGCGCGAACTTCAAGAGACGAAGTGAGCGGATACCTCAATAACGCCAGCATGGATGGAATTGCTGACGGCTCTTCCAATACGGAACACCAGCCGGGCAGAGCGGCTTGCAGCCTGCTACACCGCCATGATCTCGGCATCCTACCTCAGGCCGGAGGAAGCGGCGACCGTCGAGTGCTGGAACCTGGACCTGGCCGCCGCTCGTGCCGCGAACTCCTGCAAGGCCGGTCGCGCCGCGGCGCTATGACAGCGATCTCGGGTATGGGTCTCAGCGAAAAGTGGAGCACAGTCGGGTGTGATACTCGGACTTCGCGTCTCCTCCACGAGCTACTCGGAAGTGACGGAAAAGGCTCTGCAGTGGGCCCAACTCGCCCAGTCCCGCTACATCTCCACCGCCCCCGTCTACAACGTCATGCTCGCCTATGACGACCCCCTCTACCACCAGGCCCTCACCGGCGCCGACCTCGTCGTCCCCGACGGCGTCCCCGTTCCGTCCGGGCCCTCCGCCTCCTCGGAGCCCGCCACGCCAACCGCGACTCATGGCCCCGATCTCACCCTCCACCTCCTCGCCGCCGCTCAACAACACAACATCCCCGTCGGCCTCTACGGAGGTACACCCCAGGTCCTCGACCTCCTCCTTCAAAACCTGCGCCGCCGCTTCCCTCAACTCAACACTCCCCTACGCCTTTGCCCCACCCTTCCGTCCGCCCACCCCGGACGAAGACCTCGAGACCACCCGCCAAGGCACTGGGATTCTCGGCGCCCGCCTCCTCTTCGTCGGCATCGGCACACCCAAACAGGACTTCTGGATGGCCCGGCACCGCGGCCAAATCCCCGCCGTCATGCTCGGCGTCGGCGCCGCCTTCGACTTCCTCGCCGGCACAAAACCCCAGGCGCCCCGCTGGATGATGAGCAGCCGGCCTCGAATGGCTCTTCCGCCTCGCCTCCGAACCGCGCCGCCTCTGGAAACGCTAACATCTGAAGTACAATCCACGCTTCGTCGCACTTTTCGCCTTACAATTGCTTGGTTGGCGGAAGGACCCGCAAAGCAACTGAGATTCCCGGCCGCGCTCCGGCACACATCTATTGTGCATACCGCTCGCCCCAGTCACGCCGGTCTCCCCGCTGGCCCGCCCGCGGCGGCCAACCGCCCCCGCACGGGCACTCCGCCGCTCCTCGACCCGGATTCCACCTTCGCCCGCCCACAGGTCCGCGCCCCCGGCCGCGTGCGCGCCACCTGGGCCATTCTCCTCGCCGATCTCGTCGCCCTCGAACTCTCCCTCTTCTTCGGCTACTCCCTCCGCATCTTCCTCCTGCCGTGGTTCCCCCAGGAGTTCCAGCCCCAGCACTACAAAGGACTCGCCCTCGGCGTCCTCGTCATCCCCCTCGTCTACTTCCTGCTCGATCTCTACCCCGGCTACGGCATGAATCCGGCCCAGCGCCTGCGCAAACGCGTTCAGGCCACGTTCGTCGTCTTCAGCCTCCTCCTCGCCTGGGACTTCCTCGTTCAGGGCCATCAGTGGTCCCGCGGCATCGTCCTCGGCACCGGGCTCTTCGCCTTCGTCCTGCCCGCCCTCTTCGACGAGATCGCCCGCCACTTCCTCTCCAATGCCGGCATGATGGGCGTCCCCGTCCTCGTCCTCGGCGGGGGTAAAACCGGCCGGCACATCATCCGCATCTACTGCCGAGAACCCCGGCCTCGGCCTCCGGCCGGCCGCCATCCTCGACGACGACCTCGCCCTCGAGGAAGCCCGCATCTTTGGAGTCCCGGTCGCCGGTACCATCGACGAAGCCGCCCGCCTTCTTCAGCGGCACCATCGAAACCGCCATCGTTGCGCTCCCCGGCATGGACGAAACACTCCAGGCGAAGCTCATCCAGCAACTGCCCTTCTCGCACATCATCGTCGTCCCCAACCTGGCAGGGCATTCAGAGCCTCTGGGTCACCCCGCGCGACTTGGGTGGCATCCTCGGACTCGAGGTCAACCGCAATCTCCTCCATGCGGTCCAACGACCATGAAACGGTGTATCGATCTCCTGCCATCGCCTGGCCACCTTCCTGCTCGCCGTCCCCATCCTCACCCCTTCTGCGCACTCCTCCTCAAGCTCCTCAGCCCCGGGCCCGCTTTCGGCAGCCCCGGGCCGGCAAGAACGGCCGTCTCCTTCCAGCATGCTCAAGCTCCGCACCATGCATCCCAACGCGGAGCAGCTCCTCCGCGAGCACCTCGCCCGCCATCCCGAGGAGCGCACAAGCTGGGCCCGCTACTTCAAGCGCAAATCGGACCCGCGCATCATCCCCTTCGTCGGAGCCGCCCTCCGCCGCTTCAGCCTCGACGAACTGCCGCAGCTCTGGCACGTCATCACGGGAGACATGAGCTGGTCGGTCCCCGCCCCTTCCCCGCCTATCACCTGGAAGCCTTTCACACCGAGTTCCGCGGCCTCCGGGCCAGCGTGACGCCCGGCCTTACGGGTTTGTGGCAGGTCTCCGCACGCAGTGATGGCGACATCGACGTCCAGGAAATCCTGGACAGCTACTACATCCGCAACTGGTCGCCCTGGCTCGACCTCCACATCCTGATCCGCACTTTCCGGGTTGTCGTCCTCGGCCGCGGCGCCTACTAACCAGGACCTCATCCCGCGTCGCGGCATCCGGCGGGCACCCGCGCGCCGTCTCCGTGCCATCGAAGGCTCGAAACCAGGCGCCCCCAACTCACTGGCAGCGGGTCACCCTGGCCGGGCCACCGCACGCGGACGCATCCCCTCTCTTTGCTGTTCTCAGCCGCGGCATCAATTGATCCGGATGCCCCGGCATCACGGCATCTGGCGAACAGCCGGAGCCTGGCGGAGTGCCATCGGCGGGTGAAATTCAGGCGCACCCGCTGCATCCCCAACCGGTCGCGTGATCTCTGCCTTCACACACCGGCAGGCCCCCTGTTCTCAGTCCTCGACTCGGACGCACACCAGCAGGAGCGGGGTAAATCTGGTGCGCCGGCAGAACGGAGGGGTCCTCGCCGCGAAGGTCAACCCGCCGCCATCCCGTCGGGCCGCAGAATCCTGCAAACTGAGAAGTATCCTCATGTCGTCACCACAGGCCACACGGGCGGAAACAGGGAAGGGCTGGCCTTCCCCCGAATGACCGCGAAGCAGCGCCGCCTTCTCTGGATCCTCTGGGTCATCGTCGGCTCTCCGGGCATAACCTACTCGCTGCTCCCTGGTGACGTAGCCAACCGCGTCCGCCACGGCGGAGTGGCCGACCACGCCATCGCCTTCACCGGTTGGAGCATCATCGGGGGCGTAGTAGCCCGCCGCAACCAGCTCCTACCGACCATCCTGGCGACGTGCGCGGTAGGCATTTTCATAGAGCTCGCCCAGCGGGCGGTCCCGGGCCGCGCGAGTGAGTGGATAGATCTCTTCGAAGACTGCACCGGAATCCTGGTAGGAGTAGGAGCCGTGCTCCTCACCCGCCGTTTCCTCCCAGCCAAACCCACCCCACAATAGCCCGTCACAAGCCGCACCCAACCAGCCCGGCAAGCTCCGCCCACCCAATTTCAGATAGCGCAACGTCTGCCCGCGCACCGTCTGCCCGCGCACCGTCTGATCGCACACCATCTGATCGTGTACCTTCTGATCGTGTATCTTCTGATCGTGTACCTTCTGATCGCGCGCCGTCTGACCGTGCACCGTCTGATCGCACACCATCTGATCGTGTACCTTCTGATCGCGCACCGTCTGGAAAACTTAGTTCGCATCAATCCGCAAGACCACCCCCAGCCTTACCCCCGGTGCAGCCGCAGGCGAAACCGGGGGCCCGCCCCAACCCAGCAATCACCTCCAGCCCAACCCAATCCATTCCAATAACTTCCGCCTCCATCCCAGTCCACCGCAAAGCCCCCTCCAGCATTCCCCTGGGCATTGCCCAGGGCCCGCCCCAATTCAGAAACCGTCCGAAGCCAATCTCATCGACCTCTAACCCAACCCCAACATCCCAACGACTTCCAACAACCCACCGCAAAGCCTCCCCCAGCCTTACCCCCGCCGTAGCCGCAGGCGTAGGCGGGGGCCCGCCCCAACCCAGCAACCACCTCCAGCCCAACCCTGACCATCCCAACGACTTCCAACCAGCCAACTCGCCAAACCAACTCCCCCAGCCTTACCCCCGTCGTAGCCGCAGGCGTAGGCGGGGGCCCGCCCCAACCCAGCGACCGCCCAAACCATAACCCAAATCATTCGAATAACTTCCGCCCAACAAAACCTTCCATCACCCCGACCTGCTCCCCCAGAATTCCCCTGGGCATTGCCCAGGGCCCGCCCAAACCCAGCAACCACTTCCAGCCCAACCCCAACCATCCCAACAACTTCCAACCATCCAACTCGCCAAACCAGCTCCCCCAGCCTTGCCCCCGTCGTAGCCGCAGGCGTAGGCGGGGGCCCGCCCCAACCCAGTAATCACCCCAATCAAATCCAAAACTTCCCAACAACTTCCAACCACCCAACTCACCAAACCAGCCTCCCCCCAGCCTTACCCCCCGTCGTAGCCGCAGGCGTAGGCGGGGGCCCGCCCCAACCCAGCAACCACTTCCAGCCCAACCCCAACCATCCCAACAACTTCCAACCACCCAACTCGCCAAACCAACTCCCCCAGCCTTACCCCCGCCGTAGCCGCAGGCGTAGGCGGGGGCCCGCCCCAACCCAGTAATCACCTCAATCCAATCCAAAACTTTTCAACAACTTCCAACAACCCAACTCACCAAACCAGCTCCCGCAGCCTCCCCAGCCTTCCCCCCGCCATAGCCGCACGCAAAGCCGGGGCCCACCCCAACCTCCACCTTGAAATCCCCAGCGGACCCAGGCATAGTAATCCAGCCACAGAATTCCACCGGAACCACCCCATGCCGAAGCATCTCGACCACCTCCAGGGCGTCTGGCTCGTCACCTCTCTGGAGCTAGACGGCCAGACCATGCCCGCAAGCCTCCACGCCCAGGCGCGCATCACCATCACCGGCGATCGCTTCCAGAGCACCGGCATGGGCACCGTCTACGAAGGCACGCTGCACCTCGACGAAACCCAATCCCCCGCCCACCTCGACATGCGCTTCGACGCCGGACCCGAAGCCGGGAACACGAATCTCGCCATCTACGAACTGAAGGGCGCCACCTGGCGGCTCTGTCTGGCCACCCGGGGCCGCACCCGGCCCTCTGCCTTCGCGACCACCCCCTCCAGTGGAATCGCCCTCGAAACGCTCATCCGGGACACCACCACCCCAACACCCGCACCGCCGCCCGAGCCGGCAGCCCACACGGCCTCGAGCCCCTCATCGCTAGACGGCCACTGGACGATGGTCTCCGGCATCGTGGATGGCAAGCCAATGGACCCGACTGTGGCGCAATTCGTCAAGCGAATCACCCGCGACGGGCACACCACCATCACCGCTGGCCCACAGATCATGTTGGAATTCGATTTCACCACGAACCCGGCCGCCACCCCGAAATCGATCAACTACCGGCACACCGCGGGCCCCATCAAGGGGAAGGCGCAGTTTGGCATTTACGAATTCGAAAGCGGACAGCTCAGAATTCACATGGCGGCGGTCGGCGAGCCAAGACCGGCAGGATTCGACCCACCGCCGGACGGCCGCTTTCCCTCACGCTGTGGAAGCGCGACTAAGGAGCCCTGGCCCCCATCCACCGGACAGGCCACCCTCAGCAGCAGGAGCACGAGTTGAGCCGCGAGCAAACATCACCAGTCAAGGAAGTGCCCATGGCCCGAAGGGCCGCAAAACCAAATACAGCCGCCACGAACCGCGCACGTCGGTAAGCGGGCACCCGTCCCCGTCGCGTCTTCCAGGCAGGCCGTGGTCGTCCAGCCGCCGTGGATGGTAAAAAGCAGGAACAGAAATGGAATCAGAACAACAAGCCCCCGGAGCCCCGGAGATGCCCACCCAGACAGAGCCCGGCCAGAACACGAAAACCTCCATCGCCCCCATGCTCTCCGTCCGCCGCGGAGCGCAAGCCATCGACTTCTACAAGTCGGCCTTCGGAGCCACGGAACTCTTTCGCCTCGACGCGGAATCGGGCGCGGTGGTGGCGGAACTCTCCGTCGAGGGCGCAAGCTTCTGGGTGACCGACGAATCACCCGAGCACTACAACTACAGCCCCGAAACTCTCGGCGGAGGCACGGTCCGCATGGTGCTGGTAGTAGAGAACCCGCACGCAGTCCTGGACCAGGCAGTAGCCGCCGGAGCCACCATCATCTGGCCGGTAACCGACCAGCACGGCTGGCGCCTGGGCCGCGTAGTAGACCCCTTCGGCCACCACTGGGAAATCGGCAAACCCCTCCGCTAGCCAGAAAAGGACTCTCCACCGTCAGGTCGATCTCAGCCGAAGCGTCAGTGACGGGCTAGGGAATCCACCCTGAACTCAGGCGCCCCCTACGGCGCCGGAGGCCGCGTCAAGTACCCGAAGAACACCAGCACCGCCGCCACCACCAGGCAGCCAATCACCAGCAGCCGCCCAAACCGTCCTCCTTGTTTTCGGCGCCACCGGGCAAATCCACCCCCGCGACGCGCAGGGCTCTTGCCGTCGCCGGACGGCCCACCAAGATAAAACCGGTGCCGGCATTCATGGCAGCGGTAAGGATTCTGGAACAAGAACACCCCGAACCAGTCGCGGAGCTTTCGGACGTGGGCCAGGCGCACCTGGGTCCCGCCACAGGCCGGACACTGGATCGGAGGGCCGGAGTCTTCAATCACGATCTGTCATCCCCAAGAGAGTGGTATTGGAATACACGCAGGGATCAAGTCTCACACGGCCTACTCGGCCTGCGCCTACTGCGGACTGCCCCTCTACCGCTTCCAAATCAGAACGCCGGACGCCGTCGCCATGCCGAACGCAACCACCTTCTCGGTTGTGCCCACCCAGCGCTTCCGGCCTACGTCTTCCGGCACATACAGCGTATCTTCCGGCTCCAAGGCGAAATCCACCGCCTTGCGCTGCATGATCTTGGATAGCTCTACCTGGATCTCCGCCTTCCCGCCCTCGTTGTCGGCCTTCCTGTAAACGTAGGCGTACTTCTGGGGAAACGGAGAGAGCCCCTCGGAAAGCGCCAGCGCTTTCAAAACCGTCATCTGCCCGTCTTCCTTGACGGGAAACGCGCCCGGTTTCTTCACATTGCCGGTCACAAAGATCTTCCGCGCCTCGGGCACCCGGATCTCTTCGCCGCCATGCAACACCAGGTTCATCTCGGGCTTCGCATTGTCGATCAGGTCGCGGACAAGAAACCGCTGCGTGAGCTGCTTCTCTTCACCCGGCTCGCCTGTCGAAGTCGAAACAAGAATCTCAGGCCCGGCCAGCTCAGAGAGCCCCTCGGCCCGCGATACCGCATCCAGCAAAGTCACTCGACCCACCGCTTGGAATGTAGTGGGCTTCTTCACCGCGCCCACCACGGAAACCGGACGGCTCGCGTACTCCGCAACCGTCACCATCACCACCGGTTTCACCAGCAGGCCTTCCTTCACTAAGATTTCCGCAATCGCATTCTCCAGAGCGGAGGGCATCAGACCCTGCGCATGAATCCGGTCGGACACCATCGGCAGCCGGATATAGCCTTCCGCCCCAACCCGCACCGTGCGCGTCAACTCCGGAGCATCGTAGACGGAAATCGCCAGCAGGTCATTGGGCCCGATCTTCTGTCCGGGCAGGTTTGCCATCCCCGCATCAGTCATCGGACTCTGCGACGACCCGGGACGCGGCTGCTGGGCGCTCACAACGGAGCCAGCCGAAAGAATCGCAATCAGGCATGCAACGAGCGGGAGCCGCTTCATACCTATAGAGTGCGCGCCACGCGCATTTATCGTCAAGAAAGTACACGTAGCCCCCAAAAAAGAAAGGGCGAATCAAAAACACCGCTTCGAGGGGAGCCGGCCAGTCCGCGGTCACGTTCAGTTTGTCCTTTGTACTGTTGCATTTAGCAGAAATCGATCCGATCATCCGCCTATACTGGCCCCCTGGATCCGCGGGAACGCCCGCGCACGGAAACCCGTTCCGCCGCCTGCGAATCCCACGCCAGGGAGGGAACAAAGCCAACGCGTCACCCCAATCCCACGGAATGGAGGGATCAAAGCCAAGCAAGCGGGAGAGCCGCAATCCTTCAGGAAGGAGGGAACAAAGCCAACGCGACCGGCCTCAGAATCCGGAATCCTGCGGGCGGGAGGGATCAAAGCCATTCTTCGCCGCTGCCAGAACCCCAATACACCACAAAAATGTATGGAATGCCGGCAACTGGTGGAATGGATAATCCACCATCGCATGCACGCCAACTACCAGGAACCCGATCCCCCAGACCGATCGAATCAGCCGCCCCAGCAACGTACCGAAGGCAGCCAGCACCGCGGCCAGCAACGGCAGCCCCCCTTCCGCCGCCCACTGCAGCCAGTCGCAGTGCGCCTGGTTCACAACCACCCCGATATCAAAGGTGGCAAACTGCGGATACACCATCGGCCACGTCCCCTGGCCGAACCCCGTCCAGGGTCGCTGCCGGATCATGTCGAGGGTCGAGCGCATAATGGGCCAGCGGAAGTCCTGCACGGGATCCAGGCCGGTCAGCCGCTGCCAGAAGAAGTCCCACCCGGCCACAAAGCCCCACGCCACCACCAGAGCGCCCGCCTGTCCGGCGATCAGCAGCGCGCCCCGGCCCGAGATAGCTTTCCGCAGCCAGCCCGCCAGCAGCACCAGCGCAATCTCGACCAATAAGAAGGATGCGCCCGACCGCGAGGCACCGGCCACCACGCCGGCCGCCATCACGGCGCCCGCCGTCAGGTAAAGCGGCGCCCGCCTCCGGTCCACCATGGCCCGCCATAGGGCAAGGGGAAAGACCAGTTCGACAAACTGCGCATACTTGTTCCGGTAGACAAACGGCCCCAGAACGTCTGAGTCGTAGCCCGTCTCAAAGACCCAGAACGCCTTGCCCTGGCTGGTGAACACCTGCAACACGGCCACCACCGCAATCAATGTCGCGAACCCCAGCACCGCCGTCCGCAGGGCCCGCTGAAACTCCATGTCCGGCAGCACCTGCACCAGCAGGAAGACTGCGCAGAACACAACCAACCATTCGGCGGTCGACTCCACCGTGAACCAGGGCAGCACGGTCCATCCCGCGGCCAGCTGCGTGGCGCCGAGGACCGGCGGCAGCGCCAGCGGGATCAGCAGCTTGTCCCATCGCAGTGGGCTCTTCAGCCACACGTTCATCCAGAGCCACGCAAGAGTCAGCAGCAACACTCCACCCTGGAAAACCGCCACGGCCCAGCGCTCGCGCACCCAAAGGGTCAGGATTCCAAATGCCAGCAGCCCGGCCAGCGCCCAACCGGCCATCCGGGTGGTCTTCGTGATCACTGCGCGCCACCGGCCTTCCACCGCAGACCGCGCAGGCGCAGTTCGCCTTCCACCCTGGGCTGACCATTCACCCGGGCGATCTCCAGGGACAAACGATGCAATCCCGGCGGAACCTGCCACGCCACGGTCGCCGATCTCCACTCCTCCGTAAGCGCCAGCTCCTGCACGGCATCCGCACCGCTCAGCTTCCAGCGGATACCGGTCTTGGCCTGCGTGACGCCCCGAATCTCATACTCAAAGGTCAACTGCCATCCGCTCGACCCGCGCAAGTACAGTTCCTGTGCCAGCAACTCGGCCGTCTCCGGCTGATTCCCGGAGAATGTGAACTTGATCCCCTTGTCAGGAACGCCACGCAGCGTCTCCACACCCGGCACAACCGGAATCCGCCAATCGAACGCCGGCGGCCTGAGCGGAACCTGGAAGTCCGGATTCACCAGCGGCTGGACACCGTACTGCAGAAGGCGCGCGGCCTCCAGCGCGGTCCACAATCGCCACGCCGGCTCCGGCTGGTCCGCCGCGATCAGCGCGGTAATCGCCGCGGCGACGGTCTCCGTCTGCTCCACCGGCCGCGTGCCGGAATCCTGGGCCGATTTCAGATACGCCGCGGCCGCCTCCTCCAGAGAATCCGGCTCATTCCGGCGGATCAGAAAGTAAACAAACGCCCCCAGCGCCCGTGGCGTCGCCGGGATAATCGATTTGAGAGAGTTCCGAATCCGACGCGCCGGAATTCCGGCAAAGCTGAAAGAGCGCGCCAGGATCCGCATACGACCGCAGCATCGCCTCGCGCGCCCAATGCTGCATCTCCTTCGTGCGGTTGTGGCGCGCGTAGAAGTTGGCCAGGGACCACCGGGGCAACCAAAGGTGATTGTATTGTCCGGCTTGCAGCAGCAGGCGTTCCGCGTCGCCCGTTCCGCCGGTCAGCTCGGCGGCGATGGCAGCCTGCGTCAGGGAGAGGTCACGGCGCGGGTTGACGGCGATTGCCTGGCGCCACACTTCCAGCGACGGCTGACCCGATTCTTCCAGTTTCTGAGCCAGCCGGATGAGGTACAGATCATTGCGTGGATCGAGCGCGGCGGCGGCCCGCATTTCCGCCGGAGTTTCCGCCTTATTCATGAGACTTTCGGCCGAGTATCGCCACCAAATCATCAGCAGGCAAGGAATGATGAATATTGTCCCTAAGACAGCAGCCATTGCTTGCCGAAGAGCAGAAACAGGACTTGAAGTGGACTCAATCATGAAAACCGGTGGCACAAAGCTCACCGCGATTCTATCACTTCAGGTGTGTCTAACTAGTTGAGACGGAAGATATTTATGCGGCAGTTTCTCCTTGCAAGCCAGGTGCGTTTTCAGTAGTCTGGTGTGGGGGATCCGGTCGCGGTTGAATCTAGTAATGAAGGGCTGGAGCGAAGTGACGAGATACAACAAGAAGTTCATCCTTTTCGCCGTGCTTTCAATGACTTTCCTGCTGACGGCGGCGGCTGGCAACAATGTCATCGGCATGGCTGTGTCGAACGGACAGATGCAGGTCGACCGTGCCGCGGTGACCGGCAATGCCAACCTGCTGGAAGGATCGAGTGTGAAGACGAATGCGGACCCCAGCCGTATTCAATTGAGCAATGGCAGCCGCGCCACGCTAGCCGCGAACAGTGAAGCCCAGATTTTCGCGGACCGCATCGTCCTGCAGAAGGGTTCAAGCCTTGTCGCTTCCCCGGCGTACAGTCTGCAAACCAACGGTTTGGTAGTGACCGGAGCCCAGGCCCAGGTAGCCGTGAAGGGTGGAGTGGTGAACGTAACCGCCACAAATGGAATCGTGAAAGTCCGGTCGATGGAAGGGGTTATGCTGGCCAGCGTGAAACCTGGTACCGCCCTCGAGCTGACACCCGGCGCGGGCAGCAGCACCACCTCAACGATGACTGGAACGGTTCGTCAGGAAAGCGGAAAGTTCCTCCTGAAGGACAAGGTTACGAACCTCGACGTGGAACTGCGCGGAAGCAACCTGCAGAACGAAGTCGGGCGGGCCATCGAAGTCACAGGGAAAGCGACTTCGACGGCAAATCGTGACAGCCAGATCCTGGAAGTCGCCAGCCTGAACCGGCTGGAAGAGGCAGGGCAGAGCGGCGGCGCCCGGCCCACCTCCGGCGCAGATGGCAAACCGGAGAAGAAGCCGGCCGGCGGTACCGGTAGCGGAAGCAGCAGCGGCAGCGGGTCTGCCACCGGCATGAGCCATGGGGCGAAAGTCGCCCTGATTGTGGCGGTTGTGGGCGGCGGCGCCGGCGCAGGCATCGCGTTTGCAACGATGTCGCGCTAAACAAAGGAAAGAACAGCAAAAAGCCCCTGGCCGCACGGCTCAGGGGCTTTTCCGTTTTTGGCTGTGCCCGCGAACTACTCCTTGAGGTATTCGCTGATGCCCGCCGCGGCCTTGCGGCCTTCGGCCATGGCCCAGACGACCAGCGACTTGGCCGCGGCGCATATCGCCGGCGGCGAAGACTCCGGGCACCGAGGTCATGTAGCTCTCATCGGCCTTCACATTGCCCCGGCTATCGAGTTCGACGCCCAATTGTTCGATCAGCCCGTTTTTGACCGGTCCGACGAAGCCCATGGCGAGAAGAACAAGGTCGGCAGCGAACTCTTCCTCGGAGCCGGGGATCGGCTCAAACTTCGGAGCGGGTCCGACCTTCACGGCCCTGAGCGCCCGGACATTGCCGTTCGCGTCGCCGACGAACTCCGTAGTCAGGATGGCCCAGTGACGCTGGCCGCCCTCTTCGTGGGAGGACTCTTCACGCAGCATGAGCGGCCAGAGCGGCCACGGTGTCGAGCCGGCGCGTTCGGCGGGCGGCATCGGCATGATTTCGAACTGGCGGATCGATTTGGCTTTGTGGCGATGGGAGGTACCCAGACAGTCGGCACCGGTGTCACCGCCGCCGATGATGATGACGTTTTTGCCTTCGGCCGAAATCCATTGTGCTTCCGGCACGGTGTCGCCCGCGTTCCGCTTGTTGTTGAGCGGCAGGTACTCCATGGCGAAGTGGATGCCTTTCAACTGGCGGCCGGGCACTTTCAGGTCGCGCGGCGCCTCGGCCCCGCCCGCCAGAAGGACGGCATGGAACTCGCGGCGAAGATCCTTGACGCTGATGTCCACGCCAATGTGGGCATTGGTCTTGAAAGTGACGCCCTCGGCCTTCATCTGTTCCATGCGGCGGTCGATGAGGTGCTTCTCCATCTTGAAATCGGGGATGCCGTAACGGAGCAGTCCGCCGATCCGGTCGCCCTTTTCGAAGACGGTCACGACGTGACCGGCGCGCGCCAACTGCTGTGCGGCGGCAAGACCGGCGGGACCGGAACCGACGACGGCGACGCGTTTGCCGGTTCGTTCGTTCGGCGTTTCCGGTTTGATCCAGCCTTCGTTCCACGCGTGATCGATAATGGAGCTCTCGATGGTCTTGATAGCGACCGGAGGTTCATTGATGCCGAGGACGCAGGCGGATTCGCAAGGCGCAGGGCAAATGCGCCAAGTGAATTCGGGGAAGTTGTTCGTCGCGTGCAGAGCCCGAATGGCTTCCCGCCAGCGGCTCCGGTACGCCAAATCATTCCAGTCCGGGATGATATTCGTTGAGCGGACAACCGGTGTGACAGAATGGCACGCCGCAATCCATACAGCGTGCGCCCTGTAGTTTGGTCTGCTCTTCCGGTAACGGTTGATAAATCTCGAACCAATCGTTGAGCCGCTCCGCGACCGGCCGGCGGCCGGATCGTCTCACGCTTGAATTCCAGAAATCCGGTGACTTTACCCATCGGTACTGAAGCCTCCTGGCAGCAAACCCTTGCGATCGCGGAATCCTGATTTACGCACGAGCCACCTCCGAGGGGTTGACGTCGATGTCCGGACGCCGGAGCGCTGAACTTTCGGCATGTACTTCGGTGCGGGGGGCGCCCATCACACGCTTGTATTCGTGCGGGAATACCTTCACGAACTTGGGCAGGATGGCGTACCAGTTCTCAAGGATCTATTTGGCGCGCGGCGAGCCGGTAAGTTCGACGTGCTTCTCGACGAGGTTCCAGACCAGGTTGATGTCAGCTGTCGGCCAGGGATCGAGATCGACGCTGGCGGTATTGCAGAGGCGGGAACGGAATTCGCCGTTCATGTCGAGGACGTAGGCGATACCTCCCGACATACCGGCGGCGAAGTTCTTGCCTGTTTTGCCGAGCACGACCACGAGGCCCTTGGTCATGTATTCGCAGCCGTGGTCGCCGACACCTTCGACAACGGCGGTGGCGCCGGAATTGCGGACCGCGAAGCGTTCGCCGGCCATACCGTTGAAGAAGGCTTCGCCGGTGGTGGCGCCGTAGAGGACCACGTTACCGATGAGGATATTGTCCTCGGGGATGAACGTGGAGTGCGCGGCGGATAGACGACAATGCGTCCGCCGAGAGGCCCTTGCCCACGTAGTCGTTGGCGTCGCCTTCCAGCGTGAGGGTGACACCCTTCGCGAGGAAGGCGCCGAAGCTCTGTCCGGCCGAACCGGAGAAGTTGAACTTGATGGTGTCGTCAGGAAGCCCAGCCGCGCCGTACTTCTTGGCCCGGAGAGCATGGCGCCCACGGTGCGGTGGACATTCTTGACGGGCAGTTTGAACTCGATCGGGCTGACGTGATTCGAGCGCATCGACCGCATGTCCAATCAGCTTGTAATCGAGCGCCTCCTCGATGCCGTGATCCTGCTTGTGGTGCAGCGGCGGGCGACACGGCTGGGGGCGGGCGGGTTGTAGAAGATCGAGGACAGATCGATGCCCTTCGCCTTCCAGTGATCGACGGCCTGGCGCATTTCCAGACGGTCGACGCGGCCGACCATCTCATCGACGGTGCGGAAACCGAGGCGCGCCATGATCTCGCGCAGCTCTTCGGCGACGAAGAAGAAGAAGTTGATGACCTTCTCAGGGGAGCCGGTGAACTTCGCTCGCAGGTGGCGGATCCTGCGTGGCGATGCCGACGGGGCAGGTGTTGAGATGGCACTTGCGCATCATGATGCAGCCCATGGCCATGAGCGGCATGGTGGAGAAGCCGAACTCTTCGGCGCCGAACAGTGCAGCGATCGCGACATCGCGGCCCGTCTGCAGTTTGCCGTCGGTCTGCACGCGGATGCGGGTGCGCAGGTCGTTCATCACCAGCACCTGCTGGGTTTCGGCGAGGCCGAGTTCCCACGGGGTGCCGGCGTGTTTGATGGAGGTCAGCGGGCTGGCGCCGGTGCCGCCGGTGTCGCCGGAGATGAGGACAACGTCAGCGTGCGCCTTGGAGACGCCAGCGGCGACGGTGCCGACACCGACTTCGGCGACGAGCTTCACCGAGATGCGGGCATCCGGATTGACGTTCTTGAGATCGTAGATGAGCTGGGCCAGATCCTCAATGGAGTAGATGTCATGGTGGGGCGGCGGCGAGATGAGGCCGACGCCCGGGGTGGAGTGCCGGACGCGAGCGATGACCTCGTCGACCTTGTGACCAGGCAACTGCCCGCCTTCACCGGGCTTGGCGCCCTGGGCGATCTTGATCTGAAGTTCATCGGCGTTGACCAGGTAGTTGGCGGTCACGCCGAAGCGGCCGGAGGCAACCTGTTTGATGGCGGAGCGGCGCCAGTCGCCATTGGGATCGGGCTGGAAGCGGGCTTCGTCCTCGCCGCCCTCTCCGGTATTGGACCTGCCACCGATACGGTTCATGGCAATGGCCAGGGTTTCGTGCGCTTCGCGCGAGATGGAGCCATAGCTCATGGCGCCGGAGGCGAAGCGTTTGACGATCTCACTGGCAGGTTCAACCGCGTCGATGGGCAGCGGCTGAGCGGCCCATTTGAACTCCATGAGGCCGCGCAACGTAGCCAGTTGCTTGTTCTGGCCGTTGATATGGTCAGCGTATTCCTGATAGTTGGCGTAGCTGTTGTTGTTGACGGCGCGTGCTGGAGCTTGGAGACCGTGGTGGCGTTGATGAGGTGATACTCGCCCCGGGTGCGGACGTGGTAGGCGCCACCGACATCCAGTTCCGTCTCGGAGTCGGACAGCGGAGTAAGGGCGAATTGATGCTTGCGGCGGGCTTCCTCGGAGATGACATCGAGGCCGACGCCTTCGATGCGGGACGAGGTCCCAGTGAAGTACTTTTCGACAAGGGCCTTGCTGAGGCCGACAGCCTCGAAGACCTGGGCGCCGCGGTAGCTCTGCAAGGTGGAGATGCCCATCTTGGAGAACACTTTGAGGAGACCCTTGTTGATCGCCTTTTTGTAGTTCTTGAGCGCCTTTTCGAAGGTGACGCCGGACGGGAGGTAGCCGCGCTGATCGAGGTTTTCGAGAGTCTCGATGGCGAGGTAGGGGTTCACGGCTGAAGCGCCATAGCCGATGAGCAGGCAGAAATGCATCGTCTCGCGAGGTTCGCCGGATTCGATGATGAGGCAGACCTGCGTACGGGTGCCTTCGCGCACAAGGTGGTTGTGCACGGCGCTGAGGGCGAGCAGCGACGGAATGGGTGCAAGCTCCTCGTCGACACCTCGATCGGAGAGGATGAGCACGGTGTAACCGTTCTTGATGGCGAGCGAGGCGCGGCGGCAGAGACCACTGAGGGCGCGCTCGAGTTCCTTGCCGCCGCCTTCCACTCGATAGAGCATGGGCAGCGTGGTGGCGAGGAATTCGCCCCAACTCACGCGGCGCAGCTTTTCCAGGTCGTAGTTGGTGAGAATCGGATGGTCGAGGCGCAGAGTGTGAGCGTGTTGAGGCGTCTCGGCCAGGATGTTGCGCTCGGTGCCGATGTAGGACGTGAGCGACATGACCAACTCTTCGCGGATGGGATCGATAGGCGGGTTGGTGACCTGAGCGAAGAGCTGCTTGAAGTAATGGAACAGCGGCTGGGGCTTATCGGAGAGACAGGCGAGCGGCGTGTCGGTGCCCATGGAACCCACGGGTTCCTGGCCCTGTTCGGCCATGGGAATGAGGATTTTGCTGAGATCCTCCTCGGTATAGCCGAAGGCGCGCTGGCGCATCAGGACAGTGTCGTGATCGGCCTCATGGACGCGGGAAGGCGCCGGCAGGGCGTCGAGACGGATCTGCTGATCCTCGATCCACTTGCCGTATGGCTGGCGTTCCCACAAGGTACGCTTGATTTCGTCGTCGGGCACGATGCGGCCCTGCGTGGTATCGACGAAGAGCATCTTGCCGGGCTGCAGGCGGCCTTTGTACTCCACTTCCTCAGGCTTGACAGGCAGCACGCCGGTCTCGGAGGACATGATGAGGAGGCCGTCCTTGGTCACCATGTAACGGGCCGGGCGAAGACCGTTGCGATCCAGAGTGGCGCCGATGACGCGGCCGTCGGTGAAGGCGACAGCGGCGGGGCCATCCCAGGGCTCCATTAGCGACGCGTGGTATTCGTAGAACGCGCGCTTGTCCGGATTCATGGTCTTGTCCGCGTCCCAGGCTTCCGGGATGAGCATGGCCATGACGTGCGGCAGGGACCGGCCAGCCAGGGTGAGCAATTCGACAACGTTATCCAGGGTCGCGGAGTCCGATCCGCCGGGCTGGACGATGGGGAGAAGCTTTTTGATATCAGCCCCGAATAGCGGCGAATCGAGGATCGGCTGGCGGGCGGCCATCCAGGCGGCGTTGCCGCGCACGGTGTTGATTTCACCGTTGTGGCAGATGTAGCGGAACGGATGAGCCAGTTGCCAGGTGGGAAACGTATTCGTGGAGAAGCGCTGGTGCACCATGCAGAGCGCGCTCATGCAGGTGGGATCCGACAGGTCGCTGTAGAAGCGCGAGATCTGCGGCGCCAGCAGCAGGCCCTTATAGACAATGGTGCGGGACGAGAGCGAGGGGATGCTGAAGAAGCCCTTGTCGCGGACGTCCTCGGACTCGGCGATCTCCTTCTCGATCCGCTTGCGGACGACATACAGCCGGCGCTCGAGTTCGTCCTGATCCATGCCGGAGGCGCGGCGGATGAAGATCTGTTCGATGTAGGGCTGGGAGGCACGCGCGACGCGGCCGATGGCTTCAATGTCGATGGGCGTGTCACGCCAGCCGAGGAATTCGAGGCCTTCCTCGCGCACGATGCGTTCGATGATTCCCTCACAGAGCAGCCGCTGTTGCGGCTCGACGGGGAGGAAGACGAGGCCGGCGCCGTATTCCCCGGGCGCGGGCAGCGTGAAGCCAAGGCCGGAGCACTCCTTGAGGAAGAACTCATGCGGGATCTGAATGATTACACCCGCGCCATCCCCGGTATCCGGATCGCAGCCACATGCGCCACGGTGCGTCAGATTCAAAAGGATCTGAATACCTTTCAGGATGATATCGTGGGACTTAACACCTTTGATGTTGACTACGAAGCCGATACCGCAGGCGTCGTGCTCGTTCCTGGGGTCGTAGAGGCCGGCGGGCGCCGGTAATCCTGTGGGTTGATAGTCTTCGGGCTGCATGGTGGCGTGATCCTGCTTCTTCGGGGAAGTTTCCCCAGTATAAGCCCTACCGCTGTATCAGTCAAAATGAAAATGTGACTATTGCGTTATCAGGACTACTTATGGTAGGATGACGCGAGTGGATCTGACGCAACTCCAACTTTTTAAAGACATTGTGCAGACGCGCAGCATTAGCCGCGGAGCGCTGCAGAATGGTGTGACGCAATCGGCCGCCAGCCAGACGGTGCAGGAACTGGAGCGCTGTCTGGGCACGATGCTGCTGGACCGGTCGCGCCGTCCTTTGGAAGTTTTGCCGCCTGGCCGGCTGCTTTACGACTTTGCGCGGGACGTTTTGCGGCGCAACCAGGACTTCCTGGTGACTCTGGAAGAGTTGAAGGGCGGGGCCGGCGGAACGGTGCGTGTTGCGGCGATCTATTCGGTAGGCATCAGCGATATGTCGCGGCTGGAGGAGGAGTTTTACCGGCGGTTGCCGGCGGCTCAATTGGAGGTCAGCTACCTGCGGCCGGAGAAGGTCTATCAGGCTGTGCTGGACGAGAGGGTGGATCTGGGTCTGTTGAGCTATCCGGAAGCGACGCGGGATGTGGTTGCTCTGCCGTGGCGGGAGGAGCCGATGGTGGTGACGTGCGCTCCGGATCATCCGCTGGCGCAAGCGAACAAGGTCCATCCGAGCGACCTGGAAGACACGGAGTTCATCGGATTCGATGAGGATCTGCCGATCAGCAAGGATATTGACCGGTTTCTGCGAGAGCGGAGCGTGCGAGTGCACGTAGTGATGCGGTTCGACAACATCCAGAGCATGAAAGAGGCCTTGCGCCTGGGTCATGCAGTGTCAATCCTGCCATCGCCGATGCTGCGGGAAGAGGTAGCGGAGGGCCGGCTGTGCACAGTGCCGCTGGATTGTCCGTTGAACCGACCATTGGGCATCATTCACCGGCGGCGCAAGACGTTTCCGAGGGCGGCGCAGGTGTTTCTGGACCTGCTGCGGGATCCGGCGGCGTAGTTCGCGGAGCAACTCGCGCGCAGGACCGCGGCCCCGATCTTCGTGGCCGCAACCAGCTGAACGTAGAGTCTGAGAGTGGGCAAGCTCGTCCTCCCCCTGTTTGCGGTTTGTTTGGCGACACCCGGAAACCTGGGCCTGCCGCAGCCAGCATCCCCCAGCGACCCGTCCAAAGGCGTTATCACAGGGATGGATCACATCCCTCTTGTGGTCCAGGACCTGGGGTCGGCATCAGAGAGGCGAACCGATTACCGCTCCGAGTGCCCGGGACGTGCTCACGACGGAATACCGGGTGTTTCTTTCGCAGGGGAACGGCCCAGTCTTCATCGGGCTTTTTGCACCCGATCATAGAAGGCTGCTGGCGGAACTGGCGAAGGGTGGTCGCGGTACGAACAGGATGGCGGGCTGATCGGTTTTGCGATTGCCGATGCCCTGCATCACATCTTCTTCGCACAGCGCAACGCCTCTGCGACAGACCGCCCCAAGCATTTCCGTCATCCGAATACGGCGGAAGCACTTGTTGGTGTCTGGCTGGCAGCGGATAATCTGTCGCCGGAACGCCGGCTTCTGGGCAGACTTGGGATCCCAATCGAGAAGAGGACGGCTTGTGCACCACAGTGTGCGACCGCGGAGGTGGCACGACTGCCGGAGGGCGAGATCGTGCTTCTGCCAGGGCGGATGCAAGTGGTGCCGGGCCGGCGGATTGCCGGAGCTACGGTTCGGGTGCGGAGCATGACTGCGGCGCGGGCTGTTTTGGAACGCGGCGGGTGGAAGACACATCTGCTGCATTGGGAGAAAAGCCGGAGCGTACTTCTCGGACCGGAGGTGGCCTGCGGACTTTGGCTGGAATTACGGCAAGACGGCGATCAAAGCCGGAACTGATCGGCAGGCACTCGGAAGACTCCTTTGATGCATGCCTGACTACACACCGCAATCTGTACGTGAGTTTTCTCCAGGAAGCCAGCACCTGGGTAGGCTTGGTCTCCTTCAGTAAAGACGCCTTTGATCGTGTCCAGTGCCGGGAGTTGGCGGTCCGCAAGAATTGAATGTAGTCTTCTCACGACTGCGCAGTCGAGGTTGCGGCGCAATTGATCGGAACTGTTTGTGGACAATGGCACTTCTGCAGCCAGGCTGACCTCCACCAGACTTTCGTATGCGATGCGCATCCAATCCACCCCACTCGATGTGGTGAGGTCCAGGCAGAGGCCTAATTCGATGACGGCACCCACTACGAAGGGCTCCCGCATTGAGGATGGCTTTCGATTCGAAGCTTCGCGAGCGAACTCAAGGCCTCGCCGTGGGTTGGCTTCCCAGAAATAGATGCCGGGACCGAGCCAGTCGTAATCGTTGTTGCTCGGCTGAAACGGAGCACCTTTCAGCAGTTTTTCTCCAACCTGGCGGTCACAGCCGTGATAACCAAGGACAAAGGAGGAGGCGAGGCGGTGCACGCGAAGACTACCGGTAACGTTTGGTCAGCTTCCCTGACTTGGTAGCAATGCCTTCCTTAACGAGAACCGCAAGGGCGGCCTCGCGGGAGACAGTGGCTGATTTGTTGAAGGCCCGTGCCGCTTTGCGGAAGAACTCGACGGCCTCCGGCGTGTTCAGATCCGCCGGCATTCCGTTCTTAGCAGCGCGTGATGATGCACTGAACGTCTTCACATCTTTGAATATATCATTGGGTGCTTCCAGAGACGAAAAGAGACACAAAGACGAACTGGCGGGCCCTTGCGGCACGCGTTGTTTCCGCGTCTCCGAAACGATAGGTTTGTAGGCATCGCCATGACCCAGATGCCATTGACTCGACGCGCCTTTGCCGCTACTGCCGGTTCGCTGCTGACGGGCAGGGCCGCGGATTCGCCACGACCCAACATCCTCTGGGTCACGTGCGAGGATATGGGTCCACACCTGCATGCCTGCGGAGATTCCTATTCGGTGACACCGAACCTGGACAAGCTGGCGTCGAGCGGGCTGATCTACATGAACGCGTGGTCCAATGCCCCGG
The DNA here is from genome assembly GCA_049841055.1 of Paludibaculum sp. Classification (GTDB taxonomy): domain Bacteria; phylum Acidobacteriota; class Terriglobia; order Bryobacterales; family Bryobacteraceae; genus Paludibaculum. The sequence continues at coordinate 42,946 of JASGIE010000039.1, read as the reverse complement.
TCTGCGCACCAGCGCGGACTACGATTATTTCCGGTGTGTACCCGCCTTCGACGGGGTCGGAGCATATGCGGTCGATGACGAAGATGCCCGCCGGATGGAAGATGTTTCCGGGGTATCTGAGAGACGCCGGATATTACTGCTCAAACAACGTCAAGGAAGACTACAACCTCGAGAAGCCGGCCGGCACCTGGGACGATTCGAGCAAGAAGGGGCACTGGCGGAACCGGGCTCCGGGGCAGCCGTTCTTTTCGGTCTTCAATCTGGAAATCACGCATGAGAGCCAGATCCGGAAGCGACCTCATACGCTGGTGCACGATCCCGCGAAGGTGAGGATTCCGGCCTACCATCCGGATACTCCGGAGGTGCGTCACGACTGGGCCCAGTATTACGACAACATCACGACGATGGACGGGCAGGCGGGCAGGATTCTGGCAGACCTGAAGAGCGACGGGTTGGCCGATGACACGATCGTGTTCTTCTTTGGGGATCATGGGTCGGGCATGCCGCGCAGCAAGCGATGGCCGTATAACTCGGGGTTGAACGTGTCGATTCTTGCCGCGGTTCCGGAGAAGTGGAAGGCTCTGGCTCCGAAGGAGTATGCGGCCGGCCGCAAAAGCAACCGGCTGGTGAGCTTCGTGGATCTGGCGCCGACTATGCTGAGTCTGGCCGGGTTGCCGGCACAGACGTTCCATCAGGGGTATGCCTTCATGGGCCGGCATGAGAAGGCTCCGCGGCAATACAGCTTCGGGTTCCGGGGCCGGATGGATGAGCGGTATGACTGCGTGCGGTCGGTCAGGAACGACCGGTATGTGTATGTGCGGAACTATATGCCGCACAAGATCTACGGGCAGCATTTGGCCTACATGTGGGAGACGCCGACGACTCCCGCCTGGGAGCGGTTGTACCAGGAAGGCAAGCTGAATGCGGCACAGAAGCAGTTCTGGGAGAAGAAGCCGGTGGAGGAGATGTTCGATCTGCAATCGGATCCGGATGAAGTGAAGAACCTGGCGGATTCGGCGGAGCACCGGCCGGTGCTGGAGAAGTTCCGGGCAGAGCACCTGGCGCACGAGCGGACTCTGCGGGATGTGGGACTGTTGCCGGAGGATGAGATTCACGGGCGAGCGGGCGGAGGGGCTCCTTATGCGATGGGGCATGACGAGAGGCGGTATCCGGCGGAGAAGGTTCTGGCCGCGGCGCAACTGGCTTCCTCGATGAAACCTGGAGTGACGAGGCAGTTGCTTGCCTTGATGAAGGATGGGGGACTCGGCGGTGCGGTACTGGGGGGCTTCGGGCGTTCTCATGCGCGGGGCGGAGGAGGTGAAGTCGACACGGCCGGCGCTGCTTACGCTGCGCGATGGGACGGCTCCGGCGGCTGCGATTGTGGCGGCGGAGGCTCTGGGGCAGTACGGGACGGCGGAGGACCTGCAGGCTTCGCTGGCGCTGTTGATCCGATTGTCGAATTACGAGAAGTACGGCGCTTATGTGGCGATGCAGGCCTTGAATGCCATTACAGCGTTGGGTCGGAAGGCACGTCCGTTGAAGGAGCAAATCCGGCGCTGCCCGTGGCGGCGGCGGATCCAAGCGATCGCGGGCGAGCGGATAATTTCCAGAAGTTGAAGGGGTATTTGCTGGAGGAGGTACTGGGGTAGACGGGTGGCGCGGGTGTGGGTGGGTTTTGGGGACTATCCGCCGGGGCATGGGGGGACTCGGTTGAAGACTCGCGGATGTCCTGTCTGTTGGCCCGCTCCTTTCCAGTCGCGGTTCGCAGCGCGGTGGGGACCCCTCCCTGACGGTCGGGGTTCGTAGCGGATTCTTCCGCTTTGGCGGCCCGTAGGGCCATATGAGACTCCCTTACGGTCGCCGCTCAGATCGGTTAGGGTCGCGGTGAGAGTTTGAGGACTCGGACGGCGTTGGGGTCGAGACGGACCGGGAATTCGACCGACTGCTGGGCCGGATTGCAGAGCCACCGGGTTTGCCGTGATCAGGTCGGTGGCCTGGAAGGTCCCCGGGGGCAGGCGGAGGCGCACCGTTGATTCCACGGTGTTCGCAGAATGATTGAACACGAAGACGAGGTGGGCTGCTCCCGATTCGAGCCGTTGCACTTCCAGGTTGGAGGCCTGGATGGGGCGAGTGACGCCGCTCCATGAGAGGAGGCCGTCAAAGAAGCCGGCTGCGCTTGCCGTTGGAGTCGTCTGATAGGCCGCGCTGAGGTATGTGCCTAGCATCAGCGTCTTGCCACGACCGAAGGTGGAGGCGATAGCCGCCGGGTCGCCATTGGCAAAACGGGCAACCACGCGGGCCGAGGGGTTGAGGGGCTCCAACGACTCTTCGTACCAGGAGCCGGGGAGTTCGTCACCGGGCTTGAGTCCGGGGAAGGTGGTGTCCTCCCAACGGATTGTGGTGCGGCCTTTGGCTCCGGTCTCGAATGGCCACCTCGCGGCACCCCATCAGTTCCCAAAGGCCCATGCCTGGGATGCGGGCCGAGGCTTTGCCGGATTCGCTCATCCAGCCGAGGCGTGCCTCGGCGACAAGCGTTCCACCGGCGGCGACGTAGTCGCGGAGGAGAGCGGCGGGCGCCTCCGGCATCATGAGCGGGTAAGGGAAAAAGACGAGTTTGTAATGGCGGAGCTTTTCCGCCGAGAGATGGGCGATGTGGATGTAGTCGATGGGGACGTTGGTGGGGAAGAGGGCGCGGTGGATGCCGAGGAGGGAGTCGCGCTCGATGCCCGCGACCTCCCCCGGGGACCGCCATAGACGGCCGCGCGCTGCCGGCCTCCGACGAAGTGAGAGAGCGGGTTGTAGATGATGGCCACTTCGGCCCGCGGTGGGCGCGCGTCGAGGAAGAGCTTCTGATTGCGATCGACAACGCGGGCGATGGCTCCAGCTTCGCGGGTGCGGTCCGTGATGGTGCCGTCCAGCTGATTCAGGCCGAAGCCGCCGGATTCGTAGCCTGAACTCATGGGATACCAGGCGTAGTAATTGATGGCTTTGGCTCCGCGGGCGAGGGCGGACCAGGTCCAGATGCGCAGGTCGGCGGGCGTGACGGTGGGACTGACATTGAGGGCGATGGTGCCGAAGCCGCCCTGGAGTTCCCCGATCCAGAAGCCTTTGCGTCCGCCGTCGAAACCGAAGGAGCGGGTGAAGTCGAGCAGAGCAGCGCGCCAGGGCACATCCCGATCGATGAAGGCGGAGTGCTTGGGGTAGAAGATGTGCCGTAGTAGTCGACTTGCGGCGCCATGGACCAGTCGTCGGACTGGCCTTCCCAGTGATGGGGTGAGGCAAAGAGTCCGACTCCGGCGGCGTGGCTGGTGGCGAGGCGGTCGGGCGCGGCCTGCTTGACGGCATCTGAGCGGTCGTGGAGGTCTTCGCCGAGTTTGTCGACGATGAACGCCTTCCAGTCGATGTAGTCAGTGAAGGAGAGGATGGTGCTCATGCGGCCGGGCTCAACCTGGTCCCAGGAGCGGTAGCTACGGTACCAGGCGGCGTTGAGGCGGTCGAGGGATCCGTACTTGTGTTGGAGCCAGTCACGGAAGCGGGCCAGGGAATTGGGACAGTAGCAGAACTCGGGCTTATCGATGAAGACGGGGGTGGCCCAGTTGATGACGTGGGGCTCGCTCCAGAGATCGAAGCCGAGGAAGGCGGGGCTGCGTTTGAGGTGATTGGCGAGGGCGGTGTAGAAGGCGCGGTCAGCAGCGCGGACGCCGGCGTGGTCGCGGCAGTAGCCGGGGGACGTCTCAGGCTGGATGACCTGACCACCGGCCGAGACAAAGCGGGCGCCGGGATACTTATCGCCAAGCCATTGCGGGGCGGAGTCCATGTAGACCTGAACCAGCAGATGGAGTCCTTCTTCCTGAGCGAGTTCGAGGAGGACATCGAGGGTTTCGAAGTTGTACTTCTTTTCTTCGGGCTCGCCGGTGGCCCAATCGATCCAGGCACGCAGGGCGTTGAAGCCCTGGGCCCTGATCTGGCGGACGTCCTGACGCCAGACTTCTTTCCTGGCGCGGGCTCCCGATTCGAGCATCGGGGCGCGCGCCGGCCGCCGCCGTACCAGACAGACATGGGGAAGACGGGTTGCGGCTGAGCCTGGACGGCAGAGGAGGCGAAGAGGAGGGCGAGCGATGGAATGATCCGGCGCATGGTCGATCTCGGGGCGCCGGCACGGCAGCGGCCCAGATCCAACTTAGCGTGAGCCGGAGGCGGTTGTCAGATAGCGGCGCCGCACAAATCGGACAGAGTGATGGTGTTGGCCAGAGAGCCCGGGCTGGATTTGGCCGCTTCGGGTTTGAACGGCGCGATGATGGATGCGGCGCGCAGGACGGTGCGCCGGGGCCGCGCTTTGGCTTCGGATTCGAGAGCGGACTGGAGCTGCGTGAGAAGGGCTTCCGCGGCGGCCGTGTCCGGATGGGCCTCACCTAGCAGTGTGCGGCGCATCTCCCAGGACTGGCGGGCCGGTGTGAGTCCTTCCTGATGACGCCCGCGCGCCCATTGCAGAGCAGCGAGCTGGTGGCACATGGTGGCGGTGAATTCGTTCACTTCACCGAAGGCGCGGGAGGCAAAAAGGATGGCGAGTCCGTAGAGGCAGGCGGCCTGTTCGAGATTGCCGGCGAGCTTGTAGTTCAATGCCAGGTTGTGGCAGGCGCTGATCAGATGATCCGGGGTGTCGCGGTCGGCTTCGGCCAGAGAAAAGGCGCGTTGAAATGCGGCTTCGGCCGGACGATAGCGGCCCAGTTGGCGCAGAGCGGCGCCTTGCAGCGACAACGCGTCGAACAGAAGGTGGCTGCGTTGGGCGGCCGAGACGGACTCACCGAGTTCATCCAGGGTTTCCTCGGCGCGCTCGGCGCATTCGAGGGCTTCAGTCCACTCCTGCCGGCGGTCGAGGATCCAGCCCAGACGGCAAAGGGCGGCGACCACGTCGGCGTGGATGGGGCAGAACTCTTCGAGAATGAGCAGCGATTCCCGGCAAAGCGCCTCGGCTTCCTCCAACTGGCCTTCAACGAGATGCTGGCGAACGGTCTGGCGAACGGCTTTGTGGATGCTAGTCATGGTTACAACCTTGCGGCCGCCCGCACTTGATATTTCCGACGAGACGTCATGGTCTGTTCTCCGAGTCAGTTTTGGATCCGGTGGAGAGTGAGCCAACCAGACCCTGTTGGAGCTGCCTCCGTGCGCCGGGCGGTCGAGAGCAGTGGACGCAACGGGCAATCCGGGGCAGCATTTTTCTGCTCTCACCCATAAGTGCGCAAACGGGAGGCGAATCGTACCAATGCGGAAGAATATTTTTCACGGCTAGAATGAGCTATGGTCAATTCGCCCGGTGGATCCGCCCGGGAACAGGTGACGAAGCTTCTGGTGGACTGGGGCCAAGGGAACAAGGAAGCGCTGGACCTGCTAACCCCCATTGTTTATAGGGAATTACATAATCTAGCCGAGCGCTACCTCCGGTTGGAACGGAATGCGGCCACGCTGCAGCCGACGGCCCTGGTGCATGAAGCGTATCTGAAGCTGGTGGCGCAGGACGCGCCGGACTGGCAGAGCCGCTCGCACTTTTTCGGCGTCGCCGCGCATCTTATGCGGCAGATCCTGGTAGACAACGCCAGGAAGCATCGGAGCGAAAAAAGGGGCGGCGGGATGGCAAATGTTCCGCTGGATGAGGCATTGTCGATGTCACCGGAACGAAGCGCCGGAGTGATTGCGCTGGACGACGCGCTGAATCAACTGGCTGTCGTCGATGAGCGCAAGGCCAAGGTGATTGAGCTGCGCTTTTTCGGCGGAATGACGGTGGAGGAGACGGCCAACGCCCTGGGGGTATCGGTGGCTACAGTGGGCCGGGAGCAGAGGCTGGCGGAGGCTTGGCTGCATAGAGAGATGAGCCGGACGTCCGCCTAGATGACAGCTGGATGATGTCACCTGAGAACTGGAAGCGCGTAGAAGAGCTGTTTCACGAGGCTGTCGATCTGCCGAAAGCGGAACGCGGGCCGTGGCTGGACGCGCGGTGCGCGGGCGACGCCGAATTGCGGGCCGAGGTGCTGGCACTACTGGACAGCGACGAATCGGGCCGAGGCTTTGTGGAGCAGGAGGTGGCGGGCGCGGTCCTGGATCTGCACTCGCGCCAGGCGGCGGCGGAACCGAGGCGGATCGGTCCCTACCGGCTGGTCAGGGAGTTGGGCCGCGGCGGGATGGGTACCGTCTATCTGGCGGAGCGGGCGGACGATCAGTATCAGGGCGAAGTCGCGATCAAGCTGGTGAGGCAGGGGATGGACACCGAGTTCTTCCTGGCCCGGTTCCGGCGGGAGCGTCAGACTCTGGCACGGCTGCAGCATCCAAATATCGCCCGGTTGCTCGACAGCGGCAGCACAGAGGATGGCCTGCCGTTCATCGTCATGGAACGAGTGGACGGGGCCCCGATCAACACCTACTGCGAGGAACAGAAGCTGGGGGTGGAGTCGCTGCTGCGGCTATACCTGCAGGTGTGTTCCGCGGTGGCGCATGCTCATCAGAACCTGGTAGTGCACCGGGATCTGAAGCCCGGCAATATTCTGGTGGACGCCAGCGGCACGCCCAAGCTGCTGGATTTCGGAATCTGTAAGCTCCTGTTGCATGAACCGGGGGAAGGTGAGACGGTGACGGGCGCGGCGATGATGACGCCGGACTATGCAAGTCCGGAGCAGGTGCGCGGCGAGCCCATCACGGTGGCCAGCGACATCTACTCGCTGGGCGCGGTGCTGTTCGAACTGTTGACCGGAGAGCGGCCGCATGTGATCGAGAAGTATTCGCCGCAGATGCTGGAACGGGCAATCTGCGAGGAGCAGGTCCGGCGGCCCAGCACGCTGGTGAGCGACAAGACGAAGGCCCGGCAACTGGCGGGAGACCTGGACACGATCATCGGCCGGGCGATGCAAAAGGAGCCGGCGCGACGCTACCAGTCCGTGGAGCAGTTCGCAAACGATATCCGCCGTCACCTGGAGCGGCGGCCGATTACGGCTCGTCCCGACACGGTGGCTTACCGGGCGAGGAAGTTCGTACAGCGGAATGGGGGCGTGCTGGCGGCAGGGTTGGCGGTAGCGGTTGCCATGTTCGGGGGCGTGTTTGTTTCGGCGCACGAAGCTTCGGTGGCGCGGCAGAGATTCGGGCAGACGCGGAAGCTGGCGAACGCCCTGATCTTCGACCTTTATGACAAGGTGAAGCCGCTGCCGGGCTCGCTGGCGGCGCGTGAATCGATTGTACGCACGGGGCTGGAGTATCTGGACAATCTGTCCATGGCGGCCCGCGACGACGGCGATCTGCGTGTGGAGTTGGCCGGAGCCTACGAACGGATGGGTGAGGTGCAGGGCAACATTCTCGGGTCGCACAAGGGCGACACGGCGGGAGCGCAGGCAAGTTTCAGGAAGGCGTTGAGCACCCTCGAAGGCCTGCCCGACAGCGGCCCGGCGGCGGAGGCGCGCCTGAGGGTTTACCAGCGACTGGGCAACCTCGAGAGTTATACCGGCCACAAGGCCGAGGCGTTGCGGCTGTATCAGGAGGCCGTGCGGATCGGAAATGAGCTGGCGAGCAAAGGGTTGAGCGACGAGGCGCGCCGCAGTCTGGCCGGCGTTTACGATTCAATCAGCAGGGTATACCGGGAGAACGGCAAGGCGAAAGAGTCGGTGGAGAGTGAGAAGCAGGCACTCAGCCTGCTGGAGGATGCTCTGAAGGCGCATCCAGAGGACCTGGCGTTGCAGGCTTCCGTGGCGGCATCGAATGCCGGATATGGCTCGGCTTTGGCGGGAGTGAACCAACTGGAAGCAGCGAAGAGCCGTTATCAGATGGCCGCCGACGCCTGGGAGAAGATCTGTCAGGCGGAACCCACCAACATCGACCACCAGAGGCAGCGGATGCTGGCGTACAGTCACCTGGGCGATGTGAAGGGCAATCCGAACTATCCGAATCTGGGCGACAAGGCGGGTGCGCTGGCCGCATTCCGGAAGATGATGGAAATCGCCAGGGAGCTGCATACCGGTAACCCAGCGGACCAGGGGAGCCTCTTCGACTACGGGATGGCGACGATGCGAACGGCGGCGCTGCCCGCGCAGAGCGTGGAAGAACAGGTGGTTCTGTTCCGGCAGGCGTCGGAGCTACTGGATCAGGCATCGAAGAATAGCCCCGCCAACATCAACATCGTGGTGAACCGGGCGGCGCTCCATGAACAATTGGGCGATGTCCTGCTGGGCGCGGGCCGGACGAGGGAAGCCGATCACGAATTTCTGGTGAGCCACCAACTGGCGGAGCAACACCTGGCGGAGATGCTCCCGTTCTATCGCATCTACATTACGACAGGCAGGAAGCTGGCCGAGTCGGCGGCGGGGCGGGGCGAGAGTGAGGCGGCACTGCGGTATGCGAACCAGGCTGTCGCGGTGGCCGAGAAACAGAGCACGGTGAGCGGGGCAGGCGTGCCGCAACGCGCGCTGGCGCCGAGAGCGTACTCCGGACTAGCGTCAACGTACGACAAGCTGCATCGGGCGGCGGACGCGCGGCGCTGGCGGGAGAGAGCCCTGGCTGAGTTCCAGCAGCTCAAGGATAAACCGGGATTCACGCGCTATCACATGGAAGAGATGCAGCGCGTGGAGCAGGCACTGAAAGGGAAGTGATGCGGCAGGACGCACAAATGGTCCGCGACAGCTTTGCGCTGATCCGGGAGATGTCGATACCGACAGCGATGCTGTTCTACGGGCGGCTATTCGACCTGGATCCGTCGTTAAGGGAACTATTCCATGTCGACTTCAAAGCGCAATCCACAAAACTCATGGACACGCTGGCCCTGGTAGTAGACAGTGTTGACCGACTGGACCAGTTGCGGCCCACGCTGCGCGAACTGGGGCGCCGGCACGTCGACTACGGCGTGCAACCTCAGCATTATGAGACGGTGAGCACAGCCCTGCTCTGGGCGCTGGCCCAGGCGATGCAGCCGGACTTTGACGCGGAGGTAAAGGGCGCCTGGGTTCGTATTCTGGGCGAGGTGTGCCGCGAGATGCTGGAAGGGGCTGCCGAGGCCTGAGGCCACGTCCGTGGGGGCGTGATAGCATTCTCGGTCAGCGAGAGCCGAGCGCGGCTCCATGTGAACTGAGGAGGCTCCATGCGAACGCTGGTGGTGTTCTGTCTCTGGGCAGGGGTGTTGGGCGCCCAGGACTCGCTGGATCTGGCGAGGTTGCACGAAGGGCGGGCGTACCGGTCGTCCAGCAACAATACAGACCTCACCAGCAACGACGACAGCAAGCGGCCGATTCCGGGAGAAACCGTTGTGTTGGCGGACTTGGAAGGGCCGGGGGTGGTGCAGCACATCTGGCTGACGATCGCGGCGAACGAGTATGCCTGGCCGCGACTGCTGCGCATCCGGGTGTACTACGACCACAGCGCGACACCGAGCGTGGACGTGCCGGTGGGCGATTTCTTCGGGGTGGGGCTGGGGCACGAGCGGTCGCTGCGGTCGTTGATGGTGGTGAACGGGTCAGAGGGGCGCTCGCGCAACTCGTATTGGGCGATGCCCTTCCGGAAGTCCTGCAAGATCACGATCACGAATGAGGGGCGCCGGCGCGTTTCCAACCTCTACTACCACGTGGATTGGGAGAAGCGGCCGCTGCCGACGGACATTGGGTACTTCCACGCCTGGTACCGGCAGGAGTTGCCGGCGAAGGCGGGGCAGCCGTACGAGGTGCTGTCGGTGACCGGCCGGGGGCAGTACGTGGGGACACTGTTGAACGTCATTCAGGTGGCGCCGGGCTGGTTCGGCGAAGGTGACGATCACCTGTTCATCGACGGGGAGAAGACCGCTTCCATCCAGGGGACAGGCACGGAAGACTACTTCAACGACGCCTGGAGCCTGCGGGTGGGGGAGAGTCCCTATTGGGGCGTGACGACGGCGGAGGGCACCGGCCGCGGATCACGAATGTCGGCCTACCGGTGGCATGTGCGCGATCCGATTCCTTTCCAGAAGAGCCTGCGGTTTGTGTTCGAGCACGGCGGCTGGACGTACAACGAGAATGGAACCGTGCGGTCCGCCTTTGAAGAGCGGGCTGATCTGTTCTCCTCTGTGGCGTTCTGGTACCAGCAGGGAGTCGCGCAGGGCCTGCCGGAGCCGCCTTATGGCTCGGCGCGCCTGCCGCACGGGAACGCCCGGCAGATTGAAGCGGAGTCACTGGCTTCAGAAGTGCGGACAGAGAAGGGCCGGATGGAGATCCAGAAGGAGGTCTTCTGGTCGCGCGATCTGTTGTACTTCCAGGCAGAGGGCCCTGGTTCGAGGATCGAGGTCCCTCTGGACGTAGCGGAGGATGGTTACTACGAAATTGTGGCGCAGGTGGCTCATGCTCCAGATTACGGAGACTACAGCACCCTGCTGGATGGAGCTCCGGTGATGGACGAAGGCGACCTGGAGCACGAACCAGGCGCCAACATGGGGGCGCGGGTGGCGTTCAGCGGGTGGGGTCCGGAGTTGTACGTGGCGGAAGACCGGATGCTGGGCTGGCGAAAACTGACAAAGGGGCGTCACTGGCTGACGTTTCTCTGCGCCGGCAAAGACATGCGAGCCACGGGATTTCACCTGGGGCTAGATGGATTGATTCTCGCCAGGGTGGGGCAACCGGCGGCGGTGAGCGCTCCAGTGGCTCCGAAGGGCGTACCGAACCTGATCAGTGCGTTGAAGGACCCGGACACTGTGCAGCGAGGCGTGGCCGCGCTGGCATTGCGGGATTTGGGGGTTGCCGCAAAGGATGCATTGCCGGCCCTGGCCGAGGCATTGAAAGACCGGGATACCGGTGTTCGCATGACGGCAGCCGATGCGATCGCCAGGCAAGGGCATGCAGCGCTGGCCGTGATGGAAGCGCTGATCGCGGCGGGACAAGTGAAAGGCGAAGACGCGCATGTGCAGCGCAGCGTGGCGATCGCCCTGGGCGGAATCGGGCCCGATGCGTCGAAGGCGTTGCCGATGTTGTCGGAACTGGAGAAGATCCCGCGCGTGCAGGCGACGGCGGCCACGGCGATGCGCCAGATTCAAGGGAAAAGGTGAAGGCTGGCCGCGCTATCGAAAGCACGACCGCCTCGTCCAAAGGGATGTGAGACCGGAGCGGACACGCCGGGTTCAATGGCACCCTGCCAGGGGTGACAAAGGACTTCCGCTCCGGCCGCCATTCTGGAGGCTTTAGGGCTTCCAGCGGACAATTGGTTTGCGCGCCGCGGTAACTTCATCCACACGCGATGTGCGGGTCATGTAGGGCGCGTGTTTCACCATTTCAGGATCGTTGTCGATCTCGTTGGCAATCGCGATGAGCGAGTCGCAGAAGGCGTCGAGTTCCTGCTTCGATTCCGTTTCCGTGGGTTCGATCATGAGCGCGCCGTGCACGATCATGGGGAAACTGACGGTATAGGGGTGGAAGCCGTAGTCGATGAGGCGCTTGGCGATGTCGCCGGTGCGCACGCCCTTGGCTTCCTGACGCGTATCTTCGAAGACGCACTCATGCATGGAGGGCGCATCGTAGGCGATCTGGAAGTAAGGTGCGAGTTTCGCGCGCAGGTAGTTGGCGTTGAGCAACGCATCGAGAGTGGCGTTGCGGAGTCCGGGACCGCCGTGGGCCATGATGTACGCCAGGGCGCGAACGAGTACACCAAAGTTGCCGTAGTAGGCGCGGACGCGGCCGATGGACTGGGGACAGTTGTAATCCCAGGTCCACTGGCCGTTGGCCTGGCGCAGCCGCGGTGTGGGCAGGAAGGGCTCCAGATGGGATTTCACGCCCACGGCACCGGCACCGGGGCCGCCGCCGCCGTGCGGGGTGGAGAAGGTCTTGTGCAGGTTGGAGTGGAGGACGTCGATGCCGAAGTCGCCGGGGCGGGCGACGCCGACGAGCGCGTTGAGGTTGGCGCCGTCCATGTAGACCTGCGCGCCCTTGGCGTGGAGGATACCCGCGATCTTGACGATGTTCTCCTCGAAGACGCCCACGGTGTTGGGGTTGGTGATCATCATCGCGGCGACGGTGTCGTCGACAGCGGCCTCGAGGACCGCGGGATCGATCATGCCCTGTGCATTGGATTTGAGCGTGGCGACTTCGTAGCCGGCGATGATGGCCGTGGCGGGGTTTGTGCCGTGAGCCGAGTCCGGGACCAGGACCTTTTTGCGCGGGTTGCCCAACGACTCGAGGTAGGCGCGGATGAGCATGATGCCGGTGTATTCACCGTGCGCGCCGGCGGCAGGCTGCAGCGTGACGGCATCCATGCCGAAGATTTCGCCGAGGTACTTCTCGAGAACCGCGGCGATCTCCATGGCTCCCTGGGAGAGGGACTCGGGCTGATAGGGATGAGCCCAGGCCAGACCTTCGATGCGGGCCACGGCCTCGTTGATGCGCGGGTTGTACTTCATCGTGCACGAACCCAGCGGGAACAGGCCGAGATCGATGCCGTAGTTCCAGGTGGAGAGGCGGGTGAAGTGGCGGATGACTTCGACTTCGCTGACTTCGGGGAAGTTCTCGATCTCCGTGCGAACGTTCTCTCCGCCCAGGGCCTCTGCTGCGTCCACCGCCGGTACATCCAGCTCAGGCAACTGGTAGCCGGTCTTGCCAGGGTGGGAGAGTTCGAAGAGCAGGGATTCGTTCTGCGTGAGATGCGGGCGGATCTTGCCGAGTGTTTTAGGCATTAGAGCAGAACCTCCTTAACGGCGTCGATGTCGGCGCGCTTCGACATTTCAGTGGCGCACAGCAGCATGGAGTCCTTCAGTTCCGGGAAGAAGCGTCCGAGCGGCAGGCCGCCGATGATCTTCTTCTCGAGAAGCGCCGCGTTTGCCTGTTCGGGGGATTTGCCCTTGGGACGAGCAACGAACTCGTTGAAGAACGGGCCGCTGAAGGGCAGGTCGAGGCCCTTGGCCAGGTAGTGGGCCTTGGCGAGGTTCTGCTGCGCGAGTTCGCGAAGCCCCTGCTTGCCATAGACGCTCATGAAGACCGTGGCCATCAGGGCAATGAGGGCCTGGTTGGTGCAGATGTTGGAGGTAGCCTTCTCGCGGCGGATGTGCTGCTCGCGCGTGGACAGTGTGAGGCAGAAGGCGCGATTTCCGTCGGCGTCCCTAGTCTCACCGACGAGGCGGCCGGGGATCTGGCGCATGTACTTTTCCTTCGTGGCGATGATGCCGGCGAAGGGCCCGCCGTAGCTGGGCGAGATTGCAAAGCTCTGGAGTTCGCCGACGACGATATCAGCATCACGCGGCGGCTCGACCAAGCCGAGAGAGACGGCCTCGGAAAAGACAACAACCAGTAGAGCCCCGTGTTTGTGAGCGAGCTCAGACGCCTGTTTGATGTCCTCCACGATGCCGAAGAAGTTCGGCGACTGGAGGATGACGCAGGCAATGTCCTTATCGAGCTTCGACTCGAGGCCGGCTGCGTCGATGGCGCCGGTCTTTGCGTCGTACCCGAAGGACTCCACGTGGAGCTGGGCATTGCGAGCCGCGGTGTCGAGCACTTCGCGGTATTCGGGGTGAAGATTCGCGGCGACCAGAAACTTATGGCGGCCCGTGACTCGGGCGGCCATCATGGCGGCCTCCGGAACGGCGGTGGAGCCGTCGTACATGGAAGCGTTGGCGACTTCCATGCCGGTGAGCTGGCAGACCATGGTCTGGAACTCGAAGATTGTGGTCAGGGTGCCCTGGGCGATTTCAGCCTGGTAGGGCGTGTAAGAGGTGAGGAACTCACCGCGGCTCACGACTACGTCGCAGAGCACAGGCCGGTAGTGTGCGTAGACACCGGCGCCCAGGAAACTGGCGTAGCCGTTTGCATTCCTGGCGGCCTGCTGTTTGAAGTAGTCGGAGATTTCGTACTCCGATTTACCGGCGGGAATGTCCAGACTCCGGGGGAAGAGAGCTTCCGCGGGGAGGTGAGCGTAGAGGTCATCGAGGGAATTAAGTCCGCAAGCGTCGAGCATGGCCCGCCGCTCGGCGTCAGAGTGGGGCAGATATCGCAATTGAGATGGCTCCCGAAGAATGGAGAGCCCAAAAGGGGCGCTCCACTCTTTTATTGTAGCCTTGCGGCCCGGCTTTCGAGGTTGCCGGGCCGCTTCAGATCGTTCGGAGGGAGGGAGAGAAGGGTGAGAAAACGGCGGGACTAGCTGCCAATGAAGGACTTATACTCCTCGGCGGAGAGGAGGCCGGCGACTTCACCGGGATTGGAAAGACGGATCTTCACGAGCCAGGCGTCGCCATGGGGATCTTCGTTGAGCTTCTCGGGGGCCTCGGCGAGGAGGGTATTGATTTCGAGAACTTCGCCGGAGACGGGGGCATAAATGTCGCTGACGGCTTTGACGGACTCCACGGAGCCCAGGCTTTTGCCGGTTTCGATGGCGGAGCCGACCTTCGGCAAGTCCACATAGACAATGTCGCCTAGCTCGTTCTGGGCGTGATCGGTGATGCCGATGGTGCCGGTGTCGCCGTCGACGGACACCCATTCATGTTCTTTCGTGTAGCGGAAGGTTTCTGGGTAGTTCATTTCGCTCGCTTGTAGAAAGGGATGGGGATGGTTACCGCTTCGACGGGGGTGTTCCGGATCATGACTTCGATGGAGGTACCGGGGACGGCCTTGTCGAGGGGCAGGTAACACATTCCGATGTTCTTGTTGAGCGTCGGGGAGGGGCCGCCGGAGGTCACCCAGCCGGCGGGAGCGCCCGCGACGCGGACTTCGTAGCCATCGCGGCCGATGCCGCGACCACACATCTCAAATCCGATCAGCTTCCGGGTGAGGCCGGCGGCCTTCTGTTCTTCCAGTTTTGCGCGGCCCAGGAAGTCACCCTTGTCGAACTTCACAATCCACTGCAGGCCGGCATCGAGCGGAGAGATCGAGGCGTCGATTTCATGGCCGTAAAGGGCCATGCCTGCCTCCATGCGGAGTGTGTTGCGGGCGCCGAGGCCCGCGGGTTTGATTCCGAACTCCTGGCCGGCAGCCATGAGTTCGTTCCAGCGTTTTGCGGCGAGGCTGGGGTCCACGTAGATCTCGAAGCCGTCTTCGCCGGTATAGCCGGTGCGGGCGATGCGAGCCCAGTCGCCGGAGACTTCGCCGTCGGTGAACCAGTAGTACTTGATGGCGCTCAGGTCGGTTTTGGTGAGCTTTTGCAGCGTCGCCAGCGCCTTGGGCCCTTGGATGGCGATCTGAGCGTAACGCGGACCGGCGTTCTCAACCGTGCAGTCCCAACGGTTCTGCGCAGCAATGTGCTCGTAGTCCTTGTCCTGGTTGGAGGCGTTCACACAGAGGAAGTACGAGTCGTCGGCTACTTTGTGGACCAGAATGTCGTCGACAAAGCCGGCGTGGTCATAGAGGAGACCGGCGTAATGGACCTGGCCCGTCGCCAGTTTGGCGGCGTTGTTGGTGGAAACGTAGTTTACGAGAGACAGGGCTTCAGGCCCCTTGATCTCGATTTCGCCCATGTGGCTGACGTCGAACAGGCCGGCCGCGGTGCGGACGGTGTTGTGCTCATCAATGATGCCGGAATACTGTACGGGCATGTCCCAGCCGCCGAAGTCCACCATGCGGGCCTTGAGGGCGCGATGGGCTTCATTGAGGGGCGTTTTCAGCAGCTCGGCGGAAGAATCACTCATAGGAATTGGCTTACGGTCACCTCAATCTAACATAGGGCACCCCCGGACGGCGCAGCACGCCGGAAGGGGAGTGTTATCGCAATAGCATGAGGCGGACATCCATCACATTGGTCCCAGTAGGCCCGGTCTTCACGAGGTCGCCGAGCGGGGCGAAGAAGTTGTACGAATCGTTGCGTGCGAGAAAGGACGCCGCATTCAGTCCGAGTTTCGCGGCGCGCCGGACAGATTCGCCGTCCGCCATGGCCCCTGCCGCATCGGTGGGACCGTCGGTGCCGTCCGTCCCTCCGCTGAAGGCAAGAATTCCAGCCTGGCCATCGAGGACGATGGCGGCAGCAAGGGCGAATTCCTGGTTGCGGCCGCCCAATCCTTCCCCGTGGATGGTGACCGTGGTCTCTCCACCCGAGATGAAGCAGACCGGCGGCTTGGCCGGCCTTCCGGTGGCGCGGGCTTCGCGGGCAATGGCTGCGTGCATGGAGGCGACATCTTTGGTCTCCCCCTCGATAGTGGTGGACAGGACGACCGGCTTGTATCCCAACTCCTTCGCTTTCGCCGAAGCGGCCTTGACGGCGAGCAGATTGCTGCCGATGACGAGATTGCGCGTGCGGGCGAAGCAGGCGTCCCCGGCCTTGGGGGTGTCCTCCACTTTGCCCTGGAGACCCGCCTGGAGGCGAGTCCGGACGGAGGCAGGCAACTGGTCGGCAAGCCCGTACTTCTCGATGACGGTCCAGGCGGTTTGGAAGGTGGAGGGATCCGGCGCTGTCGGGCCGGAGCCGATGACGTCGAGCGGGTCGCCAACGACGTCGGAGAGCATCAGCGAGATCACGGTCGCTGGCGCTGCCAGGCGTGCCAGTTGTCCGCCCTTGATGAGAGACAGATGCTTGCGAACGGCGTTGAGTTCGTGGATGGTGGCTCCGCAGGCGAGCAGGAGTTTGGTGGTGTCTTGTTTCTCGGCGAGCGTGATGGGTGCGGCGGGCAAGGGTAGCAGGGCGGAGCCGCCGCCGGAAATGAGGCAGAGGACCAGATCGTCGGCCGTGGCTTCGCCGGCGAGCTCCGCAATCTGCCGGGCGCCGTCGACGCCGCGCTGATCGGGCACAGGATGGCTGCACTCATTCAGGCGGATGCGTTTCAGGCGGGCCAGGTGGCCGTCCTTGGTGTTGATGAGCCCGGCGGTGACTCGGTCGCCCAAGGACCGTTCCACGGCATGCGCCATGGCTGCGGACGCCTTTCCGGCACCGAGCACAAAGATACGGCGAAAGCGATGGGCCGGAATCCGCTTCAACGCGGAGAGGACTGCGGTTTCGGGCCGGGCGGCATCCACCGCGGACTGGAAGATGGCCTTGGCATCGCGTCGGAGGGTCCGGGAGAGAGACATGGGCAGCTAGAAAATGGGCAGTTTGAGGATGGAATCGACCGCGCCTTGCGACCCTTCCGGACCGACGGAGATGCGGTAGTCGGACTTGTCGTAGAACTCGCGCCGCGCCCAGTAAAGGGCTTCGAACTTCTCGGGATCGCGCGCCAGGGGGCGGTGGGAGGAGTGGGCGATGCGGGAGCGGATGAGTTCGAGGGGCGCATCGAGCCAGATGGAGAGGCCGTGGTTCTGGATCAGTTCGAAGTTTCGGGCCTGCGCGAAGCATCCGCCACCGACGGAGATGACCCAGGGCACGCCGCGCGCCACGTCGGAAACGCGCCGCTTCAGGGCGTCGCTCTCGATGCGGCGGAACTCGTCTTCGCCGTGCTGGTCGAAGATCTGGCCGATGGGCATCTGTTCGCGGGCTTCGATATCCTCGTCGAGGTCAGCGAATCGCCAGCCGAGGTATTTGGCGAGTGCGCGGCCCACCGTCGTTTTTCCGCTACCCATGAAGCCCACCAGATAGATGCCTGGTGTGCGCTTCAGTTTAAGAATCATGCTTGCTGCTCCAGTTGGCGGTGGAACCGCGCCAAGAACCTTTCAGTCTGCCATGGAAAGAGGCGCGCCGCGAGAAGGAGCAGGCGCGCGCTACCGGGGGTGATGACGGTTCTGGCTCCTTTTTCGATGCCCCGAGCGATGGCCGCGGCGCATTCCCCGGCGGTCATCGCGAAGTGAGACGGGTTGGTGAGGGAGGTGGGCATGGCCGCTCCACGGACATTCTCAGGGAAGCTGGTTTTCACATAACCGGGGCAGACTGTCACGACCTGCACGCCCGCAGGGGAGAGCTCCGAGCGCAGCCCCTCGGAGAGCGCGCACAAGGCGAACTTCGAAGCCGAATACATGGAGAGCCAAGGCAAAGTCAATCTCCCAGCGACGGAACTGATATTGACGATGATGCCGCTTCCGCGCTCTTTCATCAAGGGCGCCGCGAGTTGGATCAGATGTAGCGGAGCAAACAGGTTCAGTTCAAACATGTTGCGCACGTCATCCAGCGGGGAGCGCGTGGGTGGGGCGTAGAGGCCGTAGCCGGCGTTGTTGATGAGAATGTCGATGTGGCCAAAGCGGTCGACGGCGTGTTGGAGCAGGGTTTCGCGGAAAGATCCGTCGCAGAGGTCGCCGGCCACGGTGAGATCGTCCGGCTGGGCCTGAGCCGCGAGACGTTCGCTGGAACGACCGGTCAGGATAAGGCGCGCGCCCCGACGGCGGAGTTCCCCGGAGAGAGCGGCGCCGATGCCGGAGCTGGCTCCTGTGATGAGTGCGGTCTTCCCGGAGATCTGCATGGGTGAGAGCGGCTGCCGGCGCGGGCTGGACTTACCTCCGCATGAGCCATAATACAAAGATGCCGGAGGGCCTGCTGCCGCTGTTTCCACTCGAAGTGGTGCTATTCCCCAATACGACCCTGCCACTGCACATCTTCGAAGAGCGGTACAAGGAGATGATCAATGAGTGCATCGCCGAAGATCGGCCTTTCGGCGTCGTGCTTTCGCGCGGGAACGGCGTACTGCGGACGGGCAGCACCGCGACCGTCGAGCAGGTCTTGCAGCGCTTTGACGATGGCCGGATGGACATCCTCACGCTAGGCAGGCAGCGGTTTGAAATTCTCTCGATCCAAACGGAACGGAACTTCTTCCAGGCCGAGGTACGATACTTCGACGATGACGATCTGGAACCGGCCAATGCGCAGACGATCCTTACGGCGCTGGAACGGTTCGAAGAATTGACCAAGGTGACGGAAGATGAGACGGAGACACCGGAGGCGGACCATCCGGAGCTGAGCTTCCAACTGGCGCAGATCTCGACGGATCTGGGTTTCCGGCAGACATTACTCCAGATGCGATCGGAAGCGGACCGCATGGAGCAGGTGTGCGAGCATCTTGGTGTGCTGTTGGAGCGCAACAAGCTGGGCAAAGAAATCAAGAAAGTGGCAAGGTTGAACGGGCACGGGAAGCATACTCCGGACCTCTCCAGCCTCGAGTAGACAGCCCAGCATGCGCTTGAACCTGCTGATCGACGCCGACGACACCCTGTGGGAAAACAACATCTACTTCGAGGAAGCATTTGAGCAGTTTGTGGCCTTCCTGGAGCATTCCACTCTGTCACCAGACGAGGTGCGCAGCATCCTGGACGAGATCGAACTGGCCAACGCCAAGGTGCACGGCTACGGCTCGCTGAATTTTGGCCGGAATCTCCAGGAGTGCTACCGCCGGCTGTCCGGGCGTGCGATCCGTCCTGAGGATCTGGAGACGGTGAAAGGCTTTGCGCTGCGAATCCTCGAGCAGCCGGTTGAGTTGATGGAAGGGGTGGCCGACACGTTGGCCTATCTTGCCGAACGGCACGCGCTGACTATCTGCACCAAGGGTCATGAAGAAGAGCAGAAACTGAAGATTGACCGGTCGGGCGTGGGCGTCTGGTTCGAGCATACGGCGATCGTGAAGGAGAAGGACCGCGCGTCCTACAAGCGGCTGGTGGCGGAACGGGGTCTCGATCCTGCCATCACGTGGATGATTGGGAATTCGCCGAAGTCCGACATCAACCCCGCACTGGAAGCCGGGCTGAACGCTGTCTTCGTGCCGCACGAACGCACCTGGACGCTGGAACGGCAGACCTTGCGCGAACCCGGGCCGGGCCGGCTGGAGATCGTGGAGCGGTTCTCTGACCTGATGCGCCTGTTTTGAGTGCGGACACAATGTCCCACGAGCGGACACGGCGTTTCCCAGGCCGGAACGTCAAGGCACTGATCCAGAGGGAGTTGGGTTTGGCTCTGTGAGTGCGCTCCGATACGCGCGATGCTTCCCGATTTGATATTCGCCATTCGTTCTCTGCGAAAGAGCTTCGGCTTCACGGTTGTGGCGGTGCTGACACTAGGCCTGGGCATTGGCGCCTCCACCGCGATGTTCAGCGTTGTGCACTCGGCACTGCTGCGCCCGCTACCGTATCCGGAGGCGGATCGGCTTGTCCACGTCTGGGAAGAGACTTCCGCCATGGGATTCCCGGAGAACACCCCGGCGCCGGCCAACTACTACGACTGGAAGGCGCAGTCCAGGACGCTCCAGGACATGACGGCCTTCCGCCGGTGGGCATTCACTCTGACGGGAGACGGGGAGGCCACTCGCATCGAGGGCGTGAAGACGACGCCCGAACTCTTCCCACTGCTGGGCGTTCAGCCGCGCCTGGGCCGGGTATTCACGGCCGCTGAGGATCAGGCTGGAGCACCTGGGGTCGCGGTGGTGAGTTACGCGTTGTGGCGAGACCGCTTCGGCAGCGACCCGTCACTGATCGGAAAGGCGGTGTCTCTCGACGGCCTCCCGATGACAGTGATTGGAGTGATGCCACCCTCATTCCGCGTCGCCGGGTATGAGGCGGATATCTGGACTCCGATGGCATTCAGCCCGGAAGACCGGGCCCGGCGCGGCTCGCATTTCCTTCAGGTGATGGCCAAACTCAGACAGGGCGCGACGCTGGAGCAGGCGCGAGCGGAGATGACCGGGATCGCGAAGAGGCTGGAGCGGCAGTATCCCGAATCGAATTCCCAGGTGGGCGCGGTGGTGACCAGCCTGCGGCAGACGCTCAGCGGACGCCAGAAACCCATGCTGCTGGCATTGCTGGGGATTGTCGGCTTCCTGCTGCTCATCGCGTGTGCCAACGTGGCGGGCCTGCTGGTGGCGCGGGCGTCGGGCCGGCAGCGCGAGTTTGCCGTGCGTGCGGCTTTGGGCGCGGGCCGGGCGAAGCTGCTGCGGTTGCAGCTTGTCGAGAGTTCGCTGCTGGCGGGCATGGCCTGTCTATTAGGTCTGGCTCTGGCGGCGTGGACCAAGGAGGCTGTCACACGCCTCCTGCCGGAAGCTCTCTACGGGGCCAAGGAGATTGAGCTGAACCCGGTGGTGCTGGGTTTCTCGATGCTGGCGGCGGCTCTCACCGCGGTACTCTCCGGAATCGCGCCCGGCCTGTTGGCCTGGCGTACGGCGGAAGCGGATTCGCTCCGCCAGGGCAGCCGGAATCAGGTAGGCGGGCGGGCCGGAATGCGCCAACTGCTGGTGGGCGCCGAGGTGACGCTCTCCGTCATGATGCTGACGGGTGCGGGCCTCTTCCTTCATAGCTTCCTGAAGCTGCAGCGGCAGGAACTCGGGTTCGATCCCGAGGGCGTCATCACCATGCGGCTGGTCCTGCCGGATCGGGCGTACGCAAAGGACGAGCAGCGGGTGGCGTTCTACCAGGCGTCCCTCGAGAAGATCAAGGCGATCCCGGGTGTGACAGATGCGGGCTGGACCTACCGGGTGCCGACGAGCATGGCCGGGGGCGCCAGCATGGTCACATTCGATGGGCGCCCGGCGCCGCCGCGCGGACAGGAAATAGTGGTGCCGCACCGGTATGTGACTCCATCCTATTTCCCCACGATGCGGATGCGGCTGATGGAAGGCCGGATGATGGAGGCCCGCGATACGAAGGGGCCTGTTTACGGGGTGATGGTAAACGAGACCTTCGCGAAGAGGTTCTTCCCGGGCCGGTCCGCGCTGGACAGCATATTCATGGACAGCAACCAGGACGCGAAGTGCCGCATTGTCGGGGTGGTGGCGGATGTGCGCGAGTACAACATCGACGAGCCGGCGCGGCCGGTGATGTACAACCCGCTGCAGGCGGCTCCCATGGTGCGGGATCTGGTCGTCCGGACATCGATGGAGGCAGGAGCACTCGCGACGCTGGTGCGCGCCGAGATCCGGTCGATTGACGCGAGCCTGGCCGTTTCCCACGTTGCGATGATGGACGACGTCCTTTCCAAGGCGGTGGCCGGCCCCAGGCTGCAGATGGTGCTGGCCGGCGTCTTCGCGGCGCTGGCGCTGCTGTTGACGGGCGTAGGGCTGGCCGGGGTTGTGGCGCAAAGCGTGGTGGAGCGAACGCCGGAGATTGGCCTGCGCATGGCGCTGGGCGCACGGAGAGGGCACGTATTGGCGCTCGTCTTCCGACAGGGCATTCTGCCCACTGGCGCTGGACTGGCCGTGGGGGTCGTCCTAAGTCTGGCGATGGCACAGACGGTGCAGAGCCTGTTGTACGGAGTGCAGGCCCACGATGCAGGGACGTTCGTCACGGTGCCGCTGGTGTTGGCCGCGGTCTCCCTGCTGGCGATGCTTCTGCCGGCATTGCGCGCCCTGCGGGTGGAACCGATGAGCGCGCTTCGCGGCGACTGAGCACGCCTAGAGCAGTGGCGCGGTATTGCCGGGCAGGAGAATCCGCCGCATGAGTTTCAGCGGCAGCGGCCCCTGTTTCACGAACTCGTCGTGGAAACCCTGCAGGGTGTAAGCTGAACCTTTGGCCTGCTGGTAGTCGGCGCGCAGTTTATAGATCATCAGCTTGCCCAGCGTGTAATAGAGGTAGGTCGGGTTGTAGGCGCCTCGGCGGGCCTCCTCAAACCCGTTGGCCGGCTGCTGGAAGCCCTTTTCGACGAAGAGCTTCTGCCCCTGCTCCACAGTCCAGCCTTCCGTGTGGAGCTTGATGCCGGTGATGTACCGGCAGTCGCGCAACAGCGCCTCGGAGAGCTGCGCCAGATGAATCTTGGGGTCGCCCTCGCCGTAGCCCTGTTCCAGCATCATCTGTTCTGTATAGTGCGCCCAGCCTTCTGCGTTCGAGGCGGCTCCGGCCAGCTTGCGGGTTTTGGTGGGGAACTGCTTTCCGTAAAGGAACTGGAGGTAATGGCCGGGGAACGCCTCGTGGATGGTGATCAACTGCATCACGTACTTGTTGTAAAGCCGCAGGTGCTCTTCCTTGTGCTTTGGGTCCCACTCCTTTTCCGGCGGCGTGACGTAGTAGAACGCCTCCGTCGCCTTTTCCTCATACGGGCCGGGCGTGTCCATCGAAGCAAAACTACCCACACGGGCGTAAACGGGAGTCTCTTCGATCCGCGGCCGTACTTCTGAGGGCACGGTGACAATCTTGTGGTCAATGAGGAACGAGCGTGTCCCTTCGATGGTGCGGCGCGCGGCGGGCAGCAGATCGGCTTCCGTCGGATGCTCGGTCTCCAGCGACTTCATGACTTCAGCCGGTGACAGCTTTGGATTGATCTTCTTCGCCGTTTCGACAAAGTCCTTGTAGTCCTTGTCCAGGTTGGCCTGCCCGACGGCGAGAACACGATCGAGCGGCAGGTCGACCATCTCTTCATACAGCAGTTTCTTCGAGAAGTTCTCGGCGCCAATGGAGAAGGAGCCTTTCGAGCGGGGGAGCAGGTCCGACTTCAGCCAGACCGCCGCATCCTTCATCGCCGTGACCACGGCCGCGTCCGCCTTCTGAAATTCGCTGAAAGCCTGAGCATCGTCACCGGCCGCTTCCTTGGCCCACACGGCCACTTCCTTTTCGAGGAAGCCGACGGAGCCACCGGCCACACGAATGGCGAGGTCAGTGAACTCCTTGGGAGGATTCTCGACGTTCGCCTTCATGGCGGCGATTAGCGCGGGCGCGGCGGCCAGGCGGGCCGTGACTCCAGCCAGCCGCTCTTTCGCCGGCGCGAAGTTCCGCTTCATCAGAAGGTCGACCGCACCGCCCGGCGAGGCAACATAGTCGATGGGATTGTGCCGCCAGGTCTGGATGGTTTCGAGGTCGAGCAGTTCCGCGCGGATGGCGTTCTGGATCATGGTGAGGTCGAGCTGATCCTGCTCAGCGGGCTGGGCGGACTGCAGCGATTCCGCCTGCTTCAACTGGTCCTTCAACGTAGCGATGCGCCGCTGATAGGCCGCGGCCGACCGGTCTTCCAACTGTTTGTCGTACTGATGGAAGCCGACGCTGGTCCCGAAGAGGGACTCCAGGTGAAGAGGGCGTCGTAGTAAGCATCGACAAAGGCGCTGACTTTGGGAGGTTCCGGCTTGGAGGCGCACGCGCTGAGGAAGAGGGAAAGGGCGAGGACGGAGGCCGCACCCGCGGAGGCAAATCGCATGACTTCAGGGTAGCAACAGGCGCCGGGAGAGCACCGTTTCGCCTGTTGCTACGCGGGGGAGCCGGCGCCCCCCATTCCGCTGAGTGTCAGTTCGCCGGGGACGGTTCTTCGACGACCACCGGCGGCTCCTGCACGACGAGGGTGACCGGGATCTCAAGCACCGGGTGGAACGCGTCGTTGACAGTGATCCTGATAACCGTCTTGTACTCGCCGGGTGCCAGACCGTCGGGGTTGACGCTGAATTTCAACTTCATCGGGACGGTGTTGCCGTCCTTTTCCAGCGTCAGCCACGGCTCGGTGCTCTCCGGTCCCTCCGCGGGGAAGGCCTGCGGACAGCCTGCATAGACGATCGAATTGATGGGAGCCGGCACTTCACCTCCCTGTACGAAAGTGAAGCGGGCTTCGGCAAGGTCGCCAAACCAGATACCGGGCCAGGGGTCGCAAATCTGGCAGACGAACGCGTCGTTGCCGCTGCCGAGCTTGGTCTGCAGCGCGTTGGCCGACAGAGGCAGATCCGAGGAGTAGGTGATGCCGGCGATGGTGGCGGACTCTCCCGGCCCGAGCGTCAACGCCAGCGACTCATCATTGTCGACGCCGCCCCAGAAGGTGGAGGAGATGAACTGCTTCTGGTCCACATCGAGGCGGAGCAGGAACGCATCGAACTTGCCCCGTGGTTCGGCTGCAGCGCACGATGACCGGGGAAATCCGGCGAATTGGTGAAGCCGGTGACATACACATAGCCCCGGCCATCGATCTTCACGGCGGTGGCCGTCTCGTCGGGATCAGTGGGTCCGGAGGAACTTCCGCCCAGGTAAGTGAGGTATTCGGCGGCGGTACCGTCGACGCTTAGGCGTAGGAGAAATGCGTCGCGGAAACCACCGCCGAATGCTGTTTGCAGTGCGTTCTCAGAGGTAGGCAACTGCTTGGAGGACGTATGGCCGACCACGTAGGCGCGTCCATCGCGATCGACCGTCAAGCCTTGAATCTTGGTGTAGCCGCCCTTCCAGCCGACATACGTGAAGTACATCAGGCCGTCGCCTTCGGGCTTCACACGGGCGACGAAGCTGGAATAGCTCTGGGGCTGGGTGATGTAGGCACCATCCGTGGCCATGCCCGTGGACATCGTCTCGCCGGCTACGTAGAGGGAATCGTCGGGACCGACGGCGATGGCGTAGATGTTGTCGGTACCGCTGTTCCCGCCCAGGTAAGTGGCGTAAGCGAGCTGGAAGTCCGGCGTGATTTTGGCGATGAAGGCGTCCTGGCCGCCACCGGAGATCTGAGACTGCAGCGCGTTCTTCACCGGCAACTGGGAAGAGGAAGCGCGGCCCGCCAGATAGATATTGCCGGCGGAATCGAGCGCCAGCGCGAGACCTTCCTCATTGCGTTCGCCGCCGAAGTAGGTGGAGAACAGCGGTGTCCCTTCCGCATCGAATTTCATCACGAAGCAGATGTTGAGACCGCCCTGCTTGTCCTGGATCGGGTGCAGCAGCGGAAGATCGCGGGCGCCCGTGGTGCCGGCCACATAGACGTTGCCATCTTTGTCCAGGGCGACGGCATGCGCCACGGTATTGGAGGAGCCGCCGATCTGTGCGCGCCAGAGCACTTCCTTGCCTTCGGCGCTGTACTTCGTGAGGTACGCCTTGAACACCGCCGAGGTGAGCGGCTTTCCGCCGACCGGCTTCACGGGTATGTCGCGTGACTCGCTCTCACCGGCAACGTAGATGAAACCGCCGGGATCCACCGCCACCGCTGTGGCGTCGTCATAGCGGTCGCCGCCATTGAAGGTCGAGAAGACGAGCCGCTTGTCTTCCGAAGGGGATTGCGCGGCCAGCACAGCCGCGAAGGCAAAGATTGAAATGATCTTCCGCATACACAGAGAACGCGCGATGACCCGGAAGAAGGGATCACCGGCGGTGTAGGATCCGCGAAACAATTTTTCGCGATGGTGTGTGCGAGGCCGTCCGGATCAAGCCAGAGTAATGAGGGCGCCTGGCAGGCGTCCAAAGAGTGCGCGCAAGGGAATGGATCCGGCGCAGGTCCACCGCTCGTTCGTCAGGACGTTGACGATGTTCCGGCCGGCCATCTCTTCTGGTATCGGCAGGACGGTCTCATGCCAGCTTTCGGCGGCTTGAGGATAGGGCAATTCGGCCAGCAGGTCTGCCATCCAGCGCAGGCCGGCCGTCAGCAGGACGCGCCCATTCCTTACCCTCGCGAAGGCGACCAGGTGCTCGGCAATCGGTCCGGTGGCGTACAGCGGCAGGTAGGCGCCGTCGATCACGAGGTCCGGGTTGTCCCGGCGCAGCTTGAGACCGATTGTCGTCATGGCGGCCTTCAGTTGCCCCGCATCGGGCCTCGACCCGACTTGCGCAAAGTCGAAGACGCGATTCTCATTCAACGCCTGGATATATTCAGACTGCCAGCGAAGCAGCCAGTCCTGCCTGGACTCGAAATCAATCCTCATGCGGTTGTCGGGATCGACCAGGGTGAGATCCCAAAACTCGGTGCCCTGGTAGAAGTCCGTTACCCCGGGCGACCCCAGCTTGAGGGTGAGCTGGGACAGGGAGTTCAGACGAGCCCAAGTAGGCGATGCGTTCCGCAAACGCGGCAAAGGACTCCCGGAAAGAGGAAGTATGCTGATCCGTAAAGAGGCTGCGGAGATAATGAGCTAGGGCAGCATCGTATTCATTGGAGGGGTTGATCCAGCTCGAATGGGTCTTTGCCTCCTTCACTGCCTTGGACATATAGGCGAGGATGCGGTCGAGAAGCTGTTCGTCGTCCCAACCCTTGGAGATAGGCCAGATCGCGAGCAGGCTCTGGTAGAAGAGGTACTCATCGTTTCGATCCGGCGCCACCTGGCCACCGGTGCGGGTACGAGCCGCGGCAACACTGCGCGCCCAACTGCGTAACTGCTTGCGCCATTCGTCCGGCACCTCCGAAAGTACGCTGATCCGCACGCGAGCATCCTCTCCACGTTTTGTGTCGTGCGTGGAGGTGGTGATCATCGACCGCGGGCTGCGGATCTGCCGGTAGGCGTTGGCCGCATGGAAGTCGTCCAGCGGCGCTCCCAGCGACGCAGGTTCCCCGCCCACTTCGTTCAGCGAAGCCAGCGGACAGTAGCGGTAGAAAGCGGTGTCCTCAATTCCCTTTGCCTGCACAGGGCTGGTGTATTGCTGGAACTTCTGCGCGAAACGCAGGCGTCTGGCGTGAACCAGTTCGTCGGTCTCCGACGGATCAGGACACACGCACTCCCGAATGAAGGCAAAAATCGATGACTCCATCACTGGGTTGCGGCGGATTGCATCGCGGATCGCCTGGTCGATCGCGGCTTTGTCCGGATAAGTTACGCCGCGCGAACTGATGTAGGTACGTCACAGGGAAGCAGGCGACCACCTCGCGGAGGGCTTCCTGCAAGCTGTCGAGCGTGAAATCCCGATAGCGGCGATCCTGTTCCGACATCCGATTCAACTCATGTGCGAGAACATTCAACTCGCTCACCATCGAAGTCGAAATAATCTGCTGTTTGGAGACGTAGCGGATCTCTTCAAAATCCGTGCTGCGGCGCGAGAAGCTGTGGTAGACGCGGCGCACGGACTCGAGATTCTCCGGCCTCACGAACAACCGGTTCAACTGGTTGAGGAATTCGTAACCGGTGGTGCCATCCACGGGCCACTCCGAGGTAAGTCGCTCAGTGGAAGCCAAGATCTTCTCCACCACGATGTATGACGTGCGATCGGCCGCATCCACGGTTTTGCGCAACTCGTGCAGATAGCCCGAGGGATCGTAAAGGCCGTCGATGTGGTCAAGCCGCAGGCCGATGCGCCCGCCCAGTATTGAATAGGTCAATCACCTTGCTGTGGGCGGACTCGAAGACCTGCGGCGACTCCATGCGCAGGCCGGCCAGTTCGTTGATATCGAAGAAGCGGCGGTAGTTGATCTCATGCAGCGCGGTCCGCCAGTAACAAAGACGATAGGGCTGCTGCTCGAGCAGATTGTGGAGCAGGTCGAAGCTGGCCGGATCACCAGGGCGGCCATTGAACTCCTCGACATTCCGGTCGACATGCCCCCGCAACTCCTCCGACTGGGTGAGCAGCCGCAGCAGGCGCTGGCTGGCAATAGCCAGCTCACGGGCTCTGTCGTTGCGCGCCTCCTGCGAAGTGTCGGTGTAGGAGGGAAGATGGTCCAACTGGAACAGGATGCTGAGGAACTCCTGTTGAACTTCCGGCTGCTCCTTGAGCAGTTCCTCCAGCGCCTCTTCATGGTGCCGCAGGATCTGGAGCCGGCACTGGCGTGGATCGAGAGGCAGATTGTTGTCCCAGTAGCGCAGGTGGAACTCGCCGCAATCGTGCACCACCTGCAGTTCGCCTGCTTCCAGAACCGAACCATACTGATGCCCGAGGATCGGCAGCAGCACTTTGTTTTCCAGTTCGTCCTTGACGGGCTGCCAGTCGATATCGAAGTAGTCCGCAAACGAAGAGGATGGGCCATTCCGCAGCACATCGCGCCACGCCGCATTGTGCAGTGGATCCGTACACATGTGGTTGGCGACATAGTCGAGGACGAGTCCGATGGAGTGTTGTGCCGCGCTCTGGCAGAGCCGGTTGTAACCCTCTTCGCCACCCAGTTCCGGATTGATCTCCGCCAGATCGCAGATGTCATATCCGTGCTGGCTGTGAGGCCGGGCTCTCCAGATGGGAGAAAGATAGAGATGCGTGACACCCAGCCCCGCAAAGTACGGCACAAGCCGGGTGACGTCATCGAAGACAAGGCCGTCGTTCAGCTGCAACCGGTAAGTACTCACGGGAAAGGACGGAATGCCGTTTGTCACTTCAGTCTTCTCCTTTGTCGTCAAAAAGAACGACGCAGCCGGCCCGTTCAAAACGGACGGGGCGGCTCAGTTTCCGTCCGGCAGTCTCAATGGCATCAGGCGCAAACTCAGGATCCTCGCTGGTGAACAACAGTTCGGCCTGGGGATGGTCGCCGGCCCATTCTCCGGAGCCCAGCAAGGCAATAACGGCTGTATGAGACGCGCCGGGCGTCCCGCCATTCGAGCAGGATCACTCCACTCTGCTCTCTGACCGTACATCGCAGGGCATGCCCGCGGATCTGCCGGCGCAAGGCGAGGACGCGCGTGTACCAACGAAGCATGGCCTGATGCGCCGGCTCTTCAATCTCGCACCAATCCAGCTTGCTGCGCAGGAAGGTCTCTTCCGCCTGCGGGTCGGGTATCGAGGCCCTGGCCTCTTCGCCCGAGAACTCCGGGAAATGGGCGAATTCACGCCGGCGACCCTCGCTTACCAGCGGTCCAAGCTGTTCATTGTGATCAGTGAAGAACTGAAACGGTGAGGTGGCGCCCCACTCCTGTCCCATGAAGAGCAGTGGCGTCTCCGGAGCCAGCAGCAGGAGTGCGCTGGCTGCCCTGTGGCTGTGGTCGGGAATCTGGTGGTGGAGCCGCTCGCCGCGAGCCCGGTTGCCGATCTGGTCGTGGTTCTGGATGCAGATGACGAAGCGGTTGAGATCGATGCCCTCGGAAGGGGTACCGCGCGGCGCATTGTGATGCACGGAGTGCTGCCCCTCATAGAACCAGCCGTTTCGAAGCGTCCGGGCAATGCTGGCGGGCTGGCCGTCGTAATCCGCGTAGTAACCCGCGTTATCGCCGGCCAGAGCCCGGCGCACCTGGTGATGCAGGTCGTCGGCCCAGACCGCATCCACGCCGAAGCCGCCCTGCCGCGGGAGCCGCAGGATCGTATTGAGATTGCGCGCATCCTCCGCGATCACATTCACGGTGCGCTGGAGTTCGGCGGCGCGGAGATGCAGAGCGGAAGCGAACTCCGCCAGGAAGTGTACTTCGCTGGTGTCCTGAATGGCGTGTGTTGCGTCCAGCCGAAAGCCGTCGATGTGGTACTCCTCCAGCCAGTGAAGCGCATTGCAGATGAAGAACGCGCGCGTGTTCGCGGAGTGTTCCTCATCGAAGTTAAGACCATCCCCCCAGGGCGTCTTCACGCTGGTGGAGTAGAAGCCGGGATGGAAGAGCCGGTGATAGGCGCCATCCGGACCGAAATGGTTGTACACGACATCGAGGTAGACCGCGAGGCCCAATTCATGCGCCCGGTTCACGAAGGCACGAAGCTGCTCCGGCCGGCCGTAGTTCCGGTTCGGCGCGTAGAGGGAGAGCTCCGTCGTAACCCCAATTGCGCCGGCCGGGGCTATCGGCCAGCGGCATCAACTCCACCGCCGTCACACCAAGGCCGCGCAGATGCGTGAGCCGGTCCGCCGCGGCTGGAAAGTCGCCAGCAGCGGTGAAGGCCCCGCAGTGCAACTCATAGATCACGTTCTCGTCCCACGGCAATGGGGAAAATCGTGGTCGGTCCAATGGAAACTTGGGTCAATCACCTCCGACAACCCGTGAACGCCGTCCGGCTGGAATCGGGAAGCAGGATCCGGGAATGGACCCTGGCCGTCGATCCGGTAGCCGTATCGGACACCCGCGGTCAGCCCTGGAACAAAACGCATCTCAGGCCATCAGAGCGTGGCTGCAACTCGTGTACCGAAGGCGCTGGCCCGTCGACGACGAGTTCCAACCGAGGTGCGGCGCTCCACACCTGAAACAGGACACCGTCGCTCTGCAGAATGGCCCCGAAAGCGGCGCCCATCCAGCGCCCTCAACTCCCGTACTCCCGTCCATCGAGCCGGGCGTTGAGATTCAACGCCGCGCTGACCAGCCCCAGGTGCGTGAACGCCTGCGGAATGTTGCCCAGGGCTTCACCGGTAGGTCCAATCTCTTCCGAATACAAGCCGAGGTGATTGCAGTAAGTGAGCATCTTTTCGAAGATCAGGCGCGCTTCTTCCAGACGCCCGGCCCGTGTGAGCGCCTCGACAAGCCAAAAAGTGCACATGCTGAACGTGCCCTCGCCGCCGGACAGGCCGTCGTCCGTAAACACATCGCCGTGCAGTTGGTAGCGATAGACGAGACTGTCTGACACGAGCGCATCAATGGTACGGTCGATGGTGCTCAGCATGCGCGGATCCGTCGGGGCCATGAAATAGACGAGCGGCATGATGAGATTGGCCGCATCCAGCGCCTTGGTTCCGGCTGCCTGCACGAAGGACTGCTGCTCCGCGTCCCAACCATGCGTCATGATCCATTCGAAGACCTTGTCACGTTCCTGCTCGAGATAGGCGCGGTTGAGCGGCAGGCTGCGGCGGGCGGCCAGGCGCAGTCCACGATCAAGCGCGACCCAGCACTGCAGCTTGGAGTAGATAAAGTGCTGGCGCTGGCTACGCACTTCCCACAGTCCCTCGTCCGGTTGCTGCCAGTTCGCGGCTACCCACTCCAACATGCTGCGCACCTGCTTCCAGAAGCTGTAGGAGATGGGTGTGACGTGCTTGTCGTAGAGATAGATGGAATCCACAACCTCGCCGTAGATATCGAGCTGGAGCTGATTGTAAGCGCCATTGCCGACGCGCACTGGCCGCGAGCCGCGATACCCCTCGAAATGATCCAGCGTGAATTCCGTCAGGTCGTGCCGTCCATCGATGGCGTACATCACGTTCAACGGTCCGTTGACTCGTTCCTGCTCATGGACGCGGCTCTCGAGCCACCCCATGAATGCCTTCGCCTCTTCGGTGAAGCCCATGCGAAGGAACGCGTAGACAGTGAACGCCGCATCGCGAATCCACGTGTAGCGGTAATCCCAGTTACGAGTTCCACCCACCTCTTCCGGCAGGCTGCAGGTGGGCGCCGCGACAATTGCGCCAGTGGGACGGTAAGTAAGGAGCTTGAGGACAAGCGCCGAGCGGATGATGCGCTCGCGCCAGCGGCCCGTATAGGTGCACCGGCTGAGCCACCCGCGCCAGTACTTCACCGCCTGGTCCATCAGGATCTCGCCATCAATGGGGTCGTGGCCGCCAGGAGTGGGTTCGCCGTGTTCCAGGAATCGCAGGGAGAACGTAAAGCTCTCCTTTGGGTGGATATTGAATTCGGCTACGGCGTGTCCGCCCTCTTCGGAGATCGGAACCGGGCTGCTCAAGGCCAGGCTCCCCTGTTCACTGCGGAAAATACAACCCCAGGGCCGGATTTCAGTCTCATGCGGTGCCAAGGCATAGCCAAAGGCCGGCAGGCAATCGAGCCGGATCCTCGTGACACCGCGGACACCCCGCACGATGCGGATGATCTCGCTGGGCGCCTGCGCACCCGGCCAGACGTTGTCCTCCCGCACCGGCATGAAGTCGAGAACCTCCGCCACGCCATCCGGGCGCAGGAACCGTGTCATCAGAACGTTCGTCTCCGGCAGGTACATCTGCCGGTTCACGCCTTCATTCACGGGCGCGATGCGAAAGTAGCCGCCCTTCCCCCGATCTAAAATCGCTCCGAAAATGCTTGGCGAATCAAAGTTCGGCAAGCAGCACCAATCGATTTCGCCCTCCGTCGAGACCAGCGCAACCGACTGCAGATTGCCGATGATTCCACAGGATTCAATCGGCCGGTACATCCTTGGCTTCGAGTCTGAGCCCATTCCCAAGTCGAAGGTACCTCCAGATGCTTGCATCTTCGCATAGGAAGGCCCGCGGGTTCTTCTTTGGACTTTGAGAGCTGATTGCCTGTTAAAAAGCCGGCCCTGAAATGGAAACGGCCGGCGCTGGCCGGCCATCTCTTTCCAGGGTTAAAGTTTATTCGATAACCGGGCTATCGAATCAGGGCCGCGGATTTCCCGGCGAAATCGAGGACGATCGACGGGAAGATGCCCAGGAACAGCGTCACGATCGCGGTGCAGAAGATCGCAACGCGGATGCCGGCGCTGGGTGCGAGCAACTCTTCCGCGCTCTCCGCCGGCGGCTGCATGTACATCACCACGATGATCCGCAGGTAGTAATACGCGGCGACGGCGCTGTTGAGCATTCCGAGCACCGCCAGCCAGACCAGATTGGCGTCCAGCGCGGCTTTGAAGATATAGAACTTCCCAAAGAATCCGGCGGTCAGCGGAATCCCGGTGAGCGATAGCAGGAACACAGTGAGCATCGCCGCGACCAGCGGCTGGGTCTGGCTGAGGCCGGACAGATCCTGCGTGGCCACGTGCTTCTCACCGCGGCGCGCCACATAGGTGACCACGGCGAAGGCGCCGATGTTCATGAAAGCGTACGAAGTGAGGTAGAACATCGCGGCCGCGGTGCCGATCTCGCTGTGCGTGGTCAGGGCCACCATGACGTATCCGGCATGCGCGATGGAGCTGTAAGCCAGCAGGCGCTTGATGTTCGTCTGCCGTAGCGCGGCGAAATTGCCGATGATCATCGTAGCCAGCGCGGACACCCACAGGATGGGCTCCCAACGATCCTTCAGCGGCTCGAAGGCGGTCATCAGGATTCGCAGGAACATCGCGAATGCCGCTGCCTTCGGCCCCACGGACATGAACGCCGTCACCGGGGCAGGAGCACCCTGGTAGACGTCCGGAGCCCACATCTGGAAGGGCGCCGCGGAGACCTTGAAGGCCAGGCCCACAAAGAGCAGAGCCGTCGCCGCCCCGAGCATCACGAGGTTCGGGTGTGTCGTGGGATTCAGCAGCGTAGCGCGAATGGCGCTGAGATTCGTCGTGCCGGTGAGCCCGTAGATCCAGGCCACGCCATACAACAGAAACGCAGTGGCGAACGAACCCAGCAGGAAGTACTTCAGCGCGGATTCATTGTTCCGCTTGTCGTCACGAAGGTACCCGGCCATCACATAGCTGGCGATGGACGAGCACTCCAGCCCGATGAACAGCATGATGAGCTCATTGGCCGACACCATCAGGCACTGCCCGACGATCGAGAAGAGCATCAGCGCGTAGTATTCGCCGGACTCGTGCTGCTCGAGCTTGAGGTAATTCGTGGAAATGAGGATGATGAGCAACCCCACAACCATTACCAGGATCCGGAAAAACGCAGCGAATCCATCCAGCACCAGCATTTTGGAAAAGGCAGTGCCTGGATCGCTGAGTCCGGCCACGGTCAGCGCGATCCCAACGATCAGCGTCAGAAAGCTGATGACGGCAAACTTGCGCTTGCCCTCCGGCGCCCCCAACGGCTCCATCACCATGATGAGTGTCGCCACCACGGTCATCAGCATCTCGGGCGCGAACCGGAACAACTCCTGCGGGGAGGGCGGCACGAAACTAGCGGGCATTGGCAAGCTCCTTCCCTGCGACAGGGGCTTTCGAGTGAACCACGGAGAGAATCTTCGAATCACTGGCGCTGATGGCCGGGATGAAACTGCCTGAGCCGATGCCCATCCAGATCATCATCGCAATGAGTGGGAGAAGGACGCCCCATTCGCGAACCGACAGGTCGGTGAAGTGGTGCTTCACTTCCTCGGGGGTCTCCCCATAGAAGGTGCGCTGCACCATCCAGAGCATGTAGACCGCGGAGAGAATGACTCCCACCGCCGCGAAGACCGCATAAAGGAAGTTGCGTTCCGCCGCGCCCTGCAGCACTAGGAACTCTCCGACAAAGTTATTCAGCAGCGGCAGGCCCACGCTGGCCAGGGTCGTGATGACAAACATCGTGGACAGCCAGGGCGCCACAGTGCCGACTCCGCCGTAATCCGCGATCTCCAGCGAGTGGCGGCGCTCATAGAGCATGCCCACCAGGATGAACAGTGCGCCGGTGGAGATGCCGTGGTTCAGCATCTGGTAAACCGCACCGTCGAGCCCGACCTGCGTGAAGGTGAACACACCCAGGATCACGAACCCCAAGTGGCTGACTGAGGAGTAGGCAACCAGCCGCTTCATGTTTGGCTGCACCATGGCGACCAGGGCGCCGTAAATGATGCCGCCGATGGCCAGGCCGATGATCCACTGCGCATTCTGGTGCGAAGCCTCCGGGAACAGCGGCAGGCAGATGCGGACGATGCCGTACGTGCCAAGTTTCAGCAGCACGGAGGCCAGCATCACGGAACCGGCCGTGGGCGCCTCACCGTGAGCGTCCGGCAGCCACGTGTGCAAAGGGAACAGCGGAACCTTGATCGCGAAGGCCAGGAAGAACGCCATGAAGAGCCAGAAGCCTTCCGGACCGTTCAGCACCAACCGGCCCTTGGCCATCATGTCCATCAGCAGCGGGATGTCGAATGTGCCGCTCTTGTTATACAGGTACACCATCGCGATCAGCATCAGCGCCGATCCGGCCATCGTGTACAGGAAGAACTTGACGGCGGCGTAAATCCGTTTGTCGTGGCCCCAGATGCCGATCAGGAAATACATCGGCACCAGCGAGAGCTCCCAGAACACAAAGAACAGGAAGAGGTCGAGAGCGACAAAGACGCCCAGCACGCCGAACAGGAGGAAGAGCAGGAACGCGTAGTATTCCTTGACGCGTTTCTGAACATACTTCCAACTCACCAGAATGACGAGAGGGGTGAGGAAGGTCGAGAGGATCACCAGCCAGAGGCTGAGTCCATCCAGGCCGACGTGGTACCGGATGGAGGGATACTCAATCCACTGAGCATTGGTCTCGAACGAGAGCTGATGAGGAGCCGCCAGCACCGGACCGATCAGCCCCAGCGACAGCAGAAACGCGATGAGCGAAACGAACAGCGTGAAGTTCCGGACCAGGCCCGGGTTGTCCTTCGGCAACAACAGCGTTAGCAGGAAGCCCGCCGCCGGCACGATCAGGAGTATGTTCAAAAGGTTCACCGAACGCCTCCCCAGAAGCTGACGACAGCAACGATCACGATGCTGCCGAGCACGACCCATGCGGCGTACCTTCGTATGTAGCCGGATTGCAGATTTCGCAACCCTCCGCCGATAGACTGCGCCAGCGACGCTACACCGTTCACTGCTCCATCAATCACCCCGGCGTCCACAGCCTTCCACAGAACGCTGGTGGAGCCGTCCCGAATGGGATGGACGATCACGGCGTCGTAGGCTTCATCCACGTAGTACTTGTTGTAGAGCACCTTGTAAGGCCATGCGAACGTCCGTGCGATGCCATCGGCCAGGCCGGGCTTCGCCACGTAGAAAATGTAGGCAAGCACGATGCCCAGTACGCCGGCGGCCACGGAGATGAACACCAGGGTCTCATCATGCGCGGCATGTTCGCCCCCGAACATGGGCTCGAGGAAGTGCGGAACGTCCAGGTAGCCGCCGCCCAGGCTGAGCAGCGCGAGAACGCCCAGCGGCAGCGTCATGATCAGCGGGGACTCATGCGGATGCGCATGCCCGCGGTAGCTCCCGAAGAAGGCCATGAACCAGGCACGGAACACATAGAAGGCGGTCATGCCGGCGGTCACGACACCAACCCAATACATCCAAGGAGCCTTGGCGTGAGCGGCCAGCAGGATCGCGTCCTTGCTGTGGAAGCCCGAGAACGGGGGTACGCCGGCAATCGCCACCGAAGCGCAGAAAAGCAGCGCGCAGGTCACCGGGATCTTCGACCGCAGTCCGCCCATCATGCGCAGATCCTGCTCGCCGTGCACAGCGTGAATCACAGATCCGGCGCCCAGGAACAGCAGCGCCTTGAAGAAGGCATGCGTCATCACGTGGAAGATGCCGGCCGAATACGCTCCGCTGCCCAGTGCCAGGAACATGTACCCCAGCTGCGAAACCGTCGAATACGCGAATACCTTCTTGATGTCGTATTGCGTCAGGCCGATAGTCGCGGCCATCACAGCCGTCGCCAGACCGACGTAGGCCACCACGTCCAGCGCAGCCGGAGCGTGATTAAACAGCACAGCCGAGCGCGCGATCATGTACACGCCCGCCGTCACCATCGTGGCCGCGTGGATCAGCGCGCTGACCGGAGTCGGACCTTCCATCGCGTCAGGCAGCCACACATACAAAGGAAGTTGTGCGCTCTTGCCGGCCGCCCCGACCAGCAACAGCAGGCAGATCAACGTGAACGTCGCCGTCGAGACCCCGCCTGCATCCGTCGCTCCAGCCTTGGCGAAGACCGTCTGGAAGTCCAGCGACTTGAAGTGGACCAGGATCAGGAACATGGCGAGCGAGAAGCCGAAGTCGCCGATGCGGTTGACGATGAACGCTTTCTTACCGGCATCGCCTGCGCTCTTCTTGATGAAGTAGAAACCGATCAGCAGGTAGCTGCACAAGCCCACGCCTTCCCACCCGACGAACAGCAGCAGGTAGTTCGCGGCCAGCACCAGCACGAGCATGAAGAACATGAACAGGTTCAGGTAGGCAAAGAAGCGGTAGTAGCCGCCCTCGTGCTCCATGTACCCCGCCGCATAAATATGGATGAGTGTGCCAATGCCGGTGACGATCAGCAGCATGATGGCGCTGAGGCGATCGACCGAGAAGTCGAAACCGATGTTCACATAACCGCTCTGAATCCAGGTGAAGTAGTGTTCGACATGGGGCGCCTCCATGGCGCCCAGCGCGAGCACGGTCTTCACGACCCAGAGGAAGGCGAGTAGAACGCTGCCGATTGCCGCGGCGTTGACGGCCGCTTTGGGCAGCTTGCGGCCGAACAGACCGTTCACCAGAAATCCGGCAAACGGCAATGCGGGAATGAGCCAGAGTTGATGCATCGGATCAGAGCTTCATCGAGGAGACTTCGTCGACTTCGAGCGTCGAGCGATTCTTGAACACCGTGAGGATGATGGCGAGCCCCACGGCGGCTTCGGCCGCGGCTACAACCATCACGAAGAAACTGTAGATATGTCCGTCCACCTGCTTCAACTGGTGGCTGAAGGCAATGAACGTCAGGTTCACCGCGTTCAGCATCAGCTCGATGCACATGAACACGGTGATGATGTTGCGGCGCAGCAGGAATCCGGCGGCGCCAACCACGAACAGAATCACGCTGAGAATCAGGTACCAGGACAGCGGTACGTGGGCGGGTAGGGCGATGGGCAGCTCAGGCATGGGGTTTCGTTAGATCTCCTTCCGGGCCAGCACAATCGCCCCGAGAATGGCGATGAGGATCAGGATCGATGTGGCCTCGAAGGGCAGCAGATACGTGGTGAACAGCGCGCTGCCGATCTCGTGGCCGCCCACCAGGAAGCTTCCGAACTTCACGACATCCGTGGAAGGCGTCTGCGAGGCGACCAGAAACGCGCCGATGGCGAGCAGCGTGAACAACAGCGGCAGCGCCACGGCCGCACGTAGAATGTTCCGCGTCGGTTTCTTCTCGGCACCCGCATTCAGCAGCATGATCACGAAGATGAACAGCACCATGATGGCGCCGGCGTAGACGATCAACTGCACCGCGGCGATGAACTCGCCACCCAGCAGCAGGTACAACACAGCCAGCGAACCCATCACGCCGACCAGTGACAAAGCGCTCGAAATCGGGTGCGTCTGCAACACCAGATTGATGGCGCAGCCCACGGCGATCGCGGCGAACAGGAAAAACAGCAAAGCGTCCATTTCGCGTGCTACCTCATTAGCTCTGCAACGCCACCAGCAGACCCGTGATCAACAGGTTGACGATGGCCACCGGGAACAGGAACGTCCAGGCAAACCTCATGAGCTGGTCATACCGGAAGCGCGGCAACGTACCGCGGATCCAGATAAAGATGAACAGCAGGATGCCGACCTTGCCCACAAACCAGAACAGCGGGATCAGAATCGGCTTCAACACGGGAACCAGGAACAGCGCGCCCACCACCAGGAAGATGACGCCAAAGGCGGGGAACGAGAAACGATCCCACGTGCGGCTCTTCACCGTCTGCCCGGCGTGATAGAACAGCATGCCGGCCGCGGCGAAGTGGATCAGCGGCGCCACGAAATCGGAGCCCAGCGCCGCGGGCCACAGCGGCTGCCAGCCGCCCAGGAACAGCAGCGTTGCCACCGAGCACACCGTGATCATGTTCGCGTACTCCGCCATGAAGAAGGCGGCGAACCCCAGCGAGCTGTACTCCGTGTGGAAACCCGACACCAGTTCGCTCTCCGCTTCCGGCAGATCAAACGGCACGCGGTTTGTCTCCGCGAAGGCCGCGATCAGAAAGATCAGGAAACTGAAGAACTGCGGGAAGGGACCGGCAAAGACATTCCACTTCGGAATGACCCCCAGCCAGTAGCCCGACTGCGCATTGACCATCTCGCGGAAGTTCAGCGTATTGACCAGCAGCAGGGGCGCGGCGATCGCCAGCGACATCGGCAGCTCGTAGCTGATCATCTGGGCCGAGCTGCGCAGACCGCCCATCAGCGAGTACTTCGAGTTCGAAGCCCAGCCGCCGATCGCGATGCCGTACACACCCAGCGAGGAGAGCGCCAGGATGAACAGGACACCAATGTTGACGCCCGTCAGCTCCATGTTCGTCTTCACGCCGAACACTTCAATCTCCGGCCCGAACGGAATGACGGAAATCGACGTCAGGGCCAGTGTGACGGCTAAGAACGGCGCGAACAGGAAGAAGAAGACGTTGGCATTACCGGGAATGACGCCTTCCTTGGTAGCCAGCTTCACGACATCGGCCAGCGGTTGCAGCAAGCCATGCGGTCCCACGCGGTAAGGACCGGGGCGGAGTTGGATATGGGCGAGCACCTTGCGCTCGATCCATTGCAGGTAAGCCAGCGTGGTGAGCAGAACAAACGCCACCAGGCCGGTCTTGATCAGGCTGAGGAGGAAGAAGTTCATTGCCTTACGGTTTGTACAGCTGTCCCGGTGCTTCCATGACTCGATTGAGCATCTTGGAGTAGCGCCCCAAGGTGCCCGATGTGAAAAGCGTATCGCCCGCTGAGCGGATGTACTCCGGCTTGCCCTTCGAGGGCACGCCGCCATTCACCGCCGCGGTCTGCGCCGCGCCGCCGGTCGCGATCACCGGCAGCGGGACGTTATAGCCCGGCACCGTCCGCCGGATCTCTTCAAAAACCTTGTCCGCCGTCCAGATGCCCAGGTTCAACCCAAGCTCCTTTGCCAGCAGCCCGAAAATCTCGAGGTCCGACTTCGTGCCCATCACCTTCGGCCCCTGCTTCAGACGCTGCACTTCGCCGCAGACGTTCGTCACGGTGCCGTTCTTCTCATAGGCGCTCGCTGCCGGCAGCACCACATCGGCGCGCTGTGCGGTCTCGGTCAGGAACAGGTCCTGGACAACGGTGAACGTCTTCGTCCCGGCCGGCGCCGTGGTCTTGAATGGATTCGAACCCACCACCCACAGCACGTCGAGATCGGCCGACGCCAGCATCTCATCGCGGGAGAGGCCCGCCGCGTCAGCCGCG
The DNA here is from genome assembly GCA_049841055.1 of Paludibaculum sp. GTDB lineage: Bacteria > Acidobacteriota > Terriglobia > Bryobacterales > Bryobacteraceae > Paludibaculum. The sequence continues at coordinate 2,891 of JASGIE010000039.1, read as the reverse complement.
TGATAACCCGGCCCGAGATCGGGCAGCAGGCCCATGTCCATGGCTCCGCGGGAATTCGCGTAGTCCACCAGACACACATACTTCACCGGGATCCCCAGCGACTCGCCAAACGCCACAAGCTGGCTCACCGCCTGCCCGCGGATCGCGTCGCCGAACAGGATCACCAGATCCCCGTGCTTCTTCAGATCCTCAGCCAGCGACTGCGCCGACGCCAGCTCCTGGCCAGCCTCACAGTGCACGCTCTTCGCCGCATACTGCTCTTCCCGCACCGCTCCGCTGGTCACCGTATAAACGGCAGCCTGATGATGACGGAAATTCGCACGCAACTGGAAGGCGAGGAACGGATGCTGCTGCGCCAGATCGCTGCCGATCACCAGCGCGGACTTCGCGTTGTACAGGTCCGCCGAACTGGCCAGCTTACCCGTCTTCCCGCTCAGCGCGTCGAGCAGTGCAGGCACGTCGCCGGACCGGTGATGGTCGATGTTCGCCGTACCCAGCCCCTGCCGCGCGAACTTCTGCAGGAAGTAGTTCTCTTCGTTGGTCGTGTGGGTGGAGCCCAGGATCCCGAACTTGCCGTTCCGCGCCTTCACCTCACCGAAGCGGGCGGCCACCGCGGCCAGCGCCTCACTCCAGCTCACCGGTTCCCGCTTGCCGTCCTTGCGCAGCAGCGGCGATTGCAGCCTCTCTTCGCTATGAACGAAGTCGAAGCCGAAGCGGCCCTTCACGCACAGAAACTCGCCGTTCACCCCACTGCGGTCGCGATTGTTCGCCCGGATCACTTCGCCGTTGCGCACACTCAACGTAGTCTTGCAGCCGTCGGAACAGTGCGTGCAGATCGTACCCGCGTAGTTCATCTCCCACGGACGCGACTTATACCGGTAAGTTCCGGAGGTCAGCGCACCCACGGGGCAGACATCGATACACCAGCCGCACTCATCGCACTCGAGATGGTCACCGTGGCTCGGCGTGATCTCAGCGGCCACGCCGCGGTAGGTCAAACCCAGGGCCCCGACGCCAATGCCTTCGTCGCACACGCGGATACAGCGGTAGCAGAGAATGCAGCGTGCGGCATCATAGTAAACCGCCGGGCTCCACTGCTTCTCATCGACGTGATGTTTGATCTCCACGAAGCGGCTCTCGCCCGCCCCGTAGCGGAACGTCATGTCCTGCAGTTCACACTCGCCGCCCTTGTCGCACACGGGGCAATCCAGCGGATGGTTGGACAACAGAAATTCGAGCGTACCCTTGCGCGCCTCGACAACCTTGGGCGACTCGGTGTAGACCACCATGCCTTCCGCCGCCGGCAACGTACAACCGGGCTGCAGCTTGGGCATCTTTTCCACTTCCACCAGGCACATGCGGCAGGCGGCCTGCAGCGAGAAGCCTTCGTAGTAGCAGAATGCGGGCACTTCAATACCGACCGTCTTGGCAGCTTCGATGACCAGAGTGCCGGCCGGCACCTTCACCTGTCTACCGTCGATTGTCAGCGTAATGGGATCGGCCATGTCTTCTCCCTACAACACAACCAGAGGTTGCGTCTGAGGCGCTGGCATAAAGACCTGCGCCGACTGAATCTTTGCCTCAAACTCTTCGCGGAACTTCCGCACATAGCTCATGGCCGGCATGGCCGCCGCATCGCCCAGGGCGCAGAAGGTGCGGCCCATCATGCCCTGCGCAAGCTGATCCACCATGTCGATATCGCGCTTCGTGCCGACGCCCTCGTCCAGGCGCGCCATGATCTTTTTCAACCACGTCGTACCCTCGCGGCAGGGGATGCACCAGCCGCAGCTTTCATGCGCGTAAAACGCCATCAGCCGCGACAGCACCCGCACAATATCGGCTGTCTCATCCAGCACAACCGTCGCGCCGGAACCCAGCATCGAACCCGCCTTCGCCAGCGAATCGTAGTCGGCGGGGATGTCGCACTCTTCAGCGCGCAGAATCGGACTGGAACTGCCGCCCGGAATCACCGCCTTCAGCTTGCGGCCCTTCCACACACCGCCGCCCACTTCATTGATGAGCGTCATCATGTTCATGCCCAGCGGCACTTCGTACACACCCGGCTTGTTGAGATGACCCGACAAGCACACCAGGCGCGTACCGCCGTTGCGCGGCGTACCTAGCCCCGCGAACCACTCGCCGCCCTTCAGAATGATCTCCGGCACCGCGCTGTAGGTCTCGACTATTCACGATCGTCGGAGCCTGGAACGCGCCCGAGGTCGCCGGGAACGGCGGCTTCAGGCGTGGATTGCCACGCTTGCCTTCCAGCGATTCCAGCAGCGCGGGCTCTTCGCCGCACTCGTAAGACCCCGCGCCCGTGTGGGTGGACAGGTGGAATGCGCAACCGCTGCCCAGCACGTTGTCACCCAGGTAGCCCTTGTCGTAGGCCTCCTGGATCGCGCGATCCATAATGTCGATGTACTCGCGATACTCGCCCCGGATGTACACCCAGCCGCGATTGGAGCCGATAGCCCGGCCCGCGATCAGACAGCCCTCAATCAGCCGGTGCGGCTCGTGGCCCATGATGATGCGGTCTTTGCAGGTGCCCGGCTCGCCTTCGTCGCCGTTGACCACGATGTACTTTGGCTTCGGCGATTTGCGGTCGACGAAACTCCACTTGAGACCCGTGGGGAAGCCGGCTCCGCCGCGCCCGCGCAGCGAAGACTTCTTCACCTCCTCGATGATCTCTTCCGGCTGCATCGTCAGAGCTTTGCGAATCGCCGCATAGCCCTCGTCCGCCACATACTGCTCCAACCAGATCGGATCCTTCTGCGGATACTTGTAGCGCCGTGTAAGGACCTTGACTTCCAGTGGATGCGGTTCGTTCAGAAGCATTCGTTTTCAGGTGCTGTTTGGATTCTATCGTGTTTCCCTATTAACCTTAGCAATAC
>JASGIE010000038.1:0-23708 GCA_049841055.1 Paludibaculum sp. | reverse complement strand
TATTGCTAAGGTTAATAGGGAAACACGATAGAATCCGAACAGCACCTGATGGCGTAGCCGTGTTGGGTCCGCGGGTGAGGGTCTTGAGGATGAGGAGGTCGAGGGTGCCCTGGAGGAGCTCGCCTTGTTTGTCCGCTTTGTCTCCCATAAATCTCTTATGGGAGCATGACAGAGTGAAGGTGCGGCGGCAAGGGGTGGCGTGTAAACTTGCGGCGGCTAACAGCCGGTGGCGGAGCTTGCGCGGCTAGCGGGACTTCCGCCACAGACTGCTAGTGTTTGATGAGTAGGGAAATGGCCATGGCGAAGCCGATGGTGACGACGGCGCGGCGGACGAAGGTGCGGCCCAGGCGGCGGGCGAGTCCGGCTCCGCCATAGCCGCCCATGATGGCGGCCACGGCCATGACAGCGACGTCGGGCCAGTAGACCATGCGCATGACGACGAAGTAGAGGGCTGCGACGCCGTTGATGCACATGCCGAAGAAGTTCTTCAGACCGTTCATCTGATGCCTGGATGTCGTGGAGTCCGATGATGCTGAGGGCGGCGAGCATCAGGATGCCGATGCCGGCGCCGAAGTAGCCGCCGTAGAGGGCGACGAAGAACTGGAAGACCATGGCTCCTGTCAGCCAGCGAGCTGTTTTGTGGGACTCGCCGGACTGGTGGAGGCCGAGCCAGCGCTGGATGGACTCCTGCACCATGAACAGGATGGTCGCGAAGAGGATGAGGTAGGGGACGAGGGCGGCGAACAGGGCCGGGGGCGTGAAGCGCAGAAGCCAGGCGCCGAGCATGCCGCCGGTGAGGCTGGGAATGACGAGCAGCAGCAGGCGCCGTTCACTGTGGCGGATGTTCTCGCGGTAGCCCCACATGCTGCCGAGAGCTCCGGGCCAGATGGCGACGGTGCTGGTGGCGTTGGCGGTGACCGGCGAGAGTCCGACCCAGACGAGCGTGGGAAAGGTCAGGAGGGTTCCTCCGCCAGCGACGGAGTTGATCATGCCGGCGACAAACGCGGCGGCGAAGACGGAGGCACCATGCCAAAGAGTCATGAGGGGTCTTACCATCTTGCCACGCGAAGCCAGTGGTACTGGCGTGGTGTGAAAGAATAAGACCGGACACGAGCTACTGCCATGACAATAGACAGACGAACCTTTCTTTCCTCGGCCGCGATGACGGCGGCGAGCTACCAGCAGGTGATGGGCGCCAATGACAGGATCCGGGTGGGCTTGATCGGATCAGGCGGCCAGGGCCGGGCGGACTGGAAGCTGTTCCTGAAGAACCCGGAGGTTGTGCCTGTTGCGGTTTGCGATGTCTATGAGCCGAACCTGAAGCTGGGTCTGGCGCTGGCGGAGCAGGCGGGTACGGCAGGCGGACCGGTGGCTTCCTACAAGGATTTCCGGCAGGTGATCGAGCGGAAAGACATCGACGCGGTGATTGTGGGTACGCCCGACCACTGGCATGCCATTCCGACGATTGCGGCGTGCCAGGCGGGCAAAGACGTGTATTGCGAGAAGCCGTTGTCGCTGACAATCCGGGAAGGCCGGGCGATGGTGGATGCGGCGCGGAAGCACAACCGGGTGGTGCAGACGGGCAGCCAGCAGAGGTCCGGACCGCACTACGCGCAGGCCGTGGAGATCATCCGCAGCGGGAAGCTGGGGAAGGTGGCGCAGGTCGAGGCGAGTCTGATCCGAAATGCGATGCCGGGCTGGGGCACGGCTGTGGACGAGAAACCGCCGGCGGATCTCGATTATGAGATGTGGCTGGGTCCGGCGCCGGCGAGGGCCTATAACAAGATGCGGTGCCTATACCATTTCCGCTGGTGGTGGGACTATTCGGGCGGGCAGATGACGAACTTCGGCGCGCACGATATCGACATTGTGCGGTGGGCGATGAACGCGGACGCTCCGCAGGCTGTGGCGGCGTTCGGCGGACGGTATTGCCTGACCGGCGCGGGCGAGATTCCGGACGTGCAGGAGGTTCTGTATCAGTTTCCGGACTGGGTGCTGACCTGGACCACGTGTGAGATGAACAGCGCGCGGAAGTCGGGCATTACGGTGCACGGTACGAATGCGACGATGAGGCTGACGCGCGGGGGCATCGAGATCAACGGGGAGAAGTGGGGCGGGCTGGAGGCGAAGCAGCCGGGGGTCGAACCGCAGAAGTATCCGGGTACGGAGCAGCACTCGGCGCACGTGAGGAACTTCCTGGATTGCGTGAAGAGCCGAAAGAAGCCGAACGCGGATGTCGAGGAGGGCTACAAGACGGCGGTGATGTGCCACTTGGGGAACATCTCGATGCGGCTGGGGCGGTCTCTGCGGTGGGATGCGGCGAAGGAGCAGATTGCGGGCGATGCCGAGGCGAACCGCTGGCTGGGCAAGGAATACCGGAAGCCCTGGAAGCTGGGTTGAGCGGGGGTCTGAAAAAGAAACGGCCCCGCGCGAGGCGGAGCCGTTTCTTTTTAGGAACGAGCGGAGTGAGTTACTGCGGCCGTTGCTGAAGGGCGGGAGCCTTCGGCGACGCTGGTCCGTCGCTGGATGCCATTTCGGATCTGCGGTACTTGGGCTCGCTGAGATAGCCCTTGATCTGATCCTTCGTCACCTGATTGATGACGAGTTCCACGGGGTGGATGTGATCGGGGAGGCTGATCATCACGGGCTCGTACATGTTCACGTTCTTCTTCTGGAGCTGGCGGTCGTCCACCAGCATGGTGAGGTCGAACGAGTTCTTCTTGTTGTTGGCCTTGCGCAAGGAGAGGCTGAGCGGGCCGACCTTCTGGAAGGTCTTGGCCTTGGAGATCTGGAATTCGTAGTAGTTGCGCTGGCCGCGCTTCTGGAGTTCCACGACCTCGTCGTGATTCCTGGCAATCGTGTTGCCGAGGTCGTCACGGGTGGCGTTCAAGCGTCCCTCGAGATCTTCGCGTGTCTTGCCCAGGTCGGAACGGGTGCCTGCGATGTCGGTACGGGCGCCCTCGATCTGGAGCTTGGCGTTCTCCAGTTCGCGCTGCTGGTCAGTCAGGCGGGCCTGGAGCTGGTCGACGCGGGGGTCGTTCGCAACGACCGGCTTCGGCGGCGCCGAGCGGACGACGGCGCGCTTGCGTACCTTGGGGGCAGCGGGTGCGGCAGTAGCCGCGGCGGCGTCGGGTTCGGCGGGTTTCGGCTGAGCTGACTGCTCGACAGTCTGAACCTTGTTGTTGAGGGTGGAGATGCGATCTGCCATGGACTGCATCTGACCCTGGATGGTGTTGATGTTGGCGCTCAGTTCCTGGTTGCCCTTCAGCAACTGAGCAGTGTGGTCGCGCTCGTTGGTGAGAGCGAGCGTGCTCCAGACGGTAGTGCCGAGAAGAACCGCGACGGCCGCGGGCATGAGCCACTGCTTCCATTCGGGTTGCTTGCCAGGCCTCTGGTCGTTGATCTCGTATTTAGTTTCCTTCGAATCCATGGGCTATGCGTCCTTAGCCCAGTTCCATAGCAATCTCAGGGCCAAACGCAACTCCATGAAACACAAGGGCATGGGGAAGACTAAGGGAGGACCTAGGTAGGTCGTTCTTTCCGGATCCCGGTAAAAATATCCAAAGAGTGCGGTGAATCACCGATGGCGATATGCTCGTTGCATGTCTGCGACAAAACTACTGGTACTGCCTTGCATCCTGTCGTTGTTGAACGCACAGGCTCCGGCGCCCCCGATGGGCTGGAACAGTTGGGACTGCTATGGGACCACTGTGACGGAGGGCGAAGTGAAGGCCAATGCGGAGTATATGGCGAAGCATCTGGCGAAGTACGGGTGGCGGTATGTGGTGGTGGACATCCAGTGGTCGGACGCGCAGGCGAAGGCGCATGGCTACCGGGCCAATGCCGAACTGAATATGGACGGATTCGGAAGGCTGCTGCCGGCCGAGAACCGATTCCCATCGTCGGGTGACGGGCAGGGGTTCAAGCCGTTGGCGGATGCGGTTCACAAGCTGGGGTTGAAATTTGGGATCCACATCATGCGGGGGATCCCGCGGCAGGCGGTAAGGAGCAATACGCCCATTCAGGGTACGCGGTGGAAGGCGGAGGATGTCGCGGACCGGAAGTCGGTCTGTGAATGGAACACGGACATGTACGGTGTGGACGTGACAAAAGAGGGTGGGCAGGAGTACTACGACTCGATTGTGAGGCTCTACGCCGATTGGGGTGTCGATTTCATCAAGGCCGACGATATGGCACGGCCCCTGCATGGGGGCGAGATCGAAGCGCTGGACAAGGCGATCAAAAAGAGCGGTCGGCCGATGGTGCTGAGTCTTTCGCCGGGTCCGGCCGATGTGAAGCAGGCCGCGTTCTACGCGGCCCACGCGCAGATGTGGCGGGTGTCGGATGATTTCTGGGATCGCTGGGTGGATCTGAAAAAGAACTTCGATCTGATGGCGCCATGGAGCGGGCACAGCAAGGAGAACTCGTGGCCGGACGGCGACATGCTGCCGCTGGGCCGGATTGGCATTCGCGCGGAGCGTGGGGACGACCGGCGGTCGCGGTTCACACCGGCGGAGCAACAGTCGCTGATGAGCCTGTGGGCGATTGCGCGGTCGCCGCTGATGTTCGGCGGGGATCTGCCCAGCAACGATCCCGCGACTCTGGCGCTGATCACGAATGACGAAGTGCTGGCGGTGAATCAGAAGGGGGCGCGGCCGCGCGAACTGTTCCGCAAGGGTGAGGCGATCGCGTGGGTGTCGGATGCGCAGGATGGGAAGTCGAAATACCTGGCGGTGTTCCACGCGGGCGAGGGTCCGACGGTGGATGTGAGGGTGGATTGGAGCGAGATCGGCCTGAGCGGCACGTGCCTGGTGAGGGATTTATGGAAGAAGGCGGACACGGGCCGGGTGGGCGAGGGACAGACGTTCCCGCTGGCTCCGCATTCGTCCGGTCTGTTCCGGATTACGCCCGTGAAGTAACTATCCGTTCGGGCGGAGGCGGTTGCCCCCGCCGGATTGGTGAAGCCGTGGCTCTGTCAGCGGGCGGCTTCGAGCATCGCGCGAATGGCGGCGTCAGGGAGTCCCGCCTTCTTCAGCGCAATGAGGTCGTCGGTGTCGAGACGGTAGTCTCCGCGGGAGGTCCGGATTTTGGCGACGATGAGTTCGTCGGAGAGGCCGGCTTTCTTGAGATCGAGAACATTGCTGTTCGTCAGGGCCGTGCCGGAAGGGGCCGCCGCAGGGCTGGCTTTCGCGATCAGCGAGGGTGGCGCGGCGAGGCGAAAGTCGCCGTTGACGTAGGCGGTAATCTCGGTGCCCTTCGGAATGGTGACATCCTTGCCCTTTACGAAGAGAAACAGCGGAGCGGCGGGGAAGAAGACGATCGAGGTAGCCACGACGGCTCCGGTCATTTTGCCGGTGTTGCCTCCACCCTGAGCCTGTTTGACGGAACGGAGAGCAGCCTTTTCGCCGTTCGCCAGGCGGACGTGATCGATATTGACGTCGAGCTTGCCGCCGCGGCCCATGTTCCGTTTGGCGGCGGCCTGAGTGACGGTAGCCAGGGCGACGGCGCCCTTCTGGATGACGACGGCGTCCCCGGCGCGCACCTCTTCGAGGACTTCGAAATCGACGGTTTCCCCTTCCCTGGCATCGGCCGAAGAGAGGTTGCGGGAGAGGCGGAGCCGGACGGGCGTGCCATCCGGAAGGATGGATTCGGCGGCCTGGGCGACGAGCCCCTGACTGAGCGACAGCAGCGAAAGTGACAGAGCGAGAGTGGACGCAAAGCCTCCGTGCCGGGAAGCGGACGTGAGCATAACGGGATACCTCCAGGGCGATGGGCGCAACGTCCTCGCGTTGCGCCGACACTGAAGACGCGCAGGTAGGGTGGATTGCGGATCAGAGAATTTCGAGCAGCGCCCTTAGAAAAGCGGGTCGGAGACGCGATGGCCGTAGCGGTTGCTGTTGGCCAATCGGACGAAATGAGCGTGCACCACCTCGGCCACATCTCGGATCGGGTTGGAGGAGCCGGCAGCCAGAGAAGCCATCACGCTGAGTACGTAGGGGCGGCCCTCGAGATACACGATGCCGGCCTCGGTATGGACGCCCGGGACCTCGCCGGTTTTCGAGGCAATGGAAACGGATGAGGGCAGGGCGGCCCGGAAGTCAGCCTTTACCAGTTTCAGCAGATCGATCATCTGGTCACATGCGGTGGGCGTGATGATCTTTTTGCGATAGATGAGTTCGACCAGGCGCGCCATTTCGAGTGGGGTAGAGGTGTTCTCGGCGTCCTTGCGGGCAGACTCGGCGTCCATCATGATGCGGCGCAGGCGCGTGTTGGGCAGGCGCAACTGGAGCATGAGCGCATTCACGCGCTCGATTGTGACCAGCGAGATGACCCGGTTGGTCGCCGTGTTGTCGGAATCGCGGATCATCAGTGTGAGGAGATCCTGCAGGGTAAGTTCGACCGGGCCTTGGGCCAGGCGGGCGTCGAGTGTACCGCTGCCGCCGACAGCGTCCTTGGCAGTCATCGTGTACTTCCGCTCGAGTTGGAGGGTGCCTGCCTGAATCGACTGAAACGCGGTGACCAGGATGGGGATCTTGATGAGGCTCGCCTGGGTGGTGAGAAAGTCGCCGTGCAAGGAGAAAGTGCGGCCGGACTTCAGGTCGATGGCCGCGACACCGAGTGCGCCATCGAAGGCCGCGTCGATGGCTTCCAACTTCGAGAGAGTCTTCTTTTCCAGCAGAGCCGGAGGCTCGGTCTGAGCAGCCACGGCGAGGCAGAGAAGATAGCAGGCGGCAAGAAGCTTCACGGTCGTAGGATAACTAATGACGTGAGCTACATATGGATTGCCGTCGGAGCCGGCCTGGGTGGTATGCTCCGCTACTGGGTATCGGGCATGGTGGCTCGTTTCGGGCCGGACACATTCCCCTTGGGCACGATGCTGATCAACATCAGCGGCTCGATGTTCATAGGGTTCTTCGCCGCGCTGACAGGCCCGCAAGGGCGGCTGCTGGTGGCGCCCAATGCTCGGCTGTTCGTGATGACAGGAATTTGCGGCGGATACACGACCTTCTCATCGTTCAGCCTGGAGACATTGCGGCTGATGCAGGACAGGCAGTGGGGTCTGGCGACGGCGAACGTGCTGGGGTCGGTGGCGCTTTGCCTGTTGGGTGTCTGGCTGGGCAACCAACTGGCGGCGGTGATGAATCAGAGGTGACGACGGATGAACATTCCAGAAGATGCTGTTCAATTGCGGATCTTCCTTGGAGAGAACGACCGCTGCGGGCACAGGCCCCTGTATGAGGCGATCGTCCTGAAGGCGCGGGAACTGCAACTGGCGGGCGCGACGGTGCTTCGCGGACCGATGGGCTTTGGGCGGTCCAGCCGGCTGCACACCGCCAAGCTGGAGCGTTTGAGCGAGGACATGCCCTTTCTGGTCGAGATTGTCGATTCCAAGGAAAAGATCGAGGCGTTTCTGCCGGTGTTGGACGGGATGGTGACGGCGGGTGCTTCCAGCGTTCTGGTGACCTGGGAGGGCGTGAAGGTGTTGCGATACGGAAAGGTGTCATGAGGATTTCCGTTGCCTGGGTTGCCGCGATTCTGATCGCCGTGCCGGTGGTGGGACCTGGGCAGACGCCCGCTCAGGAGCCGCACAAGGAGATGCGCCACGATGGCGGTCCGTCCCTGCCCGAGCGGCCCTCCGCCTTGCGGAAAGCCCTGCTGCTGCTGCGGGAAGGCAAGACGACGGAGGCGCGTGTCGAGTTGGATCTGCTGTTGAAGGGCTCGCCCGATGACGCGGAGATCTGGTATCAGATCGCACGGTCGCATTTACTCGACTATTACCGCGAGCGGGATTCGACGAAGCGCCGCATCGCCCTGGGCCTGGCGATGGAGTCGTTGAACGGAGCGGTGAAGAAGAACCCAAATCACATTCCCGCGCTTCGCGCCAAGGCGATTCTCCATGCCCGGTCGGAGCTGTTGTACTACGATCCCAATCTTGCCTTCGAGCTGGCGTCAAAGATCGCGAAACTGGAGCCGAACGCGAATGGCTATCTCCTGAGTCTGTCGGAATGGATGAGCGGAGAGGTGCGCTTTGTCCAGGAGGGCGGGCATCGGGTACCGCACGATCCGATGATCGGCATCGACCGGTCGGTTGAATTGCTGGAGCAGGTGATTGACAGCACCATGCCTTACAGCGACGAAGAGGCTGCAGCGCTGTTCATGATGGGCAGCACGCTTTCGAAGCGCGGCAATTTCCTGGAATCGAATAAGTATTTCGCGCAGGCGGCCGCGCGGTCGAAGTCCGCGGAGAAGACAGCGGAGATATTGCGCGAGGTGGGAGCAAACCTCTACCGCCAGGGGCAGTACGTCGATGCCGCCAGCCAGTTCTACCAGACGCTGCAGTGGCGCATGAACTCGGTGGATCAATGGCTATTCTGGATCTCGCTGAAGCAGTTGAAAGGTGGCCTGCCGCCGTTGCCGCAGAACGTCATCTTCCCCGCGACCGAGGTAAAGGTGGATCCCGCCAATCCTCCTTTGCTGGCATTCGAGAACATGGCGCCCGAATTGGGGCTGGACCGCAAGGACGGCAATGGCACCGTGGCGTGGGGCGACTACGACGGCGACGGCAAGCTGGAACGTATTCCTGGCCGGAAGCGGCGCGTTCATTGGCGTGTATCACAATGACGGCGGCAAGTTCCATGAAGTCACGGAGGAGGTGGGCCTCGCCAAGGTGCCGTCGGGCTACAGCCTGAACCTGATCGACTACGACAACGATGGCAAGCTCGACCTCTACATCTCTTTGAACGGCTGGAGCGGACCGCTGCGCAACAGGCTTTTTCGAAATACGGGCGGAAAGTTTGTCGACGTCTCGAAACAAAGTGGAGCGGACGATCCCGGCGACGGTTTCATTTCGCTATGGGGCGATCTGGACAACGACGGGTTTCTGGACCTGGTAATCGCGAATGGCGTCCTGAAAGACGGCAGCGTTCCGCAGATTTATCACAATAATGGAAATGGCACTTTCACAAACATCACGAAGGCAGCGGGGCTGGATGAGCCTCCGGCGTATGGCGCGATAGGCATCGCGCTTGGCGACTACGACAAGGACGGGAAGCTCGACATCCTCATTAATGGCCTGGAGCCCGCGCCGAACCGGCTCTACCACAACGACGGCAATCTGCATTTCACAAACGTCGCGGAGCAGGCCGGCGTGATGCAGCCGACACATAACGGCTTCGTCTGCTTCTTCGTGGACTACAACAATGACGGATTCCCCGATATTCTGACGACCAGCCTGGCCGATTGGAATTCAACCGTCGAAGGGTTGAAGCAGAACTACAAGCCGGCCAACCTGAAAGCTGTCCATCCGGACTCCAACCGCCTGTTCCGTAACAACGGCAACGGCACATTCACGGATGTGACCTGGGACGCGAAGTTGTATTTCCCCATGGGCACGATGGGCGCCGGAGTCGGTGATCTCGACAACGACGGCTGCATCGACTTCTACTTCGGAACCGGTGACCCGCAGATGAGCCGGCTGGAACCCAACCGCTTCTTCCACAACAACTGCGACGGCACGTTTTCCGATCTGACCAACTATGTTGGCTTCGCGCGGCCCGGCAACAAGGGTCATGGAGTGGCATTCGTCGATATTGACGATGACGGAGACCTCGATTTGTATGCCCAATTGGGCGGCCATTATCCGGGCGACTGGGCCAATAATGCGTTCTACCGGAACCTGAAGGGCAACCAGAACAACTGGCTGCAGATCGATCTGACGGGCGTCAAGAGCAACCGGTTCGCGGTAGGAGCCCAGGTCACGGCGAGGATGGGCAACTTCACGGTCTACCGCGAGGTAAAGGGCAGTTCGGGCTTCGGCGCGACGGAGCCGTACCGCGTTCACCTGGGCCTGGCCAAGCACCAGACGGTGGAATCGCTGGAGATTCGCTGGCCCAGCGGTCTGGTGCAGAAGTTCAGCGGTGTAGCCGCGAACCAGGCCATTGCGCTACGGGAAGGCGACGAGAACTGGACAAAGGTCCGGTGAGCGATCAACGCCGGACGGGAACGAGAACGTACGGCGTTTCGACCTCAAAGTCAGGGTAATTGCGGCCATTTCCGCGCGTATCGACCGCTTCGATGAAGAACATCAGGTCCCAGCGTGGACTGATGAAATCAGCCGGGATGCTGGCGCTGTACGCTCCTGATTTCGGATTGAGTGTCATGGGTAGCGTGCCGTAATCTTCGTATTGCGTCAGATGACGGTATCGCAGGCGGACGGCGCCGATGCCGGAAGGATCTGTCACGGTCGCCTCGATTCGCAGAGGCTTGCCCACCTCAGCCGGCCCGGCGGGCTGAATCTTCACCTCGGGTGGCTGCTGGTCTTTGGATGGCGCCACGACGGGGAGAGGCTTCGATTCGCCGTCGGCAGAGGGGCGTTGCGTCTGGAGTGCGGCCAAGTCCTTTTCCAATTTGCCCAACTCCTCTTTCCAATGACGGGGGAAGCCCACCGCATGCACGCCGAAGGCGAGGTCGTCGCTGTACACATCGCCTGCCGCCAAAACAATGGAACGCCAGGCGTCGACGGCCTGCCTCTCGCGCTGGACGGCATCGTCGAAGGCCGCGGTGTTCCGGGTCTCGAGATACAGGTTGTAGCTGACCGCCGCCAGCAACCGCTGTGCGTGGTAGCGAGCCAGGCCAGCAAGGATGCGAAGGTCCGTCAGCGTTGTGAGCAATTCGGGTCCCGGTTTTGGTCCTGACGCCTTGGCCGCCTGATTGACCTCGGACTCTATCGAAGCGGCGATGTGCGTGAACCAGGCGCTGGTCTCCTGGGGACGCCAGCGAGTGGTGGACGTGCCATCCAACTGGCGGCGGGCTTCCTCGCGCGGGCTGAGGAATTGTTCGATATCAGAGCCCTGCAGGGTGGCGTACTTCGGCAGGCTGTCTTCCCGCATCATCTCCGCCCAGCCGCGAGTGGTGGGAAAGAGTTCGTAACGGTAGGCCGCTGCCACGATGCGCGGCAGCACGCGGCTGGCCAGGTGCAAGCCCCGCATGACGTGGGGGCCGGCGGCAGCGCCGAAGCGCGTTTCGTAGTCTCGTTGCCAGAACCCGTCGGGCGCGGCCGGATTGTAACTGGCGCGCCCCCAGACACGATAGAAATCCCAGTAGCGTTCAAAGTCGTAGTCGTAGAACCGGTAGGCAGCGTTGAGGATCTCACCGGGCTTTTCGTCATGCGGCGACCCGAGCATGTGGGTGGCCAGCATCTCATTGACTTCCAAGCTGCTGCCACCATATAGCCTAGCGGCCGACGCGAAGCGTTTCACATATTCCGGATCCGCCCAGAGCAACAGCCGGCTGGTGCCACCGTTCCAAAGCCGCCAGACCATCTGGTAGCGCTGCGGGTAAGTGAGGAGATCGGCGTAGCCATGCCGCCGGTTCTTCTGATCCTGGGTATTGATGTGCGTGGGATGGAACGGCAGGCCCATCTGCTCCATCCAGAACTTCGTGGTGACGCGGGCCTTCAGACCCTGATCCAGTGCGTCGAGGACTACCGCGTCAGGCAACCCCTTGGCTCGCAGATCCACACGCAGATCCGGCTTGACCTGGTGGATGAAAGTGAAGACGTCATGCCAGAAGGCCTGCATCTCTGAGGGCTTCAACCCGGATTCGTCGTGCATGCGGAACTGGATGCCATCGACATCAGGAAATGTAGCCAGGAACTGGCGCAGAGCCGCTTTGGTGTACGGGGCGAGATTGTCCGCATCGAGACCGGAGACGAGACCGGGTATCGCCTTGCCGGCGTTCTCCGAGGCACCTGGAATGCCTCCGCCCTGGACTCCGCCGCGGTAGATGTGATCCCAGATCCCCACCGTGACGCGGATGCCGCGCTCATGCGCAATCTTCATCATCGTCCGGAAGGATTCGGTGTTGCGGGCTTGCTGAGCCGGTGTGATGCCGTTCAGGCGGATCGCGTCAAAGCCCGGCGTATCGAAGAAGAACGGGTAGAGCGGCGCCATGAATCCGCCGTTCTCATAGCCGAAGATGACGACGAACGAGTTGATGCGGCTGGCGGCCAGGAGGTCGAAGTAGCGCTCCCACTGACGTGGATCATGCAACCGCCGCTCGAACAGCGCGCGCTGCATGGTGTACATGGAGACGGCGCGTTCCGCGATGGCCGGCTGCTCGGACAAGTTCTCGAGGAATCGCAGCTTGTCCCCCATTTTGCCCGCGGCGAGAATGCGCTCAGCGGTATCGAGCGCGGCATACATGAGTCCGGTGGAATCGGCGCCGCAGAGGGACAGGATGGTCCTGCCGTTCCGTACAGTCCGGGCCACGGAGAGCGATTCCGGCCGGTCAGGAACCGGCTGCGGGCAGGCGCGGCCCATTGCGGAAGTGACCGAGACATCCGGCGGCAACACCTGTTTCAGCCGGTCCAGGCCATATTCGGCCGGGGTCAGAAAGAGTGCCAGGACAAGAGGGAACATCGCGTTGATCGTACTAGAACTGAAGGCTGGGCAACAGAAAGGGGGCGGCCCGGTTGGGACCGCCCCCTGGTCTGTCACTGGGGTTGTTGACTTACCACATCAGCTTCATACGGATCTGGATCTGCCGGGGCAGGAAGTTCTGCGTCGACACCGTTGCCGGCGTGATGGTCCCGAAGAGTGGGTTGGTCGGATCCGTCACGAACTGGTCGCGTCCGAAGAAGTTGTGATTGAGGAGGTTGAAGGCCTCAAACCCGAACTGGGCGCGCAGCCGTTCCGTGATGTTGGTCATCTTGGTCACCGACGCATCGGCCGAGAAGGCATGATGGCGGCGGATCTGACCGGAGCGCGATGGCGTGTAGCGTGGAGCATAGCTCGCCGTCTGCAGCCAGGCGTAGTTGCTGAAGTCGTTGCCGCAGCCGCGGGCCAGGCTGAAGGAAGCCGGCGCGATGCTGCCGTCGTTGAACTGGCGCAGCACGCAGGGGTTCCAGGCGCGAGGTTGATAGGCCTTCCAGTCGGTGGTGCCGTCCCAGCCGCCGCCGGCCGTCTTCGGATCCTTCAACTGGATCACGTTGCCAGGCAGATCGGCCGGTTCGCCGGACTGGTTGGTGTAGAACGTAGTGGCCTGCCATCCGGAGATCAGCTTCTTGGTGAAGCCGTTGGCGCCGGAGCCCCACTTCTTGCCCTGCCCGAAGGGCAATTCGTAGATGGTGGTGAACTTGAACACGTGCGGGCGGTCGTTCAGGTAGATGCCCTGCTGATAGACATCGCGGTAGGGATCGTTGAATCCCCACTTCTCCACTTCCTTCGAGAAGTTGTAGTTCGTCATCAGGCTGAGGCCGCCGCGGAGGCGCAGGTTGTAGGTGAGCTGAACGGAGTTGTACCAGATGTTGGAATCGTTCCGCCCCAACTGGGTGAGATCGCCATTGAACTGCGGGAAGGGCCGGTTCAACTGGAAGCGCGAGATCGTGTCGTTCAGATAGAACGGTGTGCCCTTGAAGGCCGAGATGCCTTTGAAGGGGTTGGTCACGTTCGCGTCACAGTATGCAGGGCTGCCGCCTTCCTGGATGTTGCACTGCTTGCGGAAATCCAGGCTCGGGATGTTGTACAGCTTCTGCATGTTGAGGTTCTGGCTGCGGCTTCCGACGTAGGTGATTTCGAAGTTGGAGTTCCTCGAAGTCTGATACTGGAAGCCGAACGAGAACGACCAGACGCGCGGCGTCTTGAAGTTGGAATCGAACCAGTTGTTGTTCTTACCGGCAAAGGTCAGGGAGCCGGCGGAGGAACCGGTGGGTGCGATGATGCCATCCGGGTAAGGATTGGCCAGCACGTTGGTGTAGGGGATGCGGCCCGGCTGCTGTAGGGCGGGCGAATCCGACGCGGTCACCATGTAGTTGGTGTTGAAGAAACCGGCGCTCTGGAAGTAGTCGTTGGTGGGGTTGGAGTAGTACAGGCCCACACCGCCACGCATCACGAGCCGTGGATTCATCTCGTACGCGAAGCCGACGCGAGGCTGCCAGTTCTTCTTGTTCAGATTGGCCGGAGTGCTGGGAATGCCGCCGACGCCGGCGAAGGTGAAGCTGCCGGAGAGATTGGCGAGCTGCGGATAGAGGGCCAGGCTGGCGGCGGACAGTTGGCCGGCGATGGAACTCTTCGCCTTCGGGTCGAAGGGGCCATTCATCCGGTTCCATTTTTCGTGCGCCGGCTGATTGAAGTCGATGCGCAGGCCAAGGTTCAGGGTGAGGTTGCGTGTGATCTTCCAGTCGTCCTGGAAGTACGGAGCGGCGTAGATCTGCTTCCACCAGGGGAAGAGCGGGTAATTCGAATTGCCCTCGGGGATGCCCAGCAGGAACGTGGCATACGGGTCGCCGCTGGTGGAATCCGCCTGGTTCCAGCTCTTCTGGGTGTAGCCGGAGTAGGCATTGAACTGCAGGATGTCACCGGTGTTCTGCTGCATGTAGTTGATCTGGCGAATATCCAGACCAGCCTTCATCGTGTGCTTGCCCGAGATCTTCGTGGCGTTGAACGACAACTGGTAGGTGTTGGTGAAGTTGTTGCTCTGCCCGCGGCCCAGCGAGTTGTAGATGCCGGTTGTGCCGCTGTTGCCGTTGTAGAAATTCCACCGGCCGAAGTAGATGGGCGACGGCAGCTGCGCGATGAGCGAGCTGGGCAGCCCGAACTTCGAAACGTCGAAGCCTTCGTTTGCGCGTCCGAAACCTTTTTCGATGAAACGGTTGTAGGAAGCGCGCGCGTTCAACACGAAGGTGGGTGTGATGGTGCCGACCCAATCGAACACATAGGCATCGTTGATGCGCTGGAACGGCTGCTGTCCGTCCGTGCCAGGCGCATTGTCAATTCCGTTCGCCGCGCGGTCTTCCGTGCGGTCGTTGGAGGCATGGCGGAAGAAGGCGCGGTGCTTGTCGCCGAAGTTCCAGTCGAACTTGAGGATCAGGTTGTAGAACTTGTCCACGTCGAAATAGCCGGGATAGTAGGTGTTCAACGTCCCATAGCGGTTGCCGGCAGCCGTCGGCTGATTGGGCAAGGGCATGTATCCCGTCACCGCCTTCGCGATCGGGCTGATCATACTGGCTGGAATCTGGTTGTTCGCAAATGGCTTGCGTACTGGATTGCCGCTGGCGTCCAGGGTCGCGTCATACGGATTGTAGAGCGTGATGGCCTGGCCGCTGGCGTTGGTCAGTTTGGAGAAATCACCGTTGCGCATGTCGACCGTGGGCCACGAGACGAACAGCGGGTTCGGTGTGCCTTCGCGATAGTTCTCGAAGGTTCCCAGGTAGAACAGCTTGACGCGTCCGTCCTTGTGGAGCAGCTTTGGCAGGTACACCGGACCTTCGACCTGGAATCCATACTGATCCAGGTAGTGATTGGGCCGCGGTGCGCCGCCAGCGGGATTAGTGGCCGAGGCGGGAATGGCGTTGTTCTGGAACGTGTTCGCGTCGAGTTGCGTACGCCGCATGTACTCCCAGCCAGTGGCATGGAAAGTGTTGGTGCCGCTCTTCAACACGACGTTCATAATGCCCCCGCCCGTACGGCCGTATTCGGCGTTGTACAGGTTCATCTGCATCGTGAATTCCTGAACAGCGTCGACCACCGGAACGTAGGCGATGTTGTTGCTGCCCATCTGGCCGCCATTGGACGCGCCGTCCATCATGAACTCAGTGGACGAATCGCGGCTGCCGTTCACCGACCACTGCGCGATCGCCCCGTTGTCGAAGGGCCGCTGCCAGATGGCGGCGCCGCGGAACGTCACGCCGGGCATCATCGTACCCAGCATGAACGGATTGCGCGCGTTGAGCGGCATCTCGGCCACCTGCTGGGTGGTGACGACACCGGAACGCGACGCCGTCTGAGTTTCCAGGGCGAGGGCATCGGCGGAGACTTCGACCGATTCAGTCACCGCACCGACTTCCAGGTTGAAGTCAACGGCAAGCACCTTGGCCACCTGCAGTGTGACGTCATCCTTCACGGACTGTTTGAAGCCGGAGGAAGTGACGGTCACCTTGTAGACACCAGGACGAAGGAAGGGCACCGTGTAGCTGCCCGAAGTGTCAGTGGTGGCTGTGTTGGTTTCGTTGGTAGCCGTGTTCACGGCCTGGACTTTGGCGTTTGGGACTGCGCCACCGCTCGCGTCAAAGACGTGACCTGAGATGGTGGCGCGGAATTCCTGTGCTGGCGCGCACACTGCGACCAGACACAAGAGTGCGATCGCAATCGCGACTCTTCGTTTCATGCAGACCCCCTGCAATTTGCCATCGGACACGCCGGCGGACAGGGCCGACGATCGCGGCGATAATATCACAAGACCATGCAGATTTGGAGTACCGTTGCAATCGCTTTCCTAACTCTGGGCGCCCAACCCCAGGTCCCGTTCACTCCGGTTGCCCCGAATCTCCCATTCCGGCTCAACAATGCAGCCACCCCGGAGAAGCACCAGATTGAGAGCGTGCCGGGTGGCGTTGCTCTCTTTGATTTTGATGGTGATGGAAAACTCAACATTTACCTGGTGAATGGAGCCCCCCAGCCATCGCTGAGAAAATCATCACCTCAGTGGTTCAATCGCCTGTATCGGAACCTGGGCAACCTTCGTTTCGAGGACGTAACAGACAGGGCTGGACTCGCGGGAGAAGGCTATGGCATGGGCGCTGCCGTGGGGGATTACGACAACGACGGCCATCCCGATCTGCTGGTGACCAGCGTCGGCTTCAGCCGGCTTTATCGCAATCGCGGCGACGGCACGTTCGAGGACGTCACGGTGAAGGCAGGTATTCCGGCCACGGGCTGGCCGATCTCCGCCGGATGGTTCGACTACGACAACAACGGGTTCCTGGACCTGTTCCTCGTGAACTATTGCCGCTGGGATCCGGCCACCGAACCCTTCTGCGGCGATGCCAAGGCCGGCTATCGCACCTACTGCCACCCCAAGAGTTACCAGGGCTTGCCGAATACCCTGCTGCATAACAACCGCAATGGGACTTTCAGCGACGTCACCAGCAGTTCCGGCATCGGGGGCAGGCTTGGCAAGGGGATGGCGGTCGCCTTTGCCGATTACAACGGCGATGGCCGACTGGACGTCGTCGTCCTGAATGATACGACCCCGAACCTCCTGTACCGGAATGAGGGTGGGGGCAAGTTCACCGAGGTGGGCATGGCGGCGGGCGTCGCCATCATGGACGACGGTAAGGTGGTCTCGTCGATGGGCACCGATTTTCGCGACATCGACAACGACGGACGCCCTGATCTGTTCATCACCGCATTGGCCAACGAGACCTTTCCGCTGTTCCGGAACCTGGGCAATGGTCTATTCCAGGACGTGACGTACCGCAGCCGGATCGGCGCGGCGACCCTGGCGTTGAGCGGCTGGAGCACGGGGATCTACGACTTCAATAACGACGGCTGGAAGGACATTTTCGTGGCGGCGGGAGATGTTCAGGACAACACGGAGATGTTCTCCGACCGCGCATCCAAACAGCAGAATCGTGTGCTGCTGAACCGGGGGAATCTGACCTTCGAGGCGGTGGCATTTGGCCCGCCGGCCCAGCATCGTGGCGCCGCGTTTGGGGATCTGGACGGCGACGGGCGTGTGGATGTGGTGGTGTCGCAGTTGAACGGCGCGCCCGCGGTCCTGCGGAACACTCTCGACCCGGCAAACCATTGGATCGCATTTCAGCTGCGAGGGAAGAGCAGCAACCGCGACGCGATCGGAGCGGTGTTGAAGATTGTGGCGGACGGCAAGGTCCAGTACAACCACGTCACCACGGCGGTGGGCTACCTCAGTTCCAGCGAAAAGACGGTGCGGTTCGGGTTGGGTAAAGCCACAAGGGTGGATGAGGTGGAAGTTATGTGGCCGGGTGGGTCGAAGCAATCATTCTCGAATCTCGAGGCAGGCCGGATTCACTCCATTACGGAGCCCTGAAACGGGGAACGGCGACGCTTTCGCGCCGCCGTTCAGTCTGGTAGTTGCAGGGGGTCTGCCTCAACCAGAAGCTCTTAATCCCGTACTTCTCCTCGCTTTACCAGAAGGCCTTGATGCCCAACTGGATCTGGCGCGGGAAGATATTCTGATTGGTCGCCGTGGACGGGAAGATGGTGCCGAAGTTGGCATTGTTCGGGTCCGTGACGAACGATTCGCGACCGAAGTAGTTGTGGTTGAACAGATTGAATGCTTCGGCGCGGAACTGGACCCTCAGCCGTTCAGTGATGTTGGTCATCTTGCTGACGGAGGCGTCCAGAGTGAAGGCATGGTGCTTGCGCAACTGGCCGGAACGGTTTGGCGTGTACCGGGCGGGTGCGAAGTTGGCCACCTGCAACCAGGCGTAGTTGCTGACATCGGTACCGCAGCCCTTTGCCAGCGAGTAGGCCTGTGGAGCGATGGTCCCGTTGTCCTGCTGGCGCAGCACGCAGGGGTTCCAGGCACGAACCTGATGGGCCTTCCAGTCGGTCTTGCCATCCCAGCCGCCGCCCGGAGTGCGCGGATCCTTCAGTTGGATGACGTTGCCCGGCAGATCGGAGGGCTCACCGCTCGAGTTGTTGTAGAACGTGGTCGCCTGCCACCCGGAGATCAGCTTCTTCGCGAAGCCGTTGGTGCCGGCGCCGAACTTCTTGCCCTGGCCAAACGGCAGCTCGTAGACCGCGGTGAACTTGAACCAGTGCGGGCGGTCGTTGAAGTACAGGCCCTGCTGCATACGATCCGCGTAGGGATCCTGGTAGCCCCACCGCTCCACCATCTTGCTGAAGGTGTAGTTGGTGTTGATGATCAGGTCGCGGCCTACGCGTTGGCTGTAGGTGACCTGGGCCGAGTTGTACCAGATGTTGGAGTCGTTCCGGCCCTGCTGCAGCAGCGTGCCGTCGAACTGCGGGAACGGCCGCGCCAGATTGAAGCGGCTGATCGTGTTCGCGGTGTAATAGTTGGTACCCAGGAAGGGAGCGAGCCCCTTGAACGGATTCGGCAGCTGCTCGTTGCAGAAAATCGGGCTGCCGCCTTCCATCAGGTTGCAGGTCTTGCGGAAGGCGAGACTTGGAATGTTGTATTCCTTCTCGCCATTGGCGCCGATGGTCCGGCTGCCCACGTAGGTCAGTTCGAGAGTAGCCGTCTGGCTCACCTGATGCTGGAAGCCGAAGGAGAACTGGTGGACCTTGGGCGTCGTGAACGTCGGGTCGAACCAGTTGTTGTTGCGGCCGACAAAGGTTAGAGCCCCGAGGGACGAGCCCGACGGGCGCGTGATGCCGCTGGGATAGGGGTTGCTCAGCACATTGGCAATCGGGGTACGGCCGCCGTCGTTGGAATTCACCAGCGGAGTAAAGGCCGAGAAGCCCGCGAATTGCAGGTAGTTGTTGTTCGGATTGAGGAAGTACAGTCCGTAGCCACCGCGCATCACCAGCTTGTCGGTGATCTGGTAGGCGGCGCCGATGCGAGGCTGCCAGTTGGTCCAGATATTCTGCGACGCGATAGTCGGCTGGCCGCCGACGCCGGCGAAGTTGAATCCGCCGCTCAGGTTGGCCAGAGCCGGGAACTGCGCCAGAGTCTCAGCCGAGAACATCGAGCGCAGGGGGCTGGCGACCTTCGGATCAAAGCCGCGATTCATGCGGTTCCACTTCTCGTCGGGAGCCTGATTGAAATCCCAGCGCAAACCAAGGTTCACGGTGAGCTTCCGCGAGACCTTCCAGTCGTCCTGCAGGTACGGGGAAACGTACCATTGGCGATTGAACGGGTACAGCGGGTAGTTGAGAGAGGAACGGTCGGTCGTGCCGTTCGTGTTCGGCAATCCCAGCAGGAAGCTGGCATACGAGTCACCGGAGACGGCGTCGCCCTGGTTCCAGACCTGCTGCGTCCAGTCGCGGCGGGAATCCATTTTGAAGATGTCTCCGCTGTTCTGCTGGATGTAATGGATGCGGCGGATGTCGATGCCGGCCTTCAACGTGTGGCTGCCGGCGATCTTCGTGACGTTGGCCGCCAGGTTGTAGTTGTTGGTGATATTGATGCCTTGCCCACGGCCCAATGCTGAATAGCCGTCCATCTGCCAGCGTCCAAAGTAGTATGGACCGGGCAACTGGCTCACCAGCGATGCGGGCACACCGAGTTTCGTGATGTCGAAGTTGGTGTTTGCCTGCCCGCGTCCGGTTTCGATGAACCGGTTGTAGGAGACGCGGACGTTGAGGATGAACGTGGGTGTGAGGGTACTCACCCAGTCGGCCACGTAAGCATCATTGATGCGCTGGAACGGCTGCTGGCCGTCGGTGCCGGGGACGTTGTCCAGACCATTGACGGCGCGGTCTTCCGTACGGTCGTTGGACGCATGGCGGAAGAAGGCGCGGTTCTTGTCGCCGAAGTTGAAGTCGAACTTCAGAATCAGGTTGTAGAACTTGTCATGGTTGACGTAGTTGGGCAACAGGTAGTTGTTGGTCGAATAAGCGAATCCAGCCCGGGTGGCTGTGTTCGGCAGCGGCATGAAGCCCGTCACTGCTTTCGCCACGGGATTGATGCGGCCCGCCGGGATGATGTTGCCAGCAAACGGAGTACGGACGGGATTGCTGTTCGCATCCAGCGTGTAGTTCAGCGGATCGTAGATCGTGATGGGGTTGCCGGCGGCATTCTTCAGCTTCGAGAAGTCGCCGTTCCTCATCTCCTGCTCAGGGTAAGAGTTCGTGAGCGGGTTAGGGGTGTTCTCCCGGTAATTCTCAAAGCTGCCCAGGTAGAACAGCTTCGTCTTGGATTGTTTCGTCAAGATCTTCGGAATGAAAACCGGCCCTTCCAACTGGAAGCCGTACTGATCCAGCAGGTGGTCAGCACGCTTGGCGCCGACGGCGTTCCCCTGGAATGTATTGGCGTCCAGCCATTTCCGGCGCAGGAACTCCCAGCCGGTGGCATGGAAATCGTTGCCGCCCGACTTCAGCACGACGTTGAACACGCCGCCGCCGGTGTGTCCGTACTGCGCGTCGTAGGAATTCATCTGGACGTTGAACTCCTGAACCGCGTCGACGATGGGCACATAGGCGATGTTGTTGTTGCCGGCCTGGCCATTGTTCGGCGCGCCGTCCATCATGAACTCGTTGTTCGACTGGCGGCCGCCGTTCACCGACCATTCGGCGATGGCGCCGTTATCAAACGGCCGCTGCCAGATGGCCGCGCCGCGGAACGTCACACCCGGCATCATCGTGCCGAGCATGAACGGATTGCGCGCGTTCAAAGGCAACTCCGAAACCTGTTGCGTGTTCACAATGCCGCTGCGCGAGGCAGTCTGCGTTTCCAGCAGAGCGGCCTCCCCGGTCACGTTGATCGACTCGGTGACCGCGCCGACCTCCAGCGCGATCTCGAGACCGGCAATCTGGCCCACCTGGAGAGTGAGACGTTCCCGGTTGTATTGCTTAAAACCCGCGGCCGTGACGGTGATGTTGTAATCGCCCGGCCGAAGCAGCGGAATCGTGTACGTGCCTGAAGCGTCCGTCGTCGCGATGTTGGTTTCGTTTGTGCTGAGATTGGTTGCCTGGACTTTGGCGCTTGGGACGGCGCCTCCGCTGGCATCGAGAACGTGGCCGGAGATGGTTGCTCGGAATTCCTGCGCCCACATCGCGCAAACAACCAACTGGAGGCACACAACAAACTTGCAGATGTACTGTCTCAAATTGGACCCCCTGTAATCTTCATGGACGGAGCCGGCGGACAGGGCCGGTAGTCCTGGGACAGCATCCTATCACAGGGGAGCATCTATCGATAGCATCTTTTGATGAATACTTGTTAATTTTGTAAAGTACTATCTAATCAAGTATTTAGCAGGGTGCAAGGCCTTGCAGAAGCGCCGTTTTTAATGATCGGGAAGGCCTATTGTAACCGCTGCCATTTCTTCCCGTTCCGCTTCCGCAATCTGTCCAAGACGGCGGTACACCTTTGCCAAAAGGAGACGGGTAGTTGATTGGCGAGGATTCAATTGCACTGCTCGCTGCAACGCAACCAGAGCCTCATCCAACTGACCGGTCTGCGACAGCGCGAGCCCCAACTCGTGGCTGGCTTCGTACGATGCGGGCTGCTGAGCCGGCTTGAGGACCGCTACCGCTTCCTCCGCTCTTCCCTGCCGCACAAGAAACTGCCCAAACGCCACGCGCGCCATCTGCTCGGCTCGATCCCGGCGAGCGATGGCGGATTGAAATCGCTTCTCCGCCGCCTCGGGCCGTCCCAGAGCATGCAGGCACTGGCCGAGGGCAGCCTCGGCTCGGCCCTTGACCGCATCGGTCTGGAGCGCCTTTTCCAGCGGAGCCAGAGCCTCCTCATATCGATCTGTGCCGTACAGATTCCGCCCGTAGTAGTAGCAGGCATCCAGTAGCCGGGGGTCCAGGGTGCATGCCTGGCGAAACGGCGCGATAGAATCCCGAAGTTCGTTCAACGATGCGTAAGCGACGCCGAGCGCCTTCCAATATTGCGCGTTGCCCCGAGCCATCCGGGCGGATTCTTTGAGCAGGGGAATCGCCTCGCCCGCGCGGCCCTGCTCCAGCAGGGCGACACCTTGCCGGTAGGCCTCATCAGCCGGCGGAGCGGCGAGCAGCAGGAGTAGAGCGACCTGTATCAGAGCTTCGAGTTTACTCCGTCCGCAGCGCCTCGGACGGATCCATCCTGGATGCCCGGATGGCGGGGATCAAACCACTGGCGATGCCGACGACCATCAGCACCAGGAACGAGATGGCGAGCGTGATGGGCCGAATCGCCAGGACGAGATCGCCCTTCCCGCTCTTGTCCTCAAACAGCGCGCCCAGCATCGGCAGAGGCGGCAGTGTCCAGACCACGGCATAGGACAGCAGCACTCCGAACAGGCCGCCTCCGATGGTCAACACCAGGGCTTCGGCCAGAAACTGGAGGGCAATGTGGGTTCGTTTCGCGCCCAGAGCCCGGCGCAGGCCGATCTCCCGAGTCCGTTCATTCACCGAGACCAGCAGGATGTTCATGAGGCCGATGCCCCCGATGGTCAGGGTCAGGAATCCGATGAAGACCAGCAGGACCTGCAGCCCGATGGTGAGTCCGTCGATAATCGGGCGCAGATTGGAGGTTCCGAAGCCGGTGATGGCGCGCTTGTCGTTCGCATTGAAGCCCTGGCGCTTGGCGATGGCCGCCCGGAACTGGTCGGTCGCCTTGTCCTCGAACATGGGCGCGATCGGCTGGATCACCGCATCGCTGACATACCTCGTATTCCACAAATCGCCCGCCGTTGAGTAGGGGATGAAAGCCGAGCGGTCGTCCGGCCCATAGTAGTTGCCGAACTGCATCTTCTTGTCCATCACCCCAATCACTGTGAATCGGACGCCCTGCACCGTGACGGTTTCGCCAATCGGAGGACGGCCCGCGAACAACTTGCCCCGCACCCAGTCACCCAGGAAGATCACACGCCGCCGCTCACCAAAGTCGTCCTTGCTGATCCAGCGGCCATCCAGGGCCACTTCGCTACGAATCTCGCCAAATTCCGGACAGACGCCGCGAACGGGGACGGTCTGCACCCGGTCCTGATAGGTGACCGGCACCCGCTTGATGGTCTCCGGACAGATGGTCTTGATCAGCGGCGACTCGGCCTGGGCCGCCTCGAGGTCGGCCAGTTCGAAGCGGATCCTCCGCCCGGCCCGCTCACCGCCCGCGTTCTCGCTGGTTTGGCCGGGAAACAGCACCATGGCCGATTTGGAGAAGTTCTGAAACGTGCGGACCATCACTTCGCGGAAACCCGAGCCGTAGGACAACAACAGCGTGACCGCGGCAATCCAGGTGCTGTTCGGATTCTATCGTGTTTCCCTATTAACCTT
>JASGIE010000037.1:0-11895 GCA_049841055.1 Paludibaculum sp. | reverse complement strand
ACGCAAAACAATTCAGACCGCCGGCGCACTGATGGGGGCCTGCCTGCTGCTGGCCGGGTGCGCCAACAAAAGGATGGAGTATCACGCTCCGGCGGCGCCGCAACTGGCCCAGGCCTGGAATACGACGCCGGCGGGTGGGGCGAAGGACAGCCCGGCGGATGACAAAACGCTGGCGGCGTGGTGGTCGACGTTGGGGGATCCTGTGCTGACCGCCCTGGAAGAGCGGGCGGTCAAGGGCAATCTGGACCTGCGCCAGGCCGAGATGAAGATCCGGCAAGCCAGGGCTCAGCGGGACGGCGCCTCGGCCGATTTGTATCCGACGGTGACGGCCAACGGTTCCGCAACGGGGAGCAGGAGTAGCACCCGGTATGGCGGCGAGTTGGGGCAGTCGTATTCCGCCGGCGTGTCGGCGAGTTGGGAGCCGGATTTTTTCCGAAAGATTCGCGGCACCGTGGCGGCCTACAACGCGGATGTGGAAGCGGCCCAGGAAGATCTGCGGAATGTGCTGGTGAGCCTGACGGCTGAAGTTGCTTTGAATTACGTGGATCTGCGGTCGTACCAGGCACAGCTGGCGATCACGAAGGCCAACCTGGCGGCGCAGGAGGAGACGTACCGGCTGACCACCGCCAAGCATGAGAGCGGCCTGGCGACGGAGCTGGATGTGCAGCAGGCGGCGCTTTCGGTGGAGTCGACGCGGGCCGGCATTCCGACTCTCGAAACAGGAGTACAGAAGGCGGCCAATGCGATTTCGGTGCTGGTGGGCGAGCGGCCGGGCGCGGTGGATGAGCTGTTGGCCGCAGTGAAGCCGGTGCCCGTGATTCCGGCGGAAGTGGCGGTGGGGTTGCCAGCGGATCTGGTGCGGCGGCGGCCGGACATCCGGAGCGCAGAGCGGCAGGTGGCGGCGCAATCGGCTCGGGCCGGGGTGGCGGCGGCGAACCTGTACCCGTCGTTTACGTTGTCGGGGCTGCTTTCGTTCAGTTCGATCGACCTGGTGAACTTGTTCACGCCGGCGACGCTGGCGGGCAATGTGGCGGGGTCGGTGCAACAGACGATTCTGAACCGGCGGCGGCTGCGGGCTCAGTTGAACATCCAGGACGTGCTGCTGGAGCAGTATGAGACCGCGTATGAAGGCACGGTGCTGGGGGCGATGCAGGATGTGGAAGACGCACTGAAGGCGTTTTCGAATGAACAGATCCGGCGGAAGTCGCTGGCGGATGCGGCGGCGGCGGCGGACCGGGCGGCGACGCTGTCGCGCAATCTCTACAACTCCGGTTTGAAGGACTTTCTGACGGTGCTGGATGCGCAGCGGTCGCTATTGAGCCTGCAGAACCAACTGGCGCAGAGCGATGCGACGATTACCGCCAATCTGATCCGGCTCTATAAGGCGTTGGGCGGCGGGTGGAGCTGAGCAAGGAAAGGAGACAAAGACAATGACAACCTCAGTGGCGGAAGTGCAGGAGAATCTGGGCGTGGCGCCCGGACGGCGGAGATGGAAACGGATTCTGTGGTGGCTGGGGATCGTGGTGCTGCTGGGCCTTGGCGTGGTCCTGTTGATCGGCCGGTATCAGGCCTCGGCCGCGGAGCCGGCGGTGCAGTATCGCACAGGAGGAGGCGCGCGCCGGGGACCTGACGGTGAACGTCACGGCGACCGGTCAGCTATTGCCGACGCGGACGGTGGATGTCGGCAGTGAGGTCTCGGGCATTATCGACGCGGTGCTGGTGAACTACAACGACTACGTGAAGGTGGGGCAGGTGCTGGCCAAGATCAACACCGAGAAGCTGGAAGCGCAGGTGCAGCAGGACCGGGCGTCGCTGGAGACGGCGCGGGCCAAGGTGCAGGACGCGAAGGTGACGGTGGAGGAGACGGAGGCGGAGTACAAGCGGATTGAGGCGGCGCGAGAGCGATCGAAGGGTCAGCTGCCGTCGCAGCACGATCTGGATACGGCCAAGGCGGCGTATGGCCGGGCGAAGGTGGCGGTGACCAGCGCGCAGGCGGCGGTGACGCAGGCGGAGGCGACGCTGTCGATCGATTTGACGAATGTGTCGAAGGCGGTGATCAAGTCGCCGGTGGACGGGATTGTGCTGGCACGCAATGTGGAGCCGGGCCAGACGATTGCGGCGTCGTTCTCGGTGACGACGATGTTCCAATTGGCGGAAGACCTGAGCCGGATGAAGCTGCAGGTGAATATCGACGAAGCCGATATCGGGGCGGTGAAAGAGGGGCAGACGGTGACGTTTACGGTGGACGCGTATCCGGGGCAGAGTTTCCCGGGCCGGATTACGCAGTTGCGCTACCAGTCGACGACGACGAACAACGTGGTGACGTACCTGGCGGTGATTTCGGTGGACAACCACCAACTGCTGTTGCGACCGGGGATGACGGCGACGGCCACGATTACGGTGCAGTCGCTGAAGAGCGCGCTGCTGGTGCCGAATGTGGCGTTGCGGTTTGAACCGTCGACGGTGGCGGCGGGTCCGCAGGGCGACCAGCGCAGTTTCTTCCGGAAGCTGATGCCGGGTCCGCCGCCGATGCAGAGGAAGAAGGCCGAGACGGAGGATCCGGAGGCGGTTTCGGGTCCGCGGGTGTGGGTGCTGAAGGACCGCCAGCCGGTGGCGGTGGCGGTGAAGACGGGTGTGACGAATGGCAAGGTGACGGAGATCCGCTCCGGTGCGCTGGCGGCGGGGGTTCCGGTGATTGTGGAAGCGGTGAAGGGGATGAAATGAAACCCGAGGAACTGACGGCAGAAGAGAACGGCCGGGCTCCGGCGCTGATGGAGTTTCGCCAAGTGGAGAAGGTTTACGGACAGGGTGGCGCTTCGATGCGGGCGCTGGCGGGGGTGGACTTCCGGATTGAGGAAGGCGAGTTTGTGGCGATTATGGGGCCGAGCGGATCGGGCAAGTCGACGTGCATGAACATTCTGGGGTGTCTGGACACGCCGAGCGGCGGGGCGTATCTGTTCAAGGGGATTGATGTGGGGCGGTTGCCGCGGAAGCAGCGGGCGCGGCTGCGGCGGTATTACCTGGGGTTTGTGTTCCAGGGGTTCAACCTGCTGGCACGGACTTCGGCGCTGGAGAATGTGGAACTGCCGCTGGTGTACCGGGGGACGCGGTCGGGGGAACGGCGGGCGCGGGCGGCGGAGGCTTTGGAGACGGTGGGGTTGAAGGGCTGGGAGGAGCATACTCCGGCGCAGCTTTCGGGCGGGCAGCAGCAGAGGGTGGCGATTGCGCGGGCGATTGTGACGGAGCCGGCGGTGCTGCTGGCGGATGAGCCTACGGGGAACCTGGACTCCGCGCGGAGTCAGGAGATTATGGAGCTGCTTTGCCGGCTGAATGAGGAACGAGGGATCAGTATTGCGATGGTGACGCACGAGCCGGATATGGCGGAGTATGCGAGCCGGACGATTGTGTTTCGGGATGGTCTGGTGGCGTCGGATGTGGTGCGGGTGGGGGGACGGGTTTGTGCACGGGGGGGTGCGGGGTGATGGGGTGGGGGTGTGGTTTGGGTTGGGGTGGCCGGCCAGGGGGCCGGCTGCGGACCTGGGGGTCCGCCGTCCTGATTGGGTGGGCGGTGGGCGGCGGTGCGCTTCCGGGGAGCCGGCCAGGGGGCCGGCTGCGGACCGGGGGGTCCGCCTTACCAGTGGAGATTAGGGGCGGATCGGGTGGGCTTTCTCCCGTCGCTTGCGCTCCGGGAGTTGGAGGCTCCAGGCTCTGGGTGCCAGGGGTGGGCAGTGCGGGCGGATGACGAGTGGGGATGTGGCCCGCTCCTTACCAGTCGCGGTTCGCAGCGCATGCGTTTTGTGGATGGAGGGGCAGGTGGCAGTGGCGCCCGCTTACTGACGTGCGCGGTTCGGAGTTCGGGACCACTGCCTTACGGTCGTGGTTCGTTGTGGTTGGGATTTGGATGGGAAGGTAGGGCAATGTCATGCTTTGGGACGCGATTCTGTTCTCTTTCGGCGATCCGGCGCAATGTGATGAGGTCGACACTTACGGTGTTGGGCATTGTCATCGGTGTCGCCGCGGTGATCATTATGGTCACCTTGGGCAATGGCGCTACGGCTCGGGTGACTTCGGAGATTTCCAGTCTCGGCGCGAACATGCTGATGGTGATGCCGCGGGACAGGAACGGCGCGGCATGGGCGGCGGCATGCGGGAGGAGGCCAAGCTGTTTGAGGCTTCCGATGTGGAGGCGCTGCGGGATGAGGTGCCTGGTGTGAGCGCGGTGGCGCCCACGGCGTCGAAGTCGATGCAGGTGATCTATGCGAATGCCAACTGGTCGACGACCGTGAACGGCGTGGATAACGAGTATCTCCAGGTGAGGAGTTGGACCCTGGCGGGCGGGCGTCCTTTCAGTGATGCCGAACTTGCCTCCGGGGGCGCGGCCTGCATTCTGGGGGCGACGGTGAAGAAGCAGCTCTTCGGAACACAGGATCCGATTGGGGTGAATATCCGGCTGCAGGCGATCTCGTGCCAGGTGGTGGCCGTGCTGGCGTCGAAGGGGCAGGCGGGCATGGGGATGGATCAGGATGACCTGGTACTGACGCCGCTGCGGACGTTTCAGCGGAGGATCTCGGGCAATCGCTATATCAGCAGTCTGCTGGTGGGGCGGCGGGCTGGCTCGAACTCGTCAGCGGTGGTCGCGGATGTGCAGAAGCTGTTGCGGCAGCGGCGGAAGATTCAGCCGAGCCAGGAAGACGACTTCATGGTGCGCGATCCGCAGGAACTGATCAGCACGATGACGGGGACTACGCAGTTGCTGACGATGCTGCTGGGCGCGGTGGCGGCGGTGCGCCTGCTGGTGGGCGGCATCGGGATTATGAACATCATGCTGGTGTCGGTGACGGAGCGCACGCGGGGAGATTGGCGTGCGGCTGGCGATTGGGGCCTTCGAGAAAGATGTGATGACGCAGTTTCTGGTGGAGGCGGTGGTGTTGTCCTCGCTGGGCGGCGCGATGGGCTTGACGCTGGGGCTGCTGGTGTCGGTAGCTGGCGCCAAGGCGCTGGAGGTGCCGTTCCAACCGGATATGCGGATCGCCACGATTGCCTTTCTGTTCTCGGCGATGGTGGGCGTTCTATTTGGATTCGTGCCGGCCCGCAAGGCGGCGCAGTTGGATCCGATTGAGGCGCTTCGGCACGAATGACTAACTTTTAACGTGTAGAATTAGCAGGCGGCGATTAAGAGCCGTGTGCCGCAGCGCTATCTAATGATAGACTCCAGGGGCATAGTCTCAAACTCGTTCGGCCTGGAGGCGTGTCTTCGTGGGCAAGTGGGGTCGAACTGAGCAGGGCTGGTGCATTCCGGGCGTATGGATGGCGTCCCGCGATGCGGTGTCTGCAGTAGTGCAGATTGGCAGCTGACGTTCGAATATCTCAGGAGCCTCGCTGATCCTTCATCCCGATCGGACGGTGTTGCTGACGGTGAAGGAGAAGCTTGATGCGCATTGTCCTCGTCAACCCAAGCGATGTGTCGTTTGGTGTTGGCGTCATTACACCCCGGTGGCTCTATGTGCTGGCGGCGGCCACGCCGCGGCAGTACGGGGATCCGGTCATCGTCGATGAGACCCTGGAGGCGATTCAGCCCGAGCAGATTCAGGCGGGGGACGTTGTGGGCATCGGGATCCACACGGCGAACGCGCTGCGGGGCTTTGAAGTGGGGCGCCTGGCGCGCGAGCGGGGGGCGACGGTGGTGTTCGGGGGGATCCACTCGACGCTGTATCCGGGCGAGGCGGTGGAGCACGGTGCGGCGCATGCCGTGGTGCAGGGCGATGGCGATGAGGCGTGGGGGCAACTGCTGGCCGATCACGTGGCAGGCCGGTTAAAGCCGTTGTATGAGGGCGGCCGCGTGAAGTCGGGTCAGTTTCTGCCGGCGCGATGGGATCTGCTGCCGGAGAAGAGCTACATGTGGGCCTCGGTGCAGACGGTGCGCGGGTGTCCGAAGCATTGTTCGTTCTGTTCGGTGTGGCGGACGGACGGGCAGGCTCCGCGGCAGCGCACGGGCGATGCGGTGATGTAGGAGATTGTGCAACTGCGGCGCATGGGCTACCGGTTTATCGCGCTGGCGGACGACAACTTCTATCCGGTTACGCTGAACAACCTGGCGCTGGCGGAGCGGCAGGGCAATCTGGAAAAGCTGGCCGAGTTGAAGCGGCTGCGGGCGGAGCGGTTCGAGTTCATGGAACTGCTGGCCGGGCTGCCGGAAGACACCATCATGTTCACGCAGATCACGATGGAAGCGGCCGAGGACGTCGAGTTTCTGAAGGCGATGCGCAGGGCGCGGATCCGTGGGGCGCTGGTGGGTGTGGAAGCCGTGACGCCCGAGGGTCTGAAGACGGTGTTCAAGGACTTCAATCTGTCGGGCGACAAACTGGTGGACCGGCTGAAGCTGTTCAAAGAGAATGGCGTGCATGTGCTGGGGTCCTTTATTTTCGGGCTTTCCAGCGACCGGGCGGAGACGTTCGATGCCACCGCGGAGCTGGCGAAGCGGGCGGAGCTGACGTTTGCGCAGTTCGTGATGATGACGCCGTTTCCGGGCACGGTGGATTTCGAGAAGTGGGAGAAGAGCTCGCAGGGCCGGAATGAGCGGGTGGAAGGGATTCCGATTACGCGCTACTGGCTGATCCCGGGGCACCGGCGCCCGAAGCTCTATATGCCGCATCCGAGCATGAGTTCGGAAGAGATCCGCGTGAGGACGCAGGGCGTGTGGGACAACTACTACACGCTGGGCGAGGTGTGGAAGCGGGCGCAGTGCGTGAAGTCGCTGAAGGGGCGGCTGGCGTTTGTGTTCATTTCGAAGCTGTACCGGCAGATGTACGCCAATACGGGCATCGCGACGGATAGCGCCCGCAGGAAGAGTGCGAACCGGTGGGCGCGCTGGACGGCGCTGATCTGCCTGAAGCTGTTCCGCGGAAAGATGATGCCGGAGCTGGAAGTGCCGCGCCTGGCGACGGCCCAGCCCGCGCTGACCAACATCGCTCAGTAGTTGGCTGAGATGGGGCGGAGGGGGCGACCTCTCCGCCCTTTTTATTTTTCGGCGTCGGTGTGCCAGCCGGGGTTGGTCCAGTGGCCGTTGCGGCGGACGAAGATCTCGGTGACACGGCCGGAAGAGGTGGAGCGTTTGCCTTTGGTCTCGGTTTCGACGAGATAGCTGCTCCAGACGATGGCGACGTTTCCGAAGTGCTGGACTTCGGTGCGGGGGAATTCGAGGCGGAGGAGTTTGCCTCCGGCGGCCTGGAATTCTTCCGCGCTCTTGAAGACTTCCGCCTGGTGTTTCCAGGCGGGCTCTCCGGCGCTGATGACGAGGGTGTCGGGTGGGACGAGTTTGGCCAGGGTCCCGGTGTCGTTGACGAACCAGGCGCGCCAGACGGTTTCGCGGGTGGCGAGGAGTTCGCTGTCGTCGGTACCGGCGGCGGCAGGTGTGGTGTTCCAGAGGAGTGCCAGGGCCAGGGTGGCCAACAGGGTTTGGATGCGTCGAGTTGTCATGATTTGCTCCCGGTGTTGTGGATTGCTAGCAGGACCGCGGCCGATGAAGCGGAGAAGACCGAGTAGTCCAGCGGTGATTTGATGCCTTGCGAGATGGTCATTGCGGTCCCGAAGAGGATGAGTAAGACCGCGCTGGCTAAGGCGGTCCAGCGGGGCCAGAGTCCCAGGATGAGCGCGAGGCCCAGGACAAGTTCGGCGATGGTGGCCGACCAGCCCAGGAACGGGATGGTGGAGGCCGGCATGAAGGCGTTGACCTCGGCGGTGTAATTGAGGAAGTTTGCGAAGTTGCCGTAACCGACGTCCTTGCCGTAGAGGCCGAAACGGGAGGCGATTCCGGAGAGGAAGGCGGCTCCCAGGGCGATGCGGGCGTAGAGGATGGCAATGCGTTCGGTGGTGGGGGTGGTCATTGGGGGGGCCTCGGGGTTGGGCAGGGTGGGGATTGAGGGTGTGGAGGAGGGGTTGGTGAGGATAGGCGCTGGTCTGTCGCCTGTTCCGTTGAAGACGCGCCTTTGTCCTTGGTCCGCTTGTTGAGGCCGATACGGAGAGGGGGGCCCGCTTACTGACGTTCGCGGTTCGGGGGCTGGAGACCACTCCCTTACGGTCGTGGTTCGTTGTGGGACTGTCTGCTGTCGCGGCCTGGTGGGCCGGGGGGACGTCGATGCTTAGGGGTTTGTCGGTGTCGCAGAGGAAGTAGGCTACGAATCTTGCGGGTTCTGTTTTGCTGGCGTTGGCGGAGATGGCGTGCAGTCCGTTCGGGGCTTCGTAGAAACCTTCGCCGGCCCTGAAGGTGTTCTCGGGTTCGCCCTGCACCTGGGTGCGGATGGCGCCTTGAACAACATAGACGAGGACCGGACAGGGGTGGCTGTGGGCGGATGAGGATTCTCCCGGACCGTAGTTGACTTCCAGTATTGTTGCCTTCAGACGGCTGCCCTCTAGCTGCGGGAGCGTTTGAGCGAGCACGGGGCGGACGCGCTGGGTTGAGGGCTGCGGCTCCGCGGCGGGCAGGCGCGCGAGTGCACCACAGATGATCACTGCTGTGCTCACACGAATCAGAAAATGCGTCATCGACTGCTCCTTGTGAATTCCATCGTACGGGATAGTGGATTAGTCACAAGGTCCATTTATGGTATTGTCGCTGTACCAATTTCATGTCCAAGAAATCGACCACCTTTGCCCTGGTGCTGCCGGACCGAGAGTCGAAGACTCCGGCGTACCGGTGGTTGTATGGAGCCTTGCGGAGCGCGATTCTGGAGGGGCGGTTGAGGCCGGGTTCGCGGCTGCCGGCGACTCGGGAACTGGCAAAGCAGTATGGGCTGTCGCGCGGGACCATCGTGTATGCGTTCGAGCAATTGAAAGCCGAGGGGTATCTGGAAGGGGTGGTGGGTTCGGGCACACGGGTAAGCCAGGTGCTGCCGGACCAATTGCTGGAGGTGGGCCGGGCGGAGCCGAAGAAGCAGGCGCGGGTGGTGGAGCGGTCCCGGGCGGTGTCGGATTACGGGCGCCGGGTGCAGTTGTTCTCGAACCTGGAAGCGCGGCCGACGCGGGCGTTTCGGCCTAACGTGCCGGCACTGGATCTGTTTCCGGCCACCCTTTGGGCTCAGGTGGCGGCACGGCGGCTGCGAAGGGTGTCGACGCAATTGCTGCTGGGGTGCGACACGTTGGGGTACCTGCCGCTGCGCCGGGCTGTGGCTGATTACCTGAACGCGTCGCGCGGTGTGCAGTGCGTGCCGGAGCAGGTCGCGATCTTGAGCGGCGTGCAGGAGGCGTTGGACCTGACGGCGCGGATGCTGGTGAATGCGGGCGACCGGGTATGCATGGAGAATCCCGGATATACGGGTGCGCGCTCGATGTTTGAGGCGATGGGTGCGCAGGTAAAGGGCATTGGGCTGGATGACGAGGGGTTGCGAATGGACCTCGCGGCGCTGAAGGGGGCCCGGCTGGTGTACATCACTCCGGGGCATCAGTTTCCGTTGGGGATCACGATGAGCCTGGGGCGAAGGCTGCAACTGCTGGAATGGGCGCGGAAGAGCCGGGCGGTGATTCTCGAGGACGACTACGACAGCGAGTACCGGTATTCGGGGCGGCCGGTTCCGGCGCTGCAGGGATTGGACCGGCACGGGCTGGTGTTATTCACGGGGAGCTTCAGCAAGGTTCTGTTTCCGGCGCTGCGGCTGGGGTATCTGGTGCTTCCGCCGGATCTGGTGGAGATGTTCTCGGCGGCGATTTCGGTGACGAGCCGGCATGCTCCGGTGCTGGAGCAGGCGGTGCTTTGCGACTTCATCGTGGAGGGGCATTTCGGGCGGCACCTGCGGCGAATGAGGGAGATCTATGCGGAGCGGGTGGGGGTGTTGCTGGAGAGTGGCCGGAGCCGGCTGGCCGGGCTGCTGGCGATCTCGGATGTGGAAGCGGGTTTGCAGACTGCGGGGTGGCTGCGGGCGGGTTTGCAGGGTTCGGCGGTGTGTAAAGCGGCGGCGCGGCGGAATGTGGATGTGGTGGCGTTGAGCGAGTACAGCCATGAGGCGGGCGTTCCGGAGGGGGTGCAGTTGGGATTCGCGGCGGTGGATCCGCGGGAGATCCGGCGTGGCGTGGAGGAGTTGGGGATCGCGCTGGAAGAGGAATGGAAGGCCAGCCAGGGCCGGAAGCCGCCGGGGCCGCAGGCAGAGCGCCGTTAGCGGGTGGAGCGGATCACTTTCTTGAGATTGCCGATGAGGCGCTCGGCGACCTTGCGGCTGCCGCCGCGCTTGACGGCTCCGATGATGAGGGATTTGTCGCCGGCCTCGCCGGTCCAGAGGTCGAGGCGGCCGGCGCGGTCGCGGAGGGTGACGGTGCCGCGGGCCTGGTCCTTGATGCCGAGGTCAGCCTCCGGTGACCTTGGAGCCGGCGCTGGCGGTGTCTTCGCTGCGGCCTGTGAGGATGGCGTCGGCCTCCTCCTTGTGCTGCACGACGGAGAGGAAGCCGGCGAGTTGTTCGGCGATCTCGATTTTGAGGAAGACGTCGAGGTCGTTCTCCATTTTCTCGACGTAGACGGTGCGGACGTCGCGAAGGGCGCGGACGGTGGGGCGGGCGGGTGCGGGGGTTTCGACCGGAGGCGGAGGGGCGACGGCGCGGGGGCGTTCTGGCTGGGGTTCCGGGAGTTTCGGCTCAGGGGCGGCCGCGACGGGCGAAGGGATGGGCTGCTGTCTGCGAGGTTCCGGAGTAAAGTTCTGGCGGACCGGCGCGGAGGGTTGAGCAGGGGGAGGTTGTGAAGGCTGATTGACGGGAGGCGCGGGGGCATCTTCCGGCGGCTGTACGAAGGTCCCGGGGAAGTTGCTGGGCAACGCCGGGGGCGGAGCATCAACGGGCTGCGGCTGGTTGTGGACGACCTCGACAGGACGTTCCGCCGGCGGCTTGGCTCGATGCTGAAGGATCCAGACTCCGGAGGCGGCGGCCAGGACGGCGATGGAAAGAACGCCGGCGAGGAGCAACATCTGGGGTTGACGGGTGGGTGTTGGAGCCACGGGCGCGGGCGGAGCGGGTTGTGGTGCGGGCGAAACGGGCTGGGGCGCGGGCGGCGGAGTGGGCTTGGGCGTTGGAGCGACCGGTATGGCGATGAGGGCCTGCCGGAATTCCTCGGCGGACTGGAAGCGGTCGGCCGGATTCTTGGCGAGGGCGCGGGCGACGAGAGTTTCGAGTTCGGGGGCGCAATCCACGCCGAGTTCGCGGAGGGTGGGTGGAGGTTGTTCGAGGTGGGCCTGCAGGGTCTCACGGTCGGAGCCGCCGAGGAAAGGGGGGCGGCCGGTGAGGGCTTCGAAGAGGACGACGCCGGTGGAGTAGAGGTCGGAGCGATGGTCGGCTTCCTCGAAGCGGATGCGCTCGGGGGCGAGGTATTCGAGGGTCCCGATGACGCTGCCGACACGGGTGAGGCGGGCGGAGCCGAGGACGCGGGCGATGCCGAAGTCTGTGACTTTGACGCGGCCGTCGTCGGAGATCATGATGTTGGCGGGTTTGATGTCGCGGTGGAGGACGCCCATGCGGTGGGCGTGGGCGACGCCTTCGAGCACCTGGCGGATGACGGAGCGGGCGGTGGCGACGGGGAGCGAGTACGGAGGTGCTGAGGATCTGATCGAGGGTGCGGCCGGGGACGAACTCCATGGCCATGTAGTAGTTTTCGCCGTCGCGGAAGAAGCTGTAGAGGGTAGCGGTGCAGGGGTGGTTCAGCTTGGCGAGAGTGGCGGCCTCAACACGGAAGCGCTCGATGAGGTCCGGCTGAGAGGCGATTTCGTGGTGGAGCATCTTCATGGCGACGCGGCGATCGACCATGGTGTCGACGGCCTCGAAGACAGCGCCCATGCCACCGGCGCCCAACTGGCGGGTGATGCGGTAAGTCACAGGTGCTGTTCGGATTCTATCGTGTTTCCCTATTAACCTTAGCAATACGTA
>JASGIE010000036.1:0-20718 GCA_049841055.1 Paludibaculum sp. | reverse complement strand
GCCGGAGTCTGTTCAATGTCCAGCCCGTATTGCTGATAATGCGGCCGGAGGAACTCCCGCCACTTCCGCATGGCTGCCTCGTCCGGAGCCGCCATGTGATGGCAGAAGAAATTGAGATTGATCGGGCGGGAGTTCTGAGCCCGAAATGCGTGTACCGATTCGCGGATGGCATCCGGGCCAAGCAGGGCACAGGCGAGAGACCCAAGACCGCCGGCCGATGCCACAGCGCGGGCCAGCGCAACTGTATCCGAGCCGGCCATAGGCGCCTGAATGATCGGGATCTCGACCTTGAGCAATTCGAGGAGACGGCGATCGGGCCAGTCCTGCATAGCCACATTCTCAGGCAAGATATGGGATCTGCGCCAGCGAGGGCGAAAACGGACGGAGTCAGCGGTTGA
Source organism: Paludibaculum sp. (assembly GCA_049841055.1). Lineage (GTDB taxonomy): Bacteria > Acidobacteriota > Terriglobia > Bryobacterales > Bryobacteraceae > Paludibaculum. The sequence goes on along the minus strand of JASGIE010000036.1, from coordinate 20,320 downwards.
TACGATGCACCGAGCGGAGGCGAGAGGATGAGCGTGAGTGATGACAGGCGCCGGAACCATGGCGTCTTCTTCAGCAGAAGCGCCCTGCTGATTCTCTGCGCATCCCTTGCCCTCGGTCAACGGCTTGAGCATGTTGAAGTCAAGGTCGATGCGCATTGCGCGGTGGACCTGGACGCCGCTAAAACGGAATGTGTCGTTACGCTCGATGGCGATGGCTCGGAGGAGCCCGATCACCCGAAAGGGAAAGACCACGAATACTTCGGCTGGAACCCCGAGGCGGCCATCTGTACCTGATACCCAGGAATGGCGCGCTCTTCTCGAAAGTCTACACTCAACAAACGGACGAGGCAGGCTGCGGAAAAGCCCCCTACTCGAAAGGCCGTGTTCGTCTTGATGGGCTCCCCAGCGGCTCGGCACTCTACGTCCGAACCAGCCGGGGCCGCAATTTAGAACTGCTTCTCCATCAGTCCGTCCCTGGACGCGACCCAGGTTCGCTTAGAACTCAAGGTCTGTAGAAAATAGCCAAGTCGCGTTTTCCGCCACCGAAATTCAAACTGTGTTTCTATGAGGGCATGCCTCCGAATGCTGTTTGCCGGTGTGCCCTGCTGGCGGCAATCGCTTTTGCCCTGGCCACGGCGGCAGAGGTGCCCGTCCTCACAGTCTGCGAAATCCTCAGGAATCCGGGCGCCTATCACGGGAAATCCGTTATCGTTGTTGGCAAGCACGAGGGTTGGTCCGAAGGGTCCGTTATCCGAGGCTCCTGTGCCGAAGGAGGAGATGCTAGCGGAGCCAGGGCCCCCATCGGAATCCGGTTGGATGCCGATCCGGTCCACGATGGAGCCAATCGAGACGGAGCACCCGATTACCGAACCTACCGGTCTTCGATTCTGGAGAAACTCCCTCCCGGCATCAGCGCTGAGCTGGAGTTTCTCGAGATCAACTGGTACACCGGTGCTGCCGCCGCCGTGTTCGGCCGGTTTGAGATCAATCGGCCGCCCCAAGGAATGGCCCCTCTCATCAGCCCCAAGGGATTCGGCCATCTGAACGGCTACCCGGCTCGGCTGGTCTCCCCACCTCACTCATTCTGGAACCTGGTCCCGCGGAACGAACTACCCGCCTTGAGAGCCGCCGAGCGGGAGAGAACGGAGCGTGCCATGCAGGCAATGTGGCACGCCCTGCAGATATCGTTGACACGGGAGACAGGACCTGAGTGGTTCAAAACCAACTTGGATGGCCGCCTTCTACCCACATTGAAAGGCACCGTACTTGAATCCCAAACGGACGGATACGAGGATCGACTCCTCATCGTGATGGCCGGGTCGAAAACGCCAGAAGCCGAGTTACGCGTCGGCCGAAGTTCAAGTGATCCGATCCCTGTCGGATCAATCATCGAATTCGAGGGAATCGCCAGAAAGTGCGCCTATCACCCGTTCCTGCTCACCATGGAAGTCTCCGGAACAGGACTTAGGGTCATCACGCCGGGCCCCAACGTTCGACAACCCTCCGAGCCTCCTCGAGACTGAGCCGCTTCGAGTTCGAAGACTACTTATCCAGCTAGAACTCCACCGGCCGGATGATGTCCGTCTCGAGTTTTCGGCTCAGCTCCAGCATCCTCGGCAGGTCCGCCGGTGAGAAGGGCTCGACCCGCTCCGGCACTTCGAAACTCGCCGCCGGCGTGCCCAGGGTCCGGAACCACTCTTCGAACCCGCCGGGGGTACAGAGGGTGATCGCTCTCGCAGCTTGCGACTTGATCTTGAAGGTGTGCGGGATTCCTCGCGGAGCAAACACGACGCTGCCTGCCGGAGCCTCCACGATCTGCTCGCCTACCATGAAGTGAATTGTCCCTTCCCTGACGAAGAACGTCTCGTCCGCCGTGTGGTGGATATGCAGCGGCGGCTCGCTTCCCGGCTTCATCTCGAACTCCCAGGCGGAGAACTGCCCGCCCGTGTCCGCGGCGGACAGCAGGATGCTGATCAGGCCGCCGCCGTATTCAAAGGTGTTGTCCAGGCTCTTGCGGGTCAGTACCGGAGCCAGTTGCGCAGTTGTCATTTTCGATCCTCCATCCAAACACGCGCAAGACCGTTCGTTACGGGCTCACCCATCTTTCGGGCTCCGGATGAAGTGCGATGCCGCCAGGCTTCGCCCAGGCTCGACCCCACTCTGATATCCTCTCCTCGGATTCCGGCCCTGATGCCGGCCGCACTACCATGAAGATCACCAATGTCCGCCCTCTGGTCATGGGTACCCCGTGGCGCAATCTCACTTTCGTTGTCGTTGAGACCGATGAAGGGCTCACCGGCCTCGGCGAAGTGCGCATGATCAACAACACCGAGGCACTCCTCGGCTACCTCGCCGAAGCGGCTCCCCGCTATGTGATCGGCAAGGATCCGTTCGACCGCGAACTCATCGTCGACAACATGCGACTGCACGACTACAGCCGGGCCGGCGAAGTCGCGATGAGCGGGATCTCGGTGATCGAGATGGCCTGCTGGGACATCGTCGGGAAGGCTCTCAACCAGCCTGTTTACCGCCTGATGGGCGGCGCCGTGCGGCCTAAAATCAAGGCCTACGCCAATGGCTGGTATACGGTCGAGCGCACTCCGGAGGAGTTCGCCAAAGCCGCCCGGCGCGTGGTCGAACGCGGCTATCGCGCCGCTAAGCTCGATCCATTCGGAGCAGGCTTCTATGAACTCGAATCGACAGGAGCGGCTCCAGTCCATTGCCCTGGTCGAAGCCGTTCGCCACGAAACCGGACCCGACTTCGACATCTTCGTCGAGATGCATGGCCGCTTCAATCCCGCCACCGCCATACAGATCGCTCGCGATCTCGAACCCTTCCATCCCGGCTGGCTCGAGGAACCCGTGCCGCCGGAAAACCTGAAGGCCCTCAAAAAGGTCTCCGAGGCAGTTCAGACGCCCATTGCCACCGGAGAACGCATCCACACCCGCACGGAGTGCCGCGAACTGTTTGAACTCCAGTGCTGCGATATCGTGCAGGTGGATCTGTCGCACTTCGGGGGAATCTCGGAAGCTCGAAAGCTCGCGGCCTGGGCTGAGGCGTATTACATGCTGGTGGCTCCGCACAACGTGTGCGGGCCGGTGGCCACGGCGGCCAATGTCCACCTCGCGGCCTGCACTCCGAACTACAAAATCCTGGAGCACTTCAACGACTTCGCCGACGCCTGGGTGCAGGGCTCGGTCGACCACTATCCGCAGGTCGTCGATGGTTACTTCTCATTGCCGGAGCACCCCGGCCTCGGCCTTTCTCTGAATGAAGACTTTGTCGCGGCTCACCCACGCGAGAATGTCCACTTCAATCTCTATTCGGAGGACTGGCATAAGCGGCAGGCCAAGCAGTAGGGCCGCTCGCCGCTATGGCGTGAAGAAGTATCGCGTCAGGTGAAAGAAGATCGGAGCGGAGAAGGCCACGGAATCCAGACGGTCCAGCATGCCGCCGTGGCCTTCAATCAACTGCCCCCAGTCCTTCACCCCGCGGTCGCGCTTGATGGCGGACATCACCAGCCCGCCGAGAAAGCCCATCATGGTCACGATGAAGGCCATGCCGGCCGCCTGCCACCATTGAAAGGGCGTGATCTTCCACAGGCACGCTCCAAGGATGGTTGCACTCAGCACGCCGCCCACCAGCCCTTCCACGGTCTTGGACGGCGACAGTTCCGGAGCCACCAGATGCCGGCCGAGCAGTTTGCCCCAGATGTACTGCAGCACGTCGCTCGACTGGACAACAATCAACAGGAAGACCACCAGCAGTGCATTCCGCCCCGCGTAGCCCGGGATGTACAGAGTCAGCAAGGCCGGCACGTGCGAGATGCAATAGACGCTGATCATCAGGCCCCATTGGGTCTCCGCGGTCCTCGCCAGGAAATTCCGCGGGTCGCCAAAGACGACAGCGGCGATGGGCAGCATCAGAAAGGCGTAAACAGGGATCAGCACGGCGAAGAAGCCAAACCAATCCATGGAAGAGAGCCAGTACTGCATCGGCAGCACGACAAAGAAGCTGATGAACAGCGCGATGTGATCCGCGCGGTGCGTCGGCGTGAGGGTGATGAACTCGCGCAGCGCGGCGAATGAAACAAACGCGAACAGAAACGTTACGGCCATTGGGCCGGCCAGAAACGCCGCGCCCAGGACCAGGATCATGACCCACCAGGCATTGATGCGCGCATTGAGGTTGTCCAGCACCGCGTTCGGCCCCGGCCTGGCGCGCCTTCTCAGGACATAGGAAACCAGGCTCGCCACTGTCAGCAGAGCCACCAGCACGGATAGCGTGACCATGACTTCTCGCGTATTCATGCGTTCCCCAAGTCGATGAGAGCCTGCCGCAGCCTCTCAAGAAACTCCATTTTCCCTTCCTGCTCCCGCAGTTTCATCGGTGCGCCAAAGGCAACGGAGCACAGCAGCGGGACCGGCAAAGGCATGCCCTTGGGCATGACCCGGTGTGCGTTGTCGATCCAAACCGGCACCAGTTCCAGGTCCGAGTAGGCCAGGGCCAACTGATAGACACCCGACTTGAAGGGCTGCACCACGCCGCCCGGCCCGCGCGTGCCTTCCGGGAATAGCAGCAACGAATCGCCATCGTCCAATGCCGAACACATCGCGGTGAGCGGATTGTGTTCCCGTTCCATTCTGACGCGTGAGATGAGCACCCCGCGGAATACCTGGTGGATCAGAAACTTCCTCAGGCCCCCTTTGCTCCAATAGTCATCCGCCGCGACCGGCCGCACCCGCCGGCGGATTTGTGGCGGCAGTACAGACCAGATGAGCACAAAATCGACATGGCTGGCGTGATTGGCAAAATAGAGCCGCTGCGCGAGACTGGGCGCGCATCCAAGCCACCGCCCCTGTGCGCCGGTGAGCATCCGGGTGACTCCGGTGATCACCGTACCGGCCAGTTCAGCCAGCATGCGGCCCCCACGCCTGCCACAACAAGCCCGCCAGCAGTGAGGCGATCTGCGCGGCGACTACCACCAGCAGCCGGACCCACAGCTTCAGGGCGCCGCGGCTCCGCTCCTCCATCGACCGCCCCTGCGCCGGCTTGCCGAAGCCTCGCGACCGAAGCCATTCGTCCAAAGCAGTCCCCCCGGCCTCCGGCGCTTCAGCTAGATCGGAGAACAATCCAGCGTCGATCGACACGCGCAATCCCAAGTACACGGCAGGCAGCCAGAACACGAGAGACGAGGCGAACAGCAGGCGGGCCAGGCCCGGGTGGCCGAGAAGCAGTCCGGCTCCTGCCAGCAACGCCGCGCAGTTTCCGGCGTTCGACAGCATTCGGCCGGAACGCAGAAAGCTCGCAGTCACCTTCCCATCGAACCGCGGGTTCATCGCGAATTCCTTGCCGCGGCCCAGGTGGACAGCGCGCGGCGCGAGTGTGCGCCCAGGACGATCATGGGTCTGCGGGTTCTTATTGTTTCGATCGCCTCATCGATGGAACCCGTGCGGCCGGAAGCGTAGAGCCAGGCGGCGACGGAGGCAGCGCTGCGTGAGTAACCCAGCGCGCAGCACACAAGGGTCGGACGGGCCGGGCTCATCGAGTCAATTGCGTCCACGGCAGCGTCCAGTTGATCCACACCAGGCGCGAGCAGATCCAGCATGGGGACATTCCGATACGTGAGATCGCGCGCCGGAAACGGCAACTCCGCGGTGACATCGAGAACTGAGGCGAACCGCGGATTCATCAGATCGCTCCGCCCCGGAAACCGTCCGACCCATACGCCATCGGCGATCTCGTGGGCCGGCGGCTGGCCTCGGGTAAACCAGCGGGAACTGCACCAGGCGGCGGCAACATACGGGGCCAGTAGGGTGAGCGGCGCCGGAGCGAGGCGGCCATTCACCTTGCCGAACGGCCAGGCGGCCCCATGGCAGTAGATGCCGGCGACCAGGATGAGCGCCGCGGCCGGCCAGGCGAGAATCCAGCCGATGCCGCCAAGGAACGCCGCCGCGAGAATGCAGCAGAGACCTCCCAACAGATACGCCGCGGCAAGCCGGAAGCGGCGTGGATCCGAGGACCGAACGAACCGTGCCGGCGGCTCTTCGGGAAACAGGGTCATGGCCAGCAGGCCCACCCACAGGCCGGCCGGCAGATCGATGAAGTGGTGCTGGTAGGTGGTCACCGTGGAGACGGCCATCAGCACAAACCAAATTCGCAGCAGCCAAAGGATTGCGCCCTGGAAGTGACGCGCATAGCGCGCCCAAAGGACAGTGATCAGTGCAATGTGCAGGGAAGGAGCCTGGTTGAAGGGCTTGTCGAAACTCAGCAGAGCCTCGAACAACCGGCCGAACAGTCCTTCCGCCGCCGGCCGCACGAATGAGAACTGAAGGGGCGCCGCCAGGAAGCCCAACACGCAAAGCGCTTGTACGGCGAGCAGCCGGCCGACATGCGTGCGAAGTTCGGCGCGGGTGCGGCAGAGAAACACAGACACGGCATAGAAGAGGTCGGTCGACCAGTAAGGAACGATTGTCCAGGGCCAGAAGGGGATGCCGCGCTCCCAGGCAAAGGCTACCTCCGGCACGTGTGGACGCAGGCCCGTAACCCAGTTTGCGAAACCGTAGCTCAGGAAGAACAGCGGCCCCAGCGCCGCCAGCCAAAGGGATGCCAGCAGCCAGGGCCGGGGTTCCGCGGTTCCCCGTATCACGGAGTCGGATTTCGAGGAGTGGGCCGTGGCGTCGTAACTGCTCAATCACCCTTCCTTTGGGCGACGGACACAGTGAAGATGCCCCATTCGTCGGTCAGTTGGTTTGTCTTGCGAAAACCGGCCGACTCCACCAGTTCATCCAATTCCACCTGCGTCCGGCGCCGCATGATCCAGGGCTGGTGGTTCCGGTGGCTGGGCAGTGTGCGCGCAATCATCTCCAACTGCGGATGCCAGGGCTGCCCGGTGTAGATGAGGAAGCCGCCCGGAGCGATTGCTTCGGCGAGCCCGGCTAGCGATTCACGGACCGGGCCGTTTTCCGGGAACAGTTCGTAGAGTCCGGAAACGATCCCAAGCGTAGGGCGCGGGCTGATCGCCGCCACACTGCCGCGGTCAAAGGCGTCTCCCTTTTCGAAGCGGGCGATTTCCTCGAGTCCCTTCCGCCGGATCAGTTCCGTACCCAGTTTGACGTTCAACTCGCTGAAGTCGCGCAGAAGGATCTGTTCCGGCTTCGGGGCGAGTCCCTCGATGGCCTCCAACACATAACGTCCGTGGCCGGCGGCGATGTCGGCGATCCGGACGGGCTGTCCGCCTGCCTGTAGCGCCGCGATGCTTTCCCGCAGCAATCTCTCGATGTGCGACTTGCGAATCCGGATGCCACGCCAGCCGATGGCGTTCAGATAGAACCAGTCGATGATGGCGCCCAGCGGCGTGATGCCAGCGGCCTTGTTGCGGTAGATGTAGTCCAGCGTGCTGCCGGAGTCGAAGCCCGTCTCCAGGCCGAGCCGGATGCCGTCCGACAACCTTCCGCCGGTCTTCATGCTGAACCGGGTCAGGCCGAAGTTCAACGCCTTCGGATGCAATGCGGGCAGGGGCCGGGTCAGGCGATCGTATTCGTCCTTCGTGTAGCCCGTGCGGTCGGCGCCGAGCAGCGAAGCACGCGGTGGAGCCTCGGCGAAGCACTTCTGAAGGAACCCTCGCGCCTTGGCGATGGCGGGCGCGCGATCCCGCTCGCCGAGTGTGTCGTGATAGAAGCCGTCGAAGACGTGGATCTCCTTCACCTTGGAGCCAAGCCGCTGGTAGAACTCGTGCTGCGGTTTGTGACGGACCACAAAGTCCGCTCCCGAGATGAGGATTTGCGTGGGAACCTGGATCGCCGCCGCATCCTCGATGAGGCGGTCGGCCGTGCTGTAGAGAGCCAGCAGGATGTTCACCGAAATCGGGCGCCGGATGAGCGGATCCGCCTTGTAAGAGGCGATACGTTCGGGGTCGTGCGTCAGCGCGCTCGGTTTCACATAGGAATTGACATGGAAATTGCCGAATAATTGATGGAACAAACCCAAGGCGGGCCGAGCCAGCGGCACATACAGTTTCACACTGAACGCAGGCGCGGCGAGCACCATGCACCGGACCGGCGGAGCGTAGTCGTGAACCCAGGCGGCGGCAAGCACGCTGCCCACGCTTTGCCCCAGCAAGGCGATGTCTTCCATCGCAATTCCGAATTCGCCCCGGATGTGCCGGATGAAAACGTCCACATCCTTGACCAGCGTGCCCATCGTGGGGACGGGCCCGTTCGTGGCGTCATCGACAGAATGGCCATGCCCGCGGGCGTCCCAGGCAAACATCGCCGTGGACGGCAGGTCCAGTTCATCCACAACGTGCTGCAGGCGGCCCGAATGTTCGTGGCCCCGGTGAAAAAGGACCACAGCTTCCTTTGGAGGCCCCTGTAACGGCGGCCAATAGCGATAAAACAGCCGCGTACCATCACTGGTCGTGAAATAACGCTCTTCCGGAATCCGCATAAATTCAAACTACGAACTACCCTTCCCCGCCTGAGAGGCTCTTCTTTCCGCGAGCCCACCCAATACCCGATTCACGATGGTAACCAGCAGCAACAAGCCAAGCAACCGGGGCAGCCCCCACCCCAACCAGGGGGGCACGGCACGGCCGGCTCCGATCCAGAGCGCCAGCGCACCAAACACAAAGGCGCGGTCGCTTTTCCCCATGGGTCCGTCATAGCGCCGGCCCGCGCCGGTCATGACCGCAACCGTTCCGGCCATCTCGGAAATCGCGGATAACCAGATCACCACTCCAATCCAGAGTGGTTCGAATTCGGGCAGATAGGCGAAGGGGAGAAAGAGAAAACCGTCCGAAATCACATCGGTGAGTTCGTTCAGATAGGCGCCCAGATCGGACTTCTGGCCGAATTCCCTGGCCAGCATTCCGTCCAGGGCATTTAGGGCCATGCGGACAAAAAGGAAGCCAGGCAGCATCAGGAAGAGACGGCGGTCCTCGATGCGGAAGGAGAGCAGCAACCCGAGCATCACGGAAAGCGCACAGGCAACGAGAGTGATGTGGTTGGCGGTGACGCCGGATCGGGCCAGGAGTCGTGCGAGCGGACGGAGCAGCGCCTGAAAACGGGGCTTCAGCGAATAGATGCTCGGCACTGGATATCAGTGTACCCAAGCATGCAAAGAAAGGGGACAGCGAGGGAACCGGCAAGCGAGTCAGAAGCCCGGCAAGGCCTGCCAGCGCACAACTGCGCAGTTGGGCGCGCCGCCCACCCGACGCGACTGTAATGCTTTCAGACTCCGACGGATGCCAGCCCGGCGGCCGCGGCACGTTGCAGAGCCGGGGGTTCCACGAATCTGGCGGCCCGGGGCGCGCGTTTCGTTTCGATACCCAGTTTGCGCATGCGATAGATCAGCGTGCTGCGCGGCACACCCAGACGGGCCGCCGCACCGTCCCGCCCGCCGATGAGACCCCGAGTCTCCTTCAACACCTCACGAATGTGGTCGCTCTCGGCTTCCGCCAAAGTGCGCGAGACGGAGGCGGTGGGCGTGCCGGCGCTGCGCGCCAGTTCCACCAGCGCGGGCCGCAGCACGGATTCCGGCGACAGGACCACGGCCCGCTCGACGAGATTCTGCAACTCACGGATGTTGCCGGGCCAGGTGTGCGCTTTCAGCGCCTCCATCATCGAATCCGGCAGCGCGTCCACGGGCCGGTTGAAGCGCTCCGACAGGACGCGGAGGAAGTGATCCACCAGCAGGGGGATGTCTTCTATCCGCTCACGCAAGGGAGGCAGGTAGACGGGGATGACGTTCAGCCGGTAGTAGAGATCCGCGCGGAACTTCTTCTCGGCGACGAGTTGGGCCAGGTCCTGATTGGTCGCGGCAACGACACGCACGTTCACCTGGATGGTCTGGCTACCGCCCAGGCGCTCGAACTCCTGCTCCTGCAGGGCGCGCAGAAGCTTGGGCTGGAGTTCCAGCGGCATGTCGCCAATCTCGTCCAGGAACAGCGTGCCCTGGTCGGCCTGCTGGAATCGGCCCCTTGTCTGGGCGATCGCCCCCGTGAAGGCGCCACGCTCGTGTCCGAACAGTTCGCTCTCCAGCAAGGGTGCAGGAATCGCGGCGCAATTCAGTTTGACGAAGGGACGGTGACGCCGTGCGCTCTGGTTATGGATCGCCCGGGCGACGATCTCCTTGCCTGTGCCGGTTTCCCCTTGAATCAGGGTGACGGAGCCGGCTTTCGCGATGATGCGAACCTGGTGCATGACAGACTGCCAGGCCGCACTCGTGCCGACGATATCTTCTTCGAGTCGAGTGATCGGTTCCGGTTGGGTACACACTGGAGCATCTCTCTTCCGGCATCCGCTTGCAGCGAAGCCTCGATCTTCTTTCTAGAGTTGCAGTGTGACTCTCTTTCCGGTTCGTCGATACCCCACTTCGGGTTCGATTCGACCACTCGATGATCCAGCCAGTCCGTACTTCTTTCGGGGTAGATGGGGCCGCTTTCCTTTCGCCCCCAGGGTGAAGGGCGGGCGCGCAAACCAGGCCTTGCCGCTGCCGCAAGTAACACAATCCGAGCCAGTTACAGGTTTGCGCCAAAGGCCAGAAGCCGGCCGTCGCAATCCTTCAACACAAACTCGCGCGACTGCCAGGGCATGTTCTCGAGCCCTCGGGTGAATTCCACCCCCTTGGCCGCGTATTCGGCATGCAGCGCGTCGGCATCGGCGACGAAGAGGTAGGCGTCCAGGAGCTCCTCCCGGTATTTCTCCGGGTTGGGGGTAGGAGGCGTGGCGCAGCGGAAGTGAATCGCGTGATGGTCCCGCGCCACGATGGCATAGACCGGCGGATCCTGCCAGGTGCCCAAACACTCGAAGCCCAGCTTGTCCTGATAGTAAGCGACGGTGGCAGGGATATCCAGAGTGAAGAAGACAGGCGCGATTTGACGGACCATGTGTAGAGTCTACTGCACCAGCGCTCCAGCACCGTGCGAATTGAATCCGGCCACCGCTCGTCACACGCCGATGTAGACGAGCCCGGTGAACATCGCCGGAGTGATGAGGAACTGGCCCCACTTGGCGTCGAAGCGCGCTGTCGGCTTGGCGCTTACCGTTTCGCCGAGAGACCGGCCGGCCTTCTTGAGGGCTGCCACGTTTTCACGGATTCCCGCCAGCATGTCGCGAAACTCCACCAGATCCGCTTTCGATCCGGTCTGGCCATGTCCGGGCACCACCAGCGTGCCGGCGTCCACTGCCTGGATGTTTGCTTCGGCCGCGCGAATGGAGCCGTCGATACTGCCTCCGGTGGAGTAGTCGATGAAGGGATACACGCCGTTCCACCACGTATCGCCGGCGTGCAGGACATTCGCCTCGGCGAAGCGGACCGAGATGTCGCTGTCCGTGTGCGCCGGCCCGTAGTACTTCAAATGGATACTCGCTCCGTTCGCCCGCAGGTGGTGTTCGGTGGAGAACACGACGGTGGGCAGTGCCGCCGTGGGTGAGGCCTTGAAGGTGTATTCCCAACCGTCCACGCGTGTGTCCACGGCGAGGCGCTTGCGTGTGTTTTCGTGAGCAATGATCCCGGCTCCGGCGGCGTGGAGCCATTCGTTGCTGTCGGTATGGTCGGCGTGCCAATGCGTATTGACGAGTTGCTGGATGGGCGCCGCATCGATGCCGTCCAGGGCCGCCCGCAAACTCTTCTCGGAAACGCGGAACCCGCCATCCACCAGAAGCTTCCCATCGCCGCCGCTGAGGACGACAATGTTGCCGCCCGATCCTTCCAGCATCGTCAGGCCGCGCCGCAAGGGCTGAACGGTGATCTTTGCCTTGGCCGCCTCATCGATCATGATCGGCACGATGCGGGCGTTGCTGACGGTCTCTGTGGGTTTTGCGGCGAAGGCCCCGCCCCAGAGGCTGCCCGCCCACGCGAGCGCCGCCCTGCGTGAGAAGCCCGCCTCCCCTCTCGTTGTCATGAGCCTGGTTCGAGATTGCATGGCTGCGGTTCATGCAAGATGAGAGCCAATCCAGCAGGGGCGTGCTGGACCTTGGACATCAATGGGATACACAAGAGATTGCCAGGGCGGGCACATCCGACGCGCCTGGCCGGCGAGGTGAAAGACGAATTCTCGTGCCGAATTCCGCGCACCGCCGGTCGATTGGCAGACTGAACGGAATGCATGAATCAGGAAAAAGAATGCGCCGCCGGCGGCCGCGCGGTAAACGCGGCGCCAGCGGCGCAGTTTCTGTATTCAAGCTTCGGGTGCTAGAAACCTACCCGGAGTCCGAAGCGGAACTCCCGCGAGCGGCCCATCGCGTCCCCCGTTTGCGTTGCCAGGATCCTCCCGAAGTTGGAGCTGTTGGCGCTGCCGTTGGGATTCGCGAAGTGCGGTGTGTTGCTGAGGTTGAACGACTCGCCGCGGAACTGCACATTCAACTGCTCAGTGATTTTGAAGGTGCGGTAGAGGCTCAGGTCCGCGTTGATCACCCCGGGTCCATGCATGGTGTTGCGCCCCACGGTGCCGAAGCGGACGCCCGTCGGCCGGGCGAAGGCTGAGGTGTCAAACCAGGTGCCGTCGTCGCCGACCAACCCCAACTTGGCTACGCTGGGCTTCACCTGGTCAGCAGTCTGAAGGTTGCCGGGCATATTCAGACTGGACCCGGAGGCGGTCACGGTAAACTGCCGGCCCTGATAGGCCGCCAGCAGGCCGTTGAACTGCCAGTCGGCCAGAATGGCCGAGGGAATCCCGCTCTTGGCCCACTTCCTGGTTGGACCGAACGGGAGTTCATAGACGTAGCCCAACTGGAACGTGTGCGGGATGTTGAAGTTCGAGTTGGCCCGGTTGCGATCAAAGACGCTGGCCGCGTTCCAGTTGAACGCAGTCCAGTCTCCGTAACTGGCCTGGTCGATCGCGTGGGAGTAGGTATACGCCGCCTTGATCAACAGGCCGCTGGTCAGACGCCGGTTCACCGACGCCTGGAGTGAATGGTAGTTGCTGTGTGTGCGGCCGTTCCATTCGCGAGTGGTGGCGGTTCGTCCGAATCGCTGGTAGAGCAGGCGTCCGTCGTTGCCGGAGCCCGGGATCTGCGACGCATTGATATCCAGGAATGCGAAGCCGTTCACTGAGGCCGAGGCGACATAGCCGATGGAGGTGAGGAACTCGCCAGGCAGCTTGTGCTCCACGATGAAGTTCCACGACTGGATATAGCCGCGCTTCAGTTCTTCGTTGGCAATGGGATAGCCCATCTCGTCGGACGAAGGCAGAGGGATCCTGCCCTTGCTGATGTCCGGACAGCAGATGGGGATGATGCCGACGTTCGGCCCGAGCGGTTGATTCGGCACGCCCGCCTTCACGTAGTTCGGATCGGTGGTCACGGGCTGATAGCCGTTGACACCATCGAACACGGAGACGAGGGTCAGCGGATACCAGCCGCGCAGGGCTTGAGCGCCCCAGGGATGCGAGTGGTAGGTGATTCCATATCCGCTGCGGATCACTGTGTTGCTGCCCAGTTGGTAGGCGAAGCCGATGCGCGGAGCGAACAGCTTCTTGCTGTAGCCAACTCCGGCATCGCGAGGAATGCCGCCATAGCCGCCCACCAGGACTTCGTTCGTCGTGGGGTCGTACGATTCGACGCCCATGCCGGCCGAGCGTGTCCGGGTGGGATAGAGTTCCCATCGGAGACCGAGGTTCAGTGTCAGCTTGGGCGTCACGCGCCAGCGGTCCCTTACATAGAGCGCGAAGACGTTCTCCATGCTGTTCATCTTGATGAACTGGCTGCTTTTGCCGGACTCATTCGACGCGCCCAGCAGGAAGGCGCCCATGCCGTTCCAGGTTTCCTCGAACGAAGGAGCACCGGCCTGGAAGCCAACGGTGCGTTCCAGCGCCGCGGGGTTCAGTGCCGTCAGTCCGGATGCGAAATAAAACGCGCCGCGGGGCCCTTCGCCGAGTTCCGGCTGCCAGTGATTCATCAGGTGGTGCAGATACTCGAATCCAAACCGGATGTCGTGCTTGCCCTTCATCCAGCTCGCATTCGTATTCAAAGTGATGGATTGGTCGTTGCGGTAAAGCGGGTTCCAGCCTTCCGTGTTCCCCAGGCCGGAGTAGTCGGAGATATAGAACGCGGGCATTCCGCTTTCCTTGGGATCCGGACCGTTGGTGCCGGGAATGCCCAGTACGTCGAGCCCGAAATTGGTGCCGAGATCCGGCGACTGCACGTTCTGCCCGAATCGCGTCCAGCCCAACGTGCCGTCGATGAGGAAGGTCGGAGAAACCGTGTAAGTCTGCCCGATGGCCGCGAGTTGTGTCAGGGTGTGACCATCGCCGACGCCGCCGTCGCACAGACATCCGCCGCCCGCCGCACCGAGGCCGAAATCGCCATGCACCAGGGCGTTCATGACGCTGTACTTGCCCCAGATCTGGTTCTTCGCACTGCGATTCCAATTGATCTTGGCGTCGTAGTTGTTGCGATTCAGCCGCTGCGTTCCCTGGTTGAAGTAGTTGCTCAGGTCGCCGGCCTGATTGGCGTGCGGCACCAGGGCAAGCAGTTTCTGCATCGGAGCATTGAAGCGCGAAGACGGGATCACGTTCAGGCGCCCATTGCTCGAGAAGACGGAACGGCCCGTGCCATCCAGGTTGCCGGAGTAGGGATCGAACACCATGCCTTCCCGCAGTGCGGTCTGGCCGCCTTCGGTGGTGGGCACCATGATCTGTTTGCCCTGCGCATCCAGGATCTGGGAGCCCAGTTTCCGGCTGAAGTCGCCGGAACGGAAGTCATCCGTCGGCACGGAGAAGAGGCTCGATCGCCCGACGCGCTCAAAGGTTCCTTCCCAGTCAGTGAAGAAGAACAGCTTGCCACGCTTGATGGGCCCGCCCACGCTACCGCCGACGATGTTGCGGTTGCCATTGGGCTTCTTCGTGGTGCCGGTGCGATTCTCGTCCCATAGCATGGCGCGGGTCACGTTGTTCGCATTGAAGCCGAAGGCGCTGCCGTGGAAACTGTTTGTCCCGGACTTAGTGGCGACCGTGACTGCCGCGCCGCCGGTCATGCCCTGGTCCGCGTCGAAGTTATTCGTGGAGATGTTGACTTCCTCAATGCTCTCCACCGGCGGCACATAGACCATGTGATGCGGCATCGTCACCAGGATGTTGGCCGCTCCGTCCACACGGGTGTTGTTCGCACCACGCTCCTGCCCGTTGATATTGGTACTCAAGTCGCGCTGTGGAGTATCGATGACGGCGTTCTGAAACTGTACGGGCGTAGCCCCTGGTACCAGGTTCATCAGCGTCTGATAGTTGCGGTAGCCCGAGAGCGGCAGGCTGGCAATGGCGCGCGATTCGATGTTTGTATTGACGTCCGCCTTGCTGGTCTGTAGCGCGACTGTGCTCGCGGCGACAGTGATCGACTCGGCGACGCCGCCCAGTTCCAGCCGGATATCGGTCCGCGTCACGTTGTTGATCCGGACCGCAACACCTTTCTGATTCACAGTCTTGAAGCCGGCGGCCGAGATCGACAGATCGTAGCTGCCTTCAAGCAGGTTCGAGATGGCGTAGTAGCCGGATTGGTCAGTGGTTGCCTGGACAGTGAGTCCAGTTGATGTATTGGTGACCGTCACATTGGCCTTCACCACCACCGCGTTGGATTGATCCGTAATGGTTCCAACGAGGGAGCCGTAAAGCACTTGCGCGGAGGCAATTGGTGAAATCACAGCCACAAACAGGAGGCTGGTGAGGGCAATGGACAGCAGAATCCCCTTCGGAGCAGAAGCGCTCGCGTTTCGCATTCTTAGGTCCCCTTACCACGAATTAATGCGAGATCTCTGATGAAAAGTAACTCATTTCCCAACCTCCGTCAAGCCACTTGTGCCACTATTCCGGAATAATGTAACACCGGCGGCGGAGCGCCCGGCTGGTGTAATGGGCACAACAGCTGGCGCCGTTGTCAATCTCCGTGATCAGGATACGTTCCGTAGCCTGCCGCTAGCACGGCAAACCCCGGCGAAGGAAGACGATACCGGTTCCATGCAAGCCCCGGGGTCGCGAGATCACAGACGGGTGTTACAGGATCGTTGTAGCAATGTTCAGGCTATTGAACTGCCGGACGCCGTGGTCTGTCATCTGCATTACTCAACTAGTCAGGCTACTTTGCGGAGCGGACAGACCGAAAGATAGCGCTCCTTTTCTTCGCCATGACTGTAGTGCCCGGTAGGAATTTTGTTTCAAATCGACGACAGGTCCGGAATTCCAGGCAGGTTCAGGCATCGACTCCGCCGCAGGGCGGCGATTTCACAGCGCCGCGGCGGAGACACGCTCCAGGAGAATGGTATCCAGCCCCTTGTAAACTGACCGGCCATATTCCCGGAATCCACACTTTCCGGCCACGCGCAGGGAGGGCGCATTCTCCGGATTGATAAGGCACACCGTGCGCTTTGCCTGCAAGGCGCCGTCGCACCAGCGCAACGCCGCGAGGGCCGCCTCGGTGGCAAAGCCTCGGCCCTGAGCCCATGGCGCGAGGGCCCAGCCCAGTTCCGGGATGCCGTCGATGGAGGGCACGATTTCGCGCTTGTAGTCGGCGAACCCAACCTCACCCAGAAACCGGCCGGTGGCCAGCTCCTCCACCGCCCAATAGCCGAAGCCGACAAACTGCCAGTGCCCCGCGTACCGCAGGAACCTCGTCCAGGCGTCCTCAACGGTGAACGGCCGTCCGCCGAGATGGCGCATCACCTCGGCGTCCCCCCACATCGCGGCGGAAGCGGGGAAGTCCTCCCCGCGGTGGCCCCGCATCCGGAGGCGCTCTGTTTCGAGTACTGGAATCATTGGGTTCCCTGGCGCACCTGCAATCCACCCGGCAGGCACTCCGTCCAGTCTAGCGAGCCTCGAGCGTTAGGACCCGGCACAGCCGCTGCCGGGCACTGAAGCGCCGGCCCGGATCACGCCACACACGGGTAGAGATCTCCTACCCTGATCGGGTGTGTGGCGGCCGCCTGGGATCCGGCAGCTGAATCTCCTCTTATCTCGGGATGCCCTCCGGGGCGGACTCGGTCAGACTTCTGAATTAGGGACGCTGAAGCAATCCGCTGCCGAAACCTCACCGCAGCCACTCCAATCCATCCGGCCACACGGAGGCGGCGACGACTCGCCGAACGCCAACCTGCCATTGCCGCCCTTACGAGGGCGATGCGGATGCTGCCGTCTTGCAAGAAAGGAACACCATGTCGCATCATCTAGACTCCCCCCTCGCCCGTCAGGACATCCGGCTCGACATCACGGATCTCTACCTGTTTCGCGGCGAGACAGGCAGTGTTCTCGTCATCAACGTCTGCCACTCGATCTTCGGCCCCGTTCCAGAGCCCGGCTATCACCCGGAAGGCCTTTATGAGTTCAAGATTGATCTCAATGGCGACGCTGTGGAAGACCTCACCTACCGGCTTGTGTTCGATCGGCGGGACGCGGAAGGAAATCAGAACTATGTGGTGCGCTGCGTCCGGGGTGCCGCCGCAACCAATCCCGAGGAGCCTGGGGTGGTGGTCGCGCAGGGGATGAGCGGTCAGACGGTCACTTCGCCCACCGGCATCCGTGCCTGGGCCGGGCGGGCGGGCGACCCGTTCTGGATTGAGCCGGAAGTTCTGCACGCCGTCGGACACGCGTTCCAGGACGGCACCACCGTGAATCTCTCCGGCTGGGATCCGGCCAACGCCAGAAACCTGTTCGCGGGCCATTCGGTATACGCTATCGTGCTCGAGGTTCCTGACGGGGAGCTGCTCGCCGGAGCCGGCGGGAACCGCCAAATCGGTGTGTGGGCGGTGTCCACCCTCGCTACCGACGCCGGCGGCTGGCGCTCCATCAACCGGGTTGGCCTGCCGATGATCCATCCGCTGTTCACCCAGTACAACGAGGAACTCGGCAATCGGCTGAATGCGGGATGCCCGGCCGACGACTTCGCCACCTATGGAGAGTCTGTCACCAGGGCGATCGCCGGGGTTGTTTCCGCAACAGGTACGGCAGAAGATCCGCTGGCCTACGCGGAGACGGTCGCGCACCGCTTCTTCCCCAACATCCTTCCGTACGAAGTGGGCACTCCGGCGGTGTTCGGGTTCGCTCGCTGGAACGGACGATCCCTTACGGACAATGCGCCGGACGTCATGTTCTCTCTGGCGGCGAACACTCCGCTCAGCCTTGGCATCGGCAAGGATTCAGTCCCCTCGAAGCCTTCGAAGGTGTTCCCCTACGTTCCCGCGCTGGCTGGGTGATGAACCAGGGAGACGTTGAGGGCGCCGGGCTCGCGGGCTCGTCCGGCTGCCCTCCTCTCTCGAAGGCGGACAGCCACGGCTCTACGGCTTTCGCCGCTTGGCCACTCCGCCGCCGGCATGCAGTTCCATGGTCCCGTCCGGGCCTTTCTTGAACCCGGTGGGCGGCACGTGCCCTTCCATATCGAAGAAGGAATCGGGCGCCTCGGCCGTCATCACGGCGCTGTCCCCATTGATGCCGGACGTCAATTGACCATCCTTGACTCGAATCTGGACCACAGGCCCGCCGGGGAAAGCATAGTCGCCGGCATAGGACGCCAACACGGCCGGATCCACGCGGACCACCGCCCGTTCCTTCGGCAGGTAGTCCACCCAGCCGTACTCCACCGCGATGGCGCGCAGGATTTCCATGGCCAGGTCTCCACCCTCGTCGCCGTTGGTCATGACGACCGCGCCGTCACCGGAATCCCGATACGCGAAATACTGGCAGCGGTACCCTTCATTCGCGCCGCCATGCGAGAACGAGGCACGGCCAGCCGTGTCATTCAGCCCGATGCCGAGACCATAGTTGCCGGCACTCCTGCTCAGCATGGTCTTTGCGGTCTCCGCCTTGAGCACTTTACCAGGCTTTTGGAGTTCCATCACCCAGAGCGCCATTTCGCTGGGGGTCGTCCACAGCCCGGCGGCCGTCTTCTCCGGGTAAGTGTGCCAGCGGCCCGCGATGGCTCTCCCGTCGCCCCGATAGGCACTTGCGGCGTTCCGGGCCCGTTCGGGTCCGAGCGGTTGCTCATACGAACTTCGCCTCATGCCCAATGGGTCCAGGATGAAGTTCCGCGCCAACTCCTCGAAAGGCCGGCCAGTCACATCTTCCAGCAAGAGTTGCATGACTTCATACCCGCCGCCGGAGTAGCGGTAGCCGCTGCCGGGTGCCTTGGTGACGCGCACTGCCGCGGTATTCGCCGGCGACTTCCCATCCAGCAACTGCGGCAATGTGGGGACCGCCACACCCTGCGCGTAGCCGGGGAAGCCATGTACGGTGAGCCCTGCGTTGTGGCTCAACAGCCGCCGCAGTGTCACCTTCTCTGCCTTGGTGAAATCGTTCTCGGGCACCTTCCAGCTCCGCAGCTTGACGTTGACGTCCTCGTCGAGGCTGAGCTTGCCCTGCTCCACCAACCGCATGGCCACCGAGGCCGCCACGCCCTTGCTGAGGGATGCGGCCTGGAAGAGCGTCTCCGCGGTCACCGGAATTCCGCTCGCCTCATCGCGCTGGCCATATCCACGCGCCCACTCCACCCGGCCCTCATGGATCACCGCGACACTGACACCCGGCACCTTGTAGTGCTTCATGCGATCGGCGATTTTCATCCGCTCCGGGGGAGTGCCCTGGACCCGGTTGGGCCGCTGCAGCCCGTTTTCCACCCGCGCGATGCGCTCTGCCGCCGCGGGCGCAGCCGCCGTCGCGGGCAAGCCGGCCAGCGAACACACAAAGGCCGCCGCAATCCAGTTGCGTGAAGTCATGTCACACTATACGCACAGGAAGCGCCGGGGTTCAGCGAATTTCCCACGCCCCCTGGAGATCGGCCGGGCGATTTACTTTGCCCGACGGGGGAAGACAACGAACGAAGGCGCTTCGCTTCGCGCCGCCACCAGATCCGGACGGCCGTCGCCGTTCAGATCGCCGCTGGCCATCCCGTAGATGGCGCCTTTCCCGTCGCCGAAGGGCTGGGCCTCAAAGCGGCGGCCCGTGCCATCGTTGTAGTAGATCACTCCTGGCGCGTTCACATACCCGACGACCAGGTCCGGGCGGCCGTCTCCATTGAGATCCGCGGCGTGCATGGAGTACGGCAGATTCTCCGGCTTCTGGAAGGAGACGCCCGGGCCGAAGTTGCCTTTGCCATCGTTGAAGTAGACGAAGCAGCCGAGTTTTTCCGGGCAAGCGGCAATATCGCGGTCTCCATCCCCGTCGAGGTCGGCTACCGCCGCGGCCCGGATCGAACCTTTGGCTGGTCCCCAGGTTTTGCCGTCGCCATCCAGGTGGCCGTTGAAATAAACGCGGCTTTGGCATTCATCGAGGTGCTGTTCGGATTCTATCGTGTTTCCCTATTAACCTTAGCAATACGTAACTGAACCAGTATAGTGCATAGC
>JASGIE010000035.1:0-12618 GCA_049841055.1 Paludibaculum sp. | reverse complement strand
TCGTCGCGCAGCCGGAAGGTAAACATGCTGTGGCGGTCATTGAAGTACGTGACATCGCCCGAACTCTTCGACACCACTTCGATCCGCTCGGCCTGTTGAGTGGCTTTGGTCAGCGCAGCCAGTTCGGCGCTCGCCTGCCGGTAATCCGCAGTGTCCCTCACCGCCAGGCAGCGCAACACCCATTGCAGCGTCGGGTGGTCCCCCTCGGCCCGGACACTGCGCAGGATCCCCATCGTCTCGCCCGAATGCGACAACCCCGGCAGCACCCCGAAGGCGACCTCCGGCGACCGAGTGCACCGGTCGAGAGCCAGTTCCCCATCCTCGCCCTGCACCAGCGAGATCGACGTGTAGTTCAAGTTCGCAGCGCACGCCCGCACCACGCCGTCCGACCCGGGCTCGCCGGTGTAGCTGTTGAGATGGTCGTAGAGTTTCCGGTCGATGCGCTGCCCCGTGAGAACGAACGGGAACACGCCATTTTCCGGATACCGGTATACCAGCGTACGATGGTTCAGTTCCCACTGTCCGGCGCTGCCGAGTTCGAGCCAGTCCAGCACCCCCTCGCCCGGTTCCACCCCCTCCAGGAAGACCATCCGTGACAATCTCGACTTGCCCAGTGCAGCCAGCGCCGAGCCGTGATTGGCCGGCGCCAACATCACCAGGTGGCTCATCGGACACTCGCGCAACCGTTCGGCGCCGTAGTAGATGTCCATCCAATGCCGCACCACCGGACCTCCGGTCGAATGGGTAATGCAGGCAAAAGGCTCACCGGCGGGGACCTTGGCCTTCAACAGCTCCTGGAACGAACGAGCGATATCGTCCAGCGTGACCTGATCGTGGAACGAAACATACTCGCTCAGAAACAGGTGTTCTACCCCGAGGTTCGCCTCGCGCAGCCGCAGCGGCAACGCTCCATACGTGTCCGTATTCCGGACGCTCCATCCATGAACAAAAATAACAATCATCTGTACTGTTCCTGCCCGCACCGGATTATATGGCGATGGCAAGCTGTATCTATGCAGAAAACCAGTAAAGACGGGCTTCGAACGCATGTGATCGAACTAATGAAGCTCCGCGGCGCGCACGCCGACTTCGACTCCGCCATCGCCGGTTTCGACCCTGGACTGCGCGGAGCGAAACCTCCCGGAGCACCTCACACCGCGTGGCAGCTACTCGAGCACATGCGCATCGCACAGCACGACATCCTCGACTTCAGCCGCAATCCCGATTACAAGGAACCGCACTGGCCCGACGATTATTGGCCCCCGAGCGAACTTCCACCGGATCCCGAGGCCTGGGACCGAAGCTGTGAGCAGTTTCGCAAAGACGCCGCCGACATGGAAGCGCTGGTCGACGACCCGTCCTCCGACCTCTTCGCGCAGATCCCCCACGGCAGCGGCCAGACGCTGCTCCGCGAGGCCCTGCTTGTGGCCGACCACAACGCCTACCACCTCGGTCAATTGGTTCTGTTGAGGAAACTGCTGGGCGATTGGAAGTAGATCGAAGAGAAGGGCCTACGCGCGAATGCCCACGAAACTGTACATACGCCCGGCACGCTCGGCATCGCGGCGGAAAGAGTGAAACTCGTCGCCACAGCGGGTACACATCCCGGCGACGTGTAAGGTAGGAATACCGGCGTCCGACAGTTGACGCCGGTTCTCCTCGGCCAGGTCAAGGCGGACCCGCCCTTCCTTTCCGAACTGCGCCGCGACGTCAGGCCCCACTTCGTAGCAGCACGGACCTATGCCAGGCCCCACAGCGGCAACCACATCGTCCGCATCAGTACCGAAACGCTCCCGCATTGCATCGAGCGCCCTCGGACCGATCCGCGCCACGGTGCCGCGCCACCCGGCGTGGACCGCCGCGACGGCGCGACGCTTTACATCCACCAGCAGAATCGGAATGCAGTCAGCCGTCTTCACCGCAACTGCGGTGCCTGGAGTGTCCTCCAGCAGTGCATCGGCCTCGCCCAGGACGCCGGAACGCCCCGCGGCGACCACACAATCCGCCGAATGGATCTGCTTTACGGTAGCGAGCGGCGTGATCAGCGCCGGCACGTCGGCGAAACGGGTACCGAAGCCGTGCACAAGCCACGGGATCGAGTCCAGTTCGCTGACGCGATAAATGTGCTGAGGGTCCCGATAGAACACGGTCAGGCGGGTTTCTGCGTCTGCGCGATCATGACCTGCTTTTTGAAGTTCTCGAGCATCGATTCGTCCAGCCGGACTTCGGTCGGACGTTTCACCAGCGTGGTCATCTGATCGATCTTGTCCTGCAGTTTCATCAACCCGTAGAACAGGTTCTCCGGACGCGGCGGGCAACCGGTGATGTACACGTCCACCGGGACGATCTTGTCGACGCCTTGCAGCACTCCGTAGGTGTTGAACGGTCCGCCGACGCTCGAGCAGGCCCCCATCGAAATGCACCACTTCGGGTCCGGCATCTGATCCCAGATCCGCTTCAGGACCGGCGCCATCTTGAGCGTCACCGTACCGGCTACGATCATCAGGTCGGATTGCCGCGGGCTCGGCCGGAACACTTCAGCGCCGAATCGTGCGATGTCGAATCGCGAGGTACTGGACGCGATCATCTCGATGGCGCAGCACGCCAGACCGAACGTCAACGGCCAGATCGAGGATTCCCGAGCCCAGTTGAACACATGGTCCACCGATGTGGTGACAATATTGCGTTCGAACTGGTTCTGAATGAACGAAGCCACGGCCCTTCTCCTGGAAAACGCATTGTAGCATCGTAATCCCGGCGGGCGAATTTACCTGACGAGCGGAACCTTTCGAAGGATCGAGCGTATCACCTCTGTGAACGAACTGATGCAGGACCTGCGCTTCGGCCTGCGAACCCTGCGCAAGAGCCCGGGGTTTGCCACTGTAGCGGTGTTGACGCTCGGCATCGGCATCGGCGCCAATACCGCCATCTTCAGCTTCGTCAACGGCGTTCTGTTGAAGCCCGTTGCCCTACGGCGAACCCGAACGGATCGTTCGCGTGCTCGAGAAGCCGCCCGGGGGCGGTCGCAACGGCATCTCCACCCTCAACTTCCTCGACTGGCAGAAGGACAACACCGTTTTCGAATACATGGCGGCGCAGTCCAGTGGATCGGTCACCCTCACCGGAATCGACGAGCCCGTCCAACTCCGAGGCTCCAGGGTTTCGGCGCACTACTTCGATATCTTCGGCATCAAGGCATCGCTCGGCCGCACCTTTGCCGCTGACGAGGATCAGCCGGGCAAGGATCGCGTCGCCGTCCTGAGCCACGCGCTGTGGGTGTCGCAATTCGGTGCCGACCCTAAGATCATCGGTCGTACGATCCTGCTCGGCGGCCAACCGCACAACGTCATCGGGGTGCTGCCGGAAGGTGGCGCCTTCGACCGTGCCTTCTCGCAGATCTGGCGCCCGTTGGCCTTCGAACCTGCCAACATCACGCGCAACTTCCATTGGCTCGGTGCCTACGCCAAGCTGAAAAACGGCGTGACATTAAAGCAGGCCGTCGCCCAGATGGACGCGATCGGCGCTCGAATCGCCCAGGAGTTCCCGGATTCGAACAAAGGCTGGGGAGTGAACGTCGAGTTGTTTGCGGATACTGTCGTCGGCAGCCAGTTGCGGCAGTCGCTGTATGTGCTGCTGGCCGCGGTCGGGATGGTGCTGCTGATCGCCTGCGCCAACCTGGCCAACCTGACGCTGGCACGAGGGACGGCGCGGGAGCGCGAGGTCGCGATCCGGGCATCGATCGGCGCCAGCCGCTGGCGGCTGGTCCGGCAGTTTCTTACCGAGAACGTGCTGCTCTCCGTCGCCGGTGGGGTCCTCGGCTTGGTGCTGGGATTCGCGCTGAAGAAGGGGCTTGAACTGATGGTGCCGCCGTTTTCCCTTCCCCGTGAAGCCGATGTCTCCCTGGACGGGCGGGTCATGCTGTTTACACTCGCCATCTCTGTACTGACCGGGATCATCTTCGGCCTCGCCCCAGCCCTGCAGGCGACCCGTCCCGATCTGACGGGAAGCATGAAGGAAGGCGGCCGCGGTTCGACTTCGGGCGGACGTCATCGGGTCCGCAGTGCGCTCGTCGTGACCGAGGTGGCGCTCGCGTTCGTGTTGCTCACCGGGGCAGGCCTGTTGATCCGCAGTTTCTTCCGCATGCAGCAGGTGGACACTCGGCTTCGATTCGACTAACGTTCTCACCGCCGGGATACCCATCCCTGAAAAGCGATACCCCGACCCCGAACAGTTGAACACCTACCTCCGTCAGATCGTGGGCCAGGTGGAGGCACTGCCGGGTGTGCGCGACGTAGCGCTAACCTCCGCGCTGCCGATGCAGGGCTGGGGCTACGGCATGCCGTTCCAGCGTGCGGACAAGCCGATCGTTGACCGCGCCAACCGCCGCGCCTGTTTCTTCAAGATGGTGAGTCCTTCCTATTTTCGAGCGCTCGGAATGAAGTTCCGCAAGGGCCGACCTTTCGGCGATCACGATGCGAAGGGCGCCCCTCCCGTGACCGTGATCAACGAGACCATGGCCCGGCTCCACTTCAAGGACGAGGACCCGATCGGCAAGCGAATCCTGGTGCAGGAGATCGTGCCCGGCAAGACCCAACTGGGGCCGGAGATCGCCTGGGAGGTAGTCGGGCTGGTGGCCGACGAAAGAGTCACCAACATCGACAATCGCCGCGACGATCCCGGAATGTATGTGCCGAACACACAGAGCCCCGTCTATTTCCAGGCGCTGGTGGTACGTACGACCATGGAACCGCTGGCTCTGAAGCAGGCACTGAATAAGTCGGTCCGCGAAATCAACAAAGACCAGGCCCTCACTGAAGTGAAGACTCTCGATCAGATCAAGGCGGAATCGATGGCGTCCAATCGCTTCCAATCGATGCTCCTGATGGTCTTCGCCGGCATCGCCGTCGTACTCGCTGCGATTGGAATTTACGGCGTGATTGCGTATTCGGTCGAACAACGAACACATGAGATGGGCATTCGTGCCGCACTGGGCGCTTCACGTGGAGATCTGTTGGGATTGGTGCTCCGCAACGGCATGATGCTGGCCGGAATCGGCCTGGCGCTCGGTCTCGGCGGCGCCCTCGGCTTGACCCGATTATTGGCCAACCTGCTGTTCGGCGTGGGCGAACGCGATCCCATTACCCTCGCGGGCGTGGCAGTATTACTGATCTGCGTAGCGATGGTCGCCTGTTACATACCGGCCCGACGGGCCACGAAAGTGGATCCCCTGGTGGCCCTTCGGTACGAGTGAAGTCCTGGATCGAACTGAGCGATACCATCCCGATGCCGGGTCCGCCGGTAACCATGTCACCACCGGCGCCCGACTAAGATAGTGAAGTGAAACAGGACACGCGCACAATTCTCGCTGTCGATGATGATCGCGGTGTCCTGAGTTTCCTCGAGAATGTGCTGCAATCCGCCGGTTACCGTGTGCTCCTGGCCGATGGCGGGTGGAGCGCAGTTGCTGCATATGAAGCGGAGAAGAGTCCGATCGACCTCCTGCTGACCGACGTCATCATGCCCGACCTGACCGGTCCGGTTTTGGCGGAGCGTTTACGCACACAACAGCCGGATCTGCGCGTGCTGTTCATCTCCGGCCATCACGATGCGGACCTGGTCCAGCGCTTCGTCAGCCGCAAAGGCTTTATCCTGCTCTCCAAGCCATTCTCGGTGGATAGCTTACTCCGCGGCGTCGACCAGGCGTTGACTGTTTGAAATCTGATCACAGACAACACACTGAATACCGCGACCGGCGACTAAAAAGCGCATCCCCATAAGGCGTTCCGCCGGAGAAACATCGGTAGGCGAACGCTCCCAAACGCAATCCCCGCAAATGAGTACGCCGCGGCATTACGGAGAAGCCTAAAGCAGCGTCTCAGATGGTGCAAATCCGTCGATGAGTACCACTAAGTTCTGACAGGAGGGCGATTGGCCTCAATACTGGTAGTGGACGATTCGATGTTCTTGCGACGGCGCGTACGGGAGGCATTACAGGATCAACATTCGGTCCAGGAAGCCGCCAACGGCAGATTGGCGCTCCTCGCGCTGGCGCAAGGCGGCTTCGAATGCGTAGTCACCGATCTCATGATGCCGGAACTGGACGGCATTGGTTTGCTCGCGGCGATCCGCGAGCAGGAGCTGAATATTCCGGTGGTGGTGATGACCGCCGACATTCAGAAGACGACACGCTCACGCTGTGAGGAGTTGGGCGCTCAGGCCTTTCTGAACAAGCCCGTCAACCTGGCGGAGTTGCGTAACGCAGTCGCTAGCGTTCTTGCGACGGAGACCCCTCGATGACTCTTACCGAACTACAAACCGATGTACTGAAGGAGGTCATCAATATCGGCGTGGGGTATGCGGCCTCGTCCCTGAACGACCTGGTGGGAACCCATGTATCCCTGACGGTGCCGGACGCTGCGCTGCTCACGCTCGAAGAAGCCAAGGTCCGCATTCAGATGCACGGCATGGCCTCGTTTTCAGCCGTGCAGATGAACTTCAGCGGGCTGCTCAAGGGCAATGTGGCGCTGCTGTTTCCGTCCGATAGCGCGGCTAAGCTGGTTTCGCTTCTGACCGGCGAAGAGACCGGCGCCGGCGACCTTGACGGTCTGCGGGCGGCCACTCTGGAAGAGGCGGGCAACATCCTGTTGAACGGAATGGTCGGGTCGATCTCCAATCTGATCGACGGGCACCTTGCCTTCTCCATTCCGCACTACACCGCGGAAGGCGAGTTGCCCAACCGGCTGCTGGCGCTGACCGGAGAGGATGGGTCGCACGTGATCCTGGCCAGGGCGCGATTCGATGTCGCCCAGCACCAGATTGAAGGGGAAATCCTGCTCTTTCTGGAAATCGGATCGATCGAGATACTGATGGCGGCCCTTGACCGCTATGTTCAACAACTGATCTGACGATGAACCCAGTGGTTCCGAACCGCCAATCGCCATTTGAGGTCCTGAGCACGATTCCGATCGGTGTCTTTGTTTTGAACGCCGATTACCAGGTACTGTTCTGGAACGAATGCCTGGAAAATTGGACGGGGATTCCCGGTGCCGCGGTCGTGGGAACGGACGTCAGGAAGATTCTGCCGTCGCTCACGGAACCGGCGCGGATGCGGCGCATGGCCGACGTATTTCAGCGCGGGGTACCCACGGTGTTCTCGCCTCAGTTTCACAAGCCCCTGATTCCCTGCGAAATCCGGCCGGGGGTACAGCGTGTGCAGAACGTTACCGTCACCTCGATCCCTGACAACGAACGCGGCGGATACCTGGCCGTCGTTTCCATTCAGGACAGCACGGACCTGACCCGGCGGCTCCAGGAGAGCCGTACGGCGCAGCAGCGCCTGGCGGCGGAACTCGAACAGCGCGCGGCTCTGGAACAGGACCTGTACAGCGCCAAGAACGCCGCGGAAGAGGCCAGCCGCAGCAAAAGCCAATTCCTCGCCGTCATGAGCCACGAAATGCGGACCCCGCTCAACGGAGTACTCGGCACGGTGGAACTGCTGCTGCTGACGGGGCTTAATTCGGAACAACGGGAACTGGCCGAGATTATGCAGAATTCCGGCGGTCTGCTGCTCTCGCTGATCAACGACACGCTGGATCTCGCCAAAATCGAGGCCGGCCGCCTCACACTCGAGCAACTCGAGTTCGATATCCGCGCGATCGTCGAGGAGTGCATCCGTCTCGTATTGCGCCAGGCCGAGCACAAAAACCTGCAGTTGCACTGGGAAGTCGCCAAAAACGTCCCGGGATTGCTGGTGGGCGATCCCACGCGGCTGCAGCAGATTCTCCTCAACCTCCTCGGCAATGCGCTGAAGTTCACGGCTTCGGGCGGAGTGCGGTTACGCGTCAAGGTCGATCCGGGGCAGAGTGGCCCGGCGAACCTGCTGTTTGAAGTGATCGACACCGGTATCGGGATCAGCGAGCAGGCACAAGCGAGCCTCTTCCGGCCGTTCGTTCAGGCCGATGCGTCGACAACCCGGCGTTTCGGCGGAACCGGCCTGGGCTTGGCGGTCTGCAAGCGGCTGACCGAGATGATGGGAGGCGACATCGGAGTGGAGAGCAAGTTGGGCGAAGGATCGCGATTCTGGTTTACGGCGCGCTTCCGGCCCGTCGAATCCGCCTCGGTTTCGGCCGGTTCGCCCATACTCCGCACCTGTTCGAGAATGAGCGGTGCGGACCGCCCGCGTCTGCTGGTGGCCGAGGACAATCCCGTGAACCAGCGGGTAGTGGTCAAGATGCTCGAAAAACTGGGCTACCACGCTGAGACGGTCTGCAACGGGCTGCAAGCGGTGGCCGCGGTGGAGCGCTCCCACTACGATGCGGTGCTGATGGATTGCTCCATGCCGGAAATGGACGGCTACCAGGCCACCGCCGCGATACGCCGGATGGAAGGGAACCGCTCGCACACCCCCATCGTCGCGATCACGGCGCACGCCTACGCCGACGCACGGGAGGCGAGTGCGGCCTCCGGAATGGACGATTACGTTTCCAAGCCGATCCAGATGAGCCGGCTCGCGGAAGTGCTCGAACGGGTGCTGGCAGAGGCCGACTGGCCCCACACCCCGGAAATACCGGCGGACGCAGAACTGCAATCCACGTGCAGTGGAAGTCCCGGACTCCGGTAGCGTTACTTCGCGACGGGGCGGATCACTTCCTCGTTCAGATAAGGCCGCAACGCCTCGGGCACGACGACGCTGCCGTCCTTCTGCTGGTAGTTTTCGACAATCGCGACCCAGGTACGGCCAACCGCCAGGCCGCTGCCGTTGAGAGTGTGGGCGTACTCCGACTTCTTGCCGGTGCGGAACCGGATTGCCGCGCGGCGCGCCTGGTACGCTTCGAAATTGGAGCAGGAAGAAATCTCTTTGTACGCGTTCTGCCCCGGCAGCCAGACCTCGATATCGTAGGTCTTTGCCGAGTTGGCCCCCATGTCGCCGGTGCACAGTACAACGGTGCGGAACGGCAGCCCCAGGCGCCGCAGGATATCTTCCGCATCCGCCGTCAACAGCTCCAGTTCCTGATAACTTTGGTCGGGACGTGTAAATTTCACTAACTCGACCTTCTGGAACTGATGCTGCCGGATAATGCCGCGCACATCCCGGCCATAGCTGCCGGCCTCACTGCGGAAGCATGGCGTATAGGCGCACAGCTTCACCGGCAGGCTGTCGGCTTCCAGCGTTTCGTCCCGGAAGATGTTGGTGACCGGCACCTCCGCGGTCGGAATCAGCCAGAAATCGTGGTTCTCGATCTTGAAGAGATCCTCGGCAAACTTCGGCAACTGGCCGGTCCCGTACAGGCTCGCCGAGTTGACCATGAACGGCGGCAGCACTTCGGTATACCCGTGCTCGCGGCCGTGCACATCGAGGAAGAAATTGATCAGCGCCCGTTCGAGTTTGGCGCCCAGCCCCCAGTAGAGAGCGAAGCGCGCACCGGTCAGCTTGACGGCGCGGTCGAAATCGAGAATGCCCAGTTCGGGACCGAGATCCCAGTGCGCTTTCGGCTCGAAATCGAAGACCGGTGGAGTTCCCACGCGCCTCACTTCGACATTGTCATCGGCCGATTTGCCGACCGGGACGGATTCGTGCGGAATGTTCGGGATTCCGGCGAGCAACTCACGAAACGACTCGTCCAGAGCCTTCACATTCTCGTCGAGAGCGGTGATACGCTCACGGATCTGGCGTACCTCCTGCTGCTTCTCGGCGGTATCCACGCCCTGCTTCTTCAGCTTGCCGATTTCGGCGCTCTCCGCGTTGACGCGGGCTTTGAGTTGTTCGGCTTCGGCGATCGCGGCGCGACGCTGCTTATCGAGTTCGCGGAAGTTGTCGAGGTTCGGAACCGTGCCGCGCGTTGACAGACGTGCCACCACGGCATCGAAGTTGTTCCTGAAGTGCGAGAGATCGAGCATTTCCCTACATGCTAACGCATGCGGGTGACGATCTTCCGGCTGTCCTCCCCCTCTTCATCCTCCACCGGGACCGGTTCGAGGTCTTCAGACTCGAAGATTTCCCGGCAGTCGAGACATTCCACGTAGTCAACCCCGTCTCGGCGCGCGAGGAACTGGGTACGGTTGTGATCGCAAGCGGTCGGCATATGACGCCCTGATGAGGAACATTGTAGCTAGGCAAATAGCCATGTCAAGGGGTTGCAGCCGCGCGTGTCAAGGCAAAGTAGAAATGTCCTGCTCCCAGCAAAGTAGAAATGTCCTGTTTTGACGAGGTCGGTGGAGGGTAGGGTTTAGAGTGGATTCGATGTTTCGGGGAAGTCGCGCTCCCTGGAGCAGATCCGAAGACCGCTGCGACGGGGTTGGCTCCGAAGCAGTTGGCGCCAAGCCCCCAGTCAAACCGGGCCAGAAGATGCCCGTTCTGGGGGTTTTGGTTTTTTGTGGGCAACACTGCTTTGGTGAAACCTCAGAGCAGCGGTCTTCGGATAGGGAAAGCGCGACGACCGTCGGGCGGGTTTTGCCCGGCGTTCCTTTTGGTTTTTGGCGCCGAGGGCGGTACTCAACTGCGCGCATTGGAAATCCTGACAGCCTGACGTAAAGAGGGGCCCGACCGCAGAGAGAAGTCGTCCATCCAATCGGCTTTGCGCTTGGGCTTACTCGCTGGCGTCGCCGGTTTCCCCTCAGTAGGCTTGGGCAACTGCGATTCGCGGACCGGTTGCGCGCAGCGGTGCACGCGCACATACTGCTCCTGAAATCGCACGGCCAGGTTTCCATCCAGGCGCTGCTCAACCCGCACCTCGGCATTTCGCATCCCTGTCCGCACGTCGCGGCGGTCGATCCGATAGAACTTACCGTCCCAACGAATGATGTAGCCATTGTCCACCTGGCGAGTTTCGACATGGCTCAGGACTGCCGCCAGATCGTGCTCTTTGCCCAGCGGTCGATGGGCATCGGATGGGTCCGCCGGCCGAACGACAAGCGTCTGGTTCCACCAGGGCAGATACTCTCCTTCCAAGTACGCATTAGCATCCTCCAGTGTCCTTACACCGGCCACTCGCATCCCCTTTACCAGCCGGTCTTGAGCGGTCAAAAACTGGCGCTCCACGCGTCCCTTGGCTTGCGGCGAATGCGCCGGGATCCACACGATGCCCAACTCGCCCAGTGCCCGCTCAATCTGCGTTGGCGGCATCTGTTTCCCATCCAATCCTTCGCGCTGCTCCTGCCGTTTGCTCTTCACGGCTACTTGGAACATGCCCGCCTTATCCGTGTAGAACGCCAGCGGCCGGCCGTAGCGTTGCAGGTACGATCTCAACAGAAGACGGTTTTCCTCGCTGGTGTCGCGCCGCACGAACTGCGCGAATAACCGGCTGGTGGCGTCGTCGATCATCGAGATCAAGTAGATTCGTTCGCCTCGGCCTTCCAACCAATCGTGCGTGCTGGTGTCCCACTGGACCAACTCGCCGCAACGGCTCCGTCGCGGCCGCCACTGATGCACCTCCACAACGCGCCGTCTGCCGGGTTTCCACAAGCCCGCCTCAGCCATCCATTGCCGCAGTGTCTCTTTGCTCACCGTGATCTCGTGCTTTTGGTCGAGATACTCAGCCGCCAGTGTTGGTCCGAAGCCCTGATAGACTGGATCGGAGAGAACGGCGATGGCGCGTTCTTTCAACTGGTCCGCCAATCTCCGGTTCGACCGTCGCCCCCGCAGGGCATGGATGACCGCCCGGTCTCCCCTCTGCTTCAACTCGCGCAGCAGTCGACGCACCTGTCGCTCCGTCACCCCGATCTCCTCGGCCGCCTGCTTCTGTGTGATCAGCTTCTTCTTGGCTTTCTTCAGCGCTAACAGCCGGTCTCGCTCGGCTTGCGTCATCAGTAGTTGTCCTTCGTCCACCCTCCAGCCTGGACCCTGTCAATAGGACATTTCTACTTTGCCCGAATAGGACATTATCATTTTGCCGCGACAGGGTTGCAGCCGCGCGTTACAATTCGGGTGAGATGCCGTTCCCAATTCACCGCATGAGACGCTTGCGCGCGTCCGAGTCGATGCGCAACCTGGTTCGTGAGACACGGCTCGACCCGGCCCAGTTCATCCTCCCCCTGTTCGTCTGCCCGGGCGAGGGGATCAAGCGCGAAATCGGCGCCATGCCGGGCAATTACCAGATGTCGATCGACGAAACGGTGAAGGAATGCGCCGAGGTGCAGTCGCTGGGCATCGGTGGCGTTATCCTGTTCGGCCTGCCCGAAACCAAGGACGAACTGGCGACCGGCGCCTACGCCGACGACGGCATCGTGCAGCGCGCCATCCGCGCCATCAAACAGGAAACCCCTCGCCTGCTGGTGATGACGGACGTCTGCAACTGCGAATACACCAGCCACGGCCACTGCGGCTGGATCGCCGATGGCGACGTCGACAACGACATCACGCTCGACTGGCTGGCCAAGTCGGCAGTCTCGCACGCCCGCGCCGGGGCCGACATCGTGGCCCCGTCCGACATGATGGACGGGCGCGTGGGCGCCATCCGCAAGGCGCTCGACGGCGCTGGTTTCCAGAAGATACCGATCCTCTCCTACGCCGCCAAGTTTGCCAGCGTCTTTTACGGGCCGTTCCGTGAAGCGGCCGATTCGGCCCCCCAGTTCGGCGATCGACGAAGCTACCAGATGGATCCGGCAAACGGCCGTGAAGCC
>JASGIE010000034.1:0-10256 GCA_049841055.1 Paludibaculum sp. | reverse complement strand
AAGGTTAATAGGGAAACACGATAGAATCCGAACAGCACCTATGTACACCCAGCCGCGATTGGAGCCGATAGCCCGGCCCGCGATCAGAACGCCTTCGATCAACTGGTGCGGGTCGTTCTCGATCAGGACGCGGTCCTTGCACGTGCCGGGTTCGCTCTCGTCGCCGTTGACCACGATGTACTTCGGCTTGGGCGAAGTGCGCGGCACGAAGCTCCACTTCATCCCGTGGGAAAACCTGCACCGCCGCGGCCGCGCAGTTCGAGGCTTTGACTTCGTTGATGATGTCGTCGGGCTGCATCTCGGCCGCTTTGAGGAAGGCCTGGTAGCCGTCGTTCGCGAGATAGGTGCTCGATGGTGTGGACTCCGGCAGGCCGAAGCGGCGCGTCAGCACCCGGGTTTCGAGCGGGCTCCGGTTCGTTAAAAAGCACTGTTATTGGCGGTTCTTCTTCCGCAGTTCTTCAATCAGCCGGTCAAATCGCTCCGGTGTCATGAAGTGGTGGAAATCGTAGTTGACATCTCACCGCCGGAGCCCACGAACAGGCTCCCATGCATTCGACTTCTTCCAGCGAAAACTGCCCGTCCGCCAGTCATTTCCTTGTGACCGATCCCCAGTTTCTTGCAGGCGTGCTCCTAGAGCTCTTCACCGTCCTTCAACAGGCAACTGATATTGGTGCACACCTGTATGTGATACTTGCCCGAACGGCTTTCGATGCAGCATCGAGTAGTAGCGCGAGACTTCATCGACCTGCAGCGGCGTCACTTCGACAGCGCCGCGCGACCTCGTCGATCAGCTCCGGGGTGACCGACCCGATCTCGTCCTGGGCGTACATCAGCATCGGGATCATTGCCGAGCGCTGCCGCCCCGGTGGATAGCTCTTCAGCATCTTTTCGAACTTGGCTTCGAGTTCAGGAGAGAAGGTCATGGTAAACGGTCCCTACGGTCGGTATCACCCAGACACGAAATCCATACTGCCGATGCGCCGCAATCGAAGTCCGCGATCAGCTTGCCCTTCGATGCAGCGTCGGGACAGTCCTTGCAGGTTGCCGAAACTCGGCGTCGCGCACGTGCACGCGATAAGGATTCGACGTGCCGTCGCTCACCGACGTAGTAGCCGATTTCGCCGCGCGGCGATTCGATCGGCCTGATACACTTCGCCGGCCGGGACGCGGAAACCTTCGGTCACGATCTTGAAGTGGTAGATGAGTGCCTCCATCTGGGTCTTCATCTTTTCGCGCTCCGGCAGCACAACGTGGGGTGCGTCGGCCTTCCACGCGCCCTCCGGCATGCCCTCGATGAGCCTGGCGTGATGATCCGTGGCGCTCTGCCGCATCTCTTCCGATGCGGACCCGGAAGCGGGCAAACACGTCGTTCTCGTTGTAGACCGGGATTCGAAATCGAACTTCTCGTAACTCGAATACGGCTCGGATTTGCGGATCGTCCCGCTTCAGGCCCGCCGCACGGATCATCGGGCCGGTCACACCGATATCCAGCAAATCCTCCAGGCTAGATGAGCCGACGCCTCTGGGTGCGGCTGCATCAAGATCGGGTTCGAGTTGAGCAGGTTCTCATACTCATCGATCTTTTCCTGCAGACCGTCGCACGAACCGTCCGACCAGCCTGTTCCCAACCGCGAGGCGGTTCCAGCGCCATGCCGCCAATGCGGATGTAGCTCGTCATCATGCGCTGGCCGCTGAACATTTCGAACAGCCGGAGAATCTCTTCGCGCTCACGGAAACAATAGAAGAAGACCGTCATCGCGCCCAAGTCCAGCGCGTGCGTGCCCAGCCAGACCAGAGTGGCTGTTGAGGCGCGACAGTTCCGACAGCAGCACACGCATCCACTGCGCCTTCGGCGGGATCTCGATGCCCAGCAGCTTCTCCACCGCCAGCGCATAGCCGAGGTTGTTCGCCATGTTGGACAGGTAGTCCATGCGGTCGGTCAGCGTGACAACCTGCTGCTAGTTGAGGGTTTCGGCCTGCTTCTCGATGCCGGTGTGCAGGAACCCGATGTCGGGCTCCGCACTTGTGGATGATTTCGCCGTCGAGTTCCAACAGGATGCGCAAAACGCCGTGCGTGGACGGGTGCTGCGGCCCCATGTTCAGGACCATCCGGCGGCCACCGCCCGGCAGATTCTCCGTTACTTGTGTTTCGAAGCCGGCCGGCACTGTCGTTTCATCGATTTCGTTCATGGTTCCCCTCTTCAGAACCGGACGCACACTGCGGATCCGCTTAGTCGTTCTGGTAGCTGTACTTATGCCCGTGCACAGGGAAGTCTTTCCGCAACGGATGCCCTTCCCAGTCTTCCGGCATCATCAGCCGCTTCAGGTTCGGATGGTTGTTGAACTTCACCCCGAACAGATCGAACACTTCGCGCTCATACCAGTCGGCGCCGGCCCAGACGGCGGTTACACTCTCCACCTGCGGGTTGTCGCTGCCCAGTGCGACCTTCAGCTTCAACCGCTCATTCCGCGCAATGGAGTGCAGAAGATAGAGCACCTCAAAGCGTGGTTCGGCAGGGAACCGGTCAATGCAGGTGACACCGGTCAGGCGCTCAAACTTCAGCTGCGTTTTCAGGTACTGGCAGACCGCGACAATGCGCTCCGGCTGCACATAGAGCAGCGTCTCGCCAAACTCGTGGCTTCCGCCCGTCACCACCGCGGAGTCCCAGGCCTCGATCGCGGCAGGCACGGCCATATCCTTCAAATTGTCCGGCAACATTCTGGCGCCCCCTCTAGCGCTGGCTATCCTGCTGGCTCTCCTCGGCGGCCCAATTCAATACCCCCTTCTTCCATATGTAGAAGAAGCCGGCCAGCACCAGGCCGATGAAGAGAAGCATCTCGAAGAACCCAAACAGCTTCAGGTCGCGATAGACCACGGCCCAGGGATACAGGAAGATTGCCTCAATATCGAATAGGATGAAGAGCATCGCCACCAGGTAGAACTTGACACTGAAGCGCTCCTTCGCGGAGCCCGTCGGTGTGATGCCGCATTCGTAGGGTGTCTCTTTGACTTTATTCTTGACGCGTTTACCCAGTAAAACGCCCGCGCCAAGCAATCCCGCGGCCACTGCGGCTGCCAAGATCACCTGGACCAGGACCGGGAAGTAAGCTTCTAAGACAGATGTGGGCATGAGTGCAGTTGTCGAGTCCCCGGGGCGTTAACTTTTAACTATAATGAGCCTCAGAGAAGCGTGTCAAACCAACTTGGTGGTCTCGATATCCCTATCAAAGTGAACGGAGAAGACCGAATCGTACCTGCCGGTCTGAATATCCGCCAGCTCCTCGGCCACCTCGGCCTCGACTCCGGCCGTGTCGCCGTCGAACTCAACCGCGAGATCGTCCGCAAGCCCGACTGGGACGCCACCCCCATCGAACCCGGCGCCTCCCTCGAAATCGTCACCTTTGTGGGTGGCGGAAGCCGCTGAAACAGGCCCCCATCCCCTGGTAGCCCGGTTCGAAATAGCGCCAGATCTTGCGAATTGACTTCCCTTACCCCTCCTATAGACTCGTGTATGAGTTTTTGGCCCAAACAGAAAGGGAGTGAGATGTTCAAAACAAAATCGCGACAGGGCGCACCCGCCCCCGGAGAGCGGACCTTTTCGAGCGCTGACGTGTCGCGTTTGTCCGGAGTCAGCCTCCGGCAATTGCAGTGGTGGGATGAACAGAGGGTGGTATCTCCCCGTCACGAGGGCCACAAAAGAATCTATCTGACCGAGGAAGTCGTCGAGGTCAGCGTCATCGCCGAACTCCGCCGCAAGGGCTTCAGCCTCCAGAAGATCCGCCGCGTGCTGCGCTTCCTGCAGCGCGAGATGGGCAAACGCCTCTCCGATATCCTCAATGCCGGCAGCGATTTGCACCTGCTGACCGACGGCAAGTCCATCTATCTCGAGGAGAGTCAGGAGCGGATCATCGATCTGCTCAAAGCCGCCAAACAGCCGATGTTCCTGGTCTGTGTCACGGACCAGGTTCGTCGGCTGACGGTCACCCCCCGCAAGCCGCCAAAGAGCGAACCGCAGGTCGCCGCACGCAAGTCCAAGGCTGTCTAACGGCTAAGTTGCGGGAATTTAGACCTTACTTTTACATTTCTCAAACCTACAGGGCCTCTGCGTCGTCTAACGGCTCAGAGGCCCTGCGTTATACTTGGGTCAGGTCTGGGGAGGCCAATACATGCGCCAAATCCGCGCTTTTGTCTTTTCTTTGCTGGTGATTGCCTCTTGTGCGATCGTCGCCGGAAACTTCGGCCCTGGCGCGTCGGCGCTGGCCGAATCCTCAGCCGCCCCAGCATCGGCCGATGATGAACTCAGCGCGGGTCTGAAGACCTTCACCTCCATCTATCGCCTGGTCGAGGAAAATGCAGCCGACAAGGTGAATCCCGACAAGGCCATATATAAGGGTGCTATGCCCGGCATGCTCCGGACCCTGGATCCCCACTCCAGCTTCTTCGATCCCCGCGACTTCCAACAGCTCCGCGAAGATCAGCGCGGCTCCTATTATGGAGTCGGCATGACGATCCAGCCCAAGGACAGCCGCATCGTCGTCGTCGCGCCGTTCACCGGTTCGCCCGCCTATAAGGCCGGCATTCGCCCCGGTGACGTCATCGTCGAGGTCAACGACAAGCGGACCGACAGCATGAACACCTCCGAAGTGGCCGACCTGCTCAAAGGACCCAAGGGCACCAAGGTGCAGGTGCTGATCGCCCGCGAAGGTGTCGACAAGCCCATTACTTTCAATCTGATACGCGGCGAGATCCCACGCTTCAGCGTGCAGAACGCCTTCTGGCTCAAGCCCGGCATCGCCTACATCGACATGGAGAGCTTCAACGAGAACACCTCCAAGGAACTCGAGGACGCGATGCATAAGCTGGGCGAATCCAATATCAAAGGTCTTGTTTTCGACCTGCGCGACAACCCCGGTGGGCTGCTGAACGAAGGCGTCGCCGTCGCCGGTCACTTCCTCCGCAAGGGCCAGACCGTCGTCAGCCATCGTGGCCGGTCCTCCCCGAACGTCCCTACACCGCCAGCAACGGCAGCGCCTCCCGCGACTATCCGATCGTCGTCATGGTGAACCGCTACTCCGCCTCGGCCGCCGAAATCGTGGCCGGCGCGCTGCAGGATCATGATCGTGCCTGGATCTTCGGCGACAATACCTTCGGAAAGGGTCTGGTTCAGACCGTCTTCCCGCTCTCCGAGAACACCGGTCTCGCCCTGACCACGGCCAAGTACTACACCCCCTCCGGCCGCCTGATCCAGCGCGACTACACCAGTGGCTCTTTCTACGAGTACTACTTCAACCGCAAGGACGGCGCCCAGAAAGACTCCACCGACGTCAAGATGACCGACGCCGGCCGCGCAGTCTATGGCGGAAACGGCATCACGCCGGACGAGAAGTTCGTCGTGAAGTACAACAAATTCCAGATCGAACTGGCCCGGCGCAGCGCCTTCCGCGACTTCCTGCCGAAGTACTTCTCCTCCCACAGCACCACGCTGGCGAAGGACTGGACCCCGGACAACGCAATGCTGAACGAGTTCCACGACTACGCGTTGAAGAACAACGCGCAGTTCACGGAAGCCGAGTGGGCTGAAAACAACGACTGGATCAAGACCCAGCTCAAACGCGAAGCGCTCATCACGGCGGTCTCCCTCGACGAATCCCTGCGCTACGCCATCGAAACCGATCCGGCGGTGTTGAAGGCAATGGACTCGCTGCCCAAGGCGAAGGCTCTGCTGCTCGACAACTCCAAGAAGCAGATGGTTCAATTGGATAAGAGGGCCCGTCGCGATTGAATCAGTTTCCTGACCAAGGCAAACAACCGCAAATCATCGTACTTGATACGGGTGGTCAGTATTGCCACCTGATCACCCGCAAAATCCGGGAGCTCGGCGTCTATTCCGAGATCCGCCCCAGTGAGACCCCTGCCTCTGAACTGGCAGGGGTTTTGGGCATTGTCATCTCCGGCGGACCGGCCAGCGTCTACGAAGCTGGCTCCCCCCAGGTCGACCCCGCCATCTTCGATCTGCCTTGTGCCGTGCTGGGCATCTGCTACGGCCAGCAGTTGATCGCCTGGCATCTGGGCGGAACCGTAAGCCCCGGGAAAAAGGGCGAATACGGTATGGCCCACCTGGAACTCGATTCCACCGCCGCGCTCTTCCAGGGCGCAACGGGCCGCCAGCAGGTCTGGATGAGCCACCGCGATACCGTCACCGCCGCGCCCGCCGGGTTCGACGTCTACGGCGCCACCGAAACCTGCGCCATCGCCTCGATGGGCAGCGCGGCCCGCCGCATCTACGGCGTCCAGTTCCACCCCGAGGTGGTTCACACCGAGCGCGGCCGGCAGATCCTCTCGAACTTCCTCTTCGGCGTCTGCGGCTGCCAGCCCGACTGGAGCCCGCGCGAACAGACCACCCGCATCGAGGAAGAGATCCGGCAGCGCGTCGGCGACCGCAATGTGTTCTTTTTCGTATCCGGCGGGGTCGATTCCACGGTCGCCTTTACCCTTTGTCTGCGGGCACTTGGGCCGGAACGTGTGCGCGCCCTATACGTCGACACCGGCCTGATGCGCGACAGCGAAACGCCCTTTGTTCAGGGAGTCTTCGAGTCCCTGGGCAAGGACATCTTCGCCGTGGAACACGCCCAGGACCGCTTCCTCGGCGCGCTGGCCGGGGTCCGCGAGCCCGAGAAGAAGCGCCACATCATCGGCGAGAAGTTCGTCGAAGTGCAGGAACAGATCCTCGCCTCGGGTCAGTACCTGGAAGGCAACTGGATTCTCGGCCAGGGCACCATCTATCCCGACACGATCGAAAGCGGCGGCACGGCGAAAGCCGACCTCATCAAGACGCACCACAACCGCGTCTCCGGCATCCAGAAGCTTCTAGCCGAAGGCCGCATCGTCGAACCGCTCCACCTGCTCTACAAGGATGAGGTGCGCGAAGTCGGCCGCGAGCTGAATCTGCCCGAGGAACTCCTTTCCCGTCATCCATTTCCGGGCCCTGGCCTGGCCATCCGCTGCCTCTGCGAGGACGAGGTCCGGCCGGTCGAACCCCTCGACGCCGGCTGGCTCGCGCCGCTCCATTCCGTAGGAGTCCAGGGCGATTCCCGAACCTACCGCCCCGTACTTTTGCTGGAAGAATCGCCGGCCACCCCCGGCGTGCACGCTAAAGCGACCGATCTCATCAACCGTCTGGCGGGCATCAACCGTGTCGCCGCGGTCACCGGCACGCACACGCCGGTTTCGGAACTCAAAACCTCGGCGGCCTACATCACGGCGGAGCGGTTGGATCGCTTGCGCGCCGCGGACTCCATCGTCCGGTCGCTGTGTCTCTCCTCCGGATTCGAGCACAAAGTCTGGCAATTCCCGGTCATCATTGTGCCGCTCGGCGCGGGCGACCGGCCGGATTCCATCGTTCTCCGGCCGATCGATTCGGTGGATGGCATGACCGCGCAATCGGTGGCCATGCCGCGGGCACTGCTCGACCAGATGACCGATGAATTGCTCGCCCTGCCGGGTATCTGTGCCGTCCTGTACGATTTGACGCACAAGCCGCCGGGCACCATCGAGTGGGAGTAACCCTCACTCCATAAACAGTTTATTTGCCGCCGGATAGCTCAACGAGCAATCCGTGAATACGCTGTACTCGCCTGTGGCCAGCAACTGTTCCGCCACGGCCTGTGCCACACTGAGCGCTGCCCGAGCCGGCCCTGATCCTGTACTAACCCGTCCGACCCCCAACTCCTGCAACCGGCGCGTCGAGGGCACACCGGCCGTCGCCAGAATGTTGATGGGCTTCGCCACCGCCTGCACCAGGGCGCGAATGATTTCCTCATCTTTGACGGCCGGGACGAACAGCGAATCGGCTCCCGCCTCCGCGTAGGCGCGAATCCGCTCGATCGTCCGAGGCAGCCGTGTGGAAGGATCACCGATCCCCGCCAGGAAGACATCCGTCCTGGCGTTCAGGACAACATGGACGCCCGCCGCGTCGGCCGCCGCCCGGGCCGCCTTGATGCGCTCTACCTGTTCGGCCAAAGGGATCAGATCGACCGAGCCATCGCTCTCCATGTCTTCCAGATTCATCCCAACGGCTCCGGCGTCTAAAACGCCGCGCACGGTGCCGCCGATATCGCCATACCCTGCCTCGACATCCGCAGTCACAGGTACTCTCACAGCAGCGGCGATACGCTTCACCACGGCCAGCATCTCCTCCGCATGGATCCGCTGCCCGTCCGGCCTGCCATAGGTGAACGCGACACCGGCGCTCGTCGTGGCGATGGCAGGAAACCCCGCCTTCTCAAAGATGCGGGCGCTGCCGGCATCCCAGGCGTTCGGCAGCACAAGAATATTCTCGCCATGGTGCAGATCCAGCAGGATCTTGGCTTTAGCCTGGAGATCCGACCTCACGACAAGGCTCCCTGAATCTCCGCGCAGGTGGTGACAGTACAGTACTCGCCATGCAGGTTTGCCAGAGACATCGCGTGCACCTCGTCCGCCGTGCGCAAAACGCCGTTCCAGTCCACTTTGGCGAACGTGAAGCACGCGTCGGCCACCAGCAGCACCTGGTAGCCCAGGCAGGCAGCGTGCCGCACCGTGGATTCGACGGAGTTGTTCGTGATGACTCCGAACACCACCAGCACCTCGTGGCGCCCGGTGGCCATCCGCTCCCCCAGTTCCGTGCCTTCGAAAGCGCTGCCGGTGTGCTTGCCGGTCACCGGCTCGTGGAGGTGCGGGACGAACTCAGGCTTGAAATCGTGACCGGGCTGGCCGGGCCGGTAGGTGGAGTTCGGTTCGACGGAATCGTGCCGGATGTGATACACCGCCCGGCCACTGTTCCGCCAGGCCGCCAGCAGGGACGCGCCCACCTGTTCAGCGTTGGGATTGTTGCGGATACCCCAGGAGGGATGATCGATGGCGCGCTGCAGATCGATCAGGATCAGTGCGGCAGTAGCGGGGATACTCTCCATACCCCATTCTAGATGCGGTGGAAACTGCGCAGGATCTCCCGGGTGGAGTATCGCAAAGCCACGGGCCGCCCGTGCGGGCAGCTCATCGGATACTGGGTGCGGGCCAACTCCCGCAGCAGGTAGTCCATGCGCGTCTGGTCCAGCCGCATATTGATCTTGATCGCGGCGCGGCAGGCGACCGAGGCGGCAATCCCGCGCCGGAAATCGTCGACGCTCACCCGGCGGAGTTCGGTCTCGGCGATCTCGAGGATCTCGAAGATCGCGCGCTCCAGATCGCCCGTGGAGAGGTCCGAGGGCGCGGCCTTTACCGCGATCGTCCGCTGGCCGAACGGCTCGGTTTCGAAGCCGGCTCGCGCCAGATCGTCGGCAATTCGCTCATACTCCACCTGCTGAGCAGGCGTCAGTTGCAGCACCATCGGCAACAGCAACCGCTGCTGTTCCACACGGCCCGCCGCCTGCTGAGCCAATACCTTTTCGAACAGAATCCGCTCATGCGCGACGTGCTGGTCGATGATCCACAAGCCGTCCCGGCCGGCGGCAATGATGAAGCTGTCGTGCAGTTGCCCCATCACGCGCAGATCATCCAGCGAAATCATCCCCTGCGGCGCGTCGAGATCGAAGCCGGGCGGGAATCCGCCATGGGTATCCGGGATCTTCAGGCGCAGCGGCTGTGGGCCCGCCGGCTGCGGATCCATGGTGATCGGCTCTCCCGCGCTGAAATCGAACCGCGCAGGAGGGGGCGCCACCGGCCGCAACGTGTACTCCGGAATCTGCACCGAGTGGGACGGCTGGCCTTCCTCCGGTGGTGGAAGAACCGGCCGAGCCTCGTCGTACCGGAAGTTCTCAATGGTCTGCGTGAACTCGGAGTAGGGCAGCCGGGTGGCCGACTGGCCCGGAGTCGGTTCCAGGAACGGGGTACCCGGCGGAGGAGCGCTTGGCACGGGCCGCTGTTCAATGAGAGTGGCCCGCAGCGAATCCCGAACATGGTCATGCACATAGCTGCTGTTCCGGAAGCGCACTTCCGTCTTCGAGGGGTGGACATTGACGTCCACTTCA
Source organism: Paludibaculum sp. (assembly GCA_049841055.1). Classification (GTDB taxonomy): domain Bacteria; phylum Acidobacteriota; class Terriglobia; order Bryobacterales; family Bryobacteraceae; genus Paludibaculum. Next base: position 248 of record JASGIE010000034.1, on the reverse strand, counting down.
GCCGGATCGCAATCCACGAACAGAAGCGCGAACGGGTAGCAGGCGGGCGGCATCAGGTTGTAGTAAGCCGCCGTGATTGCATGCATCAGCAGCCGGTCACGGATCAACCGGCGGTTCACAAACAGGAAGATCGAGTTTCGATTCGTCTTCTGAACCTGCGGCCGGGAGATGAACCCGGAGAGCCGGAAGCGGCCCTCTCCTACCTCGCGCTGCGGCAGTTCAACTAGGTCCTCCAGCGCCTCGGCGCC
>JASGIE010000033.1:0-8455 GCA_049841055.1 Paludibaculum sp. | reverse complement strand
CTAAGGTTAATGGGAAACACGATGAAATCCGAACAGCACCTAACTACACGATTTCGAGCTTCGACCCATCCGTACCGAACCCCGGCGCCGGCGGCCTGCCCGGTGCGCTCACGTTCCTCGGCGAAGGACCGGGCCGCAACGGCAAGAAGCGCTTCGGCAGCATCTATCCCACCAACTTCGGACCGCGCCTCGGCGCCGCCTACCAGTTGGGCCAGAAGACTGTGCTGCGCGGCGGCTACGGCCTCTACTACTCGGCGGCCAACGGCAACACCGGCGGCGGCTGCTTCCCCTGCGGCTGGGGTACCAGCTACAGCAGCGCTCCGCAGTCGCTCGACGGCCTGGCCCCTGTCTTCAACTGGGACAACGGCTTCACCCCCGGACCGCCCCGCCCGCTGCCCGTCGTCGATCCCTCCTTCGCCAACGGCCAGAGCGTGCTCATCCTCACCGGCGAGGATGGTCTCCCCGGCAAGATTCAGAACTGGAGCTTCAACGTTCAGCGCGAACTGCCCGGCAGCTGGTTCCTCGATGTCGCTTACGTCGGCATGAAGAGCACCCACCTGAACTCGGCCACGCCGTACAACCAGGTGAACCCGGCGCAGTTGAAGTACGGTGATCTGCTGCCCCTGAACATCAACGACTCACGCGTTGTCGCGCAGGGCTTCACCAAGCCGTTCCCGACATTCGCGGGCACTCTCGCCCAGGCGCTGCGCCCCTACCCGCAGTACCTCAACATCACCCACACCTATCTTGGCAATGCGGGCAGCACCTACAACGCCCTGCAGGCCAAGGTGGAGCGCCGCTACAAGTCGCTGAGCGTCCTCATGGGCTACACCTGGTCCAAGGGCCTGTCCAACGTCGGCGCCGAGACTCAGACGGGTTCCGGCATCGCCGTCCAGGATCAGTACAATCTCGGCAACGAGAAGAGCTTCCAGCGCTTCGATACGCCGCAGACGCTGAACCTGATCTACACCTGGGATCTGCCGTTCGGCAAGAAGGGCAGCAACCTGATGAAGAAGGTGACCGGCGGCTGGACGATCTCCGGCATCCACCAGTACCGTTCCGGCACGCTGCTGCAACCTACCGTGCCGAACACCCTGGCCGCATCGCTGTTCAACCCTGTGCTGCGCGCCAACCTCACCGGTAGTTCCATCCGCACCAGCACCAACCGCACGGATCTCGACCCCGACAATCCGGGGGTTCGCTGGTTCGATCGCAACGCCTTTGCCCTGCCGGGCACTCTGCAATTCGGCACGGCCGCGGCGTTCCTCAACGACTTGCGCACTCCGCCGATCCTGTCGGAGAGCTTCTCCATCGTCAAGCGCACCATCCTGTTCGCCTACAAGGATCAGCCGGTGGATCTGGAGTTGCGCGCCGATGCTTCGAACGTTCTGAACCGGACGCTCTTCGGAGGCATCAACGTGAATCTGACGGATCCCAACTTCGGCCGCGCCACCGCGGTCCAGGTAGGCCCCAGATTCATGCAGTTGGGCATCAAGGTGAACTTCTAAGGTTCACCCCGAACGCAATCCAAGGAGATTGAGTCGGAGGAAAAGCAGGGCCCGCGGCGCTGAGCTGCGGGCCCTTTCTGTTGGGTCGAGCCGGCAGCACTCTCGGAGCATTCGCCGAATGGCAGAAGACCCGCTACGAACGCCGACCGTGAGGGAGGCGTCCCCGGCGTGTAGCCAACGGGGCACCGCGGCAACCGCGCACTCACCACGCGATCAACAGGACTCTGCAGCTACTTCTCGCTCACATTCGGATCCTTGCGAACTCCACCCCTCGGCCTGCGCCCATAGTAGTAATCATCCAACCGCCGCCTTGCCTCCAAAGTCTCTTCGGAAGAAGCAGAACTGTGGTAAATCTTAAGCACCATCAGCCTCATGATCTCGGACGGCCGTCGTTCAACGAACCCCGCGAACGGATCAGCAAACAACACGGAATCAGGTGCCCCCGGATCCACACCATAGGCCTCACTCTTGTACCCATGGACGATCGCCCCCTTCTCATCCATAGCGTTCACAGTCATCCGGAGCGGGTAGCACTCCAGATCCGGAGCGAGAACGAAGACTCGATATTTCTCCGCCACTGAGAAAACTTGTACATCGCCACTTTCTGACCCGCCACGCTAGAGAACCCTGTAAACGTAGCCCCCTCCAGACCCTTCTTCGTGGAGCACTTCTCATCAAATCGCGGGAGGATCCCGTATTGCTTCACCTCTTCGTCGGTCATCGCAAACGTGGAAACCGATTGAACGGAGGGGTTCCCGTGCTGAAATATCTTCTCCGCCGGCAGAGCGAGATAAACGGATCGAAGGACGCCCCGCCCACGAGTTGTGTGGTAATCCGCTGTATCCTCACGAGAACTTCCGTCGCTTCGCTGGGCGTAAGTCCTGTTCGTCGTCGTGCTCTTGCCACTCTTCACATTGGTGTAGACGACGGTCATGTTGACGGTGAACTCCGCACGCCCTTGAGAGACTTGACCATTCAGGATCGATGCAGACGAACCGGAAAGCGCGAAGGCTGCGCAGAGAAGAATCGAGCTGGAACGCGTGTCAATCATGGCTGTCCTCCAGAACATCCGCGATGGAATCAGCACAAAGCACAGGCTCATTATCTGCTTGCGGCCGGACAGCGTCAATCCAAATCAGAGCTGCAATTCCTAAGAATCATATCCGGCAATAACCGTACACAATTCGGAAATGGAGCTCACCCCGAAATTGGTGTCGTTAGTTCCCACAGGCGGAGCCGGATCATCTCGATAATCTCGCCGCGTCATCGCAACCGTTTCGCCACTGCGTCAGAAATGGCTCGCAGCGGGAACTCGATTGAAAGCTCAAGATCCAGCGAAAACGCCGTGTGAGCCGTAATCAAACCAACCGACACCAGTCCCTTCGGCAAACCCCGGACGTCGCAGCCCGCTCGGTCACACCGGATGTATTTCGTCAGGCCGCTTTGCGAACCATAAGAATCCTCAGATCCCATGGCAAATCCGGCGCCTCCTTCATTTGTTCCGCACCAGGGAGAGCAACTCCGCCATAGACGAAACGCATCGTGTCGCGGTGTGGCCACTCATTCGCGGTCCCGCATACACGTCCAACGTGACACTCCCTCGCGCCTTCGAAAGGAACTCGGGCAAACTGCTTCGTGATCCGTACGGTGATCCGGCCGTCCCTCGCTTCGCAGTCGCCAGTCAGGTCGTACTGCTCCCCGCTCCTGTCATCCGTGGCAGTGACCGAGGTGACCCAGTCCAGCACAGCGATGCGCCCATCTTCATCGAAGGCGAACCCCACACGGAAGGACCCGAAACTTCCAGGCAGCACACCATCCTGAAGTTCATCAACAAACGGGTGGCTGTATGCGGCGATCTCTTTGCCGGAATCCAGGACCATTCGGACTTCAGTCCTCTCGCCGCTGGCCACAGTGACAGTCGCATCCGTGGCGTAATAGGGGAACCGCATCGCCTGCACCACGTGCGTGCCGGAAGGATACTGGAACTCGGCAACTCCGTCCCTACCGGTCCGAGCCACCTCGACAGCCCCGACAAAGAGCATCGTCTCCGCAGCAGGAACGAGCGCCTCCCCCTTGGAATCCGACGAACTCTCTGGAGCGATAAACACCTCCGCTCTCACAGTGCCCCACCCTTCCCTGCGTCCAAGCGCCGTGTCGCTCTTCCAGTTCGAACACGGCGTCAGCGCCCGGCGGGCCGCCTCGAGATCTTCGCGTTCCACCGCCGGCACAGCGCCCCGGCTCCGGTCCAACCAGCTTCGCAGCCTCTGCGCCACCGGGCGAACCAGATTCTGCCGGTGGAGCCGCAGCCCATCCCGCGTGAACTGCAAAACACGCGCAGCCTCCACTCGCGAGGACTCGCCCGCATGCGAGCCCGCCAGCACCGCTTCGAAGTCCGCCAGAACGGCGGAACACTCCTTCACTTCAGGCTCCTGCGCATGCGTGGCCAATGCACTGAGCACCAGAATCCACGGGTAGCGTCGCAACGCGGACATGGGGGAACTCCTCATTACGATCGGTCGAAGCCGGAAACGGCCGGCGGCTCAGGCAGCCGGCCATTGGTACGTTTCGCCTGGCTTCAGCCGCTGACCCGGAACCGGCTGATGTACCGCGGGAACTCGTCACGCCCGCTGTTCACCGCCGTAGCCACGGCCAGTTCCTCACGCGTGATCGTCAGGTCCTCCGCCGTCTTCGGCACAGGCAGACTTGCCCGGTAACCATCCACCAGCACAAACCCGTACTCCTTCACGAACGAGGCTCCGTACCAGAGCTCGATCTGAGTCGCTGCGCGTCGGGATCCGGATATTCGCGCGCCCACTTCTCCGCGAACGGGCGGAGTTCCCCATCACTTGGGGTCTGCGTTTCACGCAGGGTAATGTTCAGATCCGGTTTGAACGTCCAGATCGAACGGGGATCGTTCCAAAGCCAATCCGCTTCGGAAGAATCCATGAGCAATTGAATCAAATGGTCGTAATCCATGAGAGTTCCCTCCCACTTATACAGCCTAAAACACTCGACCCAGCCGGAAAAACATGCGCCGGTCGCCACGATCGCCAATGCCGGCTCCAAAATACACCACGCCAAACGTCGTCTCGCCCAATAATCCGAACGATCCGCTGTAGCGCGGCAGGGCCGAAACAGTGGGCGTCCCAGGCCTTTCCACTCTCCAGGCCCGCGGTCAGATAGAACCGCCCGAAGAGCGATAACGAATCGCTAGCCAGGGTCCGCAGAACCCGCGCGCCACCGTAATAATACTTGTTGCCCAACATCCGGCCGCGGCCCAGCGCGTCGATCCGGCCCACTCCGCCCATGGCGAACTGGGTCGACAATGCGTCTTCGTCCACCGTCCAGCCCGTGCTGAAATTCGTCAGCAAAGAGTAGTTCTTGTTGAACGGCCGCGCATAACCGTAAGTCAATTCGCCGATCGGATACGTTCGGTTGACCCGGGATGATCGATCACCCAGGAGCCCTGTACCGACGCCCGCATCCCGCGCCGTGGAACCATCGGGCTGTCCTGGCCCTCGTAGACCCACTTCACATGGAAATCGGTATAACGGCCCTTCAACGGATCGAACGAGTTCACGCCCTTGCTCACCGCCAGCCGGTCGTGGCTCAGGGTATAGCCGGTTCTCAATTCCTGAAAACGCCCGAACGCATAGCCCACATCCACGGCGCCGCCGGACTGCCGGGTGGTGAAATCCGACACCTGCTGGTCGCCCTGATACAGCGGCAGACTGTCTTCCAAATAGAAGAGGCGCAGCGCCACGAACCACTTGCCGCCAGCGATGCGGTAGTAATACTCGGTCGACGCCCGGTTGAACTGGCCGATGCTCAATTCCGACCGCCACTCCGAGGCCGGCCCGCCCAGATCCAGAACCGTGAACCGGCCGCCAATTCCGAAGCGGAAACCCTCCTGCCCTGGAGGCATCCAGCAGAAGCCACTTCAAAAACGGCGGACCGTAGTCTTTTTCATGGACACTCACCCGGATACCCGGCAGGTCGCCGCGGTGAACGAACGAGTAGTTCGCCGTGTCGAATCGGCCCATGCCTGTGATCTTGGTCAGTTCGTTCCAGCTTGCCGCGATCCAGCGGTTCCTTCGGATTGGCCGCGATCGCGTCGATCAGCGCCTCGGTTCGCTTCGGGGCGATGTCGCCGTCCACTTCGACAAATGCCGGCTTCAACTCATCGCTGCGCCGCTTCGCCCGGCGCTGAGCCTGGTAGGCCTCGTACTCCTCCGGAGTCAGGCTCAGCTTCTCCAGCATGGATTTTTTGGCCGCCGTGGCCGCGTAGCCGCGCTCTTCCAGTTCCTTCCACTTCAGGTAATCGTTGGTGCCCATGCCGCTCAGATCCGGCATCACCACCGCATCGGCCATGCCGAGGCTGCGCCGTTCGTTCGCCGTGATCATGACGCTGATGCTGCGGGCCGCGACGCCCAGCAGACGGAACTGCGCCTCCTCCGGCGGCTTGTCCAACGCCACTGCGATCACGATGTCCGCCCCATCTTCTTCACCACATCGACGGGAATGTTGTTCAGCAGGCCGCCATCCACCAGCGTCAGATCGCCCATCCGGACCGGAGCAAACAAAGCCGGCAACGACATCGACGCCCGCAAGGCATCAAACAATGGACCCTTCTCGAAGACCACCTCGCGGCCCTTCTTCAGGTCCGTCGCTACACAACGGAACGGCGTCGGCAGATCGTCAAACTTCGCCAGATCTCCGTACGGCGCCGAGAACCGGCTGATCACCAGCCCCACACCTTGACCGCCGGAGAGCCCGGAAGGCAGCCGCAATCCGCCTTTCAGGCCAAACTCGATCGCCGACGGGTACTCACGCTGGTCTTCCTTGCGGCGATACGACAATTGACGGAATGCAATGCTGGGCGAAAGGACGCCCGCCCAATCGATGTCATCGACATACTTCTCAATCTCGGAGGGTGAATGGGCGGTGGCATACAGCGCGCCCACCAGGCTGCCCATGCTCGTCCCGGCGACATAGTCGATGGGGATCCGGTTCTCCTCCAGCCACTTCAGGACGCCGATGTGGCTCAGTCCAAAGGCGCTGCCGCCCCGAGAGGGCCAGGCCGATCTTCGGGCGTTTTGGTTTCTTCGGATCCGCTGTCTCCTGCGCCGGGATCAACCGGCCGGCCACCAGGCACAGAAGGAGAAGGCGCAAGGCAACTTTCATGGGGTTCGTAACCCCATGCTACCCTGTAACTCCATGCATGTTGAAATGGAGAGAGCCATGGTTGCCTCTCGCCGACAGTGGGCGCCGGATTCCTGGAGAACCCTTTCCGCCCTCCAGCAGCCCGAATACCCCGATCTCGCCGTGCTCGAGCACGCGCTTTCCGAACTCTCCAAACTCCCGCCGCTGGTCACCAGTTGGGAAGTGGTGGCGCTGAAGGAACAGCTCGCCCGCGCTGCCGCCGGTCACTGCTTCGTCCTTCAGGGCGGCGATTGCGCCGAGCGTTTCGCCGATTGTTCGTCCCAGCGTATCGCCAACCAGTTGAAGATCCTCATCCAGATGAGCCTCGTCCTGGTGCAGGGCGCCCGCAAACCCGTGGTCCGCATCGGCCGCTTCGCGGGCCAGTACGCCAAACCGCGCTCCGCCGACTACGAAGACGTCCAGGGCCTTCGCCTCCCGTCCTATCGCGGCGATCTCATCAACCGCCCGGAGCCCACGCTGGACGCCCGCACGCCGGATCCGAATCTGCTGCTGCGCGGCTACGAACGCGCCGCCCTCACCCTCAACTTCATCCGTGCCCTGGTGAAAGGCGGCTTTGCCGATCTCCATCACCGGAATACTGGGACCTCGACTGGACCCAGCACTCGCCCCAGGCCGACGAGTATCACAATCTGCTGCGCTCCATCACCGACAGCCTGCGTTTCATGGAGAACATCCTGACTCCCGCCGGCGGCAGCGACCGTATCGACTTCTATAGTCGCATGAGGCGCTGCACCTGGGCTACGAGCAGGCCCAGACCCGCCAGGTGCCGCACCGCACCGGCTGGTACAACCTGTCCACGCACTTCCCCTGGATCGGCATCCGGACCACCGCCCCCGACGGCGCCCATATCGAATACATGCGCGGCATCGACAACCCCATCGGCATGAAGGTCGGCCAGGCGACCCCACCCGATACTCTGTTGAAACTGATGGACATCCTGGATCCGGACGACGAACCCGGCCGCCTGACGCTGATCCACCGCTTCGGAGCCGAAAAGGTTGCCACCGGCCTGCCGCCGCTCCTTGATGCTGTCCGGTCCGCCGGCCGCCGCGTGCTGTGGATCTGCGATCCCATGCACGGCAATACAAAATCGACCAGCAGCGGCTACAAAACACGCGACTTCGACGAGATTGAAAGTGAACTCAGCCAGGCCTTCGACATCCACGAACGCAATGGCTCCCGCCTGGGCGGCGTCCACATCGAACTGACCGGCGAGAACATCACGGAATGCACCGGCGGCGCTCGCGGGTTGAACGAACACGATCTGCACCGGGCGTACGAAACCGAAGTCGACCCTCGGTTGAACTACGAGCAGTCGCTGGAACTGGCGCTGCTGGTGGCCGGCAAACTCAGGGCGGAATCGCGTTAAAGAGGAAACCCCCTCAGAACGAATACGACTGAAAGACGTAGAGATAGACCGGCGCGACACCCGGTGTCGCGTGGCGGATGAACTCGCCTTTCAGGAAAACGCCGACGCCCGCGCCGAGCAGCAGCGGCTTCACCGGCCGCCAGGTGGCGAAGAAATCCAGATCCTCGCCGACGTGCCGGCCCGCAACCGTTGGCGGAGCGGGCGATCAGACGACCGGGTCCGTTGTACAAGCCGTCCCGCGCCTGGGCCAGCCAGTAGTCGTCGAACATGGCGTTAAGATTCAGCTTCGGGCGCGCATGCCAGACCAGGTGCTGTTCGGATTCTATCGTGTTTCCCTATTAACCTTAGCAATACG
>JASGIE010000032.1:0-42071 GCA_049841055.1 Paludibaculum sp. | reverse complement strand
CGCTAAGGTTAGAGGGAAACACGATAGAATCTGAACAACACCGGCGCCACCCTCCGGACATATGAGCCCTTCCACATCATCGACGCCTTCAGGACGGAGTCAAAGTAGTCCCACTTCAGCTCCAGCGAACCCTCGGCGAAGCCTGCTGGAGCTCGACCATATTCTCGCTTCTCGCCTCCAGGATCTCGCGCTCGCAGGGCTCCGGCAAATTCCAGACGGAAGGCAACGGGTTGCCCTTCCAGAATCATGCCGCATCCCAGACCCTTGGGGGCTTGGGCCAGCAAGGTCGCGGGCAACAGAAAGAGAAAGGGTCCCTTCATTGCTTAATCTCTATAGACATTATAAGGATTTTCCGGCCAGAAATTGCTCCAAAGTTCTTTCCGCACCTGAGGATATAACCGCTCCCAGAAGCCTGCCAGATCCTGCGTCATCTGGACTGGCCGCCGGTTCGGCGCCAGCAGGTGGACAACCAACGCTCCCCAATGCGAGGCGATTCCGCCATGCCGAAGAAGTCCTGCAGCCGCGAAACACGCACGGCGCCTGACCCGGCGCAGATCCACCTTGGCGCTGGACGGCAATTGGATGGATTCCGGAGCCGCCCGTTCCAGCGTGCGTTGCGCGTTTGGCCCCAGGCTCGCCACCAGCGCTCGCTCCAACCCTGCGCGCGTCATCTGTTCCAGTTCCCGGAACGAGCTCAAGCTGTTGCTCAGGTGCCGATTCCAGATCGGGATCAGGGAGACCCGCAAATGCGGCTTCCGACATCCGGCGAACCGGTAGACCCCCGCCTCGACAGCCTTGGCGGCCAGAAGCGCCGTAGCCTGCTGGGAATCAGTGGTTGGCCGCGCGACTCTTCCAGCACCAGGTTGTCATACAACAGCGCCTGACCGCCTCCACCCTGCTCACCGGAGCGGTTCCACGTGACGGTTTCCCGGGCCGTAGCGACCAGGAAACAGATCCAGCAACCAAGTTCCGCCTGGATCGGGGTATGCCTGACGCACAATCGGCAATCCCTGGTCAGGCCGGTCTTCGATATCGATGGGAACCAAAATCCGCCTACTTCGTCATTCAACAGGAGTACGCCGCTGAGCACACTTTGTTGGACTTGCGGCGGCGCCCCACACGGTCCGGGGAAACGCGCAGGTAAGCCTGGGGCAGCGGGTCGGAACGGCTTCGTTTCGGCGAGCTCAGCCGCAGGCAGCGATCCTCGATCTGGGCGGCCTGAGGCCGGTTGCCGGCGGCCGCGGCCGTGGCGGACAGCCCTCGGCCCCCGCCATGCGGATGGCGAGCGCAGCCAGGCGCGGATGCAGCGGAGGGCGGCAATGCGGCGCCCGAATGGAGTAATTCCTCCCTGCTCGTCGAAGGCGCCAGGCGACGGAGAGGTCTTCGCGGCCGTCAGGGGCGGCCTCCGGCGGTGCAGCACCCACCGAGATCGGATTGCGCAAACCAGCGGCATGCAGGTCCAGGCACAACTGCGCCAGTTCCCGGCGCCCATCTCGGCCGTGTCATAGGCGGGCCGCCGCAGGGACTTTCTGGGTGTACAGGCGCAACACTCGGCCCGGCCCGGGGCCGCGCCCCGCCCTCTGGACGGCGGACGCCTGGGCAACCCGTTCGGCATCAATGCGCGCCAACCCGGTCCACGGATTGTCCTTCGGGATCCGCGCCAGGCCACTTTGTCCCCACCACGGCCTGGATGTCTTCGATCGTAATCCACGATTCCGCCACGTTCGTGGAGGGGCCACCGCCCGCTGGCCGGCCGGCGACAGCGCGACCCCGTTGCGGGGACAGATCCCCATAGGACCGGCAGCACCAGCACGCCGCCCAAAATTCCGCAAACCAACGCTGGCTGCGACGGATCTCGGCGGCTCCGGGCAGGCACAGAATGTCGCCTTGGCTTTGATCCTTCACCAGCGTCTCCACCTCGAGTGCATCCGCGAACGCGGCGTATACGCGACGGGAAAGGTCAGCTGGCTCATCGCTGCGCAGCACGGGACAGCCGCCAAGAAACGCGGAGATGGGTCGCGCGGTTCGCCGACATCACCACCAGGCGCGCAGATCGGGCCGCTGGTTTGTTGCAGCCGGTGCAGCAGTGACAGGGCAAGGTTGCCTCCAGGTGCCGTTCATGAAACTCATCCAGGATCACAGCGTCCACATTCTTCAAGGTCCGGGTCGGACAGCAACTGCCGGGTGAGTACGCCTTCGGGTGAACTTCAGCCGCGTAGCCGGCCCGCCTACCTGTTCAAACCGCACCTGATACCCGACGGTCTGGCCGGGCTGTTCCCCAACTCGGACGCCACCCTCCGGGCTGCCAGGCGGGCCGCCGGCAAGCGCGGCTCCAGCACGAGAAATCTGACCGGTCAGGGCGCCTAGCAGTGCAGCCGGTACGCGCGTGGTCCTGCCCGCGCCAGCCCGCCTCCAGAACGAGATTCGGGGTGGTGCGCAGCGACTCGAGAATCGAGGGGATCAGCGCATCGACGGGAGCGCGATCACGAGACCTACCATTCAGAATAAACTGGTCCGCGATGTCCACCTCAGCCTCCGCTCTCAAAGCACCCACGAAGCTCTTCGGCCCCGGACCGTCGCCGGTTCATCCGCGCGTTGACGCCATGCGGCAGCCCAGGGCCACCTGGATCCCTTCTTCTTCCAGGTGAATGAGGACATTCGCCAGGGCCTGCAAGACCTGCTCGGCACGGCCAACGAGTTCACCCACGGCGATCTCGGGCACCGGCAGCGCGGGCATGGAATGCGCGGTGACCAACTTCGTCGAGCCTGGCGCCAAGGTGGCGGTCTTCGCCGACGGTCATCCTGATCGGCTGACGGAGATGGCCCGCCGGCACGGCGGCGACGTGGTGCGGCTGGAGAAGCCCTGGGGCGAGACGTACACCGACGCCGAGGCACGCGAGTTCATCGCCCACAGCGAGCCGGCGGTTGTGGCGTTCGTCCAGGCGGCAAACGACCCGGCGCCTACCGGCCATGCGATCTGCAAAGGCAGCCCACGATGCAGGTGCGCTCGTCATCGCCGATCTGCGCCACCAGCCTGGGCGGCATGCCGGTCCTGGTGGACGAATCCGGAATCGACATCGCCTACAGTGGAACGCAGAAAGCCCTCGGCCGCCCTCCCGGCCTGGCGCCCATCACCTGCTCCCGCGAGCCCTGGACGCGAGGCTGCAAGACGCCCACGGTGAGCTGGTATCTGGACCTCAAGCTCCTGCTGGACTACGAGCACGCCACCGCTACCACCACACGCCCATCTCGATGTTCTATGCCCTACGAGTCCCGGCCATCATCATGGAAGAGGGCCTGGAGAATCGCTGGGCCCGCCACAAGGCCAGCCATGAAGCGTTTGTTGCGGACTTGCCGGCAAATCGGCGTGGGGACGCCGGTCGCGGAAGGCCATCGCCTGTGGACGTTGAATACCCCCTTCGTCCCGGCTGGCGTGAATGACATGAACGTCCCAAAGCTGATGGCGGAGCACAGCATCGAGATCGCGGGTGGCCTCGGTGTCGGGCGGCAAGGCTTCGCATTGGTACGATGGGCTACGGCTCCAGTCCCAAAATGTCCGGTTGCTGCTGGGGGCGCCGAAGGATGCTCCAGGCGAAGGTTGCAAGTAAAACCAGTGGTCCAGCCGTAACGGCAGGGCCCCCATTGTCACCATACTGAGCGGGGATCGCGTCATCCCCGTCACCCGTATCGCAAACCAGCTTCGCCCGAAAGAGGCGGAACCAGGCAGATCAACCGCCACGCAAAAAAGCCAGGGGAGCCTGTTCCGTCGTGCCCGGCACGCGAACTTACGCTGCATTGCGGCAACACTGCCCTCGGAGGAATCAGCGATGTACGAGCAGTTCGGCGCCATTGTCGACCAAAACGACAAAACCGTCACCTTCCGGTTGTTTGTACCCGACAACACCCTGGATCCGGAGCAATACCGACAGCGGCGGCTCACCCGGCCGACCGGCGTCTTCGTCGTCGGCGGCTTCCAGAATCCGCTCACCCGCATCTGGGATCCCGATGACCCCGTGCCGATGCGACCGCGTCCAACTACACGGATCCCGATACGGCCACGGTGAAGGGGATCCAGAGCCCTCCACTGCCGGACGGCTTCTACGAATACAAATACCTGCTGCAATTCACGGAGGTGGAGCCGCGCGAGATCACTGTCAGTGATCTCGCGCGGCTCCACCTCCGTGAATTGCAGCAGGTATTTGTATTCGTAGAAGCCGTCCGGCAGTGGAGCTGAGACGAAAGTGTAGACGATCCCCTTCACCGTGGCCGTATCGGGATCCGTGTAGTTGGACGCGGTCATCGGCACCGGCTTATCTGGATCCCAGATGCGGGTGAGCGGATTCTGGAAGCCGCCGACGACGAAGACGCCGGTCAGGCCGGGTGAGCCGCCGCTGTCGTATTGCTCCGGATCCAGGGTGTTGTGGGTACAAACAACCGGAAGGTGACGGTTTTGTCGTTTTGGTCGACAATGGCGCCGAACTGCTCGTACATCGCTGATTCCTCCGAGGGCAGTGTTGCCGCAATGCAGCGTAAGTTCGCGTGCCGGGCACGACGGGACAGGCTCCCCTGGCTGCTTGCGTGGCGGTTGATCTGCCTGGTTCCGCCTCTTTCGGGCGAACTCCGGCTGGTTTGCAATACGGGTGACGGGGATGACGCGATCCCCGCTCAGTATGGTGACAATCGGGGCCCTGCCGTTACGGCTGGACCACTGGTTTTACTTCCCGAAACCTTCCGCCTGGAAGGCATCCTTCAGGGCACCCAGCAGCAACCGGACATTTTCCGGACTGGAGCCGTAGCCCATCGTACCGATGCGGAAGACCTTGCCGCCCACATCGGCCCGAGGCCACCCGCGATCTCGATGCTGTGCTCCGCCATCAGCTTTTTGCGGACGTTCATGTCATTCACGCCAGCCGGGACGGAAGGGGGTATTCAACGTCCACAGGCGATGGCCTTCCGCGACCAGCATCCCCACGCCGATTTCGGCCAGTCCGGCAACAAACGCTTCATGGTTGGCCTTGTGGCGGGCCCAGCGATTCTCCAGGCCCTCTTCCATGATGATGGCCAGGGACTCGTGCAGGGCATAGAACATCGAGATGGGCGCCGTGTGGTGGTAGCGGTGGGCGCTCTCGTAGTAGTCCAGCAGGAGCTTGAGGTCCAGATACCAGCTCACCGTGGGCGTCTTCCGGCCCTTCAGCCATTCCAGGGCTCGCGGGGAGCAGGTGATGGGCGCCAGGCCGGGAGGGCACCCGAGGGCTTTCTGCGTTCCACTGTAGGCGATGTCGATTCCGGATTCGTCCACCAGGACCGGCATGCCGCCCAGGCTGGTGACGCAGTCGGCGATGACGAGCGCACCTGCATCGTGGGCTGCCTTGCAGATCGCATGGCCGGGCTGGTAGGCGCCGGTGGAGGTTTCCGCCTGGACGAACGCCACAACCGCCGGCTTCGTGCTGGCGATGAACTCGCGTGCCTCGGCGTCGGTGTACGTCTCGCCCCAGGGCTTCTCCAGCCGCACCACGTCGCCGCCGTGCCGGCGGGCCATCTCCGTCAGCCGATCGGAGAAGTAGCCATTGGCGAAGACCGCCACCTTGGCGCCCGGCTCGACGAAGTTGGTCACCGCGCATTCCATGCCCGCGCTGCCGGTGCCCGAGATCACCATGGTGAACTCGTTGGTCGTGCCGAAGCAGGTCTTCAGGCCCTGCCCAATGTCCTCATTCACCTGGAAGAAGGAGGATCCAGGTGGCCCACGATGGGCTGCCGCATGGCTTCATAAACGCGCGGATGAACCGGCGACGGTCCGGGGCCGAAGAGCAGCTTCGTGGGTGCTTTGAGAGCCGACTCGCAGGTGGACATCACCAGACCAGTTTATTCTGAATGGTAGGTCTCGTGATCGCACTCCCCGTCGATGCGCTGATCCCCTCGATTCTCGAGTCGCTGCGCACCACCCCGAATCTCGTTCTGGAAGCCCCGCCTGGCGCGGGCAAGACCACGCGCGTACCGGCTGCACTGCTAGGCGCCCTGACCGGTCAGATTCTCGTGCTGGAGCCGCGCCGGTTGGCGGCCCGCCTGGCAGCCCGGAGGGTGGCGTCCGAGTTGGGGGAACAGCCCGGCCAGACCGTCGGGTATCAGGTGCGGTTTGAACAGGTAGGCGGGCCGGCTACGCGGCTGAAGTTCCTAACCGAAGGCGTACTCACCCGGCAGTTGCTGTCCGACCCGGACTTGAAGAATGTGGACGCTGTGATCCTGGATGAGTTTCATGAACGGCACCTGGAGGGCGACCTTGCCCTGTCACTGCTGCACCGGCTGCAACAAACCCGGCGGCCCGATCTGCGCCTGGTGGTGATGTCGGCGACGCTGCACGGCGAGCCCATCTCCGCGTTTCTTGGCGGGTGTCCCGTGCTGCGCAGCGATGGCCGGCTATTTGACCTTTCCGTCGCGTATACGCCACATTCCGCGGATGCGCTGGAGACCCAGGTGGCGGAGGCCGTGGAGACGCTGGTGAAGGATCAAAGCCAAGGCGACATTCTGGTGTTCCTGCCCGGAGCCGCCGAGATCCGTCGCAGCCAGCGTTCGTTGCAGAAATTTGCGACCATCGCGGCGTGCTGGTGCTGCCGCTGTATGGGGATCTGTCCCCGCAGAACGGAATCGCGCTGTCGCCCCGGCCGGCCAGCGGAAGGTGATCCTCTCCACGAACGTGGCGGAATCGTCGATTACGATCGAAGGCGTCCAGGCCGTGGTGGATTCGGGCCTGGCGCGGATCCCGAAGGACAATCCGTGGACCGGGTTGGCGCGCATTGAGATTCAACGGGTTGCCCAGGCGTCCGCCGTCCAGAGGGCGGGGCGTGCCGGGCGCACCGGGCCGGGCCGAGTCGTACGCCTGTACACCCAGGAGGATTTCCTGCGGCGGCCCGCCTATGACACGGCCGAGATCACGCGCCGGGAACTGGCGCAGTTGTGCCTCGACCTGCATGCCGCTGGTTTGCGCAATCCACTGGATCTACGGTGGTTGGATGCACCGCCGGAGGCCGCCCTGACGGCCGCCGAAGACCTGCTCCATCGCCTGGGCGCCTTGGACGAGCAGGGAGGAATTACTCCATTCGGGCGCCGCATTGCCGCCCTGCCGCTGCATCCGCGCCTGGCTGCGCTCGCCGTCCATGGCGGGGCCGAGGGCTGTGCCGCCGCCGCCGCCCTGGCCGCCGGCAACCGGCCTCAGGCCGCCCAGATCGAGGATCAGCTCCTGCGGCTGACTTCGCCGAAACGAAGCCATTCCGACCCGCTGCCCCAGGCTTACCTGCGCGCGTTCCCGGACCGTGTGGGGCGCCGCCGCAAGTCCAACGAACTGCTGCTCAGCGGCGGGGCCTCGGCCCTCCTGTTGAATGACAAAGGCGTGGAGACGGCGGATTTTGTCGTTGCCGTCGATATCGAAGACCGGCCTGACCAGGGATTGCCGATTGTGCGTCAGGCGTGCCCGATCCAGGCGGAACTGGCTGCTGGATCTGTTTCCTGATCGCGTTACGGCCCGGGAAACCGTCACGTGGAACCGCTCCGGTGAGCGGGTGGAGGCGGTGAGCGCGCTGTTGTATGACAACCTGGTGCTGGAAGAGTCGCGCGGCCAAACCACTGATTCCCAGCAGGCTACGGCGCTTCTGGCCGCCAAGGCTGTCGAGGCGGGGGTACACCGGTTCGCCGATGCGGACTCCGTCCAGGCGCTGCGGAACCGGGCCGCATTTGCGGGTCTCCCTGATCCCGATCTGGAATCGGCACTTCGGAGCCTGAGCGACGGCTTGAGCTCGTTCCGGGAACTGGAACAGATGACGCGCGCAGGCGGGTTGGAGCGAGCGCTGGTGGCGAGCCTGGGGCCGAAACGCGCAACGCACGCTGGAACGGGCGGCTCCGGAATCCATCCAATTGCCGTCCGGCCGCCGCGCCAAGGTGCAATATGCGCCGGGTCAGGCGCCGTGGGTAGCTTCGCGGCTGCAGGACTTCTTCGGCATGGCGGAATCGCCTCGCATTGGGGACGGCACGCCGCTGGTTGTCCACCTGCTGGCGCCAAACCGGCGGCCAGTCCAGATGACGCAGGATCTGGCAGGCTTCTGGGAGCGGTTATATCCTCAGGTGCGGAAAGAACTTTCGAGGCGATATCCGAGGCACTCCTGGCCGGAAAATCCTTATAATGTCTATAGAGATTAAGCAATGAAACTTCAAGCCCTTCTCTTTCTGTTGCCCGCGACCCTGTTGGCCCAAGCCCCCAAGGGTATCTGGGATGCGGCGGTGACATTGGAAGGGCAACCCGTTGCCTTCCGTCTGGAATTTGCCGGAGCCGCCCCATTGCGAGGCGCGATCCTGGACGGCGAGAAGCGGATCTGGTCGAGCTCCGGCACTTTCGCCAAGGGTTCGCTGGAGCTGAAGTGGGACTACTTTGACTCCGTCCTGAAGGCGTCGATGGAGAACGGGGTGTTGAAAGGCTCATATGTCCGGAGGAAGCGGACGGGGCCGGTGACGCTGCCGTTCACCGCGAAACCGTTCCAATCACCGGAGCCCAGCACCGCAAAACCGGCGCAATTTGCCGGTGTCTGGCGGCTGGAGACGGAGGCAAAGCAGGGTGTCCGGGTGATGGACGGCCGGTTCCGGCAGTCCGGCGACCAAGTGACGGGGACGATTCAGAGGATCGATGGGGAATTTGGGACGCTGAGCGGACAAGTCGATGGAAACCACCTGATCCTGACCCACTTTGACGGGATTCGCGCTACGCGGATCGAGTTCGAGATGCAGCCGGACGGGACGTTGCGCGGGGCGACGACCGGCGGGCCGAAGTTCCGGGGCGTGCACGCTGAGAAAGCCACTCAAATGGGGATCCCGGAACCGCCGGATCCAACCCGCTACATTGCCGTCAAGAATCCGGCGGAACCGTTTGCCTTCCAGTTCGACGATCTCGACGGGAAACCGGTCTCCCTGGGCGATGCGAAGTTCCAGGGCAAGGCGGTCATCGTGACGATCACGGGGAGCTGGTGCCCGAACTGCCACGATGAGGCTCCGTTCCTGCTTGACCTGTATCGCAAGTATCAGGCGAAGGGGTTGGAGATTGTCTCGTTAGGCTTTGAATATACAGGGGAAATCGAACGCGACCGTGGTCAGTTGCGGGCCTTCGCCCGGCTCCAGCACATCCCCTGGACGGTGCTGTTGGCCGGTACCACCGAGGATGGCGAAGTGCAACGCAAACTGCCTCAACTTGCGAGTTTCGGTGCCTTCCCCACGACCCTGTTTCTGGGCCGGGACCACCGTGTGGAAGCGGTGCATGCCGGGTTCGCTGGGCCGGCGAATCCGGAAGAACACCGGAAGTTAAAAGAAGAAACAGAGTCGCTCGTCCAAAAACTTCTCAAATAAGTCTAAAGAATCTCCAGATGTCATCGATTTGTAAGACTTGGTACCCAAAGCCAAGAGTGCGATCTGTCTGTCCGCTGCCGAAGCGGCCATGGAGCGCCGGGCCGATCAGGACCTAGCGCGCCGCAGCCGAGTCTCCAGCGCGGCCCAGGTCTTCTGTGTGGCGTTGCTGGCATTGGGTGGGGATTACTACCGCGATCTGCCGGTCGCTTTCCCGGTTCTCAGCGTATGGATGGTGGCGTTCACCCTGATGCGGCTGCGTCTGACGCTGCGAGTTCCGGAGGATGCGGCCGTCAGCAACCAGTTCAAGTTCCTGCTGCGCGCGAACGTTATCGGTACCGCGCTGGGATGGGGCGCCTTCTTCGGCCTGGTGGTGCGTCACTATCCGGTTGGCTCGTGGAACTCCAACTTCGCCCTGCTACTGATGCTGGGCATAGGATCGGGATCCATCGCCACACTCATTTCGCACTATGACCTGCTGCGCCTGAACCTGCTCGTGTACTCGCTTCCGGTGATCGGGATGCTGGTGCTCGACCCTGGTCCGCGCGGCATCGTGCTGGCGAGCGGCATCTTCGCTTACACGATGTTCATGATCTGGCAGGGGCGCAACCTGAACCACTGCTACTGGGCCGGCCTCCACGACCACGCATTGATCCAGGTGAAGGTTCTGGAACTGGAAGAGGCGCGGCTGGAGGCGGAGCGGGCGAATCGCGCCAAGAGCGAGTTTTTGGCGAATATGAGCCATGAACTGCGAACGCCGATGAACGGAATTCTCGGGATGACCGGGCTGACCCTCGACACGGAGCTGACCGCCGATCAGCGGGACTACCTGGAGATGGTGCAGACGTCAGGGAACGCGCTGCTGCGGCTGTTGAACGAAGTGCTGGATCTGTCCAGGATCGAGGCCGGGCATCTGGAGTTGTTCGAGGAGCCGTTTGACCTCCACCTGGTCATGGAGGAAGTCCGGCGCATGTTCGCGGTGCAGGTGCATCAGCGTGGATTGGAGTTCAGCTTCAAGATTGGCCCGGATGTGCCGCGCATGGCCGTGGGCGATGCTGGGCGTCTACGTCAGGTATTGATCAACCTGGTGGGGAACGCCGCAAAGTTCACCACACATGGCGGAATCTACGTCGAAGCTGCTTTGAATGGGCCTTCTCCGGCCGGCAACGATGCGTTGACTGTCCAGTTCGTCGTGCGGGACACCGGTCTCGGGATCCCCGTGGAGATGCAGGACGCAGTCTTCCATTCCTTCGTTCAGGTGGATGGCTCCCTTCGGCGGCAGCATGGCGGTGCCGGCCTGGGTCTGGCGATCTGCTCCAAACTGGTGGAACTGATGGGTGGCCGGATCACCCTGGACTCGACCCCCCACTCCGGCTCAACTTTCCGCTTCAGCGCCAGGCTCGGGCGAGTGGCGAGTGCGGTGGAAACCGCCACGGCGCGGATGCCCATCTCCGCCTGAAGCGTTCAGGCCTCAAGATCCAACGAGTCCAGCCGCCTGTCTCATCGTGCCTCTGCCACAACCGGCAGCGCTGCTGTCCGTTGAGCCGCCGGGACCAGCGCCGGCAAGCCGTTCTCGGGCGCATTCAAATAGAACAGTGCCACCGCGCTGACATCCTGCCGCTGGTACATATTCACCCAACTGTCAGCGGGCGCCGGATCTGAGGCAAGACTGTAACCGGCGGGCTTGTCCATCAGCGGCACCAGTTTGCCGGCGACATCCATACTCACGGGGCGGATGGCCGCTCCGCCGTCTAGCAGTTTCACCACATTGGCTTTGCTGTCCCCACCCATCTGCTGGAGGGTCACGCGCAGGCCCGTGTGGAAGTACACGGGGTCGGGCACATGGTAGCGGTAGAAGGCGTACTGACGGGTCTCCTTGTCGCCGACGGTGCTGCCCATGAAGCGGGTCTGGTAGAGGCCCTGGCCCCAGCCCGTACCGATGTAGTCTTCCGTCCCGGTCCCGGCGATGGTCGGATGCGCCGTATCGCCGTCGAGGAACATCTTCACCTCGCCCTCGCCCCACCAGCCGGTGATGCCGGCTGCGGCGATAACTCCGACGTGCGTACCGAGGAAACGCCCCTCGCCCTTTACCTGGGGCAGAATCTCGAAGTCGCGGCCGAGCTCGGTGGGCTGCTCGCGGCGCCAGATGGCGTGGAAGTAGAGGGCGTCGGCGTCAGGTTTGGCAGTGGCCAGGATGTCGACATCGTAGAACAAGTGCTTCACCAGATGGCCCGATTCGTTGGTGAGAGTGATGCGGGCCGCCGTACGGAACGGCATGGGGATGTAGCAGTTGAACGAGCGGCCCTCCGGGTTCACGAAGAACTCGTTTTCCAGCTTGAGAGCCCGGCCATGGATCGCGCCGAAGAAATCGCCGAAGGGGACCGAGACGGCCGGCGTTTTCGCGCCATCCCAGTACATGTCGAGCTTGAGCGCGCGCAGGGTGGCCGGATCGCGATCGGAGATCGTAATCCAGATGCGCCGGACGCTGCCGCTACCCTGGACGTCCAGCAGGGTTTTGGTCTCTCCCGCCGCGAGGGGCTCGAACGGATGGCCCTTCGCGCCCTTGTTCTCCATGGCGGCCTGGCCCTTGGCGGCCTTCGGATTCTCGAAGGTGGCCCAGCGAGTCTGCGTACCCGGCTGACGGCGGTAGAGTTCCTGGGCGGCGCATGGCAACGACATAGCGATGAGGAGGGCGGCAAGGGGTTTCATGCGAACGCAAGTGTATCACCGCGATCCGCGCGGCAGCCTCGCGGAACGCATGTGCCGAAGTCCTGAATCGCCTCCCTCTTCCGGGTAATCCTGATAGGTGTGAATCCGAGACCACTCCTGCATCTGGAGGGCGCCGCGGTCCTGGTGCTCAGCCTCTACGCTTATCAGGCGCAGCATGCGAGTTGGGGCCTGTTTGCTCTGCTCCTCCTCGTGCCCGATCTTTCGATGCTCGGCTATCTCGTGAATGCCCGGGCTGGAGCGCAGGCCTACAACGCGGTTCATACGTACGTAGGTCCGCTGTTGCTGGCTCTCTACTCCGTCGGCGCTCATCCCGCGCTCCTGCCTCTTGCGCTCATCTGGCTGGCACATATTGGCATGGACCGCATGTTGGGCTACGGCTTGAAGTATCCGACCCACTTCAAGGACACGCACCTGAGTCCGGGCCGCCACGCGCTGGTACCAGCAGCTGCTGGGCTTCAGGTAGTGGCGAAGACGGAATAGCGCGTGGTGCGGCGGAAGCCGAGGCGGCGGTAGAGGTCGAGTCCGGCCGGGGAGGATTGCAGGACGAGCGGGCCGCGCACTCCGCGCTGTCGCATATCTCCGACGGCGTGGCGCATGATCGCCTCGCCCATGCCGCGCCCGCGCCAGGGCGGCAGGGTAGCCACAGAGTAGATCCCCAGGGCTCCGGCGGCCTCGATGACGGCGGTGCTGGTGACGGCATAGCCGTCGAAGTAGCCGAGCCAGATTTCGAGCGGCGCGTGCCAGGGCTCGCCCGATTCATAGATCCGCTGCGCGATGGCCGCCGGGATGTGGAAGCACTGCGAGACGACGCGGGAGAAGTCGGAGCGGGTGGTCCGGTCCTCCACCTTGCGGTACTCCAACTGGGGCAGGTCCCGGCGCGGCGACGGCATCTCTTCGGTCTCCATGCCCGGCGATTCGGCGATGCACGTGAGGCCGGCGTTTTCGAAGATCTTCAGGACCCGGCGGGCCGTGCGGGCGCCGAGGAAGTCCTCACAAACCCAGAAGGACCATTGCCGCTGTTTGGCCGCGTAGTGCGCGTCGGCGACACGGATGCGGCGCTCCATTTCGCCGTCGAGGTCGGAGACCGGGTCCGTCAACAGGGCGATGTTGAAGACGGAGTAGGTGACGGGCGAAGTGATGAGCTTCACACCGCCGCGCATCTCCCACGGGCCATAGAAAGAGAGAGAGGCGGACAGGTTGCCCGCGTTGCGTTCCCAGCCTCTCATAGCAGACTCATCGGGTCGACATCCACCACCAGCGCTGTCGCCGGCCACTTGTCGTCCAGGGCGTGCTGGCGCAGCCGTTTCAACAGCTCATTCAGTTTGGGGCGCGAGATGGCTTTGATCAAGGTCTGATAGCGGAATTCGTTCTTCAGGCGCGAGACAGGGGCTTCCGCCGGGCCCAGCACCTTAATCCCCTCTTCCGGCGTGCCGAGAAGATGGGCGATCTGGCCGCTCATGCGCAGGGCGTCCTCTTGCTTTTCCGCGCGCACGACAATGTTGGCCATTGCGCAGAAGGGCGGGTAGCGCATGAGACGGCGGAACTGCAGCTCTTTCTCGTAGAACTTGCCGAAGTCCTGCTGGGCCGCGCAGCGGATGGCATAGTGGTCCGGGTTGATGGTCTGGATCAATACAGTGCCGGGCAGAGAGTGGCGGCCGGCGCGGCCGGCGACCTGGGTGAGCAGTTGAAAGGCCCGTTCGGCGGAGCGGAAATCGGGCATGGCCAAGCCAATATCGCCGGACACCACACCCACGAGCGTGACGTTCGGGATGTCGTGGCCCTTGGCGATCATTTGTGTCCCGACGAGGATATCGTAGTTGCCCTCTCGAAATCCGCCGAGGATCTGCTCGTAACGATTCTTGCCGGTGACGGTGTCGCGGTCGAGCCGGGCGATGCGGGCGCGCGGCAGATGGCGATGGAGTTCGTCCTCGACCTTCTCACTGCCGCTGCCAAGGAAGTAGATGTGCTCGCTGCCGCAATGGGGACAGACCTGAGGAACGCGTTGGGCAAAGTTGCAGTAATGGCACAGCAGGCGGTTGTCGCGGCGATGAAAGGTGAGGGCGACGGCGCAGTTGACGCACTGGACGCGTTCGCCGCACGAGCGGCAGGCGACCGAGGCCGAGAAGCCGCGCCGGTTCATGAGCAGAACGGTCTGCTCGCCGTTTTCCATTTTGGCGCCGATGGCTTCGATCAGCTTGCGGGAGAACAGGGCGTTCTGGCGGGTCTCCAGGAACTCCTCGCGCATGTCGATGAGTTCGACGGAGGGCATGGGGCGGTCGCCGACGCGAACGGGCAACTCCAGCAGGCGGCTCTTGCCGCGCTCGACGTTGTAGCGGCTCTCCAGGCTGGGTGTGGCGGAACCGAGCACCACCACCGCCTTGGCTTCGCGGGCGCGGACAATGGCGACGTCGCGGCCGTTATAGCGCGGCGTCTCCTCCTGTTTGTAGCTCTGGTCGTGTTCCTCATCGACAATGATCAGGCCGAGGTCCGCTACCGGGGCGAAGACGGCGGAGCGGGTGCCGACTCCGACCTTGGCTATGCCGCTGCGCAGACGGCGCCACTGCTCGGCGCGTTCGCTATCGTTGAAGGCCGAGTGGAGGATGGCGACCTGGTCGCCGAAGCGGGCGTGGAACTGTCCGGCCATGGCCGGGGTGAGGGCGATTTCGGGGACGAGGAGGAGGGCTCCGCGGTCGAGTTGGAGGGCGGCCTCAATGGCGCTGAGGTAGACCTCGGTTTTGCCGGAACCCGTGACGCCGCGCAGCAGGAAAGTCTGGTAGTGGCGGGCCTCCAGCGCCTTGCGGATCTCGTCGTAGGCGACCTGTTGTTCGGGGTTCAGGTCGTGGCGGGGCCGGGCCCAGGTGGTGTCGGCGGCCAGGGCCTCGGGCTTGAGAATCAGCAGGTTGCGGCGCGCCATGGCGCGCGCGGCCTGGGATGCGCCTTTGACGAGGAGCTCCAGTTCTTCCAGATTGTGCGTGCCGGGGTGGAGTTCGAGGTAGGCGACGAGCTCGCGTTCCGGTTTGGTGAGCTTGGTCCCGGCCGGGCGTCCCTGGAATTCGACTCGCAGGCGGGCCGCGGGCGCGCGCATGGGGTCGCGTTCGGCCAGATTCTGCTCCATCTCGATCAGCCCTTTCTTCTCCAGGTTTTTCAGGAGCTTCTTGGCGCCGGGGAACTTGCGTTCGAGGGTGGTTTCGGAGAGGGCGCGCTGTTCCAGGAGGCGCAGCAGGTCGACGGCGGTGTCGTTGCCGGGTTCACCGATGAGGAGTTGCCGGATGATGGAGTGGCCTTTGTCGGTCAGAGCCCAGACGCGGGTGCGCCGGACCTCGCCGGTGAGCGGAGCCATGCTGCGCAGGACTTCGCCCAGAGGGGCGCAATAGTAGTCGGCCACCCAGCGGCCGAGGGCCAGAAGCTTCTCTTCCAGAACGGGTTCCGCGTCGAGCAGACGCAGGGCCTCTTTGGCGGGCACAGAGGGCGGATCGTTATGAGCGCGCAGGATGACACCGGTGAGCTTGCGGGGTCCGAAGGGGACGATGATGCGGCACCCGGGCGCCACGCGATGGCGCAGGGTCTCAGGCAAACGATAGGTAAAAGGCCGATCGATAGGGACAGGCAGACTGACGTCGATGTATTCAAAAAAGCTCGGCACTCAGGTAACCTTTGGCACGGGCAACGGCTCTTTCATTGTTGCAGGAGCTGTTCCATGAAAACTTTCATCACTCTATGTGTGTGTGTTCTGATGCTTGCGGGCGTTGCCCTGGCCGCCGCGATTGACGGCAAGTGGGTTTCCGAGATGAAGATGAACCGCAATGGCAACGAGATGGTCATTGTGCAGACGTTCGACCTCAAGTCGGACGGCAACACCTTGACGGGTTCGATTACCCGTAAAATGGGCGACCGCGACCCCATGACGTCCGAGATCAAGAATGGCAAGATCGACGGCAACAAGTTTTCCTTCACCGTAGTGACGAGTACGCCGAATGGTGAGATGACCATGACGTACGAGGGCACGGTGGATGGCGACACGCTGAAGGGTACCTCAGCGCGCGAAGGCGGCCAGGGTCGTCCGTTCGAAGCGAAGAAGAAGTAGTCCGAGCAGCGAAAGTTCTGAAAGAAGCGGCGCGCCGGCCTGAGGGCTGGGGCGCCGTTTTGCATTTGGGGGCGATGCGGCTGCACCGATCCTCTCCACTTCTTCACGTTCCGCTCGTACCGCCCATGGCGCATGATCCGGATAACAAACTGCCGCTGATCCGGTGGTGTGCTCCTGCCGCCCACTCTCGCCTTCGCGCTATTGCCCGTTTCTCTGCGGCGACCGGGGGGTAGCAGTCACGACCTGAGATTCGACAGGGTTCCCCACGAGGCGCAGCAGGCGATCCTGCTCCGCATATTCTGGGATATAGACCGGCCGGAACGTCTTCTTCAGGACCCCCAATGCGTCGTAGGCAGCCACCCTATAGTATCGATCCCGGGCCGTAGCCGCCTTGTCGGGATCGAAGAGCCTGGGGATCCCTCTGCTTTCGTCGTCGAAGTTGGATGGTTTGTTCCCGAATGGGAAGATCTCCACCCATGGACCGCTGGCGGAATTCGATCGGTACAAACGCAGCCTTCGAATGCCGGTCTGCGTGATGGCAACGATAACCGAGTTGATGTTTCCATCATTTGAGCCGTCGAGATCGTTGTCCGAATTTATCTCTGTTGTGACGGACACCCAGAACGGGGCGGCCTTGGAGTCGAGAGGCGCAAGCGGCGGCGGCAGTTCGACGTGGGCCTGGAAATAGTAGACGCCGATCTTGTCGATGGGGAGGGTCAATTGCAGCGTGTAGCTGCCGTCGTGCGCGGCAGCATCACCGCTCAGGCCATCGTCATGCATGGCGCCGAGCGTGGAGAGGGTTTTGCCCGCTTCATCGGACAGTCGAAGGACAACTGATCGGGGTGGTGACGCGGATATTACCCGGGCCACGAGCTCGGTGGATGCGCGGCCTGCGTGGCGTGGCGCTCGATCGGGGCGGATGGTGAGGTCCACACTGGAGGGCTGCCCTAAAAGAGAAACAGCCATAAGAAACATTGGTACCGAAAAGCGAGATAAAGCCACTGCGCGCATCGTATTTGGAATTGTCACGCGCGTCAATAGTACAGAGGGTGTACTCCGTGGCTGCTTGGGCGGTGCACCAAAAATCTGCGCTATTCCCCGTGGGTTTCCCGTACACTCTCTTCCAATTCCCGTGGATTCACGGTGGCCGTACCTAACTTGCCGACGGCGACTCCGCTGGCGTGGTTGGCCAGTTCGGCGGCTTCCGCGGGTGAGGCTCCGGCGGCGAGGCCCAGGGTGAAGACGGCAATGGCGGTGTCCCCGGCTCCAGAGACGTCAAAGACTTCTCGCGCCCGGGTAGGGGTGTGATAGACCGCTTCGCCCTGATGGAAGAGCAGCATGCCCTGCTCGCCCATGGTGAGCAGGACCATCTCCGTCCCCCAGCGCCGCAGCAGTTCCGTACCGGCGGCTTCCGGTTCCGCTTCGTCTCCTAAACCCGACGCCGCGCGGGCCTCCTTCAGGTTCGGCTTCACGGCTGTGACGCCTTGCCAGGGCAGCGGGTTCTTCGGACTGGGATCCACGGTGATGATCTTGCCCTTGGCAAGACCGCACAGGCCCTGGGCGACCTCGGGCGTGAGGACGCCCTTGGCGTAGTCGGAGAGCAGGAGGGCGTCGCAGCGGCTCAGGGCGTCTTCCAGGCGGGCGAGCAGGTCGCGGGTCTGGCGTTCGTCGGGCTTGAGGCGCGATTCACGGTCGATGCGCACCACCTGCTGATGGCGGGCGACGACGCGCGTTTTGACGATGGTGCGGCGGTTCGGGTCTTCCAGGATGCAGGTGGAGTCGATGCCGGCGTCGCGCAGCAGGCCGGTGAGGCGTTCGCCGGCGGCGTCGGCTCCGGTAAGTCCCGCGACGCTGACGCCCGGGGTGAACTCGCGGAGGTTGCGGGCGACGTTGGCGGCTCCGCCGGCGTAGAAGGACTCGCCGGTGACCTCGACGACGGGCACCGGGGCCTCGGGCGAGATGCGGGCGACATTGCCCCAGACGAACTCATCCAGCATCAGGTTGCCGGCGACCAGGACCCGGAGATCCGCGAAACGGCGGATCAATTCATTAGCGCGGCGGGCGTTCAACATCCAGATCCAGTATCCTATGCAGGCGGTGCACACGGGCCTTGCGCGGGCCCTGGTTTAGTGTAAGAATTTACACTGAAAGACAACATGCGCACCGTGGTCCATTGGGATGGCGACCGGTTCTTCGCCTCCATCGAGCAGGCTGCCGATAAGCGGCTGCGGAGCCGGCCCGTGGCCGTGGGAGGCGCGCGGCGGGGGGTAGTGCTGTCGGCGAGCGTGGAGGCGCGGCGGCTGGGGATTCGTCCCGGCTGGCCGATGGCGCGGGCGCGGCGGGCGGTGCCGGCCCTGGTGGTGCTGCCGGCACATTTCGATCTCTACGAGCGATTTTTTGACCAGATTCTGGGGCTGTGCCGTGAGACGACTCCGCTGGTGGAGCCGGCCGAGGTGGGCGCGGCGTGGCTGGACCTGACCGGAGCGGAGCGCTGGAACCGGCAGGATGCCGAACACGTGATCGCGAAGCTGCGCGGCACGGTGCACGAGTGGCTGCGGGTGTCGATCTCGGCGGGCATCGCCAGCAACAAGATGGTGGCGCGGATTGCGGCGCGGCTGCGCAAGCCGGGCGCGCAGATGGTGGTGCCGCCGGGGACGGAGCGCGTGTTCCTGGCTCCTCTGCCGTTGCGGATTCTGCCTGGGTTGGAGACGGGATCGTTGGATGCGCTAGAGGTGGCGGGGCTGCGTACCATCGGGCAGTTCGCGGGTGCGCCCATCGACGCGCTGGCGGCGGTGCTGGGCCGCGGTGCGCTGCCGTTGCTGCGCCGGGCGCAGGGCGTGTCCGAGGAGCCCGTGGGCCGCAAGCGGGTGGCGGAGCCGGGGTGGAGCGAGTCTCTGAATTCCCGGAAGACGTGTGGGAAGAGCCGGTGCTGCTGGCGACGCTGCGGCGCATGCTGGAGCGGCTGATGGCGCAGGTGCGCGCGGCCGGCGTCGAGGTGCGGCGGCTGGCGCTGGAAGTGCGGTATACGGATCATGAGGAGTCGCGCAAGAGCCTGGAACTGGCGGAGCCGACGGCGCTGGAGAGCGAGACCTTCGCGCTGCTGCCGGGATTGCTGGAAGGAGCGTGGACGCGACGGGTACGGCTGCGGGCGCTGAGATTGAAGGCGGGCCGCGTCTACCGGCCTTCGCCGCAGATGGATCTGTTTGCGCCGGATTCCACGCGGCGCGAGCACGATTTGAAACTGGCTGCGATTGTCGACCGCCTGCGGCGGGAACACGGCGCCTCGATTGTGCGCCGCGGCGATGAACTGCAGTTGAAAACGGCATGACGGCTGAGACGATACCGGGCGCGCGGGTAGGTCATGCGGTCTTCGGGCATGGCACGGTGGTGCGGGCGTGGAACGAGAGGGTGGAGATCCGCTTCGACTCGTTTGGAGCGCTGACGCTGCCACGGCGCGCGCATCCACTGGTGGCGGTGAGTACGCCGGAGCCCGAGGGCGCGCGGGTGGACCAGCGGGTATTGAACGAGATCCCGCGCGGCGGTGCAGGCGGAGCGGCAGGCGGGCGCGCGTCCGGTGGAGTGCGAGGTGGAGGAGGTCCACCGGGACGGTCCTTGTCTGTGGTGCCTGCGCGTGGTGTCGGATCAGTTGGACGTGTCGCTGTAAGGCGCGCGGGCCTGGTGGCCGGATCCGGGCAAGGGAGCGGCGGAGATCGTGTCGATCCTGCCGGAGAGAGGGCGATCCGTGGCTGCGCGGGCCTAGCGCGGCGGTGCCGTGCGCGGGCCGCAAGATCTACCTGGATCCGCTGGAGTTCCTGTAGAAGCTGGCCGATTTGTGGCAGGAGAAGCAGTGGTCGGCGCAGGCGCTGGAGTGGTATGAGGCAATGCGCGGGCGTGAATCCGGCTGGCGGCGAGGGGTTGGACGATGCCGCCTATCCCTGGCTGAGGCGGGCGAGCGGCGGGCGTTTGCCGTCCGCGATCGGCGGTTCTCTGCTGTTGCACGGGCCGCCGGGCACGGGCAAGACCACGACGTTGGGCGCGCTGCTGGCGCAGTTCCTGCTGCAGCGGCCGGAAGGGTGTGTGCTGCTGGTGGTGAACACGAATGAACCCCGGCGGTGGACCTGGCGCTGCTGGCTGTGGACCGGCAATTGGAGCAGCGCGGCGAGCGCCCGGTGTGCCAGCGGATCGGAATGAATTTCGACACGGTGCAGTATGCGGTGCGGCCCCATCTGCTGCCGGCGCACAGCCTGCATCTGCTGGATTCGCTGGCGAAGCTGGAGGCGCAGTCGGCCGATCCGGCGGACGGGCCGGCCTGATGCGATCTGGAAGGACGCGGTGGGCAAGGTGCGGTCGAAGCTGCGGGCGCGGATCCTGGTCTGCGTTGAAGCGGGCGCGGTGGCGGCGATGACGACGGCCCGGGCGCTGATGGGCGTGGCTGATCCCAAGGATACGGGCGCCTACCACCTGATCGTCTTCGACGAAGCGAGCCAGGTGAGCCTGGCGCATGCGCTGGCGCTGCTGCCGCTGGCGCGGAGGGCGCGATTTGCCGGAGATCCAAAACAGCTGGCTCCGGTGGTGAAGGCTTCGGTGTCGAACGGGCCGGCGGCGCGCTGGCTGGGGCGAACGGCCTTCGATCTGGTGGAGCCTGGCGAGGCGACCGAGTTCCTGGACGAACAGTCGCGCATGGCGGAGCCCATCTGCCGGCTGGTGAGCGAAGCGTTCTATGAGGGACGGCTGCGGGTGGCGGGCGATGCGCTGGCCAGTCCGGTATGGCATGCCGAACGGAGCGGGACGAACTGCGGGTGACGCCGGTGCGGAGCTGAGGCGCTGTGGTCGCCGATGTATCAGGGATTGGTGCGCGAGGAGTCGGCTCGGGCGATCGCGGAGACGGTGCCGCAATTGTTGCTGGATGCGCGGCCGTCGCAGATCGCTGTGGTGACTCCGTATCGCGCACAGCGGGCATTGATCGAGCATCTGCTGCGGCGGCAGGGTTGTGGTGGAGTGCTGATTACCACCGCGCACGCCGTGCAGGGCAGCGAGCGTCACACCATCCTGTTCGATCCGGTGGACGCTTCGGGCCGGTTCCTGAGCCGCGAGGACCTGGGCCCCGGCTGATTAACGTTGCCTTGAGCCGGGCAAAGGCTAAGCTGCTACTGTTCCTGTCCGCCTCGGATTGGAAGAACCCGGCGCTGGCCGGAGCGCAGAGTTATTTGGCGGCCCAGTAGGCTCGGTGGCCCAGGTAGTCGGGATCCGGCAGGTTGCCCAGGATCACGCGGCGCAGTTCCAGAATGTCCACCTCGCCCTGTTTCTGGTAGAGCACCTTACCGCCCGGCGCGAGCAGGACGGTGTAGGGGACTCCGGCTTCCCACTTCGCGTCGAAAGCGGCCTGCATGGCGTAGGTGTCGTCGGAGGCGAACTGCAGGTTGGTGTTGGAGGCGTGCTGCTTCTCCAGCGCCTTGAGGACGCCGGCGCGCTCGTCGGGTAGATTCGTCGAGACGGTGACGAGGTTGAAGTCGCGGCCGCGGTACATGCGGAAGGTGGTCTCCAGGGAGGGGAATTCGCTGATGCAGGGTCCGCACCAGGTGGCCCAGAAGTTGACGAGCACGACTTTGTCCGTCGCGTTGGCGCGCAATTTTTTCGAGGTCTTCCGCGGTGGCGGCGGTGACGGTGATGGGCTCGGCTTCGATCTTCTTCATCTCCTCCACCTGGCTGGCGTGCTTGGAGCGCCACTTGGTGGAGCAGCCGAAGACGGGCGTATGCGGCACGGCGACGGGCTTGCCGGCGAGCATGGCGTCGAGGGCGTTGCGCACGTCCTGGATCTTCACCAGCGATTCGCGCTGGCTGTTGTCGATGCGGCCTTCATAGCGCAGCTTGCGCTCGGCATCGAAGACGAAGACGTGCGGCGTGGCCTTGGGTCCGTAGGCCTCGGCGACAGCCTGGTCTCTCCGTCGTTGAGGTAAGCGAAGTTGAACTGGCGGTAAGCGGCACGGATCTTCATGTCCTCGAAGGTGTCGCCGACATCGGTGTAGCCGAGTTCATTCAGGCGGACGGCATCGGCGGCGTTGGGCTGGATGGCGACGAAGGTGACCCCCTTGCCGGAGTAGTCGCTGACCAGTTGCTTGATGCGGCCCTCGTAGAGCTGGGCCGTGGGGCAATGGTTGCAGGTGAAGACGATGGCCAGAATCGGGCTGGACGCATAGTCGCTGAGCTGGTGGGTTTTGCCGTCGATACCGGGCAGGGAGAAGTTGGGCGCTGGAGAACCGATAGCCAGCGTGCGGTGAGTGTCTTCCTCGCCGAAGGCCAAAGCGGCCGCGGCCAGGCTCAGGAGGACGAAGGCGGTGCATCTCGACATGGGCTCATCTCCTCGGCTAATGGGTACAGCCTATCGCGGATCGGGTAGTCAATTGAAGGATAATCGTCACCATGATTCTTGCACTCCTTTTGCTGTGGAGCCAGGCCGCCACGGCGCCGCCCGGCGTGGTGATCGATCATCATCCCGGGAAGACGCAGCAATATATCGGATCGCCGTCCATCGCGATCGTGCCCGGCGGGGCGTATGTGGCGTCGCATGACTTCTTCGGCAAGGGGTCGACGCAATCGACGTCGGCGGTTTCCCGTGTGTTCCGCTCCACCGATCGGGGCAAGACTTGGACGAAGACGGCCGAGTTTTCCGATCAGTTCTGGTCGAACCTGTTCATGCATCGCGGGCAGCTTTACCTGCTGGGGACGACTTATGAGTACGGGCGGATTGTGATCCGCAAGTCGGCGGATGGGGGCGTGACGTGGAGCGCTCCGGCGTTCCTCACCGAGGATACGGGCTACCACACGGCTCCGGTACCGATGGCGGAGAAGGGCGGCCGGTTGTGGCGTGGATTTGAGTTCCATCCGCAGGGCAAATGGGGCTTCTTCGAAGCGTTCCTGATCTCGGCTCCCCTCAAGTTGGACCTGATGGATCCCAAGAGCTGGACCAAGTCCGAGCGCATGCGGTATCCGAAGGAACTGGCTGGAGAAGGCGATCACTGGCTGGAAGGTAATGCCATTGTGGATCGCAAGGGCGAGATGCTGGACGTTTTGCGCGTCGCGAATCTCGAGAAGGCCGCGATCGTGAAGCTGAAGGGTGGGAAGTTTGAGTTCGAGGGGCTGGTGCCGTTCCCGGGCGGCGCGAAGAAGTTCACCATCCGCTGGGATAAGAAGAGCAAGCGTTACTGGACACTGTCGAACCCGGCGCTGGAGAAGTATGAGCGATCGGCAAAGGATCCGGCCTCGGTGCGGAATACGCTGGCTCTGATGTCCTCACCGGATCTGCGGCACTGGACCGTGGAGCGGATCGTCCTGTCGCATCCGGATGTGGAGAAGCATGCGTTCCAGTATGTCGACTGGCAGTTCGATGGCGAGGACCTGATCGTGGCGTCGCGCACGGCGTTTGACGACGAAGAAGGCGGCGCACCGCGCGGGCATGATGCGAACTTCCTCACTTTTCATCGCGTGGAAAAGTTCCGCACGAATTCGAAGTGACCAGAGCCGGGGGCGTCAGTCGATCTCGTGGTAGATCGTTCCGGACTCGGCCGAAACCAGGCCGAGGTGGAATCGGATGGATTCCCCCAGTGCCTTGAGGGAAACGCGGGTGACGGCCCAGGCGCCAGCGGCCAAACCCACCGTGACGGCGAGAACAGCCAAGCGCGAGCGGAAGAGCGCCAGGAATTGAAAGGAGACAATGGCCGCCATGGCCAGGCCTCCGCCCAGCATCAGGGGCATCATGAAGGGACTGCGCGTGGACTGCGGTTGCTTGCTGAACGGCAGCCCTTCGATGAGGCGCAATTCCAGAGCCAGATAGAACGACGACATGGCCGTGCTGAACGAAGTGAACAACACGCCATCCACCGGACCCCAGAACCAGGCGGTCGCCAGTAACAGGATCGCGTGCGGCGCCAGGATGATACGCGTCCACAGGGCGGCGTGGGTCCCATTGGCAATGCCCTGCAGGCTGCCGGAAGGGGCCAGCAGGAAGATCCACGTTCCTTTATAGTCGCTGCCGTAGACCAGCAGGGTGGTGATGAAGAACAGCAGAGCCCCGGCCAGGTGGGGGATCAGGTGAAGGGGGGTGAAGCCTTCGGCGAACACGCTGGAGTAAGGGATCCGGCGCATCTCAAGGAACGGCAGGATCAGCATCGGCAGCATGGGCAGCAACTGGCGGCGGAACTGCCAGTCGCGCCACATCATGGCGGAGACATAATGGAAACCGGCCCGCGCCGGAGGGCCGCCGCAGAGCCTCGCCACGAGATTCCCGAGACGGGAACGCCGCCGGCGGCCTGCGCGACTGCCCCGTCCCTGTACCATGCTCGAGACGCGAATCAGGAAGTCGTTGGAGAGAGACCGGATTCCGAAAATGCCCACGGCCAGGGCGAGGACAACGAAGCCCGCGATGAGTGCGTTGCGCCATGCGGGATCCTGGGGCAGCGCAATCTGGAAGGGCAGGCGGCTGAACAACCGCGGCATGAACTGAGCCATGGAGAGGAACAGCAGGGGCAGCGCCTCCACCGCCTGTCCCCACGATTTCACTCGCGACGGAGGGGCGAGGCGCAACAACCAGCCGAAGATTGAGCAGCAAAGCAGAGCGATGAACAGACCCACGCCCAGCGAGGCAGCCAGGTGCGCCACCGGATAGTAGAGAGGACAACCGGGCATGAAGAGAGCGGCGAGAGCCGGGATGACATTCAGGCCAGGCGCCAGATAGACGACGATGCGCAGCAGATGCGTGAGCTTGGCGGCGGTATATGTCGCGCCATTCACTGGTTGATGGGCCAGCAGAAGGGCTTCCGTCGGATTGACGAGGCTGTTGCTGGTCTCAGTGAGCAGGATAGTGAACAGCAGGAAGCCGGTGATGAAGAGGAACATGCCGGCGTAGGCGGACAGCGGTTGATTGGCCATCAGCATCAGCAGGCTCAGCAGCGCGGTCAGGACCGCGTAGAGGAGGGCCGCGGCTTTCAGTGTGAACCCGTCGCGCCCGAGTTGACCCAGCATTTCGCGGCGTTCGCTGATCTTGCCAAATAGGCCCAGCAGCAGCCAGTAGCGCACCGGGTCGATGCCGCACGCGCGCAGAAGTGGGTCCAGAAGCTTCATGACTTCAGTGCGTTGACGATGCGCGCGACGCCGGGATCCGTATCGGCCGAGTGGGTCAGTTGCCGGAAGACCTGTTCCAGCGTGTCCTGGCTGGTGGATTCACGCAGAGCTTCCGGCGTGTCGTTGGCGATGAGGTTGCCCTGGTGGATGATCATCACGCGATCGCAGATCTTCTCCACCACATCGAGCACATGCGAGCTGTACAGGACCGTCTTGCCGGCGGCGGAGAGGGCGGCGAGCAGGTCCTTGATCAGAATCGCGGCGTTAACGTCCAGTCCGGAGAGCGGTTCGTCCAACAGAAGCAGATCCGGGTTGTGCAACAGAGCGGCCGCGATCAGGATCTTCTGCCGCATGCCTTTGGAGTAGGCATTCAGGCGATCTCCACCTTCCGCCGTCAGGGAGAACGTTTCGAGAATCGCCGAGATCCTCGACTGCAGCAGCGCCTCCTCGACGCCGTGGAGCCGGCCTGATAGCTCCAGAAACTCCTGGCCCGTCAGCGATTCGAACAGCATGGCGGACTCCGGCACATATCCGATGCGCTGCTTCACATCCACCGCGCGCTCCGGCAGCGGTAGCCCGTCCACTCGCACGGCGCCCATGCCGGCTGTGAGGATGCCCGCGATGAGCTTGATGCAAGTACTCTTGCCCGCTCCGTTGGGGCCCAGCATGCCCATGATGGTGCCGCGATCCACCCGGAATGAGATCCCATGCAGTACCTCGGCCCGGCCGTAGCCGAACCGGACATCGTCAAATACGACAATCGGATCCTGCAATTACTGTCTCCTGGCGGGCATTATAGTCACAAATGAACGCTGAATTCCCGTATGTCAGCAGCCTATCATCTGGTATCCGCGGCAGCGTGCTACGCTTTTGCGCATGAGATTCTGGCTCGTGCTCTTCAGCGCCCTCAGTGTTGTGGCCCAGAACAAACCACCGGCTACCGCCGTCCACCCCGTCACCGAGAATCTGCATGGGACAACGGTGACCGATCCCTACCGTTGGCTGGAGGACCAGGAGAGCCCGGAAACACGCGCCTGGATCGACGCCCAGATGAAGTACACACGTGCTGCGCTCGATCCGCTGCCGCAACGGGCGCGATGGAAGGCCCGGCTCACGGAATTGCACCGCACGGAAACCAAGGGCCTGCCTCGCGAGCGCGGCGGAAAGTACTTCTTCGAGAAGCGCGGCGCGAACGAGAACCGCGCGGCCATCTGCGTCCGCCGCTCGCTGCAGGGTCCGGACGAGGTTCTCGTGGATCCTGCCGCTGTCTCAAAGGACGAGACGGTGAGCGTCGATCTTCTCGACGTCACGCCAGACGGCAAGCTGCTCGCCTTTGGCGTGAGGAAGGGCGGTGCGGACGAGTTTGAAGTGCTGCTGCTGGATGTTGACCGCAAGCAGCCGCTGCCGGACCACCTGCCGCCGATGCACTACATCAACGTGCTGCTGGTGCCGGACCACTCCGGGCTCTATTTCACCGACCTGGATCCCGGCAAGGGGCCGCGGGCGTTCTTTCGGCCACTCGGGCGCGAAACCATCGAGCCGAAGCAGATCTTCGGCCAGGGTTTTGGCGCGGAGTACATCCTGGAAGCGAATCTCTCCGAGGACGGCCGCTTCCTGACGTTGAATATGGTTCAGGGCTCCGCCGGCAACCGGACCGAGGTATGGCTGCTGGATCGCCTGAAGGGTGGTCGTCCGCAGCCCGTCGTGAGAGACCTGGACGCTCGCACTTACGGCTTTGTCGGAGGCGGCCGGCTCTTTCTCATCACAAACTGGCAGGCGCCCCGGAGCAGGGTATTCGTGGTGAATCCGGAACAGCCGCAACGGTTCTTCTGGAAGCTGATCGTGCCGGAAGCCCGCTGGAATCTCGAGAGCCTCGACCTCTCAGGCGAGCGGCTGCTGGTGACGTATACGCGCAACGCCAGTTCCATGGTGATGGTGCTGGAGTCGGACGGGCGCTATGCCGGTGAGGCGGAATTGCCGGGCCTGGGGGCGCTGGGCGGCGTGTCCGGCCGTTGGGGCGCGCAGGAGTTCTTCGTCGGCTACGAGTCGTTCACCACTCCGTCCATGGTCCTGCGGTTTGACGCGAAGACACTGGCGCGCACCACCTGGTACCGCGATCCGGTGCCGGTGGACAGCACTGCATTCGAGTCGGAGCAGATCTGGTTCTCATCGAAAGACGGCACCCGGGTGCCGATGTTTGTTGTCCACAAGAAGGGGCTGCATCTGGACGGAACGAACCCGGCGCTGCTGACCGGTTATGGCGGTTTCAATGTGAGCGTTACCCCGTATTTCTGGTCGGCCGGAGTCGCCTGGATGGAACAGGGCGGGGTCCTGGTGAGCGCGAATCTGCGCGGCGGCGGCGAGTTCGGAGAGGAATGGCACCGGGCAGGCATGCTGGCGCGGAAACAGCATGTGTTCGACGACTTCATTGCCGCGGCAGAGGAACTGGTGCGGCGGAAGTACACCAGCCCCGGGAAACTTGCCATCCTGGGTGGCTCCAACGGGGGCCTGCTGGTGGGCGCGGCCATGGTGCAGCGGCCGGAACTCTTCCGCGCGGTGGTGTGTGAAGTCCCGCTGCTCGACATGCTGCGCTATCAGAAGTTTCTGGTCGCTGGGCTGTGGGTGCCGGAGTACGGCTCATCCGACGATCCGGGTCAGTTTGAGTATCTCTTGCGCTATTCGCCCTACCAGAACGTGAAGGACGGTGTGAAGTACCCGGCGGTCCTCTTTGTCACCGGCGATTCGGATACCCGGGTAGCGCCGCTGCATGCCAGGAAGATGACGGCGCGCGTCCAGGCGGCGACGGCCTCCGGGCTGCCGGTGCTGCTGCTGTACGACACAAAGACCGGCCACTCCGGCGGGAAGCCGGTAAGCCAGATTATCGAGGACGAAACGGATACATTCTCCTTCCTGGCATGGCAATTGGGCATGTAGCGCGTTGAGCCTGTGATAGTGTGCCCGTGGAAGGAGTCGCGCATGTTCCGTGTTTTTGCCGTGTTGGTCCTTCTGGCCGGATGCACCCTAAAGGCCGCCGACTACGCCGTGGGCGCCGATCTTTCGTTCCTGAAGCAGGCTGAAGAGCGGGGGACGCAGTTCAAGGAGAATGGGGAACCCAAGCCGGGCCTTCAGATCTTCAGGGAGCACGGCTATAACTGGATCCGGCTGCGGATGTTCCACACGCCGACGGAGTTGCCGAACAATCTGGAATACACCATCACCACGGCGAAGGCGGCCAAGGCCCTGGGCTACAAGTTCCTGCTGGATTATCACTACTCCGACACGTGGGCCGATCCTGGCAAACAGTTCATCCCCAAAGCCTGGGAAGGGTTCAACCACGATCAGCTCGTGCAGGCTGTCTTTGAGTACACCCGGGATACCATGCGGGCCTTCGGAGAAGCCGGCGTCCTGCCGGATATGGTCCAGGTGGGCAATGAGGTATCAAACGGCATGCTGTGGCCCGACGGCAAGCTGCCGGACAACTGGGATGCGTTTGCAGATCTCGTGCGGGCCGGCATCAACGGCGTGGATGCGGGGCGGGGCAATGGCGTCAGGCCGCGCATCATGATCCACATCGACAAGGGCGGAGACTGGGCGGCGACCAAGGAGTTCTTCGACGAGTTTCACCGCTATGGCATTGGTTATGACGTGATCGGGCAGTCGTACTACCCTTGGTGGCACGGATCCTTATTGGATCTGAAGGAAACTCTCGACTTCATGGCGAATGAATATCGAAAAGACATCATCCTTGTGGAGGTCGCCTACAACTGTCGTCCCGGTGAGTATGTGAAACGGCCCGGGCCATTCCCGGAAACACCCGAGGGCCAGGCCGCATTTCTCGAGGAGGTCCAGCGGTTGGTGGTAGCGACGCCCCATGGTTTGGGCAAGGGCGTCTTCTGGTGGGAACCGGCGGTGACCGGTGGTCTGGAGCGGCGCGGGTTCTTCGATTCGCAGTACAACGTCCTGCCCGTGATCGGTGTCTTCGACCGCTGGGTAAGGCACTAGTGAGGGTGCCGGACGCGCGCAATGAACCCATGCGGATAGAAGGCATGAAAGCCCTGCCAATTCAGACGTCTCAGTGTGATAACCTGAGAAGGAATTTGAGCGCCAGCGATGCCGGCACGCGTCAGTGAGGCGTTCGTCCTCCGCACTTACCCTTTTCAGGAAGGGGACCTGATTGTCAGTTTCGCCACTCGCGATCAGGGCAAGTTGCGGGGCGTCGCCAAGCGGGCTCGAAAGCCGAAAGGTCCCTTCGGATCTACGTTGGAACGACTCTCGCAGGTCAGGATCTCCTACTACCAGCGAGAGGGCGCCGAGTTGGTCCGGATTGACTCCGTGGAACTGATGCAGACGCAGTTCGGTCTGTCCAGTTCATACGAGGCCGGCGTGGCGCTCGACTATTTCGCGGAGGTGTGCGACCACTTGCTACCGCCCTCGGAACCCAACGAGCGGTTCTACCGGCTGATTGGCGCCGTGCTGGCCGAATTGCGCGCGGCCGCGCCCGATCAGAAGCCGGCGGCGGTATGGCGCACCATCATGTATTTCACGTTCTGGGCCGTGCGCTTGTCGGGCTTCCTACCCGAACTCCGGGTAAGCGCCGCCAGTCGCGAACTGGCTCAGGCCATGGCCGCCCACCCCGTGGCGAACCTGGCCGCCATCGACTGGACTAAGGAAACGGCGGCCGACCTGCGCCGCTTCCTCTACCGCGAGATTGAATCGCACATCGAGCGCAAGCTCCTTACCGTCCCC
Organism: Paludibaculum sp.; assembly: GCA_049841055.1. Lineage (GTDB taxonomy): Bacteria > Acidobacteriota > Terriglobia > Bryobacterales > Bryobacteraceae > Paludibaculum. The sequence continues at coordinate 12,016 of JASGIE010000032.1, read as the reverse complement.
CTTATGGAGGCTCTCTAAGTTCCCCGCATGGATTCCTATCAGGAGACAATCTTCAAGCTGAAACGCTTCTGGGCGAAGCACGGCTGTGTCATCCAGGAACCCTACGACATCGAGGTTGGCGCAGGCACCATGTGCCCCGAGACCTTCCTCCGTGTTCTGGGCCCGAAACCCTATAGCGTCGCCTATGTGCAGCCGTCCCGCCGTCCGGCGGATGGCCGTTACGGCGAAAACCCGAACCGGCTCTACAAGCACTCGCAACTGCAGGTGATACTGAAGCCGGCTCCGGCGAATGTCCTCGATCTCTATCTGGAGTCACTGGAAGCGGTCGGCATTAAACTCGACCAGCACGACCTGAAGTTCGAGGAAGACAACTGGGAGTCACCCACCCTCGGTGCCTGGGGCATCGGCTGGCAGGTGATGCTCGACGGCCTGGAAGTTACTCAGTTCACCTATTTTCAACAGTGCGGCGGTGTGAACATCGACCTGGTGCCCGCTGAACTCACCTACGGCCTGGAACGGCTGGTGGCGTTCCTGCAGGACCGCAAGTCGGTCTATGACATCGAGTGGGTGGCCGGTACCAGCTACCGCGATGTCCGCTTCCGCGATGAGCAGCAGTTCTCGGTCTACAACTTCGAGAAGGCCGACGTCGGCATGCTCTGGAAGCTGTTCGACCTGCACGAGGCGGAGTCGCAGCGTCTCATCGACGAGTTCCGCGGCCTGGATCCCGAAAAGGACGCGCACGAAAAGAAACGCTTCCCGCTGCTCAGCGCCTACGATCACGTGCTGAACTGTTCGCACACCTTCAACCTCCTGGACGCCCGCGGCGCCATTTCGGTGACGGAACGCGTCGGCGTCATCGCCCGTGTCCGCAAACTGGCGGTCGGCGTGGCCACCTCCTGGGTGGATCAGCAGAGCCTTTTGAATGCCGTGGAGGTGGCCCAATGAGCGAAACGAAGCCATTCCTCCTCGAACTCGGTGTGGAAGAGATTCCCCACTGGATGATCGTGCCCGCGCTGGGCGATATGGAGCGGCTCTTCCAGGAACTTTGCCAGGCAAACCTGCTGGTGCCTGGTGAGCTGAAGTTCGACGGTACGCCGCGCCGCCTGGTGCTGCGCGCGGCCGGCTTGCCCGAACGCCAGGCCGATCGTGTCGAACTGGTGATGGGACCGCCGAAGTCCGCCGGTGCCGGTGCCGCCATGGGCTTCGCGAAGAAAAACGGGGTCACCGTGGAGGAGCTCTCCACCGAAGTGACGCCCAAGGGTGAGTACTTCGCCGTCAGCCGCAAGATCGAGGGCCGCGAGGTCCGGCAGATCCTGGCGGAGGCGCTGCCCACGCTGATTTCCAAGATCCCGTGGCCCAAGGCCATGTACTGGACCGGCAAGGGCGGCACGACGTTCATCCGGCCCATCCGCTGGATCGTCGCCATGCTGGGCGACTCTGTGGTCGAGTTCGAACTCGCCGGGGTGAAGTCGGGCACCCTGTCGCGCGGCCATCGCCGCATGGGCGCCGACGAGATCGCCTTTGACCACACCAACTACGAGGAGCGCCTGGAGAAGAACGGCGTCATCCTCTCCGCCGCGAAACGCCGCAAGAGGATCCAGGACGGGATCAAAAAGCTGCTCAAGGGCAAGGGTCTGGAACTGATCGCCGATGACTCGCTGTTGGACGACCTGGTGTACCTCACCGAGTATCCGACCCCGATCCTGGGCAACTTCAATCCGGAGTTCCTCAGCCTGCCGCAGGAAGTTCTGTCCACGGTGATGCGCCATCACCAGCGCTACTTCACGGTGCGCGATGGCGAAGGCAAAATGGCTCCGCACTTCCTGGCCGTCATGAACATGAAGGCCGACAAGAAGGGCTACGTCGTCAAAGGCAACGAGCGCGTGCTGGAAGCCCGCTTCAACGACGCCCGCTTCTTCTGGGAGCAGGACCAAAGCCGCAAGCTGGCCGATCGCGTGGAAGACCTGGCGAACGTCACGTTCCAGGCCAAGCTTGGTTCCTACAAGGACAAGCGGCTGGGCGTCGAAGCCGGCGTCTGCCGCATTGCCGGCGCCCTGAATCTCGATCCCCGGCTGGCACGCCGCGCCGCGGAGCTCTGCAAGACCGACCTCATGACGGAGATGGTCAAGGAATTGACCGAACTCCAGGGCGTGATGGGCGGCCTGTATGCCAAGGTGCAAGGCGAACCCGAGGAAGTCTGGAAGGCCATCTACGAACACTACGAGCCCTCCAGCATGGAGTCCGACGTGCCGGCGAGCGATTACGGCAAGATCCTCTCTATCGCCGACAAGCTCGACTCGCTGGAAGGCTGCTTCGCCCTGGGCATGATCCCCAGCGGCTCGAAGGATCCGCTCGGCCTGCGCCGCGCCGCTCAGGGCATCGTCAAGACGATCGTCGAAGGCCGGCTGCGGCTGAACCTCAGGAAGCTGGTGAACGAGGGCGCGGAAGAGACCAACCGGACCTTCCTGCGCATCCGTTCCGACTACAAAGAGGATCGCGCGGCCGACGGCGAACTGAAGCTGGCCAGGCAGATCTGGGAGTTCCTGCTGGATCGCGTGCGCTACTACTTCCGCGAAGTGCGGCACTACGCCTACGATGAACTCGCCGCCGTACTGGCGGCGGGGCCCGTCGACCTGGTCGATATCGAATCCCGCCTCTACGCTTTGAAGCTGGTTCGCCAGACCGAGGAGTTCGAGCCTCTGGCCGCGGCGTTCAAGCGCATGCGCAACATCCTGAAGCAGGCCGGATGGCAGGGCGGCACGGTGAACCCTGAGCTGCTGGAAGCGGGCGCGGAACGCGAACTCTTCGAGGAAACCAACCGCGTGCTGGCCAAGGTCAAGGTCTACCGCCAGTCGGAAGACTACATGGCTTCGCTCAACGTGATCTCCAGCCTCAAGCCCGCCGTGGATCACTTCTTCAACAAAATTCTGGTGAACGCGCCGGATCCGGCCGTTCGCGACAATCGCCTGGCTCTGCTGGGCGGGCTCTACAACGAAGTTTCCTCGATCGCCGATTTTTCGGAGATCGTGACCTCATCAACGACCGAATGAACTCATTATTCTGCTGACTAAATCAGGAGCACGATAGCGCTATGAGCAAATACGTTTATTCCTTCGGCGGCGGGACCGCTGAGGGTGACGGCACGATGAAAGACTCGCTCGGCGGCAAAGGCGCAGGCCTTGCCTCCATGTGCCGGGCGGGCGTGCCGGTGCCCAGTGGTTTCACCATCATCACCGACGTGTGTAACGTCTTCTTCGACAACGACAAGAAGGTGCCGAAGGAAGTCGACGAACAGATCTGGGAAGCTCTCGACAAGCTGGAAGCCCTGATGGGCAAGAAGCTGGGCGACGCGGCGGATCCGCTGCTGTTGAGCGTGCGCTCCGGCGCGAAGTTCTCCATGCCCGGCATGATGAACACGATTCTCAACCTGGGCCTGAACGACAAGACCACCAAGGGCCTGTCCGACAAGACCGGCAATCCGCGCTTCGCCTACGACTGCTATCGCCGCTTCATCCAGATGTTCGGCGAAGTGGCCCTTGGCGTCGAGATGGAACACTTCGATCATGCCTTCGATACCCTGAAGGCCAAGAAGAAGTACAAGCTCGACACCGAGATGACCGCTGACGACCTCAAGGTCATCGTCGAAGAGTTCAAGAAGATCTTCAAGAAGTACGCCAAGCGCGACTTCCCGCAGGACGCCCGCGAGCAGCTGCTGCTGTCCCGCAACGCCGTGTTTATGTCCTGGTGGGCGCCGAAGGCGTCTTACTACCGCAAGATGGAGAAGATCTCCGACCGTCTCGGCACCGCCTGCAACATCCAGGCGATGGTGTTCGGCAACATGGGCGACACGTCGGCCACCGGCGTCGGCTTCACCCGTGACCCCGGCAGCGGCGAGAAGGTGTTCTACGGCGAATTCCTCGTCAACGCCCAGGGCGAAGACGTCGTCGCCGGCATCCGCACCCCCTCCCCCATCTCGGAACTGAAGGCGTGGAACGCGGACGTCTACACCCAGCTGCGCGACATCACCTCGAAGCTCGAACTGTCCTACAAGGACATGCAGGACTTCGAATTCACCGTGCAGGAAGGCGTCCTGTGGATGCTGCAGACCCGCAACGGCAAGCGCACCGGCCCGGCCGCCGTGCGTGTGGCTGTCGACATGGTGAGCGAAGGTCTCATCGACGAGAAGACCGCCGTCATGCGCGTCGCCCCGGCTCAGCTCGACCAGTTGCTGCACCCCGTGTTCGACACCACGTCCCTGAAGTCCCTCACCAAGCTCGCCACCGGCATTGACGCCTCCCCCGGCGCCGCCGTCGGCCGCCTGGCCTTCACTTCGGAAGACGCCGTCGAAATGTCGGCCAAGTCCCCCGTCATCCTCATCCGCAAAGAGACCACGCCGGACGACATCCACGGCATGGACGCCGCCAAGGGCATTCTCACCGCCGTCGGCGGCAAGAGCTCCCACGCGGCCGTTGTGGCCCGCGGCATGGGCGTTCCCTGCGTCGTCGGCTGCGGCGCCATCTCGATCAACGAGCGCGGCAAGGTCGCGACCGTCAAGACCGCCGACAAGACCGTCACCATCAAGGAAGGCGACTGGGTGTCCATCGACGGCACCACCGGTGGCGTCTACCTCGGCCAGGCCGCGACGAAGGATCCCGATCCAAACTCGCCCGTCTTCGCCAAGTTCATGAAGATGGCCGACAAGTTCCGCGGCAAGTTCGGCGTTCGTGCGAATGCCGACATCCCGCGCGACGCGAAGGCCGCCCGTGCGTTCGGCGCCGAAGGCATCGGCCTGTGCCGCACCGAGCACATGTTCTTCGCCGAAGACCGTCTGCCGCACGTGCAGGCCATGATCCTCACCGACAACGTGAAGGACCGCACCAAGGCGCTCGCCAAGCTGCTGCCCATGCAGCGCAAGGACTTCGCCGGCCTGTTCGAAGCCATGAACGGCTTCCCGGTGGTCATCCGCACCCTGGATCCCCCGCTGCACGAGTTCGTCCCCAAGCGCGAAGAGCTGATGGTCGACCTCGCCAAGCTGCCCACGGCGGACCTCAAGGCCAAGGAGGAATGCTGGCCCGCTACAAGAACTTCGCGCCCGACGTGAAGTCGCTGAAGACCGTGCTGCCCCAGTTGCTGCACCGCGTCGAACAGCTGCATCAGTTCAATCCCATGCTCGGCCACCGTGGCTGCCGTCTCGGCATCACCTACCCCGAGATCACCGAAATGCAGGCGCGCGCCATCTTCGAAGCCGTCGTTCAGGTTGCGAAGAAGGGCAAGACGGTCATTCCCGAAGTCATGATTCCGCTCATCGGCGGCGTCGAGGAACTCGAGAACCAGAAGAAGATCGTCAAGGGCATTGCCGAGGAAGTTCTGGGCAAGGCCGGCCTCAAGAAGCAGAAGTACATGATCGGCACCATGATCGAAATCCCGCGTGCCGCTCTCACCGCCGATCGCGTGGCCACCGAAGCCGAGTTCTTCTCGTTCGGTACCAACGACCTGACGCAGACCACCATGGGCCTCTCCCGCGACGACTATACGAAGTTCTCGAAGGAGTACGAAGACAAGAAGATCTTCAAGAACGACCCGTTCGGCGTCATCGACCGCGAAGGCGTCGGCAAGCTGATCAAGTTCGCAGTGGATGCCGGCCGTTCCACCAACCCGGAACTGGAAATCGGAATCTGCGGCGAGCACGGCGGCGACCCCAGCTCCGTCGAGTTCTGCTACCAGGTCGGCATGGACTACGTGTCCTGTTCGCCCTACCGTGTGCCGATCGCCCGTCTCGCGGCTGCCCAGGCGGCCATCGCGAAGAGCGAAGGTTCCGCGGAAGCCAACCGCACCGCGTAGTTTGAATCCGAGTCGGAGAAAGGGCCGCGCCTCCCATCTGGGGGCCGCGGCCCTTCTTCTTTTTGGGTAACTATTCCAACAGCGCTGCCGAGGCGTGAACCCCCGGCACATACCCGGACCGGAAACACGCCACCATCGACCACGGCGTCAGAACCTCGGCCATCTCCCCGCTCCGGCGCTCCCGCCGCCCGGCATAGCCCGAAGGCGTCCACTCCAGCAGCGAATCGCCGCGAACGAGGTACATCCCACCTTCCCGCCGGATAAACGTCCCGTCGGGCAAAAGCTCCATCGGCTCGCGGTAGGTGGCCTTCGCTCCATCGGCGTCCATCCGTTCCGCGTGCAGCACACGGTCGATCGCGTCCACCAGCAGCTTCTCCCCGGCAATCCGCCCCGGCCAGACATCCAGGAATCGCAGGAAGTCCGCTCTCCGGCACTCCGCGCACGGCCGGTGCCCCGCCGCGAACGCCGTCGCCTCGTCCAGGAAGAACAGCTCCGTATACAACCGCGGCGTCATCACTACCCGCCTCCGCCCCTTGAACGCCAGCAGGCACGTGATCCACTGCCTGCTCTTGAAGGGCTTCACGATCTGCCGCTGGTCGTTGTGGATGGCGCCGCCGCGGTTGCCCATCAACGTGCCACGGGCCTCGGTCGCGATCAGCAAACCTTCCGGAGTCACCCGATTCTGCAGCGGCATCGGCGATGGCTCCTCACTGGGCGCTGGCCAGAGCACGGCCTGCTGACCAGGCTCCGATCTCCGCCAGGATTGCGGTCTCCACGCTCTTCCACACCACGGGATCGTTATCCATCTTCCAGTGCGAAACACCCATCCGCCGGCTGATCCAGGGGTAGTCCGACATATCCACCGTCCGGAACAGATAGGTGAACCGGATATTGCCCAGGATCGTTGTGCGGGCCGGATCCATCGCCTTGATGTGACCCTCACCCTGGATCGGGCCCGGATCGTGCTGATACAGATTCAACGCTCGCGCGACATTGGACGGGATCCAGTCGTCTCCGTGCCCGACGCTGTCCACCTGAATCGTCAGCCGCAGCGGAATGCCCTGCTTCTTCAACTCGGAGGCCAGCCGGACGCACGCCGCGCCGCCGAAGCTCTGCCCATAGCAGATCAGCTCTACGCTCTTTTTCTCCGCGGCATCCAGCTTACGGTCGCGGTTCTGGTCCAGCGCTTCCAGGATGAACTTCCTCACCGTCTTCCGGTCATGGTTGCCGGCTGTCTCCACATACACCCCGGGGATCTGTTTCCGGCGCAGGTCCAGCGCCAGCTTCCGGACGCTCCGCTTGTCGTTGTCCCAGTGCTCCCAGGCGCCCAGAAACCCTACGACCAGCAGGCTGCCCGCCGGCATCGGCGCAGGAGTGCGGATCTCCTTCCGGTCCAGCCGGTGATCGGCCTTCGCGACGGTGGCCGGCAGCAGCAATGAAGCCCAGCACTTCCGCATCGGTCTCAGCCCGGGCGCCGGGGTCGGCATCCTGGAAGGAATGACGTACTCGGCCGCCACTTCGGTTCAATTGAATAGTATCCGGCTCGCCGGCCGCCGCCGCCAGTTCACTTGGGGCCGAAGATCGTCAGCCGGTGCCCGTCCGGATCGGCAAAGGTCGCGGCCCACGACCCCGGTGAAACCTCCCGCGGCTCCTGGGCAAACTTGCAGCCCCGGTCTTTCAACACCGCGAACGACGAATTGACGCCGGGGACGGAGAAAACCAGTTCCATCGCCCCAGCCCTCGGTTGGAGAGCCCGTCCCAGCGGCGCACTCAGCGCGAGCGTCACCGGGCCCGCCGTAAAAAAGGCGAACTCCTCCGACGAACTGCGCTGCGGCAACGAGACCACATCGCGGTAGAAGGCTACCGACCGCGCCAGGTTCTCGACTCCAAACATCACCAGGGAAACCGTCGAGGGAAGATTCTCGTTGTGCGTCATGGCGGGTCCCTTCGCGGCCTCGGGGAGGGTTTGCACCGCTACGCTGGTGGCGAGCAGCAGAAGAAGCGAAGCAGCTCTGTTCATGAACCTCACGATAGCCGCAACGGCGCGGCCGGACTGTGCCGATCTTGCGAATTTCAACCTCTGCGGACGGTCGACGGCGTCAGACCGTAGGCCTTGCGGAACGCCCGGCTGAAGGCGGAGGCGTTGTCAAATCCCGACGCCAGCCACGTTTCCGTCACCGTCTGCCCGGCCTGCAATTGCGCGTGAGCGCGGCTCAGCCGCAAGCGGGTCAGGTACCCATGCGGAGTCTGTCCGTAGACCTGCACGAAGGCGCGATGGAAGTGGTACCGCGAAAGACACGCGACCCGGGCTACCTCTTCCAGGGAAACCGCTCCACCGGCCTGCCCGTGTAGGAACTCGCGGCCTTTCTCCAGGCGGCGGAACAGCTCCTCCCGGGTGGAGGTCTTCACCGCCGGCACCCGGGCCATGCGCTTCCGGATCTGCTCGTAGAGCTGCAGCAGCCGGTTCGAAAGCAGCAGGAACTCCTCCTCAAAACCGCTGGGGAACAGGGCCGCGGCGCTCCGTTCCGCCATCGTTTCCACCGTGCCCGTCATCGACCGCTCCGCATCGCAGTGCAGACGGGAGAGAAACGGCAGGGCCGGCGCAGGGCGCCGTGGATCCTCCAGCGAATCCTCCACCCGGCCTGTCGCATCCTGGGCCGATTCTTCGACAAAACCATCGCGGAAGAAGGCGCAGGCGGTTTCCACCCGCCTCTGCGAATCGATGTTCATGGAGTACTTCTCGCCGGCCCCCAGCACCAGAAAGCTGGCCGGATCCACCAATAGTTCCTGCCCGCTGACAACCCAGCCCACCGAGCCCTTCATCACCGTTTTGATGGACAGCGGTCCGGCGAACTCCTCCACCCGGTGACGCCGCGCGCTGGCATGCAGCAGGACATTGTCCGCGCCGAAACGGGCTCCTTCGGGAAAGAGATAGGGCTTCGAGCCGTTTGGCAGACGGGCGGCCATACCGGGCAGGGTAGCAGGGGAATCAGCCTGCGTCGGAAGTCGGGTTCTTCATCCCCAGCCACTCGAAGTACAGCTCATTCCGGATGCCCACCCGGGCCAGAGCCCGTCCCACGGTCGCGTTCACCATGTCGTCCAGAGTCTTTGGACGCCCATAGAATGCCGGCACTGGCGGGAAGATCACGGCGCCGTGATCCGCCGCCTCGCTCATCAGCCGCAGATGTCCTTTGTGCAGCGGCGTCTCCCGCACCATCAAAACCACCGGCCGGCCTTCCTTGAGCTGCACATCGGCCGCCCGCGCCACCAGATCGGACGAATGACAGTTCGCCACGGCCGACAGCGTTTTGATCGAGCACGGCGCGATGATCATGCCCAGCGTCTCGAATGAACCGCTGGCGATCGAGGCGCCAATATTCGCCGGAGAATGAACGACGCTGGCCAGTGCCTCTACATCCCTCGGTTGCCAGTCGGTCTCCTGCGCAATGGTCGCCCGGCCCGCGGGACTCACCACCAGGTGGGTCTCGATGGCCTTGTCCCGGGCGAGCGTCTCGAGAATCCGGATGCCGAAGATGGCTCCGGAGGCTCCGGTGATGGCGACAATCAGTCGTTGTGGCAATGCAGAAACTCCAACAGAACGTGTGTCTATCAGGGTAGCCAATCGACGTGCGCCGCCGCCGCGCCCTGGCTCCGGAATCCCTCTGGAATCGATCTTGATCCCTTTTCTCACGCAACCGCGCGTATTTGTGCAGGAGCCCAGCCCGCCCGGCGCCCGGCAGCGCGCCACCGGCTGAGCTCCTCCACATGAAAGGCTGGATTCCGATATGAAACTGGCAGCGCTGTGTCTGGCGCTGGCCCTGGGGGCTGTGTGCCCGCAGGCCGGTGCGTCGACCCTTCAACTCACTCAAGGCGGTTGGGACCAGGGCGGTCCCCTCACCATCCTCTTCACCGGCGACGACCTGGACCTCAGCGGCAGCATCGACACCGCCCAACTCACGTCGTTCTCCGCGTCGTCTTCAGCTCGACGGCGGCGGCGTGCGCCACCTTCACCCTGGCCGACCCGGTGCTGACGGTTTCTCTACGCCTCGCCAGCCGACTACTTCATCAAGGCCGATGGTCCGCTGTATAGCCTGTACGAGATCGCCTTCGGCGGCAGTGCGTTCGGCGCCGTCTCGGACATCGGCGAGTGTCCTCGCCATCACCAATGAAACCTTGCAGACGGGCGACGTTTCCGCCGTGCCTGAGCCGGTGCAATCGCCCTTCTGGTCGGATTGCCGCTCTTGTTGGCCGGATTGCGGCGCCGCCGCCGCGCGGCTTACTGCGGATCGTAACCCTTTAAACGCCGTACCCAGATGTTCCGGAACCGCACGGCATTGCCGTGGTTTCTGCAACCAGAGCGGCTCTTCCGGTCCCATGCGCGGAGCATAGGTAGCCACCTTCGCATGGATCGCCCGCCCAATCACTTCCTGCCGGTTGTGCATCAACACACCGTTGTGAAACAGCGTGATGTAGGCCGGCTTCACCAGTTTCTCTCCGTCAAACTTGGTGGGCGCCCCGCAAACACGATGTCGTAGACATTCCATTCGCCGGCCTTGCGGGTCGCGTTCACCATGGAGGCCACTGGCCAGAAGATCCAAGCGGCCTGGCCGTCGGCGTAGGTCAGATCCTGGGAGGGAGTCCAGCACCTGGATCTCATAGCGGCCCATGATCTCCACCCCGCCGTTGCCTCTGCTCTGACTCGTACCGGAAACGTCCGGCAGTTCCTGCCACTCGACGTGGATCTGCGCGTCGCCGAACTTCTCCTTCGTCGCGATACCGCCCTTGCCCGGCACCACTTCCATGTAGCCGTTTTCCACCTTCCACTCCGCCGGGCCTTCCTTGCCGCCGCGCAACCTGGCGACCCATTGAGACAGATCCTTGCCATCGAAAAGGACGATCGCATCCGACGGCGCGCCGCCCGGCTGTGCCGCGGCCGTCACCTTCGGCGGATGCTTGCGCGTGTTGTCGTGCACGCGCCATTTCTGGCCCGGGATCAGAGGAGTGTCGTCATAGCCGAGGTCCCTGTTCTTGTGGGGCGCCTGCTGGCTCAGACAGGCCGTGGCCGTCAATGCGGAAAGCAGAATGAAATGGAGAGGCGTGGGTCGAGAGAGGATCATGATTAACCTGACCTCGACATCATATTACGGCGGGCGGCGCCGGCGGGCGGTGCGGGTTCAAACGCAAAACGAGGGCGTGCATCCTGGTCGATGCACGCCCCCGTTGAGAATTGCTGCTAGTTGCGAGCCGCGTTCTTCTTCTCGGGATCGACACCCAATTCGTAGATCGCCTGCTGCGCCTTCTGCGCGTCGAACTGGCCCCACCGGGCGAGCTGCGAGATCGTCGCGATGGCGATCGATTCCGCATCCACTTCGAAGAAGCGCCGCAGGTACGGCCGCGATTCACTGCGTCCGAAACCGTCGGGTGCCGAGGGAGGTCAGCCTTCCGCTCAACCACGGAGCAAGCTGGTCCGAGATCACCTTCATGTAGTCGCTGGCGGCGACAATCGGACCCTGCGTGCCTTCCATCACTTGCTGGATATACGGCTTGCGGGCCGGTTCCGCGGGGTGCAGCCGGTTCCAGCGGTCCGCATCCAGCGCTTCGCGCCGCAGCTCGTTGTAGCTGGTCACGCTCCAAACGTCGGCCGTAATCTGAGAACTTCTCCCCAGGATCTTCTGCGCGCGCAGTGCCTCGTTCAACATCGAAGCGCTGCCCACAACTGAGCCTTCGCCGGCCCCGTTCTCGCTCGGATGCACCTTGTAGATGCCCTTCAGGATGCCCTCGCGGGAGCCCTCCGGCATCGCCGGCTGCGCATAGTTTTCGTTGCAGAGCGTCAGGTAGTAGAACACGTCCTCGTTCTGCCCGTACATGCGCCGCAGGCCGTCCTGGATGATGTTGCGATCTCGTAGGCGTAGGCCGGATCGTAACTCACGCAGTTCTCTGGGACCGTAGACGCGAGTACGTGGCTGTGACCGTCTTCGTGCTGCAACCCTTCACCGTTAAGCGTTGTACGACCGCCGTGGCGCCCAACAGGAAGCCGCGGCCGCGGGAATCGCCGAACGCCCAGATGGCGTCGCCCACGCGCTGGAAGCCGAACATCGAGGTGCTGTTCGGATTTATCGGACTTCCTGATTAACCTTAGCAATACGCAACTGAACCAAGAACATGCAGATAACAC
>JASGIE010000031.1:0-25369 GCA_049841055.1 Paludibaculum sp. | reverse complement strand
GCCAGGTCCTTGTTCCCCGCCGCCCGGAGCATCGAAGCGCAGCCCATGAACCTCCGCTCCATCTTCGTAGCCCTGGCCCGCAGCGGCCGCAAGGGAGCACAGCAATGAAACGCTGCATCCGCTTTGCAGGCATCCGCCGAGCTGCGGGAACCAGATCGCCGACCGATCTCCGTCCAGTTCATTGCTGCTTTCACGGCCAGCTCGTCGCGGGCCTGCACCCGAGCAGTCGGTCGCCAACGGCGACCAGTTTGATCACTGCTGCTGGTGTTGCTCGACAGGCCGCGTCGTGCAGGCGGTAGCGGCGGCCCTCGCCATTTGGAGGATCTGCGGACGAGGCCCATCCCTCGAACAAGCATCGCGGTTGCCAAGAGTCTTTTCGTCCTCCTCTTCGCGGTGCTCCCAACTTGGCTTTCGTACTTCGTGACTTTTCAACGAGATGGGCCAGAGCGCCGCTGTGTGGTTCGCGACCCCCTTCGTTGGTTCTGACTCCGATTGCGTTCTTCTGCTGCCGCGGCCGCGGGTCATGGCTGTGATGTAATTCGGGACAGCTCTGATCCTGACCGGCGTTCGTCGAGTCCGGGTAGCGTTTTCTCGACTGCGGGGATACACTCAGCGGCGATAAGCGGCGCCGTTCTCGATTCATCAATCAAGACGCTAATGCTGATGTCCTTGGCGGCGGTGGCGTTGCTGACGCTCTTCTGGCAGATCCTCCGGGCTCGGACTTGGGTTGCTCGGACGTTCTTGGTTGCAGGGTGCATGCTCTTTCAAGCGATCCCCATCGGGGCCCTTGCGCTGCGGCGTTTCACTTCACGGGCCCCGACGCCTCTCGCCCTTCAGTCCATCGATGTACGCCTCACCCGGCCAGAACAGCTCCAGCCATTGCGCCATCAGGCCATCGCAGAGATTGTCCCGTTTCAGTTTTCTTCGGAAGTCCAATGGCACACCGGATGATGTTCATATGGAGCTCGAGAACGGCAGCGGCGATACTCCGAGGGCCTCACGGCTTCAGCACCAGGCATCGCTTTGGCCTGGATTCCAGGGATGTGTTGAATAAGGAGATACCTTCAACCGGCTCCTCAGCAAGCCCCCCCATCACGCGGCATTCGAGTCCAGGGCCTGTCGATATTGATCTCGTAGATCTTCGGCATCGATGGCGCCGCACACCCGCGACTTACTCGGCACGGTGGCTAATCGACGTCTAGTCATACCCGACCTCTTCGAGTGCTCTCTCATCTCGCTAGGTTTCCGACCGTCTCCGAATGCGCTGTTCGGCCCGGAATGCACAACGGCGCGCGCCTCCCTGGGACGGTTGGACTTTACATGGACGGAACCGAATTTTCCCATAGCTTGAAGGTGTTCGTGGTCGGTGCCGAAGTACTTGGGCTTCGGCGCAGCATCGGTGGGATGGCCCTGCGGGAGGCGGTTGCTGAGTGCAAACCTCAGGTCTAGCTGGAAGGACGGCACGCAGATCCACGTCCGCCACTACCAGTCCGTCCACCAGTGGCGACAAGACCGTCCACATCTCAAACGTTCGCCTCGACGACTACCGCCAAACCGAGTAGGGCTTCCAGTTCAACATTTATTCCCCATGGAATCAACACCCTAGCCGGATGCCTTGGCCCCGTTCCCGAAAAATGGAATTTAAGGACGCTGAAACTGTCCTGACGAAACTTATTCCATTGGAAAGGGTTGTTTCCGATGGCCACTCGACGCCCAACTCACCGCCAACCGCCCTCAACGCCCAGCTCTCCACCGGACCCGTTCCGGCGAGCGTAAAGCCCGCTCGGCTCAGAACAACCTCCGCCACGGATTCCGCTCCCAATCCGTTCTGCTCCCCGGCGATGACCCCGCCGAATACGACGCCCTCCTGGCCAGAACTCACCGAACACTTCCAAGTCCACGACCTCTCCGAAGCCCGCTTCGTCCGCGAAATGGCCGACGCCGAATGGCGCCTCCGTCGTGTCCGGGCCCACCCAGGAAGTCCTCCTCACCAGCCGGATCACTGCACTCGCGGCTCAGATCCCGGACACCGATCACCTCCACCTTCAGGCCCTCGCCTTTCAATCCCTACGACCAGAACTCCGGCTTCGGCCTGTTTTTTGACGTACGAAGCCAAACTCGAGCGCCAATACGACCGCGCCCACCAGGGTCTGCTCAAAACCCACGAGAAGCTCAGCCGCTGCGGCGCCCGGCAGACGCCCTCTCAAATCGACGCGATCGCCCCTGCCCCTGTTCGAACGGACAAACCCAATCCGCGCCCCGCCCTCCAGCCTGAACCCAACCACGAAGCCGTCGAAGCCAGCGCCGTCTCCACCCCGCGCAACGCCCCTTGTCCCTGCGGATCCGGCGAAAAGTACAAACGCTGCTGCGGCCGCCACGCCCCTGCTGTCCTCGGCCCGGGCCATCTCGCCGCCTGACGGCGAAAAATGAGCGAAGCTCCGCCGCATTGTTAACAACTCTGTCCTCGAAACATCCATACAATACACTCATTGGAGTCAACGTGAACCCCTTCTCCTGGCTCGCCCAATTCGCCCGTGATCTTCGCTTCGGAGCCCGCAGCCTGGCGCAGGCGCGCGTCTTCACCGCCATCGCGGTCGGCTCGCTCGCCTTGGGCATCGGCGGCAGCACCGCCATGTTCAGCGTCCTCCACGCCGTCATCATCGACCCCTTCCCCTATCAGGAACCGGACCGTCTGATGTAGCATCTCCGTACGCGGCCCGCGCGGCCGGCAACGGCAGCCAGTATCAGATCGACCGCTTCATCGAGATCGCCCAGAAGAACACGGTCTTCAGCGGCGTCATCGCCTCCACCTGGTCCGACGTCACGATGAAAGGCACCGGCGAGCCGGAACGCCTGCGCGGCAATCACTGCACCATGAATACGTTCGAAGTCATGGGCGTCCCGCCGCTCATCGGCCGCGCCACTCTCCCCTCTGACGAGGCCGAGTCCGCGGAACCCGTCGTCATCCTCGGCTACAAATTCTGGCAGCGGCAGTTTGGCGGCGACCCCCGCGGCGTCCTCGGCCGCAAACTCCGCCTCAATGAGAAGAACCCGCACCGTCATCGGCGTCATGCCGCCCCGCTTCATGTGGCGCGGCGCCGACGTGTACCTGCCCGACGTCTTTCGCCCGGGCCAGACCCTGGAAGGCGAGGAAAGCGTCCATCTGCTCGGCAAGCTCAAGCCTGGTGTCACCCGGGAACAGGCCGCCGCCGCCCTAAGGCCCCTCTTTGAGGAGATGGCGCACCGCTACCCGGACGACTTCCCCAAGCAATGGTGGCTCCGCCTGCAAACCTTCGGCGAGACCTTCCCCAGCGATATCAAGGATGCCCTCTGGATCCTCTTCGGCGCCGTGGGCCTGCTGCTGCTCATCGCCTGCGTGAACGTGTCGAATCTCCTCCTCTCCCGCGGCGCCTTCCGCCGCCGCGAGATCGCCATCCGCGCCGCCATGGGCGCCAGCCGCACCCGCATCGTCCGCCAACTGCTCGCCGAAAGCCTCGTGCTGGCCCTTGGCGGAGCCATAGTCGGCGTCTTCCTCGCCTTCGTCTGCCTGCGCGGCATCCTGGCTGTCATCCCGCCGAATACGATTCCGGACGAAGCGCACATCACACTGAATGCGCCCGTTCTCCTCTTCTCGCTCTCCGTCTCCGTGCTCGTCTCCCTCCTCTTCGGCCTCACCCCTGCCCTTCATCTCGCCGGCGGCGATCTGCTCAAGCCTCTCAAGGAAGCCGGTCGCGGAGTCTCCGGCGGCCTCCGCCAGCGCCTCATGCGCAGCGTCCTCGTCGTCGCCGAAGTGGCGCTCTCCCTGGTTCTCCTGGTCGGCGCCAGTCTCATGATCCGCACGCTTCTCTCCATCCAGGGCGCCGATCTCTCCTTCCACCCCGACCGCATCCTCACCCTGCGCATCCCCTTCTCTGAAGAGCGCTACCCCGACGCCGAACGCCGCAACGCCTTCCTCCAGGAAGCGCTGCGCCGCATGCAGACCGCCCCCGGGGTCGTCGCCGTCGGCATCAACTCCGGGCTCCCGCCCGTTTTCAACTGGTCCGCGCCCATCGAAGCGGTGGGCGGTTCGAAGGAAGAAACCCGCCGCGTGCTGCTCCACCAGATCAACGCGGATTATCCGCGCGTGATGGGCCTGCGTCTGGCCCAGGGCCGTTTCCCGACCGAAACCGAGGTCGGTTCGCGCACCCACAGCATCACCGTCAACAAGTCCCTTGCCCGCCAGTATTTCCCGGGCAGCGAGGCCTTGGGGCGCCTCATCCGCATCCCCCGCATGCGCCAGGCGCCGGTGAACCTGGCTGACGATTCCTTCCAGATCGTCGGCATCGTTGACGACACCGTAAACCGCGCCTCCACCAACGAGATCCTGCCGGAACTCTACATGCCTTACACCATCATGGGCCGCGCCGATCGCATCTTCGCCCTCAGCGCCGGCCGGCCGGAATCGCTCGCCGCCGGCCTCAAGGCACAGGTCTATTCGGTCGATCCGGGCCAGCCGCTCATGGATGTAAAGACAATGGAGACGCTGCTCGCCGAAAACGTCTACGCCCGGCCGCGCTTCAATCTCATCCTCCTCACCATCTTCGCCGTGCTCGGCCTGGTGCTCGCACTGTTCGGAATCTATGGGGTGATCTCGAACCTGGTCGCTCAACAGACGCGGGAGATCGGCATCCGCATTGCCCTGGGCGCCACCTTCCAGCAGGTCATCGCGATGGTGCTCGGCATCGGAGCCCGCTTGCTCGCCGGCGGGGTCGTAGTCGGCCTCATCGCCAGCCTGGCCTCCGCCAAACTGCTCTCGGGCCTGGTGACCAACGTCTCCACCTTCGATCCATACTCCTTCGTGGCCGTGACGGTCCTGCTCTTCTCGGCCGGCCTCTTCGCCAGTTTCTGGCCTGCCCGGCGCGCGGCGCGAGTCGATCCCATGGCCGTGCTGCGCGACCAGTAAACTCTGGCTTCCAGGCGACGATGCTGGGTGACCCGAATGCTATACTCTTTCGGTCAGAAAGAGAGGCATCGGATTTGTCCACCCAGCCCCAACCGGACCTAACGATACGCGAAGCAAGGCCGGAAGACGCTCCGGCCTGCGGCATCATCTGCTACGAAGCGTTCGCGAAGATCAACGCCGTGCATGGCTTCCCGTGCGACTTTCCCGGACCCGAAGTGCCCACCGGCCTGCTGTCGATGCTCTTTTCAGGACCTCAGTTCTACTGCGTCGTGGCTGAATCCGAAGGCCGCCTTCTGGGCAGCAATTGCATGGATGAGCGTTCCATCATCGCCGGCATCGGCCCCATTACGGTCGACCCTGCGACTCAGAACGGAGGCGTGGGGCGCAAGCTGATGCAGGCTGCGCTCGACCGCGCCCAGGCCCGCGGCGCCGCCGGCGTGCGCCTGGTCCAGGCCGCCTTCCACAACCGCTCCTTTTCGCTTTACACAAACCTCGGCTTCGATATCCGGGAGCCGTTGGCCTGTCTGCAGGGCCGGCCCGTGCAACGGCAGATACCCGGCTGCGAGGTCCGTCCGGCCCAGGCCGCCGATCTGGACGCCTGCAACGAGCTTTCAAGGCGCGTCCACGGCTTCGACCGGAGCGGCGATTTGAGCCAGGCCATCCAGGAAGGCACTGCCCTCGTGGTGGAGCGCGGCGGCCGCCTCACCGGCTATGCCTCCAGCCTGGCCTTCTTCGGTCACGCGACCACCGAAACCAACGTCGATCTGCAGGCGCTCATCGCCTCCCGTGAGTCGTTTGGCGGGCCCGGCATCCTGGTGCCCACGCGCAACAGCGCCCTCCTGCGCTGGTGCCTGAACAACGGCCTGCGCGTCGTGCAGCCCATGAACCTGATGAGCCTGGGTCTCTACAACGAACCCGCCGGAGCCTGGCTGCCTTCCATTCTGTTCTAGTCTGTCCAGATTGACCCTGTAAACCCGGCCGCCGTCGCAGTGTTGACTTCCTGACAGTTTCACTAGGGAGAGCGAACATCGCGCCCTATAATAGGACCCGGTTGAATCCAGTCAGGAGGGTGACATGGAAATTCTGCGTCAAGGCAGCCGGGCCATGCAGGTCAAGCTGCTGCAGCGATTGCTCAACAACAAGGGAGCGGCTCCCCGTTTGGCCGAGGATGGCGACTTCGGACCGCGCACTCGGGCGGCGGTCATCGCTTTCCAGGCGAAGGAACGAATCCCGCAGGATGGCGTTGCCGGGCCGATGACTTGGACGCGGCTTGGCATCACCATCGACATCACACATCCGGTCCAACTGTTCCCACAGCCCACGGGCATGACGTGCTGGTCGGCCGCGGCGACCATGATCGTTGGCAACATGTCGATCGGGCCCGGGCGGGCCACGCTCACGGCCAGTGGTGGACTCGAACCGAGTGCCTCGAACATCGAGCAGTTCGGCCGCGGGCTCGGCTGGCGGATGCACTACCCCCAAACATGGACAGTCGCCGGCCTGGCCGGCTTGCTCCGCAACCGGCCTGTGTGGGCGGTGGGTGGCGGAGTCGGCTGGCTTCACGCGATCGTCATTAGCGGAATGTGGAGCGACGGCGCCGGAGATGCCAGTGGCACCATGATCCGCATCCACGATCCCTGGCCGCCGAATGTTGGCTCCGTTTATGGACGCTTCTACCGAGGCACCGTCGACGGCTTCGACTTCATCTCGATGTACATTCTTCAGCCGGTCTAGGCTGCCCCAGGGCGGGCGCATTGAATTGCCTATCGAACGACCGTCCGCATCGGGCTCCAAAAGGGGGTCGATGCGAACGGAATCTCGGTTAGAATCTTACGAAGTTTGTACGAATCACGCCGCCGTACTCCTTACCAGTCTCCGTTGCGCCGGGATTCAGTGAAAGGAATGTGCCTCTTGCCAGTACGCGGACAAACACCCTCTCACCTTCTCCGTGGTCCCCTGTTTCCACTGCTGCTCAGCCGGATCCGCCGCCCCTCCGCCGTGGTTCTCCTGTGCGCGGGCGTCCTCAGTCCTCGAGCGCTCGCCGACAACTGGACCTGGCGCGCCACGGCGCTTCTCAAACAGGCGCGGTCTGGCGCCTGCGCGGTCCGCATGGCCGACGACCGCGTCCTGGTCAGCGGAGGAACGGCCGATGTGCCGCTTGCGTCCGCCGAGATCTATCGCTTCCTGCCTGAGGAGACATTCGCCGACGCCGCGCCGATGAACGCCGCCCGGTCCAGCCACGGTTGCGCGGTCCTGAAGGATGGCCGCGTTCTCGTCGCCGGCGGCGGCGCTGCCAACGTGGAACTCTACGAACCCTCCATCGACACCTGGACCTCCGTCGAGACCGCGGTCCTGCGAGGATCGGGTACCACCGTGACGCCACTCGCCGACGGCCGCGCGCTGATCATGGGCGGCAAGGCGATCGAGATTGAAGTATTCGATCCGGATACCTCCACCATCACCACCCTGCCCGCCGCGGTGACGCCGCGCGAACGGAACTCCATCACTCTGCTGCGGGACGGGCGCCTCCTGATCGCCGGCGGCATGGCGGACTCCGGCGCGTTGAGTACGGCCGAAATCCTCGATCCCGATACCGGTGACGTGACGACTCTCTCCCTGTCCATGCCGCGTGCCGACCATTCCGCCACGGCCTTGTTCGATGGCCGCGTCCTGTTGGCCGGCGGAACCGATGGAGCCTCGGATCTGAATACCCTCGAAGTCTGGATTCCTGAGACCAATACCTTCCAACTGTTGGGCTCGACCCTCACTGTCGCTCGCCGGAACCACACGGCATTGCTGTCCGAAACGAACGGATTCGTGCTCATCACCAGCGGGATGGCGGCATCGCAGCCGCTCGGCTCGTCGGAGTTGTTTGACCCGTCGTCGGACTCCGTGCAGCCGGCGGGATCCCTGACCGTGGCCCGCAGCGACCTGGCGGGCGTCGTGCTGGCGGACGGCTCCATTCTTGCCCTGGGCGGCCGCGACGACAGCGGGCCGAGCCGGGCCTGCGGCGTCCTGCCCAACCCGTCGTTCCGCATGTCGCAAACTACCTATCACCCGCTGGAACGGGCCGTCGTCAGTGGATCGACGGGCGTGTCCCTTCTCAACGGCCGCATCAGTTTCGATCTGGCGCAGGTCGATGCGGGCGGCAAGTCGGTCAGTGCCAATGGGCGGTTGATCTCCGCGTTCGGGACGCTGGTGAACGGCAATCTTGCCGCCACGCCCGTCTTCGACCTGGCGCGCTCCGACATCGGCAGCACGTTTGTCCTCACCATGCGCGCAACGGTTTCCGCCACCCAGGTGATCAGCGTCCAGGTCCGCTTCAACGTCAAGCTGCGGCCCACGCTGCAACTCACATCCCTTGCCGGCGCCATTGTCGCGGGGCAATCCGTGGCCACGCGCGCCACCCTGTCCGCCGATGGAGGGAATGTCACCTTCAACGGAACGCTCAACCTCACCGCGGGCGGTACCACCCTGGCGAAAAGCATTTCCGCCACCGCTGCCTCGTTTACGACCGAGAACACACTGTGTTGTGCTCTGGCGGGAAGAGACACGGGGGCCTCCGGCATGGCCTCGCTGACTGCCACCTATGGCGGCAACCTGTTCGTGGAGCCCGCCTCCGCCTCGGCTCAGCTTGTTGTGATCAGCAGTATTCCGTCGATGTCGCTCACCCTCGGACCCATGCGGCTGGCCACGCCCTCCCCGCTGACTCTGAATCTCGCACCCTCCGGTCCCGATCTCACCGGCTTAAGCGTGAACCTCGATCCCGCGCTGCGGCCCACCGGAACAGGCACGGTCAAGCCGGTCAACGGTACCGCCTCCTCGGCGTCTTTGCAGGGCCTCGGAGCCCCTGCATTAAGCGTCGTCCCCACGTATCCCCTGTCGATGGCGACATTCAGCTACACGCCGACCATCGCCGACCGGCGCAGCGGATTCGTCTGCTTCGATGCCGCCTATTCCGGAGATTCCCGCTATCGCGCCATTACCGGCCTTGCCAACCTACCCTGCGCGCAGGTGGCCGGTGCGCCAACCAGCCTGCAGACCGTCTTTCCTCCGTCCTCTTTTGTCCTGGGGTTGCCGAGCTCCTTGACCGCGCGCCTGACCTGGCCAAACTCTGTGGGTATCGTCAATCGGAACCTGACCGTCCTCGCCGACGGAAGAGCCGCGGGCACCATTCTCCTGACGCCGGATCCCACCGGACTCGGAGTGGCGCTAGGCACAGCCAGCATTCTGCTGCCCTTCAACACGCGCAATCTGACCTTCACCTACGACCAGAGCGGCGACCTGTTGTCGTCGCAGGCCA
The DNA here is from genome assembly GCA_049841055.1 of Paludibaculum sp. Taxonomy (GTDB): domain Bacteria; phylum Acidobacteriota; class Terriglobia; order Bryobacterales; family Bryobacteraceae; genus Paludibaculum. The sequence goes on along the minus strand of JASGIE010000031.1, from coordinate 16,124 downwards.
CGGCTGTCATCGGGATGTCGCCTGTTGCAACGGCGATGACGACGCGCGCGGCGGCCACGGTGAACAATCCGTTCTCGATCGGCTACACGCTGACAGTGAACAACCAAGGTGTCACGATTCCTGGAGGAACCTCGTTAGGTGGCGCAATCGAGGTGCGGGAGAACGGAGCGCTGATCCAGCAATTGCCCGCGCCGGTCATACCGACCGGTCAGGCAGGGACAATCAGCGACGGCAGCAGCAACACGATCCTGCCGTCGAGCCTTTTGATAAACGGCACGCTCACCAATCTGGTCCTGCCCCTAGGCCCGCACACAATCACTTTCCGCTTCCTGGGCAGCACGCAGTTCCAGGCCACGGAGGCGCAAGCCACGGTGGTGGTGCAATAGGGGAGCTGAGCGAAAGAGTCAGGCCGGAAACCTAAAGGTGGGTCCAGTACAAAATGTGTGTGGGGGGGCGGTGCCTTTGACACCAGAATGATTTGGCTCCCCACGCTGGACGCACTACGAACCTACAGCGCATAAAAGACCACCCTTCTCGAACTCAAGGAAGTGCTTTCCCTCGTAGGAGATACCTCGTGTCGGGGGGAGGTTCATCCGATCTGGGCGGGCCGACCGGGATACTCCACGAACCCATGCCCTGCCAGTGAGTCGCATTTCTACGTTGGTGCCCGCGTCTGGTCCGGCTTTGTAGGTGAAGGTCCCACTGACCGCTTTTTGCGATTGCTGTTGCAAACATTCCCAGGTATTTTTGTTTTACAATTTGAGCAATCCTGCCGAGGAATTTTTCGACCATGCGGGTCCTGCTCGACACGAATATCCTGATCCATCGTGAGGCCGCGACCGTGGTGCGTCGTGACATCGGTCCGCTTTTTCTGCGATCGATTCGCTTACGCTATGACAAGGTGATTCATCCCCTCTCTGCCGACGAGATCGGGAAGCACGCTGATCCTCGCGTCCGCGAGTCGTTCGCGGCAAAATTAGCCTCGTACCAAGTCCTGCAGACGCTCGCGCCGTCCTCACCGGCCATTGCTGCGTTTGCCGCCACCGACCGGACGGAGAACGATCGCAACTACGACTCAGCCTGGTAAACGAGCTCTACGCGGGACGGGTTGATGCCCTCATCACGGAAGACCGTGGCATCCACGCGAAAGCCCTCCGGCTCAGCGTGGGCGACCGAGCCTTCACGATCGATGGGTTTCTCGAAAAGGCGCTCGCAGAAAACCCCGCCCTCGTGGATTACCGCGTGCTGGCCGTACGCAAAGCACATTTCGGAACCGTGAACCTACAAGCAGAGTCCTCAACAGCTTCCGCGAGGACTACGGAGGCCCCGCGTTTGATCGCTGGTTCAACCGCAAAGCTGACGAGCTCGCGTACGTCTGCTACGAGGCCAACGACCTTGTAGCCTTCCTCTATCTCAAACCCGAGGGTGCCGAGGAGAACTACCACGACATCACCCCCGCGTTCGCGCCGAGGCGTCGTCTCAAGATCGGAACCTTCAAGGTCGAGCTCAACGGGTTCAAAGTCGGCGAGCGCTTCCTCAAGATCATCTTCGACAACGCCCTGCTCCAGCGCGTCGACGAGATCTACGTCACCATCTTCAACCGTACCCTCGAACAACAACGCCTCACACAACTCCTGCAGGACTTCGGGTTCCGACATCACGGCAAGAAGGCGAGCGCGAACGGGGCGGAAGACGTGTACGTACGAAGTATGGCGCCACGTTCGAGCTCGCAAACCCGAAACAAACATTTCCTTATGTCAGCCGTTCAGCTCGCTCGTTCATCGTCCCGATCTACCCGCAGTACCACACCAGCCTCCTCCCGGACTCGATTCTGCACAACCTGAGTCACCAGAGGACTTCATCGAGCAAGAACCACACCGGAACGCGATCCGTAAAGTCTATGTGAGCCGCTCGTACTATCGCGACCTGCGCGTTGGCGACACGATCGTGTTCTACCGGACCGGCGGGTACTATCAAAGTACGTCACCTCGCTTGGGATCGTCGACGGCATCTCATCAGCACATTCGCGACGAGGACCAGTTCATCAGCCTCTGCCGCAAACGCAGTGTCTTTTCGGACAACGAACTGCGCGAGCAATGGCGGTACCGTCCCAACAACCGCCCCTTTATCGTTGGGTTTTTGTACGCGTACGCATTTCCCAGACGACCGAATCTCCAGGGTAGCTCATCACCCATGGCATCATCCGCGACATCGACTCAGCACCGCGAGGGTTCGAGGCGCTCAGCACCGCCCAGGTCAGCAGGGTCCTCGATCTCGCACAAGCAGACCTGCGCGTTGTTGTCGATTAAGCCCGAGTACGCCGAAGCGATTTTTCGCGGCGAGAAACGATTCGAGTTCCGACGATCCATTTTCCGCAAACCCATCAACAAGGTCATCGTGTACGTCACGAGCCCAACTTGCAAGGTGGTCAGTGAATTTGAGATCAAAAGCATCCTGTCACGCCCGGTACATGAGCTCTGGCAGCAGACCAGTCAGCACGCAGGGATCGGATCCACCAAGTTCTTCGACTACTTCAAAGGACGCGAAACCGGGCACGCCATCGTGATCGGCACGGTCAGAGAGTACCGGCACCCGCAAGACCTGCACGCGACGTACGGTGTACGCGCGCCCCAGTCATTCCTGTACGTCCAGCAACGTTGAGCGCGAAAGGGGCGATATGGCGTACTTCGCCGTGGCGAAAGACCGTGATAACAAAACATTCTCAGTTCATACGTGTCACTTGAACTTCTGGGTTCTCCCCGGCCTATTCGGGCCCTATTCTCAGTTCGACGTCGGACTCCGGCTCAGCGCGGAGGAAGACAAACTCACGAGTTTCCACCTCGCGCTGCCCTTCACGGTCCGGTCGAGCGGTGTGGAAGACCTCTACGATCTGCTCGTCCAGCAAGACACCGCGCCCCTGGTGTTCGGCGAACCCGTCACGATCCAAGGCAACACTCTCTCGTACACGGGAGCCCAAGCGTTGCAGGTGGGAAGAATCAACGCGGGACGCTCCCGCGAAGTGACGGAGTGGACGAGTAAGAAGCAGCACTGTTCGGTGTGGCGCATTGACTTGGGGACCGAAATGAACAAAGGGGACGAGCGATACTTTCGCTTCCGTTTTCCCATTGACGGTCTGGGTCGGCGTTGGCTGTCGAAACGGTCTCTGTTCGCTCTCAACGGTGCCATCATGGATATTCGCGTTGCTGATGTTCGCGAAGCGCAGGAGGCCATGGACTGGCGTAGTCTCCAAGATAAGATCGTGCCCATCCCGCTGCTCAACGCGTTCATCATCACGCCGATGAGCCTGCAAGCCCGTTCTGTAAGCCCCTCGCTCAAGTACACGCGACTTCTGGAGGGGACGGCGTGGGAGCCCTACCTCCGACGCAAGACCGGCATGCTTCGATCTCGCCAGCTCCTCATCTTCTACTGGAAAGCAGAGCACGTGTCGATCGAAAAGCCGTTTCGCGGGTTCCTGGACCTGAGTACAGAGTTCGGTGTCTCGTCGTTCGCGAACCACTTCCGTACCGGCATCGTAGCCGTGCTCGCCTTCATAGCCGCGCTCTACGTGCGGGATGGGTACGCGGCGATGGACTGGGTGGCAGTGTCCTCGGCATTAACGCCCGTGCTGCGTCCAGCGAATGGCTACTGGGCGCTCGGCGTGCTGGTCGGGGGCTGGTTGCTCAAAATGTGGGGTCCGGGACAAAAGCTCTTTGCGTGGCTGCGTCGGCTCCCGAGCGTCGTTGACCAGGGCCTCTACCGCAAGGCATAGTAGCGCCATCTTGGCGTTGCTTTCCGAGCTTATGGCTTGGGCGGCTTGGGCGTATAGAGTGGCGATGCGTAATCGTGTGCTTCCAGCCAGCACCGGTAGCCATCGAGTTCTCGCCCGCCGAGGTTGATAACGAGCTCCACGCCAAACAGCGCAAGCACGAGGTAGTACTCCATCCCATGGGTAACGAGGATGTCGAATTCGTGCAGAAGCTCGAAGTGCTCTCTGCCGTTCTGGAATACGGCGTTCACGGGGTAGAGGGTGCGTACCGTGAAGGGCCAGTCCGGTCCCTCATTGTACCGCGCGTAGCGTCGCAACTCGTCGAGCTCCGCCTTGGTCACGAGTTCTTCGTTCGACCCGGCCACCTCACGGGTCCGAAACGCAATCGCTTCGAGCGCGACCTTTGCTAGAAATCGGCCCATGAGCCGATACGAAGGTTTCTCCACTCCGTCCCCCGGCTCCCACTCGGGAAACTTGCCGCGTTTGTTGGGTACCTGCATGCCCTTGCGGAGCTGGCGAAATAGGGGGGATTCCTGAACGGGTCGCTCGACTTCGCGGCCCAGGTAGTGGTTGCACGCGTCGCACACGTTACCGGCGGGGAGCTGGTGGTCGATGTTCCCGAGGGATTCCGGAATAATGTGCTCGCGAGACCGACTCAAGGACGAGTCGGCCTTGCAGAAGAGACAACGCATGAAACGACTCTTAGCCTAACGCACCTCCCGACCCGCTTTGAGAATGAGAGGGCGTTCAGCGCGTTACTTTCCAGCGACTCGGTATGTTGGTTTGCTGGTGTCATCATCACGATACTGTACGAGACATTTGCGACGGGGGAGCACAGCATCGAATCCCTTACATCGAAGTGCTGCGCGGCAGGCGTCACGCTTCAAGCCAAGCGACTGAACAGGAGCACTGTCTCGACAGCCCGTACGAAGGCAGGCTCAAAGGACGCAGCACGAAAGCAACGTCTGATGAGAAATCGCGGGCTGACCGTGAACAATTCCCCGCGCTCGACCAACCACAACAGGCCGAGGAACGCAGCTTCCCGCTGCTCGCCACTGGCTTAGAGTTGGTTCGCCTCACAGGTACCGCCGCCGCAGTGTTTCGCGAGCAGAGCGGGGAAGAACAACGCAAACTTTTTACGATGATCCTGAATGATTAGACCTGGATGGGAATCGCCCCGCTACCCTGCTCGAACTTTTCGCTGACTTGCGACGCTCAAATCTCGTAAGGCAGACGAACGGCAACAGGCTAGGGGTTGTTGGGGTGATTGGAAGAATTGGCTCCTCAGGTAGGACTCGAACCTACAACCCTTCGGTTAACAGCCGAATGCTCTACCATTGAGCTACTGAGGAGCAGTTGGTTATTCCTTTGTAGCAAGCCCACACCCACATTGTCAAACTTCGGCCCGCTTCTTCGTCGTACACTGACCTGTAACACCTTTTAATGGCATTGTCCCTGGATCCTGACCCATGCTTAAACTTCTGATTCGCGGTCTCTTGCGGTTGCTCTATCGCGTCGAAGTCGACGGTGCGCTGCCGCGGGCCGCCAAGACCCTGATCGTCGGTAATCACCAGTCGTTTCTCGACGCTCCCATCATGTGGAGTATCCTGCCCGACGACACCCTCTGGGTCGTCCATTCCCAGGTCATGAAGCAGCTCGCTTTCCGGCTGCTGGTCCGCGTCACCGACCACATTGTCATCGATACCACCAACCCCTTCGCCCTCAAGTCCACCGTCGATGTCATCGAGGCCGGGCGCAAGGTCATCATCTTCCCCGAAGGCCGCGTCACCGTCACCGGCGCCCTCATGAAGATCTATGACGGCCCCGCCTTCATCGCCGCCAAGACCGGGGCCACCGTCGCGCCCTTCATCCTCGATGGAGCCGTCCGCGCCAAGGGCTTCAGCCGCATGGATGGCGACTACCCACTCGCCTTCTTCCCCAAGATCAAGGTCAAGTTCTTCCCCGGGGAAGTCATCCCCATGCCCGAGGCGCCCTCCGGTAAGCTCCGGCGCCGCAAGGCCGGCGAGGCGATGCAACGCCTGCTGCAACGCTGCCTCGCCCTCTCAAAACCCAAGCGGAGCCTGCATGAAGCATTCCTCGAAGCCGTGGAACTGCACGGCCGCGGCCGGCACATGGTGGAAGACGCCGGCGGAGCCGACCTCACCTACGGCGGTGTCCTGAAGGGCTCGCTCGCCCTGGGCCGCCTGGTGTCAAAGATCACCGCCGAGAACGAAGTCGTCGGCGTCCTGATGCCCAACGCCGCCGCTACGCTGTGCCTGGCGCTCGGGCTCTTTGGAATCCGCCGTATTCCCGCCATGCTGAACTTCACAGCCGGCGTCGACGGCATGCAGAGCGCGTTGCGCGCCGCCAAGGTCAAGACGATCCTCACCTCACGGCAATTCCTGGAGAAGGGCAAGCTCACCGCCGTCGTCGAGAAGCTGCAGGGCGTCAATGTAGTTTTCCTGGAAGACCTGCGGGCCCGTCTGACGCTCGGCGACAAACTCTGGTTGATCCTCTATGCCTTGCCGTTCCCCCGTGCCGCCACCAAGGTGACCCAGCCGGACGAACCGGCGGTTGTCCTGTTTACTTCAGGCTCGGAGGGCAAGCCGAAGGGCGTCGTTCTCAGCCACTGGTCGATCCTCTCCGACATTGAGCAGGTCTTCAGCGTGGTGGATGTCTCGCGCGCCGATAAGATCCTCTCCGCGATGCCGGTCTTCCACAGCTTCGGGCTCACCGCCGGCTTCATGCTGCCCATCGTCAGCGGCATCCGGCTGTTCCTGTATCCTTCGCCGCTGCACTACAGCATCGTGCCCGAGCTCTTCTACGACCGCGATGCGACGGTCATGTTCGCCACGCCCACGTTCCTCAAACACTACGCAAAGCGCGCGCACCCTTACGACTTCCGCAAGGTCCGGCTGCTGTTGGGCGGCGCCGAGAAGCTCACCGACGAGATCCGCAACACCTACATGGACAAGTTCGGGGTGCGCGTTCTGGAAGGCTATGGAGCCACGGAGTGCGCGCCCGTCATCGCCGTCAACACGGCCATGCGCTGCAAGGCAGGCACCGTGGGCGAGATCCTGCCGCTGATGGAATGGAAGTTGGAGAAGGTGCCCGGCATCGAAGAGGGCGGCCTGCTGCACGTGAAGGGGCCGAACGTCATGCTCGGATATTGGCGTGAGTCCAACCCGTGCGTGCTGGAGCCGCCGCAATCCGTGTTCGGGCCGGGCTGGTATCCCACGGGCGATCTGGCCGTCGTCGACGACGATGGCTTCCTGCAGCTTAAGGGCCGCGTCAAACGCTTTGCCAAGGTGGCCGGCGAAATGATCTCGCTCGAAGTAGTGGAGAAGATCGCCGAGACCGCTTCGCCCAAGCACATTCACGGCGCGGTGAACCGGCCGGATCCCGGCCGCGGCGAGATGATCGTGCTCTGCACGCAGGACAAAGACCTGAAGCGCGACCAGCTCCAGGCCGCGGCGCGCGAACTGGGCGCTCCGGAACTCGCCATCCCGCGCCGCATCGTGTACATCGACAAGATCCCTCTGCTCGGTACCGGCAAGAAGGACTATCCGAAACTGTCGCAACTTGTGGAGGCACAGCTTGAACAGTCCCGAGCCTAAGCTCGTGTACAGCCGGGGTGAGCAGCGCGCCTGGTACATGTACGACTTCGCGAACTCCGCGTTCGCCAGCACGGTCGTCACGTTGTTCCTGGGCCCGTATCTCACCGAACTGGCCAAGAACGCGGCCGACGCCGCCGGCAATGTGCATCCGCTCGGAATTACCGTGGACGCGCGCAGCTATTGGAGCTATCTCATCTCGCTCTCGGTGCTGACGCAGGTGGTCTGCCTGCCGATGCTGGGGGCAATCGCCGACTACAGTCCGAACAAGAAGAAGCTGCTGGGCTTCTTCGCCTATCTGGGCGCCGGCAGCACCATCGCGATGTTCGCCCTGTCGGGCGGCCTCTACCTGCTGGGCGGCGCGCTGTTCCTGGTGGCGAACCTCGCGTTCGGCTGCTCCGTCGTCATCTACAACAGCTTTCTGAATGACGTGGCGCCCGAGGAGGAACGCGACGCCGTTTCCTCGAAAGGCTGGGGCATCGGCTACCTGGGCGGCGGCATTCTTCTGGCGTTGAACCTGCTGCTGTTCCAGAAGGCGGAATCCTTCGGGATCGACAAAGGCATGGCCGTGCGCATCAGTCTCGGCTCAGCCGGAGCGTGGTGGGCGGTTTTCGGCATGATCCCGATGATCGGCATCCGCAACCGCAAACCGCAACGCACCGCGGCGGCCGGCGAGAACGTCTTCGCCAAGGGCTTCCTGCAGATTTTCCAGACGCTGCGCGACATGCGCCACTATCCGCAGACGCTGACGTTCCTCATCGCCTATCTCGTATACAACGATGCCATTCAGGCGGTCATCACGCTGGCCGGGCAGTATGGTTCCGACTACCTGAAGATCCCGCTGGAGTCGTTGACGCTGGCGATTCTCATGGTCCAGTTCGTGGCCTTCGGGGGAGCGATGCTCTTCAACCTGCTGGCCAAGCTGCTGACGGCCTACCGGGCGGTCGTGTTGAGCCTGATCACCTGGACCGTGCTGATGTGCGGCATCTTCATCGTGAAGACGACCAGCGACTACTTTGTCGCCGCGGCGCTGGTGGCCATCGTGATGGGCGGCAGCCAGGCGTTGAGCCGGTCGCTCTATTCGCTGATGATTCCGCACGGCAAGGAGGCCGAGTACTTCTCGCTTTACGAGATCAGCGACAAGGGCACCAGTTGGCTGGCTCCTCTGCTGTTCGGGCTCATGCTGCAGTTCACCGGCAGCTACCAGTGGGCGATCCTGTCGCTGGTGATCTTTTTCCTGATCGGGCTTGGAGTTCTAATGAAGGTGGACGTGAAGCGCGCCGCCCTCGAGGCGGGGAACGAAGCATGACGCCATGCCGTATGTTTTCAAAGTCGCCGAGACCGCGGACGAGTTCGATCAGATCCGCCGTCTGAATCATCGCGTCTTCGCCGAGGAAGTCCGTCAGCATCCGGCCACGGCGGACGGCCGGCTCATCGACAGCCGGGAATCGATCAGCCGGTTCTTCGTGGCGCTGGCTGGAAGCCGGGTGGTCGGCATGGTGTGCACCTGCGCGCGGCGGCCGTTTTCGATTGAGAGCCGGCTGGCGGATTCCTCGATCCTGGAAACACTGCCCGCGCCGCTGCTGGAAGCTCGCCTGCTGGCGATTGAGCCGGCCTACCGCAAGCGGATGTTGTTCCTGGGTATGTTGGAGCTGATGATCGGCACGGCCATTTCCGAGGGCTACGCGACGCTGCTGATCTCCGCGATCAGCGACAGGCTGCGGATGTACCAGCGCATGGGCTTCCACCCGTTGGGTCCGGCGGTGCAATGCGGCGACGCCTGGTTCACCCCGATGGCGATGGACCTGCCCCGTTAACGCCGGACTTCCTGGTCCTTGTACTGCAATTGATAAAGCTTCCAGTAGATGCCGCGGGCGGCCAGCAGTTCCTGGTGGCTTCCTGTTTCGCGCAGATGGCCTTTGTGCATCACCAGGATGCGATCCGCGCGCTGGATGGTCGACAGGCGGTGGGCGATGATGATGGACGTCCGGCCGGCCACCATGCGTTCCAGCGCGGCGCGCACCTTCAACTCGGTCTCGGTATCCACGCTGGAGGTGGCTTCGTCGAGGATGAGATAGCGCGGGTTGTGGGCGAGCGCGCGGGCGAAGCCGATCAACTGCTTCTGGCCGGTGGAGAGGCCGCTGCCGCGTTCGCGTACCGGGTGTTCAAACTTCTCAGGCAGTTCCTCAATGAAGGGCAGCAGGTTCACCTGATCGGCCGCCAGGGCCAGCGCCTCGTCGGTGACGTGGGCGGAACCCAGCCGGATGTTGCCGCCGATGGTGCCCGTGAAGAGATGAGGGTCCTGAAGGACGACGCCGAAGTGGCGCCGCAGATCGCGGGGATCGAACGACCGCAGGTCGATGCCGCCGAGCCTGATGGATCCGCGTTGGATGTCATAGAAGCGCAGCAGCAGGTTGGCCAGCGTGGTCTTGCCCGCGCCGGTGTGGCCGACGACCGCCAGAATCTCGCCGGGATCGATGCGGAAGCTGACGTCTTCCAGCACCCAGTCCTCACCTTTGTAGGCGAACCAGACGTGATCGAACTCGATGGGCGCGTTCTCGGGCACGGGCACCGGCCGGCTGGGCGATTCCACCTTGGGTTCCTCGTCCAGCAGGCTGAAAATGCGCTCACCGGCGGCCAGCGACGCTTGCAGAATGTTGTACTTCTCGCTGAGATCCTGAATGGGCCGGAAGACGCGCATGCCGTACTGGAAGAACGCCACCAGGACGCCCAGCGACATGACGCCGGCATCGACGTGGTAGCCGCCGTAGGCGAGCAGCGACGCCAGCGCGACCATGGAAAGGAACTCGATGGCCGGGTAGAACCAGCCGTACGCGTTGATGGCTCCGCGATAGGCCAGCATATGGTCGCGGTTGACGGCATCGAAATCCTTCGTGGCGCGCGCTTCGCGGTTGAAGAGCTGGAGAACGCTCATGCCGTTGACGTGTTCCTGCAGGAAGGAATTGATGCGGGCCACGGCCAGGCGGATCTGCCGGTTGCTGGACTGGACGGTGCGCCGGAAGACGACCGTGACGCCGAAGACGAACGGCATCACCACCAGCATCGTGAGCGTGAGGCCGACACTCAGCTTGAACATGGCCGCCAGGATGAACAGCAGCACGAGTATGTCGCCCAGGAGTGTGACGATGCCCGAGGCGAAGAGCTCGTTCAGGGCATCGACGTCCGTGGTGACGCGGGTCACCATGCGGCCCACCGGATTGCGGTCGTAGTAAGCGACGTCCAGCATCTGCAGCCGCGACATCAGCTTCCGGCGGACATCGAACATGGCGCGCTGGCCGGTCCACTGCATGATGAGCTGCTGGCCGAAATCGAGAATCAGATTGGCCACGATGACCGCGAGATAGAGAAGCGAAAGCTGCAGCAGGCCGGTGCGTGCGTCGGCGGAAAGCCACTGTTCGAGCCAGGGCAGGCTGTGCTGGCCGTTGGGCGCCAGGTAGAGATCCACCGCAATCTTGGTGAGCAGGGGGCTGAGGACCTGCAATACCGAGCTGATGAGGAGGAACACCAGGGCAACGCTGACGCTGCGCCAGTAAGGCAACAGCAGGCGAAGCAGACGCCGCAGCAGTCCTAGGTCGTATGATCGGCTGGAGACTTCCTCTTCCACTCCTCCTAGTTTAGCGTGGCGGCACCGGGCGGCAGGCCGATACAATAAAGAGTTGATTTTTCGAAAAAGCAGATTCCCCGTCGAATGTTCTGGCCGCTGGAGATCAGGGCGCCGGTGGAAGAACCGGAGTTGTGCCTGGTGAGTCTTGACCTGACGATTGTCCTGCCCGCGTACAACGAGGAACTCAGCATTTCGCCGGTTGTGGCGGAGTGGTGTTCGGTGGCGGACCGGATTGGCAACGCCCGGGTTGTGGTGGTCGACGACGGGTCGAAGGACCGTACGCGGCAGATCCTCAATACGCTGCTGGCGATCCATCCGGAGCTCATCGTGATCCACCAGCAGAATGCCGGTCATGGCATGGCGGTTCAGATGGGCTACCGGGTTGCCCTCGACATGGGGTCGGATTGGATTTTTCAAACGGACAGTGACGGCCAGACGTCCTCCGCCGATTTCGAGACCTTCTGGATGCACCGCGAGGAGTGCCCGTTCCAGGCCGGGGTGCGGGACAACCGCCACGACCCCGCGCTCCGCATCCTGCTGAGCCAGTGGCACGAGCGGATCGTCGATCGTCTCTTTGGCGTGCCCGTCCGGGACCCCAATGTGCCTTACCGGTTGATGCGGGCCGATCTGGTCAAGCGGTATCTGGAACTGATTCCGGCCGGCGCGTTCGCTCCGAATGTGATGATGTCGGTGCTGGCCTCGCACCAGGGAGTGTTCACCTCGCGGCCCGTGGTCCACACGGCCCGGACCTCCGGCGAAACCTCGGTGAAGGGCTGGCGCATGGTGAAAATGGGAGTTCGCAGTTTGCGGGAGTACCTCGCCTTCCGGCGCGTCGTCAGGCGCGCCATCCTCTAGAATTGAGTTGCAGATGAACGGTGTGATTGTGGTAGACAAGCCGTGCGGCTGGACGTCGCACGACGTCGTGAACAAGATGCGGCGCCTGGCCGGTACGACCAAGGTGGGGCATCTGGGGACGCTCGATCCCCTGGCCACGGGTGTTCTGCCCCTGTTGCTGAACAGGGCAACGCGCCTGGCGCAGTACTTCTCCCTGAACGAGAAGTCCTATGAGGGCACCATTCGCTTCGGTTTCTCCACGGCAACGTACGATGCCGGATGGAGAAGCGACTTCGCCGAGACTCAACCCGACCTGACGCCCGAGACCGTGGAACTGGCATTTGCGCCGGTTCTGCGGCACCTTCCAGCAGACGCCGCCGGTGGTTTCCGCCAAGAAGATCAACGGGCGGCCGGCGCATGAACTGGCCCGCAAAAAGATTGCGGTGGAGATGAAGCCCGTCGAAGTGACCGTCCTGGCGCTGGACGTGTTGTCCATTGACGGCAACACGGTGAAGATCCGCGTGCATTGCACGGCCGGCACGTATATCCGCTCTATTGCGCACGATGCCGGCGTGCGGATGGGCTGCGGAGCCCACCTGCAGACGCTGCGGCGCACGCAGTCGGGTCTCTTCGAGGCCGGCCAGGCGCACACGCTGGAGCAACTGGCCGCCCTGGCGTTTATTGAAGGACGGCTGCGCGAGGCGCTGATCCCTTCCGGCGAGCTGCTGCCCGAGTTTCCCTGCGAACCCATCGATCAGTTGACGGAGACGCAGATCCGGCAGGGGCGCGATTTCCGGGTTTCGCCGTTCCGCGACCGCGGCGACTGCCGCTATGTGAAGGCGCTGAACCGCAACGGCGAACTGGTGGCGATCGGCGAAATCGTGATGCCGAACCTCTACCACCCGGCGCTGGTGTCAGCTTTCTTCTCGCGCCGGGCCTTCGCCCAGCCTTCCTTGTTTTCCTGGCGGGACCGCGGCGAATGCCGAGCACATGATCCTGCGGCACCTGTTTCGTAATCACGCTGCCGGCCGCCACATAGCTGCCGGCGCCGATCTCGACCGGCGCCACGAGAGTCGATCCTTCCACAAACGCGCCGTCGCCGATGTGGGTGAGCTGTTCTTCTTGGCCATCGTAGTTGCAGGTGATGGTGCCGGCGCCGATGTTCACCTTGCTGCCGATGGTGGAATCGCCCAGGTAGGCCAGGTGCATCGATTTCGAACCCGAGCCGAGGCGCGTCTTCTTGGAGTTCCACGAAGTTCCCGACGTGCGCCCCGTCTTCCACCACAGCGCCCATGCGCATGCGGGCATACGGGTCCACGTGAGCGCCGGCGCCCAGGGTCGAATCCTGAATCGAAGAGTATGGGAAGACGATGGAGCCTTCTCCCACCTGCGCGTTCTCGAGAATCGACATGGCGCCGATCTGGCACTGCGAGGCGATCTTCGTGTTGCCCAGCAGTTGAGTGAACGAGCCGATTACCGTATCCTGGCCGATCTCGACGCCGTGGTCAATAGTCACCGTCTCGGGCCGTTCAATGGTGACGCCCGCCAGCATGAGTTCGCGGGTCTTGCGATTGCGGAACAGCCGGTCGACTTCGGCCAGTTCCACGCGCGTGTTGATGCCCAGGATCTCGCTGGGATCCTCGATCACCAGCGGGACAGTGGCCTTGCCGAGGAGGGCGCGCAGGAGTTCGACCAGGTCAGTCAGATAGACTTCGCCGGAAGCGGGATTGCGGCTCGACGCGCTCGAGGTGCGGCCAGAGGTCGGCCGCCTCGAAGCAGTAGATGCCGGAGTTGATCTCGGTGACCTGCTTTTCCTCGGCGGTGGCGGCCTTCTCCTCGACAATGGCGCGGACATTGCCGCCGCTATCGACGCAGGATGCGGCCGTAGCCGGTGGGATTGTCGAGATGGGTGGTGATCACCGTGGCGGACTGGCCGCCGGCGTCGTGCGCGGCGATGAGGCGCTGCAGAGTGGCGGGCGAGAGCAGGGGGCAATCGCCGTAGAGGACGACAACGCGGCCCCTGCGCCAGGCCGGGCAGTCCGGCGCAGACGCGCAGGGCGTGGCCGGTGCCCTTCTGTTCCGTCTGTACCTGGAATTGAATGCCGAAGTGGGCGACCTCCTCGCGCACGGCATCGGCCTGATGTCCGATCACGGCCGTGATGCGGTTTGCCTCGGCGATGGTCTGTGCCGAGCGGATGACGTGTTCCAGCAGGCAGGCTCCACCGGCGCGGTGCAGGACCTTGGCGAGGTTCGATTTCATGCGCGTGCCAAGGCCCGCGGCGAGGATGACGACGGAGACAGACATAGTCGGTTGTTCTACCAATTGTAAATGAACGGAGGACGGGATCAGCGGGTCCGTTCGCGTTCGAGAATCCGGCGGCGGCCCTTCTTGGCGAGTTCGACGGCGGCGCGGGCGATGCGATCGGGGTCGTGGCGCGCCTTTCTCCTGCTTTTCAATAGCGGCAGGCCCGACGACATCGACGCCAAGCGCTTCCAGACGGTCGGAAGTCGTTGGCCACCTGCATGGCGCGCTGGCGGGCGTGGAGCGGGCGATTATCGCTGATGGGATCCGTGTTGACGATGGCGCACTCCACCAGCCGGCGGCCGGCGTGGCGGTGGATGGCGTCGACGTGATCGGCCGCGCTCATTCCGGTGGTCTCGCCGGGTTGCCACATAAGATTGACGAAGCAGGCTTTCAGGGCGGGGGAGCGGCGGATGGCGGCGGGAATGCGCTCCACCAGCAGGTTCGGGATGACGCTGGTGAAGAGGCTGCCGGGGCCCATGGTGATGAGATCGGCGCGCCGGATCGCCTGAAGAGTTTCCGCCATCGGCGCGGCGTGGGCCGGTTAAGTTCAAGCTTGCGGATGGGCGATTCACTGCGGCTGATGCGGGTTTCGCCTTCGAGTACCCGGCCATTCTCCAGGTGGGCGCGCAAGGTGACATTGCCGGCGGTGGAAGGGTAGATCTGCCCGGCGATGGCCAGCACTTCCGAACTGGAGCGAGCGCCTGCGAGAAGTCGCCCGTGATCTGCGTCAACACGGCCAGGAACAGGTTGCCGAAGCTGTGACCCTTAGTCCGCGGCCGCTGTCGAAGCGGTAGCTGAACAGGCGAGTGAGCAACGCTTCGTCTTCCGACAGGGCCACCATGCAGTTGCGGATGTCGCCCGGCGGCAGGATGTCGAATTCGCGCCGCAGGCGGCCGCTGCTGCCGCCGTCGTCGGTGACCGTGACGACCGCGGTGATCTCCACCGGCGGGCTGAGCGACTGCTGCCCCACGTGGGGCGTGTCGCGCTTCAGACCTTCAGCAGGGTGGAGAGGCCGGTACCGCCGCCGATGGCGACGATCCGCAAGGGATCCGTCCGGCGGGTGGGGAAGTCTTCGGCGGCTACTACGCGTGGTCTTCGTTTGGCGTGAGGAGGGCAAAGGTGCTACTCGGCCGGTTGCGGGTCTCCGGCCAAAACCTCGCGAATCTGGGCGTGCTGAAGCAAGGGCTGGAAGTCGGCATAGCCGTTGCGGGCGACGTTGCGCAGGCCGCGATCGCCCTGAATTGCCTTGCGCAGGTGGCGCACCGCCGAGATCGATGAGAAACTGGGCATCCCTTCCACGATCGCAAGCGCATACAAGTGGTGCGATTCCGAGCCGGCATCCACGGCCGTTTCCAGGTACTTGCGGGCGTCGGAGAACTTGCCGGCGTTCATCAGGCCCACGGCGAAATTGTAGTGATCCTCGGCTGTCTTCAACTGCGGGGTTTCGCGGTCGAGCCGCTGCCGGCACATGCGCTTGTACATCTGTGCCGATTCATTCACGGAGATCGAAGGGCCTTGTGAAGCTTGCTCAAAGACTTCCATGGCTGCCCTGTAGTCGCCGGAAGTGAAGTTCTTCATGGCCTGGGCGAAGAGGTCCGTCTGAGATTTCGCGTCATCCCTTCGCTCGCTGCGACAGCTCCGCTCGTCGTATTTGCTTCATTTGGTTTCGCTGACTTCTTCATGACGCCTGGCACGTGGGGCTAATGTCCGGCCGACTAGGCCAGAGCGCTCATCCTCTCTACCTAACAAATCCAGACCGGCCCGCGCAACTCTCCGCGGCCATTCGACTACGCCGATTGATTCGCTTCTTCGTTCTCATCCTGCTTGCGAAGCAGTTCCAGATCCTCGGCTTCGAAGACCCGGCCGCAGTCGCCGCAGCGAACATAGTCGACCCCATCCCGGCGGGCTATCAATTCAGTACGATCCGTGGTTAGGTGCTGTTCGGATTATTGTAGTATTCCCCTATTAACCTTAGCAATA
>JASGIE010000030.1:0-21558 GCA_049841055.1 Paludibaculum sp. | reverse complement strand
TCGCCATATGTCTGAGATTCGGTGCCCTGCCGGACGGTCATGCGTCCGCCGCGAAAGGCGGCCTCGAAGGTATCCTGCTCCTCCCAGCGCTTGTAAGCACTCCACCAAATGTTGATCATTTTCAACGTGGTGCGAAATTCCTTCTCCTTGAAGGCATCACCACTGTTTAACTGAAACGTGAGCGTCCGTCTGGCGAATTGTAGTGACACAGCCTTGTCCTTTCGACATCAAGCTTCCACATCGGGGACCGGGATGAGAGGAAAGACTCGCACGGCCGCGAGGCCGCCACTGTATAGATTCCGATTCTCAAAGACTCCTCCGCGAGCCGCGCGCGCAATGTGCCCCACACGCAAGGCGAACGGCTCAGTTGCCGTCTTCAAAATGGGCTTCCGCAATGACCGTGCTATGGGCGCGGCACCTGCGCCTGGTGACTGCGCAGGGGCCCATCGACAGCAGATCGTATCTTTCTTCCGCTCCAGTGATTCGACCGGGCTGTTGCTCCCGGCGTCCCAGCTACGGGGTAGTATACACCCAACGTTTCCCGCCCAATTTGACCGGTCTTCGCCCTCGGCTGAAGTGCCCCGATGAGAGAATCTCCTGGCCGGGAAGGGCCATTCCGCATCTCCCACCTTGTCGGAAGCGCAGCGCCGAAACGTGTCACATTGACCGATGCTGGCTCGTCATGGTTGCAGAAGCAGCAATCAAGGAGACCATACATGACCGGTAAACTGAATATTTTCGCGGCCGCGCCTTCCCTGGTGAAGGAGTGGCAGAAGTCGATGCTCGCGCTCTCGGCCTCTTCCAGTCTGGAGCCCAGCCTGACGGAGCTCGTGAAGCTGCGTGCCTCGCAGATCAACGGTTGCGCCAACTGTCTCAATCTGCACTCGGCGGAGGCACGGGAAAAGGGCGAAACCGAGCAGCGCATCTACGTGCTGCCCGGCTGGCGTGAAGCGCCCTGCTACACCGCGCGTGAGCGGGCCGCGCTGGGGTGGACCGAGGCGCTCACGCGCCTCTCGGAAGGCCGTGGGCACGAGAGCGCGTACGAGGCTCTGAAGGCCCATTTCACGGAAGAGGAGCAGGTGAAGCTCACTTTGACGATCAATATCATCAACAGCTGGAACCGGATTGTCGTCGGTTTCGGCTTGTGGGCTGAGCCGGCCGACATCAAGTCGATGGCCCAGGAACTTGCCGCGCAGGAAGCCGTGGCCTGATGAGCGACAGGGGCACAGAGGACTCGGGGGCGGTATTCAGCCCCCTGCGCCCGAAGCTCGTGCGCGTCGCCTACCGCATGCTCGGCTCCGTTGCGGACGCCGAGGATGCGGTGCAGGAGACCTTTCTTCGCTGGATGGGCGCCGACCGGGCCGGCGTGCGCGAGCCGGAAGCGTTTCTGCGGCGCACGGTGACGCGCATCTGCCTGGACCAACTGAAGTCGGCACGGCGCCAGAGGGAGAGCTATGCCGGCGAGTGGCTGCCGGACCCCGTCTTCGAGGAAGACGAGGTGGAGGATGTAACGCTGCCCCTGATGCTGGCGCTGGAGCGGCTGTCGCCCCTGGAGAGAGCAGCGTTCCTTCTGCATGATGTGTTCGGGTTGGGCTTCGAAGAGGTTGCGGTGACGATCGACCGCGATGCGGCGGCCTGCCGGCAGCTCGCCACGAGGGCCCGGGTCCATGTTCGTGAGGCGAGGCCGCGTTTTGAAGTGGAGAAGCAGCGGGGCCTCGCGCTGGCGGAGGCGTTCTTCGCCGCTTCGAGACAGGGCAACCTGGATGAACTGGGGGCACTGCTGGCGCAGGATGTGCGGGTTCATGCGGATGGCGGAGGCAAGCGCCCGGCCGCGGCCGAACCGATTGTGGGCTTCGAGGCGGTGATGAAGGCGCAGCGGTATCTGGCTTCCTGGTTCGACAAGCATCCGTCGACTCTGATCCGGTTTGGGTTCGTGAACGGCCTGCCCGGGTTTATCACGCGGGAGGCCGATGGAGAACTGCAGACCACGGCACTGGCGATTGAGGATGGGCGAATCGCGGCGATCTACGTGATGCGGAATCCCGACAAGCTGCGACATTTACAGTAAGGGCGGGGATCCGCTGGTTCTTGCCAGGTGGGCAACCTGGACGGTTCAGCCAGCGAAACAGAGTGCATTGCCGTCCAGGTCCGAGACGATGAAGGAGGATTGGCCCCAGGGCTCTTTCCTCAGCCTCTGCGTGAACAAAACGCCCCGGGTTTCATACTCCGCGAAGAGTTCCTTGACGCCGGCGACCGACAGGAAGGCAGCAATCACCTGCTCCTTCTCGCGCAGGCCCGAAACAAACATAGGCTGATGCACGAATCGGAGATGGAGGCAGGCTTCATCCCTGGAGACGGAGGCGTAGAAGGGGGGCTGTCCGTGCAGGAAGTCGATGGCAAATCCAAGCTGGTCGCGGTAGAAGAGCGCGGAGGACTGTACGTCTGAAACGTAGAGTACAGGCATGGCCTTGGTGAGCTTGAGCGTGGCCGGAGCGATCCGGCCCGTTGCCGGGGCCGTACCGATCTCTTGCTTCAACTGCGTCCAACTGTGGTAGCCGTGCTCCAGCGCAATGATCTCCTGGGCCTCATTCAGGGGAAATGGCAGGGCTAAAATTTCGGTGTCGGACAGATCCCGATAGCGGGCCAACTGGCGGATGCGCCCGCCCACGGAGTAGTTGTGTTCCCGATGCCAGCGAACCAGGAGCTTGGCTTGTTTTCTGAAGTTTTCGAGATTCACGCGCGCACCTCCAGTAGAGAATCTGCAGGCGGGCATTGCCCTTTCGGCTTCTGAATGCCGAGGCGTCCTTGGCGCGACTGTTCCAGACTAGCCGATTCGGTTTTGGAATGGCAATGTGACGTTCCCCGGATGCGGGCCGTCACCGATCTTCAGGCTTGCCAATGCCCCTCCCCAGTCCCACAGGCACGCCGACTATCCTGCAGGAAGGGTCTGTCGGCAAATCGCTGGCAGTCCATGTAAACTGCTGCTTCCCCCCGGCACCGAACCATTGACAGCGTTCTTCGTGTGTTATAAATTCTAACACTAGAATGTTTAACACTCGCGAGCGCCGCAGCGCGCTCACCGCCCTCGAGCAATTCATCATGGACTACGTCTGGGCGCACCCGGATTGCACCGCGGAACTCTGCCGGGAGGGTGTCGCGCCGCAGCGTGTGTTGAAGGATTCCACCATTCGCACCATTCTGCGGAACCTCGAAGAGAAAGGTTACGTGGAACACACTGTGCAGGGACGAACCTTCGTCTATCGAGCGGTCGACTCGCCTCGGAATGTAGCCGTGGAGGGCGCCAGGCAGCTCATAGACCGGTTCTGCGGCGGTTCCGTCGAGGAGCTGCTGGTGGGCCTGGTCGACAACCGGGTATTGCGGCCGGATGAGTTGAAGCGGCTGGCGGAGAAGATAGCCTCGCGTAAGGAGAAAAAGGCATGATCACCGGACAGTTCCTCATTGAATGGGCGATTCGCTCCTCCGTTCTCATCGGCGCCGCGGCCATCCTTCTGGGGCTGCTGCGAGTAAAGGATCCGTCCATCCGGCTGGCGGTTTGGATCGCCGCCGTCTGCGGCTCACTCTGCATGCCGCTGATGACCGCGGCGCTTCCAAAGCTACCGGTGATCCTGGCAGAGCCGGCGGCGGTCGCGGCGCTGAAGCCGGCCCCTCTTGCCCCGGCCGCGACCACCGGGAAGGTAACTGCTCCACGGACGCAAGGGCGCAGCCTACCGGAGCGTGGTGACTGGAGTGGCGCCCTGACGGGGCTGTATGCCGTGCTCACCGGAGCGATGCTGCTGCGTCTGGGCATGGGGTTGGCGTTGGCACGCAAGCTCAGGCTGCGGAGCCAGCCCACCGGTCTCACTGGTGGTGCGATGGAAGTCCGCGAATCGCAGCATGTACTGTCACCGGTGACCGTAGGATTGGGCCGGCCCGTCATTCTGCTGCCGGTGGATTGGCGGAACTGGAGCGCGGCCAAACTGGAGGCAGTGCTGGCGCATGAGCAATCTCACGTGCGCCGCAGGGATCCGGCGGTGCAGTTTCTTTCCGCGCTGCATCGCGCACTGCTCTGGTACAGCCCTCTGAGCTGGATTCTCCACCGCAGCATCGTCCGGCTGGCGGAGGACGTCAGCGACGATGCCGCCGTCGCGGTAACGCGCGACCGCACCTCCTATGCCGAGATGCTGCTGGAGTTCATGCAGAGCGGCGCGCGAGTGAACTGGCATGGCGCGGCCATGGCCCGCTACGGCAGCACCGACGCGCGGATCCATCGAATTCTGGATGGCACGATCCTGTCAAAAGGCGTGCCGCGAGGAGCGGCGGCTTGCATCCTCCTACTGGCGCTGCCGTTGGCCTATGTGACAGCGGCGGCCAACCCGTCGCGCGCGGTGCGTGGTGCCTCTTACGTATCGGGCGCAGTGCCCCCAGGCGTTCCGGGTACAGCCGTTCAAGCGGCACTGGGTTCCGCGGCACAGACACCCGCGGCTGGGTCGAGAGCAGGTAGCACCGAACAGCAAGGATCCGTCCGCCGCTACATCATTGTGATGGGCAACACGGAGAGCGGCTCCTGGGATTCGCGCGACGCCAACAGTCCGGATGGTTTGCGCGCCAGGTTCGGTGATCGATTCGCCTGGTTCCGGCAGGGCGGCAGCGAGTACGTGATTACGGACGATGGCGTACTGCGGGATATCGAGAAGGCGATGGAGCCGCAGAAGAAGGTGAACGAGCAGCAGGAGCAGGTGAACCGGCTGCAGTCCAAGGTGAATGAACTCCAGGAGAGGGTCAACGCGCAGCAGAACGACGTCAACGGGGTTCAGGACAAGGTCAATGCGCAGCAGTCCAAGGTGAACACGGCTCAGTCCTCCGTGAACCGGCGGCAAGACCTGATGAACCGCATCCAGGATGCTGGTTCCGGCGACAACAAAGATGCGGCCGTCCGGAAGCTGGAGGCGCTGCTCAATGAGTTAAAGTCCGCGCCCGGGGCACCGAGCCAGGATGACGTGAACCGCCAGCAGTCGAAGGTGAATGAGGAGCAGGGCCGTGTGAACGAACTGCAGAACCGGGTCAACGGTGAGCAGAGCAAGGTGAACGCGGAGCAATCAAAGGTCAACGTGGAGCAGGAGAAGGTAAACAAGATTCAGTCGCAGGTATCGGCTGAGTTCAATACGCGGATTCAGGGGATCTTCGACTCAGCGATCCGGCGGGGGTTGGCGAGATCAGGGAAATGAAAGGCGATGCCGGAGGCACGAGGCTTGCCGCGATTGTGAACCGTCCGGGGCCGCGCAGCAAGCCCGTGCCACCTGTTTCTGCCAATTCCCGCTCCAAGTCCGGATGACTCAACGGTTGTTGGAGCACCGGACGACGGTAGATTGCGGGCGTCCTCAGTAGGTCAGCCGCAATCCGAACTGCATCCTGCGGGGACCTACCAGGGTACTGGTGATCTTGCCGAAGTTGGCGCTGGTCACACTGGTATTGGCTGCGCCGAACTGCGTGTGATTCCAGGTATTGAACGTTTCCCAGCGGAACTGGGTGTTGAAGCGTTCGCCGATCCGGGTGTTCTTGAAGACGCCCATGTCCCAGTTATTGAGACCCGGCTGCTGAATTGTGCGGCGGCCGGCATTGCCGGGCACATGGATGGGGTTGCCCGCCGCGTCGCGCGGGTAGTCGAAGGCGGCCGGATTGAGATAGGCGTCGGGCAGAGACCGGCCTTTGCCAATGTCTCCGATAATATTGGGCTGTGACGTGGTAAACGAGCCCGCGTTCAGCCAGTCGACGCCGAGGCCGGCATTCGAGAACTGCCCCTGCGCGAAGGTGGTGATGCCTGTCACCTGCCATCCGCCCAGGATCTTGTTCGCCAGTGGATTCATGCCGCTGCCGAAAGCTCTGCCGCGTCCGAAAGGCAGTTCGTACACATAGCTGTAGACGAAGCGCTGCGGAACATCGAAGCTGCTGCGTCCGCGGTCCCATTTCTTCATCTCCGCCGAGACCATGGAGAACTCGTCGGTGGAGCCGACGTCGAGGGCCTTTGACCAGGTGTAGGACGCGAGCATGTAAAGCCCGCCACCAAACCTCTTTTCGAGCCGCGTGGTCATCGCCTGGTAGCTCGACCAGCCGCCGTTGTAGGTGAGCAGAATGAACCCGTAGGCAGGGTAGGGGACGCGTTGCACGATGGGGATACTGCCGCTGGGGTCGACGCTCGCGATGTTCAGGTTGCGGCGTTCGGGCAGCTTCTGTCCTGTGCTGCCGGTGTATTCCACTTCCAGAATGTAGTCGCGGAAGAAGGTGCGCTGGACACCGAAGGACCACTGGCTCACGTAGGGGGTGCGGTTGTGCCGGTCGAAGGTAAAGGGGTTCAGATTGGGCGATGCGGAGTACGAAGGCATCATCTGATCCATGAATAGTGTTGGCTTCGTGGGATCGCTCTGCAGTGTTTGCGACTGGTAGAACGGAGGCCCGATCACCTTGAACTGCTCTTCGTTGAAATTGTCCGTTGCAAAATAGATGCCGGCGCCACCCCGGATGACCGTGTTCTTGAGGAAGGACGGCCGGTAAGCGAAGCCGAAGCGCGGGGCGAAGTTGTTGTAATCGGGATCGACGATGGAGGGACGGACACCCTCGTTGGCATGGACGATAGTCCCCAGATCGGGTGCAAAGACCAAGGCCTTGCCGCGCGTCTCCGCCGGCGCCGCGGCGTATTCGTACCGGATGCCGAAGTTGAGCGTGAGGTTGGGTGTGACGCGCCAGTCGTCCTGAATGTAAGGCGCGTAGAAGGTTGTTCGCAGCTTCTGGCTGGAATCGCCCAAGGCGCCGGAGGCGGAGATGGGATAGCCCAGTAGCATGTCGCCGATGCCTAGACCCTGCATGCCCGTGTATCGGCCATCGAAATTGAAGCTGGGATTGCCGGAGAAATCCGTGATCTGGTCGTAGAGTTGACGGCTGATGGTGATGCCGGCCCGCACGTTGTGACGGCGCGTATTCCAACTGAAGTTGTCGGTGAACTGAATGTTTGTGTCGGTGGCTCCGATGGCTTCCGACAGCGATCCGACTCCGCTGAAACCGCTGGGGTTGAACCCAGGCACACCGAAGTCGAACGGATTGGGCGATGTATTCTTCAACCCGAAGACGTCCTTCGCGTAGTCCTGTGTGTTGGAGGTTTCAGCAGTGCGGTAGGTGAGGCTGCGGTTATGCCCGAAGCGGAATTCGTTGATCATCGACGCTCCGATGATGCGTGTGTAAGTGGCCGTGTACAACCGATCGGTCTGGGGATAGACATCGCCGCCGAGAGGCCGCAGCACCGGGGCAATCAGGCTCTCGTCGGCATTGGAAAAGGTGCCGTAGAGGACATCCTTCGAAGTGAGGTGATAGTCAAGACGGGTGTTGTACTGGTCCCAGTCGTTAATCCTCTTGGGGAAACCGATTGTGTTGAACGTGGGGAAATTCGGGCTGCCGGAGGTCACGCCCACATTCGGCTTCGGCTGGTAAGGCAGTTGCTTTTGGACGATGGGATCCAGGCGATTGGTGGGGATGACGTTGCCAGCGAAAGGCAGCCCGCTCAGCGGATCGATAACGTTTTTACATTTCCGGGAGCTTGGATTCGCCTGGCAAACAGGGGAACTGGTGGGAAAGATGCCGGTGCCGGCGCTGTCATCCGCCAGATTCCCGGCCATCTGCGCCGCGGAAGGGTAGAGTCCCGTGGCGGTGCCCGCCTGACGCTGTCTCAACCCCTCGTAGTTGAAGAACCAGAACAGCTTGTTCCTGCCGCTGTAGCCAGGCAGCATGACGGGCCCGCCGACGGCGGTACCGAAATTGTTCTGCGTAAAGGCAGGCTTCCGACTGCCGGCACGATTGGCAAAGAAATCGTTGGCATCCAGGTTTCGGTTGCGGAGGAATTCAAAGACTGTCAGATGCAGGTCGTTGGTGCCGGATTTGATGGTGCTGTTGATGATCGCCGAGCTCCGGCCGAATTCGGCGCCAAAGGTGGAGCGCTGCACCTTGAACTCTTCAATGGCGTCGGCGGACGGCCGGATTCCGGCATTGCCAAAGCGTGAGTTGCGAGTTTCGATGCCATTCACCAGAAAGCTGTTGTTGGTCTCGCGGCCACCTGCGATGGAAAGTGTGGAATCGCTCCGTCCCGTCCAACTGGTGGCGGGCGAGGTTCCAATGCCAAGTGGAACCGCACCGGCCGAAATCTGTGCCAACTGAATGAAATTGCGGCCATTCAACGGGAGCTCGACGATGGGCTCGGCTGTGATCACCTGCCCGACGCTGGCGCTCTCGGCGTTCAACAGGGTCTCCGCCGCCGCCGAAACGTTCACCTCCTGGGTGATCGCACCGAGTTCGAGCTTGGCGTCCACTCGAGCGCGCTGACCGATCCTCACCTCAATATCTGTGATGTTCGTCTTCTGAAACCCTTTGGCCAGGACGTCGAGTGCGTAGCGGCCGGGCTTCAGCTGACTAAAAAGTGCAGTCCCCAAGCTGTTCGTAGGCGTTGAGATTTTGACATTTGTTTCAACTTGGGTGAGTTCAAGAACGGCGCCGGCAATCACCGCGCCGCTCGCATCCGTGACGTTGACGGCCAGATCGCCAGTGATCGATTGGGCCGCCAAAGTGATGGAAAAGCTGAGCAGATAGGAAGCGAGTGCTACACCACGACTGCATCCCCTCATGGTAGGACCTCCTCAAGTCAACCCAGACTACTGAGAAGTTTAATGTGGGCGATGTTAGCGTCGGCGGCGCACGGATGCAATCCTTTTTTTCGCTGTGATATTCATTTGATCGAAAATAAGGCGAAATTGAAATCAGTATTTCAGCGTTCGGCGAGCGCAGCCGCCTCGCTTGCCTGCGCCGTGTCTTCCCCATGGATTTCAGCCGAACGCCAGTATCGAACGGGTGGAGGAATTCCTTTGCACTGCCGGCCCGGTCCTGCAATCATTGATCGGTTACTTCGCCCCCGGTTCCGTTCTCGACACATTCTGGAGATCCACAATGCCGCACTGGGTGGAAGGCAGCACCATACGCATCGCACAGGTCTCGGGCGACTACGACCCCGAACACCTTACCCATTTCAACTTCACCGGAGCCTGGGGCGTGGACGGCGTTGATCTTGGCGCCAATACGGAACACGACGGCCGGACCTTTATTTTCTTCGGCGATGTGCCGTTGCAGCACGGCAGGACCTGGCCGCCGCAAAACAGCGATCTGGTTGCATTTCTGGAAGAGGCACCGGTTCCAGCCGGAGCCCACCTCGCCTCGGCGCGTCAGGGGACGAATCAACTGGATGTCTTTTTTATCGGAGAAGACGGTGGGCTGTATGTGGCCTGGGTGGTGGGCGGCGGAGTCTGGCAGGGACCGCTGCGCATCAGCCGGAAAGCAGTCGCCCCAGCAGGCGGCGGAGTGGCAGCCGCCCACCAGACCGGCGATCAGTTGGATGTCTTCTTCATCGGACGCGACGGTGCGCTGTATGTCTCCTGGGTATCCGGCGGCGGTATCTGGCAAGGTCCATTGCGGCTGAGTGCCAGAGGCATTGCCCAACCCGGAGGCCGGCTGACCGCGGCCAGACAGGGTCCGAATCAACTGGATGTCCTCTATATCGGCAAGGATCAGAGATTGAATGTGCATTGGGTTGTGGGCACAGGTGCCTGGTCCGGCCCGGTGGCACTGGGCCTGGCGCCCATCGCACCCGCGGGCGCCTGCGTCGCCGCCATCGAGCAGGTGCCCAATCAGCTGACCGTTCTATTCTTCGGCAACGATCGCAAATTGCAGGTGCACTGGGTGGTGGGCGGTGGCACCTGGCAGGGGCCGGTGGCGCTCAGTCCCAACCCCGTGGCGCCGCCTGGCGCGAACCTCGCCGCCATCAAGCAGGTCGCAAACCAGACGAGCATTCTATTCATCGGAGACGACCGCAAGCTGAACGTACAGTGGGTCGCCGGGGGCGGCGTTTGGCAAGGCCCCGTGGCGCTCGGCGCAAGTCCGGTGGCGCCCCCTGGCAGCGGTGTCGCGCTTGTGACCCAGGTACCGAATCAGACCACGGCGCTATTTGTCGGCGACACAGGCCATTTGATGGTGCAGTGGGTGATCGGCGGCGGGATCTGGCAGGGGCCCGTCCAACTTGGTCCGGCCAACGCGGCACCGGCCGGAGCTCCGCTGGTGGCGGAGAAGCAGCTTGCGGATTTGACCACCGTACTTTACGGTGGGCGGGCCGGGGAACTCCTCGTCTCCTGGGTGGTTGGCGGCGGCATCTGGCAAGGTCCTGTCCGCATCAACCCCGAAATGGCCCGGCTGACGCCAGTAATGAAAGATGGTGTCTTCCACCCGTTCACCGTGCGCGAGGCACAACGGACGTGGCTGCTGGGGAGCGACGCGACGCCCACGGGCGCTTTCAGTTACGACGGCAAGGTTTACGTCTTTGTCGTGGCAAAAGAGGGCGTAACCATTGCATCGTTGACCCGAAGCTGCTGTCCGGCCGAGCCCGCGCCGTTCGACCTCGTATTCCGGTTTTCGTTCGAGTCCGATCGGGATGGCGGCAAGTTCTTCCAGGTCGCGCCTTGTGTCGTCCGTGCCGAGGAACTGCCCGGGCTGGCGACGCCGTCCCCAGAGGGCGCCATTCTGATTGGCCATGGCTTCACACGGCGGCCCGGCAAGCCTTTCGGGGTTCACCTGGCGTGGCTACCGCTTGCGCGCGGCAAGGATCCGGACCTGCAATCGACCGTGTATTACACAGGCTCCGGGGCGGCCAACTGGTCGCCGCGGGAGGGAGACGCAGCGCCCCTATTTGTCACCGACTTCGGCTGGGCGTCCCTCTCGGTGGGACGCATCCCCGGGGCGAATCTTTGGATTCTGCTCTACCATCGGGCAGGATCGCGCGACGACATTCAGAGATCCGGCTCAGCCAACGCGCCCATAGCGGCGCGGGTGGCTGCGACTCCGTGGGACCTGGCGCACGCGCCGGATATCGCGGTCTTGGATCCGGTGCGGGACCACGCGCTAGGGCAGTATATGTATCGCCCGGACCTGCCGGACCCGAATCAACTGAAGGTGCGCGGAGGTCCACTCATCGGACATCCGAGCTTCCTTTACGGACCGCATCTGCTCAACCACTACACCCGCTTCGATCCCCAGTCCAGAGTGGCCACGTTGTTCTTCCTGGTCTCGACCGGTTGGCCCTACCAGGTTCAGCTCATGCGATCGTCGATTCAAATTGAAGCCTGATGTGGTCCGTAGGGTGCGGAAGGCCCAGAAGCTGAGCTCAAGCCGGAGCCAGCGCCCCCCGCGACCTCACAACAACCGCACGAATCTGCCCTCCGACGGCAGCCGGTCCCGATCGACAATGAACAGCAGATAGAAGCCGGGCGGGGCAATGTTGTGATCGGGCGGTGCCTGCGCAGTGAGCAGTTCCGCAGCCTGCGGAGAAAAGGTCAAGCCGATGTACCGCTGGTCTGAATGAAACGCATGCGTGACGGACCCTATGCGGAGCATCGCCACCTGCGCGATGGCAGCGGCTTGCCGGGTACGGATAGCGAATGTCTGTCCTAGTGCTACGCTGGCAGCCACCTCGTCGATGACCGGGCGTCCAGGCTTTCCGACATAGGGCGGATTCAGGATTTCGATTCTGGGTTCGAGATTTTGGCGTCCCTGCTGGCCATCGTGATTCGAGCCTGCGGTCCAGACCCGTCCATCGGGCAGCAGTAGCGCCACAGAGTGGTAATTGCGAGGAACCGTCGCGGCCGGCAGATACTCCCAGCGTTCCTGGTCTTCCTGTCCGGGGGGAGGGCCGGTGGGCGTCTCCAGAGGCGGGTGGTAGATCTCGGACTCCAGGACGGCATTCTTGTCGGAGCGGAATACGGCGCAGCCGCCGCATACGAACACATCGCCTGTCGGCAGCAGAATTGCGTTCACGTGGAAGCGAGGCGGATTCGGCGTATCGAATCGGGGCGGTGCGGCCGGCAGTTGCCGCGGGACTGTCGGCTGCCAGACAGGGTTGGCACCGCCCAGGTGCATCACCACGGGCTGGGCGGCCCCGCACAGCAGGATGCGCGCGCGATAGCCGGCGGCAGGCAAGAGCGGCAGCAGGACCGACGCGCCATCCTGCGAAAAGAAATTGCCGATGTTGAGAGGATCCGGCGGCGCCGCGCCCCCAAATGTCCGGACGCCGCTGAACGGGTCGATCAATTGGCTCTGCGGTGTGCTCCCAAGCGGCGTCGAGCAGAACACCATCCCATTCGGCAGCAGGTGCGCCCGGGGATAGACCTTGGGTTCACCTGTCACCTCGAAGGCGGATGAGGGCGCCTGCAGCAGGGTCCACGAACCGGATGCGGTGGTGGGATTGAACCGTTCCGGCATGTGGTGGTTGTGCCTCACGTCGTGGAGACCCGGATGACCGGACATCGCAAGAACCTCTCCGTTGCCCAGACTCACCAGCGTCGGATACCATCGTCCGCCGGGATTTCCAGGTCCGGGGGCGCTATTGTCGCGAAATGTCTCGAGCGGAGCCGAGACCATGGAGGCGACTTTCGTCCATGCCTCCGTCGCGGGATCGAAGATCCAGCAATCATGCAGGCCGGGGAAGTGGTCGTGATGGTGCTCCTGGGGGTCGGTCTCGAGGAACACTTCCGTGCCGCCGGCGACCAGCAGGCGCCCGTCGGCGAGCATGGCGTGTCCGCAACAGAAAACATCGGTCGTGGGCGATGGCGCCCGGCGGATGAGAAAGGTGCGCGAATCAAACGTGCGCGTATGGTCGATCTGGTTCTGATCGTGCTGGCCACGATCGTGCTCATCTCCACCGAAGTAGAGCACTTTGCCGCTGGCAAACAGGGCCGCGTGGACGGCCAGGGCATCCTCGGCTCCAGGCTGTAGTGCGCCCATGACGATGGAAGGGGATGCGATGCGCCACCGGGTACCGGTGAACGGCGGATCCGTCGTCGACGCCAGGCCGGCCGATCCGTCGTGTGTCCGGCCGTCGAGAAACCGCGGCCCTTCGATCGCACCCAGACATCGCACCCCAACCGCCCCTCGTGGCAGGTTGACCAGTTGCCAGCGCGTACCGGTGAAAGGCGGAGCGGTGGTCGGCGCCAGGCCGACCGTCCCATTGTGAGTCCGGCCATCGAGGAAGCGTGGCCCCTCGATGGCTCCCAGACACTTGAGATTCACGCCACCGGACACCGCGCTAAGTTCCCATAGTGTGCCTGTGAACGGATCGGCGGTGCTGGGTGCGAGACCCACGGTGCCATCGTGCGTCCGCCCGTCCAGGAATCTCACTCCCGGCAGGTCGCCCAGACATTCGAGGGTGACGAGTTCCCCTTCGAGGTGGACGCGCCACCGGGTGCCCGTGAATGGGCCCGAGGTGGAGGGAGCCAGGCCGACGGTTCCACCTTGTGTGCGCCCGTCCAGGAATCGCGGTCCCTCGATTTCCCCCAGGCATCTGAACGTGAGAACACCTGGGGAAACCTCCTCCGCGGCCCAGCGCGCTCCGCTAAACGGGGGCGTAATGAAAGGGGCCAACCCCACCGTCTGGTCATGCGTCCGCCCGTCAAGGAAGCGGGGCCCCTCCAGACTACCGAGGCACTTGAGCATAACGATGCCGCCGGTGAGTGTGGTCAAGGCCCATCTTGTTCCGGTGAAGGGCGGCGCTGCCGCATTGGCCAGGCCAACGGTTCCGTCATGAGTTCGTCCGTCCAGAAAACGCGGCCCGGGGAGAGTGCCAAGGCACTCGAGGGTCACGATCCATGTGCCGCCAAGAGCAGGGATTGCCGCCATCGGAAGCTCCTTCGATCGCGTCTTGACAACTGATGTTTCCCGATATTAGCAGAGGGCTTTCATCAGGCAATCGATCATTGGTAAGGCTGATCCCCAGACCGGTTTGCCGCTACCCGGCCAGTGCACGAACCCTCTTCTTGTGAATTGCTTCCACCAGCAGAGCGTGGTCCATGACGGTCTGGTCGCCATAGGCCTCCGCCCATCGAACCATGGCGTCATCCAGAGCCTGGGAACTGCCGCAATAGCCGGCAATCAGGGCGATGTCGCCGCTTCGCGCATGAGCCCTGGCCAGGAGGCCACCCAGGGTGTAGGCATAGCGCTGCCAGTTGCCGGCGTCAAAGCGTTCCACCGGAATCTGGCCTTTCAGATTGCGCTGCTGGCGGACATAGAAGGGCCTGTCGCCAACCGAAGTCCAGCCCAGCAGAATGTCGCCGGATGCCTGCATCAGCCGCTGGTAATAGACCACGCGGCGGCCGTGGTGGGCCTGGAGATCAGGCGGCAGCGCGGGCAGATGCGCTACCAGAGCTGGAGCCGTCGCCTCCTTCAACTGCAGGACCAGGGCGTCGTTCGCGCAGGCTCCGAACATCAGCAGAACGTAGTTGCGGACCCCGGCACTGCCGACGCCGCCCACGCGGTGACCAACATCCGCGATGCGGTAATGGCGGAGCAGGCCGCGGCGCTCGCGCGGCAGAGACTCGACATACGCTTCCAGCGCCTCCTCGACCGCCTTGCGGGTTTTTGGGTCCACACGGCTCAGCACCGGCGGATCGAGTTTGAGCCGCCAGGCGCCGCTGGCGGTCTGCTCGGCGAGCTTTTCGCGGGCCGCATCGCTGTTCTGGGTGCGAGCCTTCTCCAGTGCACGGCGGAGCAGAGCGAGGTACTGAGAATCCACCCTGTCGAGAGGCTCGCCGTCACCGGGAAACAGGTTCAGGTACCAGATGTAGAGGGCGCCTTTGTCCTGCAGGAGGATTGCCTGCTGGCGGTAGCCGCGGGCGCAGCGTTCGACAACCCCGGCGCGCTGTTTGCGGGTGAGTCCGGCTTGCCGTCCAAAGACGTTGATGCTGGCGCAGAGACGCTTCAGGTCCCATTCCCAGGGGCCGATGCGGGCTTCGTCGAAATCGTTCAGATCGAGGGTAACATCGCGCTGGGCGGTACCGAAGAGTCCGAAGTTGGCGAAATGGGCATCGCCGCAGATGCCACCGCAGATGCCGCTGTTCACGCCGGCCGCAAGATCGAACGTCATCATGGCGGCCGCGCCGCGCAGGAAGCCGAACGCGGAGTCCGCCATGCGGCCCATGCGGAGGGGGACATAGCGGTCCTGGCGACCGGCGTTTGTCTTGACGATGAAGTCCACCGGGTCAGGCCGGTGCGCCGAAGGCGCCCAGTCGCCCAGGGCGTCGCGAGAGACTTTCTCGCGATAGGCTTTGCCTTCTGCCCGGCGGTCCTGCCAGCCCCCAGTGATCGCTTTCGGCATGTTCTCCGTTGTAGCAGACACCTGGAGCCCATTCCAGGGGGTACCATGGGAGTTTAGTCATTTAGGAGCTCACCGTCATGGAATTCCTCTTCAATAGCCTGCTGGAACTCATTACCCAAACATCCACGAATCTGCCCGCCCGACGTACGCGCAGCCATGGGCATCGCTCTCAAACAGGAGACCCCGGGCACACAGTCGCATCAGGCGCTCTCGATCATGGCCACCAATATCGATATGGCGCATGACGACGAAGGTCCCATCTGCCAGGACACGGGGATGCCGACGTTTATCGTGCACACGCCGGTGGGTGTGAACCAGCTCGTCATCAAGAAGAAGATCAAGGAGGCCGTGGCGGAGGCCACGCGGTTGGGCAAGCTGAGGCCGAATTCCGTCGATTCGCTCACCGGCAAAAACTCCGGCAACAATCTGGGCGAAGAGACTCCGGTGATCCACTTTGAGCAGTGGGAACACGACGAGATCGAAGTGAAACTCGTGCTGAAGGGCGGCGGTTGCGAGAACAAAAATATCCAGTATTCCCTGCCCTGCGAATTGGACCACCTGGGCAAAGCCGGCCGCGACCTGGCGGGCGTGCGCAAATGCATTCTGCACGCGGTCTGGCAGGCACAGGGCCAGGGTTGCGCCCCCGGCGCACTGGGCGTGTGTATCGGCAGCGACCGGGCGCACGGGTATGACCTTCGCCGAAGATGCAGCTCTTCCGGACTCTGGACGATGTGAACCCGAATCCGGAACTGGCGCAGTTGGAGGCCGAGATTGTGGCCGAGGCCAACCGGATGGGCATTGGGGCGATGGGCCTGGGCGGCGGCGTGGCGCTGATCGGGTGCAAGATCGCGGCCGCGAACCGGCTGCCTGCATCGTTCTTTGTCTCCGTGGCCTACGACTGCTGGGCGTTCCGGCGACTGGGCATCCGGATGGATGCCGCGTCCGGCGCGATTACGCAATGGCTCTATCGCGATCCCGAGCGGCCAGTGGAGCGCATGGCGAAGGAGACCGGATTCCCGCTGACCGGCCGCGAGGTGATCCTTACTCCTCCCTTGACTGACGAGATGATGCGGCAGTTGAAAGTAGGCGACGTTGTATTGACTCGTGGCGAGATGTTCACGGGCCGCGATGCCGTGCATGCATACCTCATGAAGAATCCGCCTCCGGTGGATCTGAACGGGGCTGTCCTGTACCACTGCGGTCCGGTGATGCTGAAACAAGGGGAAGAGTGGTTTGTGAAGGCGGCCGGCCCCACGACATCCAGCCGCGAGGAACCCTATCAGGCCGACGTACTGCGCAATTACGGCGTCAAGGCTGTGATCGGCAAGGGCGGCATGGGCAAGAAAACATTGGCCGGCCTGAAGGAGTGCGGCGCAGTCTACCTCCACGGCGTAGGCGGCGCGGCGCAATTCTACGCCCGCACGGTGAAGAAGGTTCTCGGCGTCCACCTGTTCGACTTCGGCGTGCCGGAGGCGATGTGGCACCTCAAAGTGGAAGATTTCATGGCGATTGTGACCATGGACGCGCACGGCAATTCCCTGCACGCCGAGGTGGAACAAGCCACGGGCGATGTACTGGAAACAATGAAGGCGTAGTCCGCTTTCCGAGGAGGGAGGCTCGCGGTGTCCCGGGCCTCCTTTCGCGCCATAATCGAGCAATGCGGGCGCTCCACCTTCCCCTCTCCTTCCTTTCCGCTGCCGTACTGTTTACGGCTGTGCTTTCCGCCCAGAACTCCACCGATGAAGCGGCCATTCGTGACACCATCCGCAAGTATGCGGAGGCGCGCGACCAGGCCGACGAAAAGGCCACCGAAGCTCTCTTCACGCCGGACGCCGATCAACTTGTGTCCTCGGGCGAGTGGCGGCAGGGCCGCGCGGCCCTGGTGAAGGGCGCCATGAGCAGTTCCAAGAAAGAGACCGGCAAACGGCTGATCGGCGTGGATTCGGTACGGTTTCTGGCTCCGGGTGTCGCCATCACGGACGGTCCGTATGAGACCACGGGCGCCAACGGGTCGGTCCGCAAGATGAGAACCTGCTTTGTCCTCACCAAGGGCAAGGATGGGTGGAAGATCGCGGCGATCCGCAACATGCTGCCGGCGCCGCCGGCGGAATTGAGACGTTACAACAATTCCAATTGCAGCTATAGCGGATTCGGCTATAGTGAGTCATGGACTATCAAGCGGATTCGTTCCTTCCGCTGCATAAGGACACATTTCACATCCTGGTTTCGCTGGCGGACCGCGACCGGCATGGTCTACTCGATCATGCAGGACGTCCAGCAGCGCAGCGCAGGTAAGCTGCGGCTGAGCCCGAGCACGCTGTACGCGGCGATTAAACGCTTGTTGGAGCAGGGGTTAATCGAGGAACTCGCGGAACGGCCGGATCCGGATCACGACGACGAGCGGCGCCGCTACTACCGCCTCACCCCGCTGGGCAGATCGGTCGCGCAAGCCGAGGCGCGCCGGATGGAACAACTGCTGGCCGATGCGCGGGCCTGCGGACTGCTACCGCAGGAAGCCTGAGGAGGACAACAATGCCCACCCGCCAGAAACCAGGCAACGCTTTATTCCGTGCTTTGTTGTGGCTTGACCGCCGACTTCCGGGATGAATACGGCCGGGAGATGTCGATGGTGTTCGCTGACCGGTACTGTTCGGCGTCCACGGCGGGTGCCCGTGTCGGGATCTGGTTTGAGGCCCTGACAGGTGTCCTGATGGAGGCTCCGAGGGAGCAGTTGTCCGCACTGAACCAGGACGTGCGGTATGCGGTACGGACTTTGCGCAAGACCCCGAGTTTCAGCCTGACCGCCGTGATGACACTCGCGCTGGCGATCGGCGCGACTACGGTCATCTTCTCGCTGTTGCACTCGATGTTGTTGAGGCCGCTGCCGTTCCAGAATCCGGACCAGATTGTGCGGGTCTTAAATCCGACGAGAAGATTTGGGATCACCAGCTTCACTGCCTCGGTTCCGGACTTCGTTTCGTGGCAGGAGCGAAGCCGCGGCTTTTCGCAACTGGGCGGGTTCGCGTCGCGGGCGGTGACCTTGACCGGCGATGGCCAGCCGGATCACGCGGAAGCGACGGCGATCTCAGCCAGTCTGGTTCCGATGCTGGGCGTCCAGCCGCTGCTGGGGCGCACGTTTCTCGGCTGAGGAGGATAAACCAGGCCGTGCCCAGGTGGCGATGATCAGCAAAGGGTTGCTGGATCGGCGCTATGGTGGGGATAGCTTCGATTGTGGGGCGGACCATTCGAGTGGATGGACAGGCCCGCACCGTGGTTGGCGTCCTGCCTCAAGAGATGGGGTTCTCGTCCAAAACTGACGTTTGGCTGCCGCTGGCCGCGGATCTGGCGAAGGAGAATCGCTCCAATCACTATCTGACGGTGCTAGCCCGGTTGAAGCCGGGCACCGGTCTGAGTGAGGCGCAGGCTGACCTGAACCGCATTTGTGCTGAGTTGGGGCGGGAGTTCCCGGGGTCGAACGACGGTTTTGCCGCCCGGTTGGTGCCCGTGCTGGATTGGATCGTCGGTTCGAAGCTGAAGACCAGCCTTTGGGTGCTGATTTCCGCTGTGGGACTGCTTCTGCTGGTGGCTTGTGCGAACATCGCGAACCTGTTGCTCACACGCGCCAGCGCACGGCAGGAGGAGATGAGCGTGCGCCTGGCATTGGGCGCGAGCCGGGTACGGTTGCTGAGGCAATTATTGACGGAGAATATCGTGCTGGCGGCGGCCGGCGGCGGAGCCGGGATCGTATTGGCGGCGGTGGGTTTGGCAGGGCTTCAGAAGTTGCTGCCAGCGGGTACTCCGCGGGTGGAGACGCTGGCGATGGGATCGCCCGTGCTGCTGTTCGTGCCTGCGGTGACGCTGCTCACCTCAGTGCTGTTTGGGTTCGCTCCTGCCTGGTTGGTGAGCCGTTCCGCTTTGAACTCAACGCTGCGTCAGACAGGGCGGACGCACTCGGGGAGGAATCCGCTGAGGCAGTCGCTGGTGGTGGTCCAGATGGCGATGGCGACGGTATTGGTGATTGGCACCGCCTTGCTGCTGCAGAGTCTCGCGCGCTTGCAGGATTCGGAACTCGGCTTCCGGCCGGACCAAGTGCTGGTGGCCTCGGTCAGCCTGCCGGAGTCGAAGTACCCGACGCAGGACCATGCGGCGGCGTTCTACCGGCGACTGCTGCCGGAGGTACGGTCCCTGCCGGGCGTCACCTCCGCTGGTTTGGCGAGCATGACGCCGATGAGCGGCGACGACACCAGTATGTCCGTGGCGCCGGGTCCTGGCCCAGCCCAACCCCAGGAAAAAGGAAGCCAGGCTTCGTGGCGGATCATTTCTCCCGGCACCATGGAGACGCTGGGCGTGAAACTCCTGCGCGGGCGGTTTTTCTCGGAATCGGATCAGTTCGAGCAGAGGCCCATGGTGATCAGCGAAGGGTTGGCCCGGCGGCTCTGGCCCGAAGGGCACAGATCCGTTGCAGCAGCAGGTGCACCTCGGGAACGGGCAGGTGTTCAATATCATCGGCATTGCCGCGGATATACGGCACAAGGGGCGGGGCGAGGATCCACCACCCACCATGTATATGCACTCGTCGTGGAATCTGTGGCCCACGATGGTGCTGATCGTTCCGCGCTTCGGACGACCCGCTGGCGCTGGCTGGCCCGATGCGGGCGGCGGTACGGCGAATAGACCCGGATCAACCGCTGTTTGCGATCCGGACGATGCCGGAGATCGTGGCCGCCGATGCCGCGCAGCCGAAGCTGAGAACCGGCCTGATGGCGGCGTTCGCGGGCCTGGCGCTGATCCTGGGAGCGCTGGGGGTTTCGGGCGTTGTGGCGTATGGCGTGGCAAGGCGGACGCGAGAGTTAGCTCTGCGCATGGCGCTGGGTGCGACACCTGGTCAGGTGCAGGGTAACGTGATGACCAGCGGAGCCTTACTGGCGCTGATGGGCCTGGCCGCGGGGCTGGCGGCGGCGCTCGGCCTGGGCCGGTTCCTTCGAGTCTTCTCTTCCAGGTGCGGCCCAACGATCCGGTGACATTCACTGCCATCGGCGCGACGTTGCTGGTGGTGAGCCTGATGGCCTGCTGGATACCGGCACGGCGGGCTGTACGGATCGATCCGGCCGCCTCGCTACGGAACGAATAACCGGCGCGAAAGATGCGGATGGGGGCCGCGGTTTGCTAGACTACTGTTTAGCCGATGGCCAGGTAGCTCAGTTGGTAGAGCGCGGCCCTGAAAAGGCCGGCGTCGGCGGTTCAAGTCCGTCCCTGGCCACCATTTTCCCCACGTTTCGGCTATTCGCCATCCATCGAGGCAATCCAGCTCAGGCTTTTGCAACTACTGTCCAGGAGATTCCTCCAGACGCTTCCGGCCACGGGTGACGTACGCTCAGCGGAGTGGTGGGCGTACATCCACTGAAACCACTGTCCGCTCCAACCCGTATGGTTTCTGGGGCATGGCGGAGTGAGAGGTTGAAGTGAACTTCTCTCAATCCTGATGGCTATCTTTTCGGTGAAGAGTGAAGTCGGCCTTGATGCAGGCTTGTCAATCAGAAGTGAAGTCAACTCCCTGGGTCAGCGTGGTCATGGGAGTCTACAACGTCGCCCCGTTTGTAGAAGCTGTCCACTCCGCGCTCGAACAGTACATAAAGCAGATTGAAGTGATTGTTGTGGACGATGGCTCCAGCGATAGCACTGCTGCCCTGGTGGAGCGCATCGAGGACGAGAGGCTGCGGCTCATCCGTCGCGCACACTTCGGCGCGGCGGCGACTTTGAATGCCGGGGTCGCTCGAGGCACGGGCGCCGTTCATCGCCTTTCTGGACGGGGATGACTTCGCGGTTGCCCGACCGTTTGGAACAGCACTTCGAATTCATGGACGCGAACCCGGGGGCCGACCTGAGCTTCTCCCTCTCGCGGCTGATCGGAGAGGACTCCTCCGATCTGGGCATCACCTCACCAGCCGCATCCGGGCCGGTGTGGTGGTTGACGTTGCTGGTGGACAACCGGATCGGCAACGGGTCGGCCGTGATGGTCCGCAGCGCTTCGCTGGCCGAGGTCGGGGTTTTTGACGAGACTCTGAGCGGCTCACGACCTGGACGTCTGGCTGCGCCTGGCGCTGCGCCGCGAGGACTGTGTTTATTGCATTCCTGAGGCACGACCTGCTACCGCAGTGTCAGGGACAGATCACGCAGAACTGGCGGCTGATGGCCGAGAACTGGCTGAGGTTTTCGGTACGCCGCCGCACACACACACACACACACACACACACACACACACACACACACACACACACACACAGGGTCATGCCTCGGCAGGCACGGGCTCGCTGCAATCTATACCGGTTTCTGTG
>JASGIE010000029.1:0-32635 GCA_049841055.1 Paludibaculum sp. | reverse complement strand
AAGGTTAATAGGGAAACACGATAGAATCCGAACAGCACCTCTGGCGTTGACGGCGTCGAGCACTTCCTGGGTGGTGGGCCAGATGTCGGCGAGGTAGACGGGCTGGCCGTCCTTGCCGGTGCCCAGGGGATCGGAGGTAAGGTCGATGTCCACGCGGCCGGCCAGGGCGTAGGCAACCACCAGCGGCGGCGAAGCGAGGTAGTTGGCGCGCACCTGGGGATTGACGCGGCCTTCGAAGTTGCGGTTGCCGGAGAGGACGCTGGCGACGACGAGCTTGTGATCGGCCACTTCCTTCGACACATCGTCAGGCAGCGGGCCGGAGTTGCCGATGCAGGTGGTGCAGCCATAGCCGACGAGGTGGAACTTCAGCGCCTCGAGGTAAGGCATGAGGCCGGCTTCCTTGAGATAGTCGGTGACCACCTTGGAGCCGGGCGCCAGGGAAGTCTTCACCCAGGGCTTCGACTTCGAGGCCCTTCTCGACGGCCTTCTTGGCGACCAGGCCGGCGCCGAGCATGACGGAGGGATTTGAAGTATTGGTGCAGCTGGTGATGGCGGCGATGACCACGGCGCCGTCGCTGACGACGGGATTCTCACGTTTGGGCTCGGTGAGGGTGCCCAGGAAGTTGTCCTTCACCTGGGGCAGCGTCAGGCGATCCTGTGGGCGCTTGGGTCCGGCCATGGAGGGGACGACGCTCGGCGAGGTCGAGTTCGAGGGTGTCGGTGAAGACCGGGTCCGGCGAACTCGCGGTGAGGAACATGCCCTGCTCGGTGTAATAGGCCTCGACCAGCTCGATCAGATCCTTGGGGCGGTTGGACATGCGCAGGTAAGAGAGGGTCTGCGCATCGACGGGGAAGACGCCGATGGTGGCGCCGTACTCAGGCCCCATGTTGGCGATGGTGGCGCGGTCAGCCAGGGGGAGCTCGAGAACGCCGGGTCCGTAGAATTCGACGAACTTGCCGACGACGCCCTTTTTGCGGAGCATCTGAACGACGGTGAGGACAAGGTCAGTGGCGGTGACGCCTTCGCGCAGCTTGCCGTGGAGCTTGAAACCCACCACCTGAGGCAGCAGCATGGAGACGGGCTGGCCGAGCATGCAGGCCTCGGCTTCGATGCCGCCGACGCCCCAGCCGACGACGCCGAGGCCATTGATCATGGTGGTGTGCGAGTCGGTGCCGACGACGGTGTCAGGATAGGCGAACGTCGCGCCGCCCTCGGATTTCGTGAAGACGACGGGCGCGAGGTATTCGAGATTCACCTGGTGGACGATGCCGGTGCCGGGGGGCACGGCGCGGAAGTTGGAGAAGGCTTTCTGGGCCCAGCGGAGCAGCGAATAGCGCTCGGAGTTGCGCTGGTATTCGAGGAGGACGTTCTGGTCGAACGCCTTGGGGTTGCCGAATTCGTCGACCTGCACGGAGTGGTCGATGACGAGATCCACGGGAATGAGAGGGTTGGCCTTCTGCGGGTCGGCGCCCATCCTGGCGAGGGCATCGCGCATGGCGGCGAGGTCGACGACGCAGGGCACGCCGGTGAAGTCCTGGAGGATCACGCGGGCGGGCATGAACTGGATCTCTTCGGCGCGGCCGGCGGGATCCCGCTTGGCGACATACTCGATGTCACTCTTCTTCACGACCACGCCGTCTTCCTGGCGCAGCAGGTTTTCCAGCAGGACCTTGATGCTATAAGGGATCCGTTTCAGGTCGTAGCCGGCGGCGCCCAGGGCCGCGAGCCGATGAATCTGATAGTCGCGGCCGCCCACACGAAGGGCCGCAGCGCTGCCGAAAGAATTCACGCTGTTCATGGATATCTCCAGTTTACCTGCCCGGAGCGCCTTTTTGGAGGTTCGACGGCGCTCCGGACATGGTGGAAGGGGCGGGCACGGACAAACGATCAGGGACGGCGGCGGCGATAGAGGGCCAGGGCAACCAGTCCGGTGAGGGCCAGGCTGATGGTGGACGGTTCAGGAGTGCGCGAGGCCTCGGGGCCGGGCGCGTCGAGGATGGCCAGCGACCAGCCGAACCAGTCCCCATTGGAGGTCAGCGACATCCTGTTGTCACCGGACTGGACGTCCACGGGCAATTTGAACAGGCTGCTGTAGAGTCCCAGATTTCCCGTCAATCGGCCCGCCAACCTGTGCGGCATTGAAGTAGATTCCTTCGCCGGTGGTCTCCGGGTCGTCGGCATTGGTCAGCAGCCAAAGCGTGCCCGCGCCGCTGTAGGGAGAGACAAGATGCAGGTTCATCTCAGGAGTGCCGGCGGTGGCGCCATAGCCATCGGGCGCGCCAACCTCCTGGGAGAAGTCTGTCAGCGTGATCGTCCGTTCGGGCTTACCGGGCAAGGAATAGACAATCGCCAAGGCTACCGAATAGATCTGAGTGCCGCCGTTGAGATCGAAGGTGTAGTCGCCATTTCCGTTGATCGCATCGGTGACGTCCCAGCGGTAGTTGCTGAAGTGACCGTCAGTACTGGCCGGGGCGGAGCTGCCCACGTCCTTGGATCCAAAATTCGCCTGCAGAGGGGCGGTTGAGAACCAATCGCTGGTGTAGAGGTAGGCGGCCTTGACGGTTGCGCCGGCGGGGATACCCGTGACCTTGAGGGTACCCTGCGCCTCGGAGACACCAGGGAAAGCTTCGGCCGAGACCATCGCGGAGACTGGGCCCGTGAACACCTCATACAGAGGGGTACCAAAGGCGGGCAGACACGCGAAGACAACCCAGATTGCACACAGACGGACCAGTGGCATTTCCTCCTCCAAGGAACTATGGAGGTAGTTTGTCATCCTTCCGGACAGATGTCCATCGCGGATCAGGCTATCGACCTAGTTTTTCCTATATTTATTGGTTTCAGAAGCTAAGCACGAGATGCCAGATGTATAGATAGGCCAAAGAATCAATGTCTTCCCAAACTCTTCGGCACAATTCAGGATCACCGCTGATAGATGGAAGTTCCTTCATTCTTGTGGCCCAAGGTAAGCAGATACCGGCCGGAATGCGTCCCTGCGGCCATGTAGGCGCGGCTGGCCTGATGTCGGGTGGGCCAGGCGGTACGTCCATGTTTGGGCACTGTGAGTACTGTCCGTACTCTCGTGTGGCGTCTGTCATCGCGCGTACATTTTCGACCGTGGCGTCGTTTTGCATAATGGCACTGGCATCCATTATGAAGCCGCCTTCATTTGCGCATGTGTCGATGAGCTGGCGGCAGTGATCCTTCACCTGTTGGGGCGTGCCGAAGGCGAGCAGGCTGTTGGGCACGCCGCCGCTGAGGCAGAAGCGGTTGCCGAGTTTCTGATGAGCCAGGCGGAAGTCGCTGCGGTCGAGGTGGAAGATGATGCTGCCGGCCGGCAGTTCCGCGAAGGAGTCGAGGTGGGCGTCCCACTTGCCTTCGGCGTAGAAGAGAGTCTGATTGCCGCGCGCCCAGATGGCCTCGACGATGGGTTTGAGCGTGGGCCAGTAGATGGAATCGAAGTGTTGGCGGGAGATGAAGGGCACGCAGCCGCGGTGCATCCAGATGGGAATCGGCGCGAGGCGGGCGGGGTCCAGGCTGCCGAGGGCGATGTGAGCGAGGTGCGGCATCAGAGCCCGGCAGGCGGCCTCCACCTTGTGAGGAATCTCCATCAGATCGAATGCGAGTCCGAGATAGCCTCGGAACTTGTCTGCGAGCACATCCAGCGGCGCCTTCAGCATGCCGCAGATGGCGGAAGGAGTGGCGGTCTCGGTGCGCATGCGGTCGACCTGGGCGCCGAAGGCGTTGAAGTAATTCGCCATGGCCCAGGTGCTCTTCACGAGGGCGAGACTCTGGCGGTACGGCCCTAGGGCAAAGTCCGCCGAGACGCGCGGCAGCCAGGTTCTGTAGAGAAAGCCGACGGGGTCTTCGATGAGTTCGTCGTACTCCTCGCGGAGCATCCAGGCGTTGTCCTGTTCAGGTTCCTTGTACTGGAAGCCGACGTCTGGACCGACATCGATGCCGGGTGTGGCGTAGTAGCGCAGGTTGGCGGCCTGGGTGAGCCCGGTCCAGACGTAGACCATGTTAGGGACGGCGGCGTCCCAGTCGAAGCCGGAGCAGGTGCGGATGACGGCCTCGAAGGCCTGGCCGTAGTCATGGGTGACCTGCTGGTCTGTGAAGCCGGCATAGGTCGCGGTGAATTCAGCGGCGAAGGGGCGCAGGGGTACACGATCGGGTTTGCCATTCCGCATCGCGGTGACATAGCGGTGCAGGCGTTGCGCGTACAGTTCCGGCAGGTCAATGGACATACTGGCAACAAAGTATCAGATTTTATGACC
This sequence comes from Paludibaculum sp., assembly GCA_049841055.1. Classification (GTDB taxonomy): domain Bacteria; phylum Acidobacteriota; class Terriglobia; order Bryobacterales; family Bryobacteraceae; genus Paludibaculum. The sequence continues at coordinate 28,357 of JASGIE010000029.1, read as the reverse complement.
CGTGAATCCTGTTCCTAGGCAGAAAGACGGCAGTGGGATCAGTCGCGGCGCAGGGCGACGACTTCGCTTTGCAGCGGCACGCCGCGCTGCACCCGGACTTTGATGAGGGCGGAGAAGGTCCGCGGCCTGCCCTTGCGATCGGGGTCCAGGCGGTTGAGGAGGGAGGACACCTGATCCTCATTGCAGACGAACTCGGCGGCGCCCTGGGTTCCGTAGGTGGTCGTGCCGGCGAGCAGCAGCACGGTCTGGGAGGCGGAAGGGCCGTCGGCGGCCTCGATGAGGGCGTATTCCTCGGTCACCGTGAAATTGCCGGAGGCGTAGTAGACAGGTTGCTCACCGGGGCGGGGCCGCAGGTTCACGATGCCGAGGTCGCCTTTGCGTTCCGGCCCCTCGGAGAAGCGGAAGGCGAAGTGGCGGCTGAGGGGCAGGTCGCGCACGGGCAGATTCTCGGAGGGCGAGCCGAGGAAGATGACAGCCCGGTTCTTCGTCTCATCCCAGTTGAGCAGCCGCGCGCGTTTGACGCCGAGGGTCCGGCCGAGGCTGTGGAAGACCTTGTTGAGCGAATCCACCGCCATGACTTCTCCAACGCCGGTATAGCTTTCGAAGACGGTGCTGGCGGCATCGTCGGGCCGACGGTAGCGCAGGCCGGTCTCGGGGCGACCGACGAACTCGGCATTGCTGTAGATGATCAGCGGCGAATCTTCGCTCTTCAGCAGGGTGCTCCAGAATGCCTTGAGCGCCGGGGTGGCAGTGGTCTGCTCCGGACTCGGGCGGCTGATCAGAAGATACAGGCAGAGGCCAAGAGAGATGGCGAACACGGCCGCGAAGGCGGCGGCGAGGCGAAAGGGCTGGAGGTAGGTCCGGGCCGGCACGGCGGGCGGAGCAGGTGGTTCGGGCTGAACCTGCGGCTCTTCCCGGTGTTTGAAGACGAGTGTGTATCCACCGCGCGGCAGATCGATGTGCCAGGCATCCTGCGCGCCTTCTCCGGAGTAGTATTCGGCGAGTTTTGTGCGTAGCCGGCTGGCCTGCACACGGGCGATGGAATCCAGGCGCGGGTCGAAGTCCTCGGCACGGCCGAAGACCTCGCGCGCGATCTGGTACTCCTTGACCTGCTCGGGATCGCCGGACAGGGCATGATCGGCCAGATAGCGGAGGAGCTTATTCAACGAGTCCGAACCATGGAGGATCGGATTCGCGAGAATTCGCTCAACGCATTCGCGCTTTTCTTCCAACGGTGCGTTTTTACGCTCGAACCCCTTCATAGTAACAGAATCCCAGCCACGGAAACCACGTATCAACAGGTTACCGCATCTGGCTATCCCACTGACCGCACGTGTGTTAGTCGCTTTAGCGGTTTCGTAACGGTTTCGAACTTCTGCGGCGGTGAAATGCCGTTCATTCTACGAGCAGATCTGCGGCAGGCTTGAGAATCCCGACCCGTCTCACCGTCTTCCCGCCGCAGCGGACAATATCCATGAAACAGCTACGTTCGCTTGGATCAGTGCGGATCCTACTCCTTTCCCTGGCGGCATGCGTCATGCCGCTGACGGCTCAATCCGATTCCGCCCGGTTGCAAGGCACCGTGCAGGACTCCTCCGGCGGCGTGATTAATGCCGCCAAGGTGATCGTCACCAGCACCGCCACCGGACGCGTGTTGAACGCAGAGACGGCCGCCGACGGCGCATTCTCTTTCCCGGACTTCCTATCGGTGATTATTCGATCCGAGTCGAAGCCCAGGGTTTCAAAACTTATACGCAGACCGCCCACCTCGATCCGGGGCAGGTCGCGAACACCACAGTAGTATTAACCCCGGGCGATCTCGCGCAGACCGTCGAGGTGAGCTCTGAGGCGGCTCTGGTGTCGACGGGCAGCTCCGACGTCGGTAGTACGATTCGCGGCCGGCAAGTCACCGAGTTGCCGCTGAACGGCCGCAACTTCACTCAACTGGCGACGCTGATGCCGGGTGTTTCGCGCGGCGTGACCGATGGCCAGGCGACGGGCGCGAATGGAGCGGCCGAGACGTTTCGCTACGGCAACGTCGGCGGCGCGGCGCTGGCGGTGAATGGTCTTCGCCCACAGGCGAACAACTTCCTGCTGGACGGCGTGGACAACAACGAAAGTCTGGTGAACACGATCGTGTTCTTCCCGCCGGCCGATGCGATTCAGGAGTTCCGGGTGCAGACCAGCGTCGCTCCGGCGGAGTTCGGGCGGGCCGGTGGAGCGATTGTCAACACCTCGCTGCGCTCCGGCACGAATGAGATTCACGGTACAGCGTTTGAGTTTCTGCGCAACTCGCAGCTCGACGCGCGGCCGACGTTCGCGGCGAGCAAGGACCCCTTCAAGCGCAATCAGTTTGGTGCATCGCTGGGCGGGGCCGTGATCAAGAACAAGTTCTTCCTCTTCGGCGACTATCAGGGCCTGCGGCAGGATACGCCGCTGCAGGTGGACCTGGCGAGCGTGCCGACGGCGAAGATGCGAACCGGGGATTTCTCCGAACTGCTGAACACGTCGGTGTCGGGTCTCTCGCAGACCTTCCCGATCAAGGACATCGTCACGGGGAATCCGTTCCCGAACAATGTCATCCCGAACAACCGGCTGAACAAGGCTGGGCTGAACTACCTGAACGCGTATCCGCTGCCGAACCTGCCCGGAGTGCAGCAGAACTTCTCCGTGCAGCGCAAGCAGATTCAGGAGTTCAACGACTTCGACATCAAGGGCAACACGTACCTGGGATCGAAGGACATTCTGTTCGGGCGGTTCAGCTTCGGCAACGACAACTCCACCACGACGTCGCGGCTGCCGAATCTGCCGGCCGGCTTCGGTTCCGGTGAGAACTTCGCGCAGCCGCGAGGCTTCGTGTTGGGCGAGACCCATATCTTCACGCCGAGCATGACGAATGAACTGCGGCTGGCTTGGACCCGGCAGTTCTTCGGATACAACCCGCCATTCCAGGACCAAGCCATCTCCGCCAACCTCGGTATTGTCAACGCCAACGTGAGCTCCGCGCTGGGTGGCGGAGCGCTGATCGGGGGCTTCAACGGGCAACTCGAGTACACGGGCGACTACGGCGCATACCTGGTGCCGCAGAACACTTATCAACTCGCCGACGGGCTGACGTGGATCCACGGCGGCCACACCTTCAAGTTCGGCGCGAACCTGATCCAGCGCCAGGTGAACCTGTTCCGGCCGCTGGCGGGTAAAGGGTATTTCAACCTGTTCGGCAACGGGTCGAATGGAGCGGGCGTGGCGCAGGGTTCCACCGGCTATGAGACGGCCGACATCCTGGCTGGCTTTGTGAACAACTACCAACTGGGCAGCCAGACGGGATTCTTCGGCACGCGCAACTGGGAGACCGGTTACTACGTGCAGGACGACTGGCGTGTGACGCGCAAACTCACACTGAATCTCGGGCTGCGGTACGACCTGTATACGTGGCCCCGCGAAGTCTACAATCGCCAGACCAACTTCAATCTGGGTACGGGCCAGATCATGCTGGCCGGACAGAACGGCAACAGCGAGAGCCTGGTGGATACGCCGCACAACAACTGGGCGCCGCGTGTCGGCTTCGCCTACGACCTGAACGGCAACGGCAAGACGGTGCTGCGCGGTGGTTATGGGATCTTCTACTTCCTGGATCGCGGCGGCATCAGCAACCAACTGGCGCAGAACGCTCCGTACAGCGGTGTGTCGGTGTACAACTTCGCCGACGGGTATCACATTACGCTTTCGGGCATGGCTCCGGCGGGCAGCCTCGACAGCACCGCGGCGACACTGCCGCTGCCGGCCCGCGGTTTCCAGGGCTTCGATCCCACCAATCCGGTGAACATCGCGCCTCTGGCCGTGCTGCAGAATAACCGTAATTCCTACGTGCAGCAGTACAACTTCCAGGTGCAGCACCAGCTTGCGCCGGAGACGGTGCTGAGCATCGGCTACGTCGGCACCGCCGGCCGCCGGCTGAGCTTCTACTACAACGCGAACCAGCAGGTATTCAACGCGCCGTCGAACACGAAGGCGTATCCGAATCTCGGCGACGTTACCGTGCAGGCCGATCGCGGCGTCTCGAATTACAATTCGCTGCAGATCGACCTGGAGCGCCGGTTCAGCAAGGGTCTGCAGTTCCGCGCGGCCTATACGCTCTCGAAGGTTCTGACCGACAGCGACGGTGCTTTCGACAGCGGCAAGCCGCAGGACATCCGCAATTTCGCGGCGGAGTACGGGCTGTCGGCCATCGACCAGCGGAATCGTTTCGTACTCAGCAGCCTCTACGAATTGCCCTTTGGGCGCGGGCGGCAGTTCGGAGCGAACTGGAACAAGGCCATGGATCTGGCGCTCGGCCGCTGGCAGATGAACGGCATCTGGACCTGGGCCAGCGGGCAGCCGTTCAACATCACTACCGGCGGCGACCAGAGACCCAACGTCAACGGGCCGGTGGCCATCTACGGGAATCCGTCGCTGTACTTCGACACCTCGGCGTTCAGCCCGGTGGCGCAGAACTCCGGCGGCGTTTATCTGGCACCCGGTAGCGCGGGCCGCAATCTGCTCACGGGCCCCGGTGTCCTGAATGTGGATTTCTCGGTGTTCAAGGATTTCGCGATCACTGAGAAGATCAAGACCCAGTTCCGGGCCGAGTTCTACAACCTCGCCAACCATCCGCGCTTTGCCAATCCCAGCGGAAACTACTTCGATGGGAACTTTGGCCGGATCACCAGTACGGCTCTATCCAGCGAGCGCCAAATTCAATTTGCGCTGCGCATCAACTTCTAGAGCCGGTATACGGGGCACGGTGGAGGAACAGATCCACCGTGCCCTGGCTCCTTGCGCCCCGGTCAGATTTTCGCCGGAACGAATCGTGTGTACAACAGTTCCATGAGACCTCTCTGCCCCGCCCTGCTTCTGGTGGTTTTCATGCGGCTGGCAGTTGCCGCGCCGCCGGCCGTGACAAAGATCGAGCCGCCCGACTGGTTTGCAGCGGCCGGCACACAGCGCGTCCTGGTTGTGCTCTCCGGGTCGAATCTGCAGGCTGCCCGGGTGGAGTGCTCCGGTGGGCTGGGGGCCGATGCTGTGGAGGTGAATCCTTCGGGCTCGCACCTACTGTTTGACCTGACTATTCCGGCGAACCTTAAGCCTGGGCCGTACAACTGCAGGGTGAATACCGCGGAGGGGCAAAGCCCGTTCGCGTTTCCAATTGCCGCGCCGCTCCCGGCGGCGGGCCGGTTCCAGGGGTTCTCCAACGATGACGTGATCTACCTGATCATGCCCGACCGCTTTGCCAACGGGGATGGGTCCAATGATGATCCGCGGCAGTCGGCCGGGCTCTTCGACCGCAGGAACCGCAGGTATTACCATGGCGGCGACTTCGCCGGCATCCGGCAGCGGCTTCCGTATTTGAAAGACCTCGGAATCACGGCCATCTGGCTGACTCCTGTCTTCGACAACGACAATCGCCACGATCCCCAGTCGCGCTATGCGGGCGAACAGCTGACGAGCTATCACGGCTATGGGGCCACGGACCTCTATGCGACGGAAGAGCACTTCGGAACCATGGAGGAGTACCGGGCGCTGGTCGAGGAGGCACACCGGCTGGGTTTGAAGGTGATCCAGGATCACGTCGACAACCACGTGGGACCGCGCCATCCGTGGGTGGAGTCTCCACCGCGGGCCTCGTGGCTGCACGGGACCCGCGAGCGGCATCTCGACGAGACATGGCAGACGTGGCTGCTGCTCGATCCGCAGCCCGGACCTCTGCTGCGGGGCGTTCTGGATGGATGGTTCGTCAATGCCCTGCCCGATTTGAACCAGGACGATCCGGCGGTCGCGCGGTATCTGATTCAGAACTCCATCTGGTGGATCGCGCGAACGGGCGCCGATGCGATCCGGCAGGATACGGTTCCCTATGCGCCGCGCGGCTTCTGGCGCGAGTGGGCCGGCGCGTTGCACCGGGAGTTTCCACACCTCAGGATTGTCGGTGAGATTCTCGACCCTGATCCGGCGATGACTTCGTTCTTTCAGGGTGGCCGCGCAGGCTACGACGGCATCGACACAGGACTCGATAGTGTGTTCGACTTTCCGCTCCATTTCGTGATGCGGGAGGTGTTTGCAAGACATGGCTCGGCTTTGGCGCTGGCGAAGCTGATTGCTCATGACAGCCTGTATCCGGATGCCGGGCGGCTGGTCACCCTGCTGGGCCTGCACGACACAAAGCGGTTCATGAGTGAACCCGGGGCAACGCTGAAAGATCTCGACAACGCCTTCACGTTTCTGTTCACGGCCCGCGGTATTCCGATGGTGTACTACGGCGACGAGATCGGGATGCCGGGTGAGGACGATCCGGAGAATCGTCACGACTTTCCCGGCGGCTGGAAGGAGGACCCCCGGAATGCGTTTGAGCGAACCGGGCGGACGGCGGGGGAGAACCTGCTCTTTGATCACCTGCAGCAGTTGATGAGGCTGAGGGCGTCCTCGCGAGCCTTGCGGGTGGGTTCGACGAGAGCGGTGTATGCCTCCGAGACCACTTATGCGTTTCTGCGGGAAGCGGGGGAGGAGCGGTTTCTCGTCGTGGTCCACACGGCAGATAAAACAGAAACGATTGCTGTTTCGAGTGGACTGCCGGATGGGTCCAGGCTGAAGTGTGAAATTGGCTGCGGCGGAGAAGCGCAACCGGCGGGCATCCAGGCGCTGCCACGCACCACATCCGTCTATCGAGTCGTGCGCGATGGAGAACAAACGCGCTGAAAGCGAAAGGCCGGCGCCCCTCCGTTGGGAGGAGCACCGGCCTTGAGCTTCAACTGGTTTGTACGCCGAGCTTAGAACTCGTAGCGCAGGCCAAACTGCATGACGCGCGGCTGGGTGAGCTGTGCGCTGTAGGCGCCGAACGTGCCAGCAACCGAGATGTCCAGCGAAGCGCTGTTCACGTCGAACTTGGTGGTATTGGTGAGGTTGAACGTCTCCCAGCGGAACTGGAGGGAGTGCTTTTCGTTGAACGGCATGAGGAACCGCTTGGAGAGGTTCAGGTCGATGTTGAAGATGCCATCGCCGCGCAACCCATTGCGGGTTCCGATGCCGCCGGGCAGTTCATAATCGAATGCCGCCATGGCCTTATCGGGATCGGCAAACATGTTCTCGCCGTGCTGGGTCTTGACCGGAGCGCCGGTCCAGCGCGCCCAGTTGTTGTTGTTCCAGTTGGTGGGCCACACGCCGGTCTCAAACACGCTGATGGGGAAGCCGCTGGACCAGCGCCACACACCGGAGAGCTGCCAGCCGCCAATGATGGCGTCCGCCCAGCGGGGGATGTCGGTGGAGTACTTCTTGCCGCGGCCGACCGGCAGGTTGTAGACCGCCAGCATGTTGAGCAGGTGCGTATTGTCGTAGTCGGAGACGCCCTTCATGAGACCGGGTTGCCAGGGATTCCAGAGGACGCCCGTGGAGCTTCCGGCGCGCTCAGTGTTCGAGCGGAGGTCAATCGACTTCGAGAACGTGTAGTTCACGTCGATGACGTCGCCGTTGTTGAAGCGCTTGCGCACGTTCAGCTGCGCGCCGTGATAGCTGCCGCCGCCGACGGAGCTGAACACGGACAGGTAGGAGAACTGCGGGCTGTAGAAGGTATAAGGACCCTGGTCCGAGCAGCGGTTGCGCGAATCGCAACCACCCTGACCGGCGCCGGTGTCGAGCTGGTAGAGGGCGTAGGTCCAGTCGTAGGTGTTGGCGGCGAACCGGTTGTAGGCGACCTGCGTGGCGCTCAGCGTCGGGGTGGCGATCTTGCTGAACATGTTCTCCCAGAAGGGGACCTTCTGGACGCTGGCGGTGGGTACGCCGTCGAGAACCTGCTGGGCCAGGATGGAGCCGGCCTGGAAGTAGGTCTGCCCGGACTTGGGATCCTTCAGGTCGGTGGGCATGGCGGCGTCGCGGCGTACGAGGGAGCGGCGGGAGAGCCGGCCCACATAGGAACCCTGGACGAACCAGCCGCCGCTGAGCTCGCGGCCGATGCTGAAGTTCATGTTCATGTTGTAAGGCGCCTTCAGGGTGTCGTCCAGACCGTTCGTGATGGCGAACAGGTTCGGATAAGTGGCCGGGAAGGTTGCAGCGGGGGCAGCCGGAAGCAGCCCGCCCGGGATCTGATTGATCGCCGTGTAGCGCGGGGCGGTTTGGATTGTCTGGGTCGCGGCCGGATTCGTGAGGGAGTTCGATAGACCGAACGCCGTCGCGTCGTAGGAACGCATCAGACTGCTGCCGAACAGATCGTAGTACATGCCCCAGCCGGCGCGGATGGAGGTCTTGCCGGGGCCGCCGAAGAAGAACTTGCTCAGGCCGCTGTCGCCCTGGGGCGAGTAAGCCAGCGAGATGCGCGGCGCCCAGTTGTCCTTGTGGAAGGGATAGAGATCCCGGCCGCCTGCGGATTTCGGAATGAATGAGATGGTGCCGGCGCCCATCTGGGATAAGCCCTGTTGAGCGAGGCCGCCACGTTTGTCAAACCAATCACCGATGGGGATGTTCGGAGAAACCTGTTGTCCGTTCGCTTCGTAGATGGGCGGCATCAGCGAGTAGCGAATGCCCGCGGTGACGGTGAGAGCGCGGCTGACCTTCCAGGTGTCCTGGAGGTAGAGCTCATATTCCTGGTTCTTGAAGTTGCGCAGAACGGGCGCGCCTTCCGCCAGCACCGAGCCGTCGACCTTATAGTTGTACTGCGCGGTGCCCTGAGACACGAGGCCCATAACGTCCGCCATGGCGTAACGGAACAGGGTGTATTGATTGCTTGGCAGGTCCGGGAAGGGGCTGCTGAGGCCCGCTCCGCTACTGTCGAGCCAGGAAGCGTTCACGTAACCGCTCGAGAACGAGTTCGCCAGATTATTGCGGCGATTCTGGCTGAAGCGGGCAACTGCTCCGAACTGGATATTGTGAGAGCCCTTGATGTAGTTCAAATCCTCACTGAGGGTGTGGACAGGAATGATCGAAACGAAACTGCGGCTCAGGCCGACATTGGGGTCAATTCCGCGGAGTGTGACCGCGGAGAAGTTGGCGATACCAGTGGATTCATTGCCCTGCCGTGTGAGTCCGTAGCGGAAATTGCTGATGAACGTGGGGCGGAAGACGCTGGTGAGGCCAATTCCGAAGCCCTTGTTGTTCGTGAGACTGACGCTGTTGGCCGGCTGGCCAGGCAGTTGTGGCATGCCTTGCTCATTGTCATTCTGCAGGTTGCCACGCACGAAAAAGGTGTGCTTGTTTTGTAAATCCAGGATCCAGTCGTACTTGGCGATGTAGGTGTTGTAGCGCAGCGGCGTCGGCGCCTTGAAGCGGTAGCCGAGGAAGTTCAGATTATCGCCCACCGTATTGTCGTTAGGCACTGGGTAGGACTGCAAAAGCGTAAGGACGTTCTGATTGACGCCACGGGGATCCAGTTTGGCGACAACATCAGCAGGGGTGACTGTGGCCACGCTGCCGTCGGCTCGCGTGTAATGCAGTATTCCCTTCCGCATATCCATGGAAGGGACATTCCGAAGCGCGCTGCCATCCTTCGCATCCCTGCGACCTTCCCAGTTCCCGAAAAGGAACATGCGGTTCTTCTTGATCGGTCCGCCAAGGGATGCGCCAAAAATGTTGCGGATCAGCTTCTGCCGCTCGACGCCCGATTTGTTATTGAAGAAGCCGTTAGCCGTGGTGATGGTGTTGCGGTGGTACTCATACATGCTGCCGTGCAGCTCATTGGTGCCGCTCTTGGTCACCAGCACGACCTGCGCGCCGGAGGAGCGGCCGCTGTCCGCGTTGGCGTTCAGCGTGGTGACGCGGAACTCCTGAACGGAGTCCGGGGTCATACGAAGAACAGAGGTGAAGGCCTTGCGGTCCATCTGGTCGTTCACGTCGATACCGTCCAGCGTGACGTTTGCCTGGTCACTCTTCCCACCGTTCACCGCACCGTTTCGGGAATCGGTATCGTCTTCCTTGGTAAAGACCACACCAGGCTGCAGCGCCAGCAGGCCCACGATGTTGCGGGCGTTCAGCGGCAACTGGACGATTGGCTTATTGGCAATCGCGTTCCCGATGGAGGCGTCGATGGTGTTCAGATTCTCGGTCTCGGCGATTACGGCCACCGTCTCGGTGATCTGACCGACTTCGAGCTTCACGTTCACCGTTGCCGGATTGTTCACCAGCAACTGGACGCCGTTCACGGTCGCGGTCCGGAAGCCGTTCGCTTTGACGGTAATGCGATATTTGCCGGGCGTCACCTGGAGGAACGAGTAGCTCCCCGAGGCGTCGGAGGTCGCGCTCCGCTTCGCGCTGGTGTCGATGTTTTCCAGGTCGGCTACGGCGTTCGGGACGACCGCACCCGAGGAATCCGTAATCACGCCCGAGACTTGAGACGTTGCCTGCCCCCACATGGTCAGGTGTAGGGCAAAGAGCCCAACGAGCCCCAAAAGCACTTTCTTCATGTAAACTCCCCTGTAACAAACCTCAATGAACGGTTAGATACATTTCCAGTTGAGTTGGAAGCGAAAAAACGTTCGCCGCCCCACGGCTTCAGCGATTGCCTGGCCGCAGGCGGAGGTAGCACATTTAGATTTAATAATGTAGACCCAGGATCAATTAGCAGCTCGACAGGGAGGCGCTGTAGCGACGGGAGTTGATCCGTTCGCCTGAAGGCGACCTATAGGAGATGGTTGTAACAGTGAATCACCCGGACTGTCAATCAGATTCTTGGATCGACCCTATCTTCAGGTAGATGGGGTGGTTGGGCAAACAAAAGGCCCCGGAACGAGCCGGGGCCATGGAGAGAGAGGGGAGTGTAGAAATGGATGGGGTTAGATCGCCAGGCCGTGGGCGCCGACGGTCCGGAACTCGTATCGCTGGATTTCGACGGCCGCCAGTCCTTTTTCGCAGCGGACGATGCGGCCTCGCGCCACCAACTTGAGGGCGCAACGGTTGTCGAGTTGGGCAGGCCAACTGATGGCCATCTCCAGCCGTTTACCGGGGATCAGAGCCTTTTCTGTCTGGAAGAGCACGCCACCGCTGCTCAGATTGACGGTTGTGCCGGAACCGGCCTCATCACCAAGACGCTTGCTGATGAGCTTGAATTTGAGTTCGCGTTCGATCGGGAAGCGATCCGACGTCCGGCGATCGGTTTTGCCCCTCTTACCAGGGATGATGGGTTCAGATCCGATGAAGTTCATAGCTGGTGCTCACAAGCATGGTCGCCCGGATCGCATCTTAACTTCAATGGGGTGTTAGTTTTAATTCTGGGGGGTACTTCGGTACCATTCAGCGCGGATCAGTCGGGTATGATCTTCGGTATGCGTTCCCTCCTTGTTTGCGTATTAGCCCTTGCCGGGTCCCTGGTTCTTTCGGCGGCCGACAAGGTTGCGGTGGTACCCGAGGGTGCCACTGAAGGCCCCCTTCTCTCCAGGAATCCGCGCCGGTGAGTTCCTGTTCTGCTCCGGCAAGATCGGCCTGGGCAAAGACGGCAAGCGGCCGGAGAGCTTCGAGGAAGAAGTTCAGGCGGCGCTCGAAGCATCGGCCGAAGTCCTGAAGAAGGACGGTTATTCGATCGAAGACGTGGTCTCGGCCCAAGTCTATCTGACTGACATTGAGCTGATTGGGCGGATGAACACGGTGTACATGAAGTACTTCCCGGAACCCCGTCCGGCCCGTACTACGGTTGGGGTTGCGAAGCTCGTGGGTACTGCCCGCATCGAGATCACTCTGACGGCTTGGAAGCGTCAGGCTCGCTAGCGCGCTGCTCGGCGACCCATTTCCGGATCTCTTCTAAACGATCCTTAATTCGGGCTTCCGTGCCGCGAGCGGTCGGCTCGTAGAATCTCACGTCCTCCATGCCCTCCGGCATGCACTCCATGCCGGTGAGACCGGTGGTGTTGGCGTGCGCGTGCTGGTAGCCCTTGGAGTAGCCCCACTCTTTCATGGCCCGGGTGGGGGCATTGCGCAGGTGCATCGGCACGGGGAAGGCCGGACTACTGCGGACGAACTCGCGCGCGGCGTTCAACGCCCGGTAGCCGGCGTCGGATTTGGGGGCGACGGCCAGGTAGATGGCGATCTGCGCCAGGGCCTGGTCGCCTTCGGGCACACCCAGGAAGTGGACGGTCTGCATGCAGGCGATGGCCTGCTCGGCGGCGCGGGGGTCGGCTAATCCGATATCCTCCACCGCCATACGGACAAGACGCCGGGCGAGGTACATGCGGTCCTCGCCGGCTTCCAGCATGCGCGCCAGCCAGTAGAGGGCGGCATCGGGGTCGGACGAGCGCACGCTCTTGTGCAGGGCGGAAACCAGGTTGAAGTGCTCTTCGCCGCCCTTGTCGTAGAGCAGCATCTTGCGCTCGACCGCATCTTCGACGGCCTGCCGTTCCAGTTTTCCGCTCTCGCTGGCGGCGGCGGCGATCTCCAGGATGTTGTAGGCGGTGCGGGCATCCCCACCGGCGTAGGCGCCGATCTGTTCCAGCAGGTCGTCCTCGGCCTCGATGCCGACGACGGGCAGCGCGCGGCGCAGCAGTTGGACCAGTTCCTTCGAGGTGAGAGCACGCAGGGCGTAGACTTTGGACCGGGACAGCAGGGCGGAGATGACTTCGAACGAGGGATTCTCGGTGGTGGCCCCGATGAGGATGATGTCGCCGCGCTCCACATAGGGCAGGAAGGCGTCCTGCTGCGCTTTGTTGAAGCGGTGAATCTCGTCGACAAAGAGGACGGTGCGCAGGCCCTGCCGCCGGTTGCGTTCGGCCTCCACCATGACGCCTTTGATCTCCTTGATACCGCTCAGGACCGCGCTGAACGGAATGAACGCGCAGCGGGTCTGGCGGGCGATGAGACTGGCCAGGGTAGTCTTGCCGACTCCGGGCGGGCCCCACAGAATGATGGAGGTCAGGCGGTCTTTTTCGATCTGGACACGCAGGGGTTTGCCGGGACCAAGTATATGCTCCTGGCCCACATAGCCATCCAGGGTTTCGGGGCGCATGCGTTCAGCCAGCGGGCGGGGCGCCTCATCGTGAAGCCCGGGCGCGGCGTCGAAGAGGCTCACCGGAGCGCCCTCTGGCGCCAGGCTTCATAGAGCAGAATCCCGGCGGCCATGGCTGCGTTGAGGCTCTCCACGCCTGTAGTGGGAATCTGCAGGCTCAATCCGGCACCCTCCATCTCCTTACTGATGCCGCGGCCTTCGCTGCCGATGACGAGAGCGCACTTCCCGTCGAGACTGGCATCCTTGAGGCTGAGCGAGGCGCGGGGGGCGGCGACAAAGATCTCCATCTTGTGCTGGGCGAGGGCTTTCCGGGCGAGGTCCGGGGCCATTCCGTCCAGGAAGGGGACTCGAAAGAGCGAACCGGCGCTGGCTCGCAGCGTTTTGGCATTCCACGGGCTGACGGTGCCTTTCAGCATCAGCAGGCCGGTGGCGCCGAAGGCTTCGGCGGCGCGGACGATGGCTCCGGCGTTGCCGGGATCCTGGATTCCGTCCAGGACGACGACGAGGGAATGGCCGCGCAGGATGTGGTCCATGCTCCATCTCGGCGGCCGGACGAGGGCGAGAACGCCCTGGGCGGCCTCGGTGGCGGAAACTTCCTGGAAGACGGGGTCCGATACGGTAAGCAGGCGCACGCCGTTGAGGCGGCCGATGTGCCGCTCCACGACGCCGCGGACGCTGTCGGAGGCGACCACGACGGGCGTCTCCAAACCCGAGCGCAGAGCCTCTTCCAACAGATGGAAGGTCTCCGCAACACACAGCCCATCAGCGGTTAGCGTGCCCCGGGAAAGAGCGCGGCGCACCTCTTTCAGCAGAGGATTGCGGGCACTGGTGATGACTTCGGCACGGGACATAACGCTAGAATCAATATCGTACGATGAGGCGGCTCATTGCCATTGCAGTTCTTGTGGTCGGTCTCCCGCTGGCGGTCTATCTGGTCGTGCTGGCGAAGGAGATTGAGAGTCAGTCCGTCCTTGATGATGCGCAGAAGGCGGACATTATTGTCGTCCTGGGCGCGGCCGAATACAACGGCAGGCCTTCGCCTGTGCTGAAGGCGCGGCTGGATCACGCGTTCGATCTCTATCAGAAGGGCCATTCGAATCTTATTCTCACCACCGGCGGCGCCGGAGGAGACCAGCAGTTTACAGAAGGGCAGGTGGGCCGCGACTACCTGGTGCGCCGCGGTATCGCCTCGGAAGCGATTGTCGTGGAAGGAGAAGGCGATTCGACGGTGCGCAGCCTGCTGGCCGTGAGCGAGATCATGCGGCGCATGAATCTGGTTTCGGCGATTGTCGTGAGCGACGGCTATCACATCTTCCGGGCCAAGCGGATCCTGCAGCATGAAGGCATGAAAGTATTCGGTTCGCCGAGACCGTACCGCCAGCAGGGCACCTGGAAGGAACAATGGCTGTACGTCCGCCAAGCGGTGGGGTACGTCCTGTGGCGCATGGGCATCAATATCTAAGCCAGCTATTTGGGCTGGGCCTCAGCCGGGGCTGACGGATCTTCGCCCCAGATCCACTTCGAGAACCAGGCCAGGTTGTCCTCCATCACGTGGCGTTGCTGCTTCGGCTTGCTGATGCCGTGACCGAAGCCTTTGTAGACCACCAGACGGGCCGCAACACCCTGATCCTTCAAGCCCTGGTAGAGCTCGTAGGCGTTAGGTAGGGGAACCCTCTGGTCGTTGCCGCCGTGCTGGATGAGCGTGGGGGTCCGGGCCTGCTTGATGTTGGTGATGGGGGAGGTCTTGCGGTAGATCTCGGGGTCGTCCCAGGGTGTGGCTTTCAGGTATTGCCGCGTGAAGGGGTGGATGTCGGTATTGACGTAGTAGGTCATCCAGTCGCTGATGCCGGCGCCGACGCTGATGGCTTTGAAGCGGTCGCTGCCGGTGGTGAGAAAGGCACTGATGTAGCCGCCCTGGCTCCAACCCATGCAGCCGATGCGATCAGGATCCGCAATGCCCTGGGTGATGAGGGAATCGACGCCACTGAGCACATCCCAGGCATCGCCAACGCCGAGGTTTCTGACGTTGAGCGAGCGAAACTCCTCGCCGTAACCGGCGGAGCCGCGGTAGTTGGGTTTCAGAATGATGGCGCCCTTGGCGGCGAACTGTTCCACGGGGTAGTAGCGGTCGGCTGCGCGGTAAGGCCGGTCGATGCCGGTGGGCCCGCCGTGGACCACAACCAGCAACGGGTACTTCTTGCCGAACTGAAAGTCAGCCGGCTTGATGAGGACACCCTCGATGGTCGTGTCGTCCTTGGATTTCCAGGAGATCACCTCGCGGGTCGCCAGGCGGAAATCCTTGTACTGTTCGCGGAAGGTGGTGAGCGGCTTGGGTGCAAACGGCGCCACCGGCGAAAAGTAGACTTCGTCGAAGTCGTCGAGCGCGGATCCCGTAAAGGCCATCCAGCGCCCATCCTTACTGAAGGAGGGGGTACCGGGCGAGAAGGAAGAATCGCCGAAGGCGGCGCGATAGGTCCCTTCCTTGGGATCCAGAAGGAACACGGTGGAGGCGGTCTTCTGGAGGCCGCTGAACCAGATGCCATCCTCCGTCCAATCGACCAGCGAGGGTTCCTCGTCGAAGTTCGGCGTCAGCAGGCGGCTGGGCCCGCCGGCGGCGGAAACGGCCGCCAGATGGGAGTTCTTGAAGTAGAAGAAGGGCTCGCCGTTGGCGGTCTCGTAGGCGATCCATTCGCCGTCGGGCGACCAGTGCGGATTGCTGTCCGGACCCGGCGCGTCCACAAGCTTCTTCACGCTCTTGTCCTTGACGGTGAGAACGTAGATGTCCGCCGTGTCGTTGTGGCCGAGATCGGCGTCCTTCTGGGCGCTGAAGGCGATGCGGGTGGAATCGGGCGACCAGGAGAAGCCGTTCACGGTGAAGGTCTCGCCGGAGGTCAGGGCTTCCGGCTTGGTTTTCGCCGCGGGCTCCGCGGGCAGGTCGACGGTGTAGAGGTGAGTGAAGGTATAGTCGCTGCCGACCACTTCGTAGTCGCCGAACTTCTCCTTGCGGTCCTTCAGCGTCTTCGACTCGGGGCCGGAGGAGGTGAACGCGATGCGCTTGCCGTCAGGGGCCCATTCATAGGATTGGACTTCGGTGTCGCCGGAGGTCAATTGCCAGGCTTCCCCGCCCTGAGGGGCGATGAGCCACAGGTGCTTTTTGCCGTCGCGGTTGGCGAGAAAGGAGATCCACTTCCCGTCGGGAGACCACTCCGGAGCGGAGGCGCCCTTGACGTTCTGCGTGAGTTGGATGGGCGTTCCGCCGGTGACCTTCGTCATCCAGACCTGGGTCCGGAACTCGTTGTCGGTCCAGTTGGCGAGACCGGCGGTATAGACCACCATCTGGCCATCGGGCGACAGCCGGACCGAGGAGGGAGCGGCGAAGTTCAGGGATTGTTCGATGGTTGGGACTTTCGGGGCGCCCGACGTGTGGGCGAGCGAAACGACCAGAACAAAGAGTGCGGCAGCGGGGCGGGAGAAGCGGACAGCGGAACGCGCCATTCGCCTATTCTGCGCGCTTCCCGGTGCCAGGCACAACCTGGACCTTCCGCCGTGAAACACAACAGCAGGTGAATGTTACAATTGAGAGGCTTGACCCGTGTTCCCGATTCCCGCCGTGACCGGTGCGCCAAGCTGCTTCACCTGCTGGACAAGCAGCAGGCGGCGGCCGCCGTCATCACTCATCTTCCCAATGTCCGCTATCTGAGCGGATTTACGGGGAGCAACGCCATCTTATTGATTTCAGGCCGCGGAACGACCCTCTACACAGACCCCCGCTACGACATCCAGGCACGCCAGCAGGCTCACTGCCCGGTCAGGATTGTGCGGGGTCCGCTGTGGCCGGAAGTCGCCGCGGAGGTGAGAAAACGCCATCTGCCCAGCATCGCGCTGGAGGCTGATAAGGTCTCGCATGCGGACTGGCTGGAGGTGGCCAAAACGGTCGGAAAGGGTGTGAAACTGCGGCCCATGAAGGGCGTGGTGGAAAACCTGCGGGCCGTGAAGTCGGCGGCCGAGATTGAGACGATCCGGCGTTCCGTGCTGGTCAACTCGAAAGCGCTGGCGCAGGCACTCAAGAAGGTGAAGCCGGGCATGACCGAGTTGGAGGTCGCCGCCGAACTGGACTACCGGATGCGGAGGCTGGGGGCGGAAGGCGCGGCCTTCGAAACGATTGTCGCCAGCGGCGCCCGTTCGGCGCTGCCGCATGCACAGCCGACCGGCGAACGGTTGAAAAACGATCAGGTACTATTGATAGACATGGGCGCAAGCCTGGAAGGCTACGCGAGCGATATGACTCGGGTGGTCCACCTGGGCAAGCCGGGCGCCCGCATCCGCGGCCTGTATGAGGCCGTGCTGGAGGCGCAGTTGCAGGCAATTGCCGCCGTCAAGCCGGGCGCTACGTGCGCCGAGGTGGATGCGGCGGCCCGCGGTGCGTTGAAGAAGCGGAAGCTGGATCAATATTTTACGCATTCCACCGGCCACGGCCTGGGACTGGAGATTCACGAGAACCCGAGGGTCGGCGCCAAGGTGGAGACGGTCCTGGAGGCCGGGATGGTGATTACCATCGAGCCCGGCGTTTATGTGAAGGACTTCGGGGGCGTACGGATTGAAGATACCGTCCTGGTGACGGAGACCGGCGTTGAGGTGCTCACGCCGACGACAAAGGAATTTGTGGTACTCGCATCATGACCATTGAAGAGATTCGAGAACTGATCCATACGGTTTGTTCCACGGGTGTAGCGGAACTGGAAGTGCAGCGCGGTGAGAACCGCGTCTGGATCAAGCGCACGGCGGGTGTGGTCACACAGGAAATCCATGTGCCGCAACCGGCCGCGGCGCCTGCTCCGGTGCCGGTGCAAACCACCATGCACCCCGCTCAGGTGACGGTGGCTGCGCCCGCGGCGCAACCCGCGCCGGGTGAGCCCGACCTGACGGATCCGACGCTGGAACCCATCAAATCGCCGATCGTCGGGACGTTCTATGCGGCCGGCGCGCCCGGGGCTGATAACTTCGTCAAAGTGGGCGACTCCATCAAACCCGGCAAGGTGCTGTGCATCATCGAGTCGATGAAGCTGATGAACGAGATCGAATCAGAGGTTTCGGGCACGATCGTCAAGCGACTGGTGGAGAACGGCCAGCCGGTGGAGTACGGGGAAGTGCTGTTCCTGGTGAAGCCCAACTAGCGGGAACCGCCTGTCATGATCCAGAAAGTTCTGATCGCCAACCGCGGAGAGATCGCCCTGCGCGTGATCTGCGCCTGCAAGGACATGGGCATCAAGACGGTGGCCGTCTATTCCGAGGCCGACCGGTATTCCCTGCATGTCCGCTTTGCCGATGAAGCCGTCTGCATCGGCCCGGCCAAGAGCGCGCTGAGCTATCTGAACATCCCGTCCGTTATCAGCGCCGCCGAAATCACGAACGTCGATGCGATCCACCCGGGTTATGGGTTCCTGAGTGAGAACTCCGACTTCGCCGAAGTCTGCAAGGCATCGGGGTTGAAGTTCATCGGCCCCGAGCCGGATGTCACGCGCTCGATGGGGCTGAAGCAGATCGCGCGCGAGAAGATGAAAGAGCACGGCGTGCCCATTCTGCCGGGCTCCGACGGCATCATCGAGAGCCCGGAGCACGCCCTGGCGATCGCGGAAGAGATCGGGTATCCGGTTATTCTCAAAGCGTCTGCCGGCGGCGGCGGGCGTGGCATGCGCATTGTCCGGACGCCCGACGAGTTGCCAGGCCAGTTGGCCCAGGCCCAGCAGGAAGCGCAGGCCGCCTTCTCGAACGGCGACATGTACTGCGAGAAGTTCATCGAGAAGCCGCGCCACATCGAGTTTCAGATCATTGCCGACGAACACGGCAATGTGGAGGTGCTGGGCGAGCGCGAGTGCTCCATCCAGCGCCGTCATCAGAAGCTGATCGAAGAGGCTCCTTCGGCGGCGATGTCGCCGGAGCTTCGCAAGCAGACGGCCGCTGCCCTGAAGAAGGCACTTTCGGCGATCGGTTACACCAACGCCGGGACGGTCGAGTTCCTGATGGACGAGACCGGCCGCCTCTACTTCATCGAAGTGAATGCCCGCATCCAGGTGGAGCATCCGGTGACGGAGCTCATTACCGGCATCGATCTCGTGAAGGCCCAGATTCGCGTCGCCCAGGGCGAGAAGCTGTCCGACATTCTCGGCGGCCCCATCCAGATCAGGGGGCACGCCATCGAGTGCCGCATCAACGCCGAGCATCCGATTTCGTTCACCCCATCGCCGGGACGCATCCAGGCGTTGAATCTGCCGGGCGGCATCGGCGTTCGCGTGGACACGGCCGCTTACAACGACGGAGTGATCCCGCCTTACTACGACTCGCTGGTGGCCAAGCTCATCACCCACGGCCGCGACCGGGCGGAGGCGATCGCGCGCATGCAGCGAGCACTGGACATGTTTGTGATCGAGGGGATTCATACTTCGATCCCGCTACACCAGTCGATCCTGGCCGACCCGGAGTTCCAGAGCGCCTCGATCGATACGCACTTCATCACGCGGTTCCTGGAACGGCGAAAGGCTGCCGCGGCCGCCGAGTAGAGGACCACTCCGGTTCGGGAGGAGGGTGTCATCCGACGATTCCTGCAATCCCTGTTGCCCGCGGCGCGGCGAGAAGCCGATGCCATCCAGCACCTCAACGCTCTGCGCGCGGAGTATCGCGGACGGACCGAGGCGGAACTGAATGCCGCGCGACCGGACGACCTTCCCCATTGGATCGCGCTGGCCGCTGTGCTGGCTGAGCGAGAACTCGGCCTGACCCTTTTTGATGTCCAACTGCTGGGCTGTCTCGCCCTGACCAAGGGCCGGATCGCCGAGATGCAGACCGGCGAAGGCAAGACACTGGCCGCGGTGCCGGCCATCTCCTGGTTCGCGCGCCAGCATCAGGGCGTTCACGTCATGACGGTGAATGACTACCTGGCCGCTCGCGATGCCGAATGGATGGGGCCGGTATACCGGCGGCTGGGACTGACGGTGGGCGCCATCCAGCAGGGCATGACCAGCGACGAGCGCCGCGCGGCCTACGCCTGCGACATCACCTACTCCACGGCGAATGAGATCGGGTTCGATTTCCTGCGCGACCGTCTGGCGCTGCAGGCCCGCGACCAGGTGCACCGCGCCTTTGCGACGGCCGTCATCGATGAAGCCGACTCGATTCTGATCGACGAGGCGCGCATACCGCTGGTGATCGCCGGAGGAAACGACGACGAAGGCGGTGTGGCGGTGCGGGCGGATCAGGTGGTCCGGCATCTGCAGCCATACCTGCACTCCACCGTCGATGCGGGCCAGAGGAATGTTGCGCTAACCGATGCCGGGATTCGGGCGGTGGAGAGCGCTTTTGGCTGCGGCAATCTGTTCGATGAACGGAACCTGGCGCTTCATACGGCCGTGCAGGACGCGCTGCACGCCCATCGACTGCTGCATCGCGATGTGGATTACGTGGTGAAGGACGGCTCCATTGAACTGGTAGACGAGTTCAAGGGGCGCGTCGCCCAGGACCGGCGGTGGCCGGCGGGCCTGCATGCCGCGATCGAAGCCAAGGAAGGCGTGTCGGCGAAACCGCAGGGTTCGATTCTGGGTTCGATCACGCTGCAGCACCTGATCGCGCTGTATCCCATGGTCTGCGGAATGACTGGGACCGCGGCGACACAACGCGAGGAGTTCGAGAAGGTGTACGGGCTGGAGGTGGAGGTGATTCCTCCGAACAAACCCGTCGTCCGCCAGGATTTTCCGGACGCCCTGTTCCCCACGAAGGCAGCCAAGGATCGGGCGCTGGTGGAGGAGATCGGCCGGGTGCATGCCGCTGGACAGCCGGTATTGGTGGGAACGGCGAGCGTAGCGGAGTCGGAGCACCTGAGCCACCTGCTGGCGGATGTGCCGCACGAGGTCCTGAATGCGCGCAACGACAGGGCGGAGGCCTCGATCATTGCCAGGGCGGGCGAGCGCGGCGCGGTGACCATCTCCACGAATATGGCCGGCCGGGGCACGGACATTCGGTTGGGCGAAGGGGTCGCGGAGCTCGGCGGGCTGTATGTCATCGGGACCAACAAACACGAGAGCCGGCGCATCGACAACCAACTGCGAGGGCGTGCCGGAAGGCAGGGCGATCCTGGCTGTTCCCGCTACTTCGTCTCGCTGGAGGATGACCTGATCGTCAAGTTCGGCGACGTCATGCCCAAGTTCCGCCATGATCCGGCTACGGTGCAGCGGTTTGTCGAGGGACAGAACCTGGACATCCGGCAGTTCCTGCAGAAGTACGAGATGCCGATCGAGGGCCAGCGGCATCGTCTGCATACTTACCGGCAGTCAGTGCTGGAGGGGGCCGTTGTTTGCGAGTCGGAACTGGAGCGGCTCGTCACCCTGCGGACCATCGACGATCTGTGGGCGGATTACCTGGCCCGGGTGGCCGATTTCCGAACGGGCGTTCACTGGATCTCGTGGGGTGGGAAGGATCCGCACCAGGAGTACCTGCGCACGGTGCACCAGTGGTTCGGAGAACTGGAGGAGAGTCTACCCGTGGAGATCGAGGCCCGGCTGCGGGCAGCGGAAGATGCGGGCGGGATCGAACCCACCGAACGGGGCGCGGTGTGGACCTACACAACGACGGATCAGCCTTTCGGCACGTGGAGCGAGCGCGTCGTCAAGGGCCTGCGGCGGATGTTCAGCGAGCGCCACGGAGGCACGTAACCCGCTACGGCGCGAGAGGGATGTGGATCATCTCGAATTCGCCGCATAGCGGCGCCAGCGCGCCATCCTCACCGTAGACCTTCACGGCCCATTCACTGGCGGACTTGTGCCAGTCCTGCATCTGGCCCACCGACTTCCCGCCCGATTCATACATCTTGGCCTCGGGCACGTACTGCGTGAGATAGACCTGCGCCTTGTCCGGAGTGATGGTCTCGAGGTGATAGTGAGGCCGTTCGCCCCAGGCGATGCGTTCGTCGGACCATTGCCCGGTATTGGGATCCTGCTTGATGCGGAACGGGCCGTCGCGACGGTTGGCGGGCGGAGGAACGTGGCCTTCCGGATCGATGCGGACACATTCGATGGAGCCGTTGCCGCGGTCGCGCATCCAGATTTCGCTCTGAAAGTCGGTGTAGGTTCCGCCGCCCGGTTTGGCTTCGCCCGGTCTGCGCACCGAGGCCTTCTTCGTGAAGCCATTCGCTTTGAGCCAGCCCTGGAGTTCGGTCACGGAGTGGCGGTAGAAGCTGGGCATGTCACCAAAGGGTTTGGCCGCGGCGGCCGCTTTGGCTTTGACTTCCTTCACCGCTCCTTCCGGCGTCTCGGCGATCCCCTCCGTCACCGTGGCTTTGGCGAGGCCGTTCTTGTACTTGGCTTCCAGAGGCTTGAGGTTCTTGACGATGTAGGATTCCAGCCCTTTGCAGAGCTCGCTCAGGCGGCTGTTGAAGACCTTCATGCGCTCTTCCATCGGCCGCCTGGTGAGGACGATGATCAGCGCCATCACCATGGCTCCGAAGAACTTTCCAATGCCTTCGGCCAGGTGGCGGGCCGCCCAGTCGATGCGGATGGTGTAATAGGGCGTTCCGAAGTCGCCGGAGTTCCAGGCGCAGTCGATGCCGACGTAGAAGTGATAGCCGATGGTGCCGAGCTCCGATCCGATGTAGGCGATCAGCATCCCGACGCCCAGGACATTCAGAAAGCCGGTGGCGATCAGATTCCCGAGCGCCCGTCCGGCAGCGGCGCCGGGTACGGCTCCGGCTCCTCCGGCGAGCGAGCCGAGGGCCCCACCGATGGCGGCTCCGGCGACATTGCCGATGATGATGACCATCGCGGCGCCCAACACCATGGTGATCACGCCGCCGATGAGGCCGACGAAATCCTGGGTGGTGTGCTTCACGATCGCGTCCATGACATACCGGCCCTGCGCCCTGTTCCAGGCGTCGACCAGGCAGTCTTTGCGCTTTACGAGTTCATCGGAAGAGAGTCCAAGCCACGTGATCGCCATTTCCGCCAGTTCCTGACTAGATCGCGCAGGAATTCGCGGCCGGCTCAATCACAAGCGACAAGAAAAGTCAGAATTCCTCCAGAGCGCGGAAAACGGCCCGAAGCGGGTTGCGCTCCGGGCCGTTGCGGTAGAGAACTAACCCGGTTGCTGCAGGACGGACAGATCGCCCTGTCCGTTGTCGGCGGCTTCCTCGGACTCCACCTGCTCCGCTTCCTGCACGGCGCAGGCGGCGGCCACGGCATCGGTGGCTTCCATCGAGACCCAGGCTTCACGCCGGAGGCGGAGCGGCCCCGTCTTGCGGATGGACTCCGATTCGATGCGAAGGATCTTGCCGTCCCGGGTGACGAGGAACACGTCCGAATCCTCCTTCACTTCGAGCACAGCCAGCGCGCGTCCGGTCTTGTTGGTCGACTTCATGTTGATGACGCCACTTACCGCCGCGGCGCTGTAGCCGATATTTGCTGAAGTTGGGTCCGCTTGCCGAAGCCGATGCTCCGAGACCGAGAGAATGAGACTCTCTTCGCTGCACGATCTCCATTCCGATAATGTAGTCGCCTTCCGATCCAGGTCGCATCGGCGCGGACGCCGCCGGCCGGGCGGCCCATGGCCCGGACATCGTTCTCATCGAACTTGATCGCCATTCCTTCGTGTGATCGCCGAGGAAGATAAAGGTCTACCCGGTCGGAGATGATGGCGGCGATCAGCTCATCGCCTTCATCCAGGCTGACGGCGATGATGCCGCGCGACATGGGGTTGTCGAACTCAGTCAGTTCGCACTTCTTGATGACGCCCTGCTTGGTGACCATCACTACGAACTGGTCCGGCGATGAACTTCTTGCACGGACAGGAAAGCCTTCACGCCTCTCATCCTGCTGCAGATTGATCAGGTTCGATGATGTGCTTGCCCTTGCCCGTCGTGCCGGCATCGGGGATCTCGTAGATCTTTAACCAATAGACACGGCCCTTGGTCGGTGAAGATCAGCAGGTAGCTGTGGGTGCTGAGCGCCATGACGAGGTACTCGACCACATCTTCCGCCCGCGTAGTCATGCCGATACGGCCTTTGCCGCCGCGGGTCTGCCGACGGTAGGTATCGACAGATGTCCGCTTCAGGTAGCCGCTGCGGGTGACCGTGACGGCCACGTCTTCCACCTGGACCAGGTCTTCCAGACGGATTTCACCCGCGTCCTCGACAATCTGCGGTGCGGCGCTCATCGCCGAAGTCCTTCTGGACTTCGTTCAGTTCCTTGATGATGACGTCGCGCAGCACCTTGTCCGAACCCAGGATCTCCAGGTATTCGGCGATCCGGCGCTGGATCTCGGCCAACTCGTCGAGGATCTTCTGCTGCTCCATGCCGGTGAGGCGCTGCAACTGCAGTTCGATGATGGCCTGGGCCTGGCTTCTCGGTGAATTCGAAGGCGTGCGATCAGTGAGCCTTCGCGCGCTTCACGCGGAGTCTGCTGGAGGCGCGAATCGAGGGCGAGGATGACCTCGATCCAGGTGTCGAGCGCCTTCTTGAAGCCGAGCAGGATATGCTCCCGGTCGCGGGCTTTGCGCAGCAAGTAGTCGGTCCGCCGGCGGACCACTTCGACGCGATGCTCGATGAAGCACTTGATACAGTCGATGCAGGCCCGAGTTCGCGCGGCTGGCCGTTGACGATCGACAGCATGATGACGCCGAAGCTCGATCTGCATCTGCGTCTGCTTGTAGAGGTTGTTGAGAACGACCTCGCCTGTTCACCGCGCTTCAGTTCAAATGACGATCGCGCATGCCGTCGCGGTCGCTCTCGTCACGGATTTCAGAGATGCCTTCGATCTTCTTCTCATTGACCAGCGACGGCGATGTTTTCGACCATGCGGCGCTTTGTTGACCTGATACGGCAGCTCGGTGACGATGATCGCTTCGCGGTCCTTGCCGATCTTCTCGATGGCGGCTTTGGCGCGGATTTTCAGTGAGCCGCGGCCCTTGGTGTAGTAGTCGAGGATACCGCAGCGGCCGAGGATGAAACCGCCAGTTGGGAAATCCGGACCAGGCACCATCTCCAGGATTTTGTCGAGCGCGATGCGGTCGGGCTCATTGACCAGGCGGATGGTCGCGTTGATGATTTCCGTGAGATTGTGCGGCGGAATGTTCGTCGCCATACCGACGGCGATCCCGCGAGAGCCGTTGACCAGCAGATTCGGGACGCGCGTCGGCAGGACTTCCGGTTCATGCTCGCTATCGTCGTAGTTGGGCCGGAAATCGACGGTTTCCTTGTCGATGTCCTCCAGCAGACCGCCGCAATCTTGCGCAGACGCGCTTCGGTGTACCGCATGGCCGCCGGCGGGTCGCCGTCAACCGAGCCGAAGTTCCCCTGGCCATCGACCAGGGGATAGCGCATGGAGAAATGCTGCGCCATGCGGACCAAGGAATCGTAGACCGCCGAGTCGCCGTGGGGGTGGATACTTACCCATGACTTCGCCGACGATTTTGGCGCATTTACGGGTGGGGCGGTTGAAGTTCGAGCCCCATCTCATGCATACCGAACAGAATGCGGCGATGGACGGGCTTGAGGCCATCGCGGACATCGGGCAAAGCGCGGCCGATGATCACGCGACATCGCATAGTCGAGATACGACCGTCTCATCTCGTCTTCGATGTTGATGGGCGAAATGTTCTGCAATGGCCCAGGGCGGTGGATGCCGCCGGATGGCGGTGGCGCTTGCGGATCGTCAGGGTTCTGCGGATTCGGCATGGATCAAGTATTATCTTAGCAAAGCCGTTGAAAGATCGGGCCTTAACCTATGCAACCAGCGACGAATTCCAATGTTGTGAACGCGTCCGTGTAGTTCATGTCCGGCCAGAGACTGTGGCGGGCATGGGCAGATCCGCAGCTTCTACAACAGTGGTTTTGCGACCACGCCTGGGGCAACATCCGGCTGGGCGGAGACTACTTCTGGAAGTTCAGCGAGTTCGACGTCCAGGCGCACAGCCGCATCATCGAACTGATGCCAGGGGGGTGCATGACGCTGAATCCCAGGGCACGACGGTGGAGTATCAGATAGAACCGGCAGGCCACGCCAGCCGGGTGACGGTCAAGCAGAAGTGGCCATATGCCGAGCATGCGCCGCCGCCGGAGCACTGGCGGATGTGCGGTCGGGCTGGCTGATGTCGATGGCGATCATGCGGCACTATGCGGAGAACTACTTCGAGCAGGCGAAGCAACCCTGCTGGTGCACCGCGAGTACCAGGTCCCTTCGTGAAAGTCCTGCCGTTTTACCAGGATCCGCGGGAATTGAAGCGCTGGCTCAGCGTCAGTGAGCGGCCGCGCGAGATCCTGACGGACACCGGGCGTCTGCTACCGCTGGGATCCGGCCGGCGGGGTGTTGGAATGCAAGGCGTTCCATTGGGAGGGAACCGCTCAACTGGCGCTGCGGGCCACCTCGTGGAGCACGGATTACGACCTTTCCTTCGTAAAACCGCGGCTGGAAGAATCGCTCGACCAGCTTCGAAGCCTGTTGATATCCTGAGAGCAGCCCCATGCTTTCGATCGTCATCCCGATTCACAATGAAGAGCCTGCGATCCTGCGGCTCTACGATGGGCTCACGTCGGTGATGGAAGTCATCAACCGGCCGTACGAACTGATCTTTGTGGACAACACGTCAAGCGACCGCAGTTTCGACCTGCTGGCGAATCTGGTGGAGACCGATTCGCGGTTGAAAGTGATCCGGCTGCGCAGGAATTTCGGTCAGACGGCGGCGCTTTCCGCCGGCTTCGACAAGGTCACCAGGTCGGTCATCATTTCGATGGACGGCGATCTCCAGCACGACCCGGCGGACATGCCGGCGCTGCTGGCCAAGATCGATGAAGGCTATGACATCGCCAGCGGCTGGCGGAAGCAGCGCAACGACAACCTGGTGATGCGGAAGATCCCGTCGCGCATCGCCAACTGGCTGATGTCCAAGGTCAGCGGGGTGAAACTGCACGACTTCGGCACGACCTACAAAGCCTACAAGGCCGAGGTCATCAAAGATGTGAACCTGTACGGCGAGCTGCACCGATTCATTCCGGCGCTGGCCAGCGTCTACGGGGCGCGCATCGCCGAGGTGCCCATCCAGAATCCGCCGCGGACGGGCGGAGCCTCCCACTACGGCATCGGGCGGACCTTCAACGTGATGTTCGACATCATCACGATCCGCTTTCTGCTCAAGTACTTCACGCGGCCGATGCACTTTTCGGCCGGATGGGCCTGGCCAGCGGGACAATCACAGCGGGATCCTCTTCTTCCTGCTGGTAGAAGAAACTACTCGGCCACGAGATCATCATGCAGCACGGACCGCTGCTGTTCACCGGCGGGTTGCTGCTGCTGGTCGGCCTGGTGATGTTCACCGGCCTGCTGGGCGAAATCCTGATGCGCACCTACTTCGAGAGCCAGGGCCGGCGGATCTATGCGATCAGGGAAGTACGGTCGCAGCAGGAGGCCGACCCGCGGGCGAAGGCGAGTCAGGCATGGGTCAGGAATGGAGTGCCGGGAACCGTGATCGCCTGGAGACAGGTGGATAGGTAGATTCCTGTCCGGGGGCGACCACGGCTCCGATGCCTTAGTGAGTGATGGCGCGGCGCCAGCGCTCTTCAAACAAACCCGCCATCGCCTCGGCCAGACCCGCGTGATCAAAGACGACGGCCGTCCAGGACGGGCGGGTGATGACCGGGTCGAGCAGTGCCACCAACCCCTGTCCAGAGTCAAACAAAGCCAGTTTGAGCGGCAGGGGAGAACATCGCGGACTTCGACGCCGACGGACTTGTAGTCCTGCAGGCGGCCGCGGTGCTCGTCGTCGAGCGCTCCGGACTCCACCAGGATCCGGCTGCGCACACCCCGGGCGGCAGCCTGTTTCACCAGTTGTTCGTCCAGGGGGTCGACGGCGTAAGGAGGCCGGGAGAACTGGATGAACTCCGTCCGCGCTGGAGAGCATGGAGCGGTAGTGGACGGCGATCTGCGACGGGTCGTTCACGATACGCAGATCGTCGAGAGTCCCCGCGGCCGCCCTGCCCTTCGGCATAGCGGTTCTGAGGTCCGTGGCCAGGGGTGTTGCCATGGCGCCTCTGTCGTCCAGTTGCTGTTCGAGGGATTCTTTCTGCCGTTCCAGATAGGCCGGGATAGCCAGACCGGGTTCGACGGCGAGAGAAGAGCTCGTCTCCTGGACCACTTGCGCGAAGCCTTTTTCCACCAGGCTGTCGAGCACCTCGTAAATCTTCTGTCTAGGTACGCGCGCGCGCGCGGCGAGTTCCAGCGCTTTGAAGCGTGGATGCCCCACGAGTACTACGTAGGAACGCGCCTCGTAAGCATTCAGCCCAACCTGCTGAAGCCGGCGCCAGAACTTTTCATAATCAACATCGGCAAGATCATTCATGTCCGTAGTCCTAGGTTCATCAGGTATATCACAAGGA
>JASGIE010000028.1:0-14273 GCA_049841055.1 Paludibaculum sp. | reverse complement strand
CTGCGTGTACTTGGTTGGTTCGTATTGCTAAGGTTAATAGGGAAACACGATAAAATACGAACAGCACCTCCAGGAATCAAAGCGATCCAGATCATACGGGCGTCCTGTTCCTTCGCCGGCCGCCCGGAAGCTCGCCTCGCGCAACCGCCCCACTTCCCGCAGGGTCATCGGAGCCTCGCTCGGCCTGTACGCGATCAGACCCGCAGCGGCCCGGAGCTCGCCAGCAGGCGTTCCGCCGGCAGGGCGTGCAGCTCCCGCTCCATCCACTCGGCGGGCACAGCCGCACCCAGCGGCTGAAGGCGCCGCACGGCCTTCGGTCTGCCGGGTTTGCGTTCCGACAGCCAGTAAGTCCGCCGCCGCAGTTCGGCGGTGGAGTGCTCTTCGCTGTTCACGGCATGGCCGACGCGCGCCTCGATCTCGCGGTCGCGCTTATTCAGCAGCTCGTGCGGCAGCAGAGCCGTGCGCAGCCTCGGATGCACCAGCCCCGCGAGCTGGAACAGGGCACTATTGCTACCCGAAAAGTACACCGGCACCACCGGCGCCCCGCACTGCCGGGCCAGCCGCGCCGCGCCTTCGTTCCAAGGCGGGTCCACGATCTCTTTCTGCCCCCAACCCGCATGCGAAACCTCCCCGGCGGGAAACACGATCAGCGCGCCTCCTCCGCGCAGCCATTGCCGCGCCTCGCGCATCCCCCGGGCATTCTCCCGCGCCGCACCTCCGAACGGATCCACAAGAATGAGACTCTCCCGCAGCTCCGGCACCATGCCCAGCAAGGAATTGGCCAGCAGCCGCGCGTCGGGCCTCACCCGGGCCAGCATCGCCTGCAGCACCGCACCCTCAATCAGTCCATACGGATGATTCGCTACCACCACCAGCGGACCGGTGGCGGGAATTCGCGCCAGATCCACGGGCTGTACCCGGATCGTCACACCCAGCGCGCGCAGCACCTCCTCCGGAAAGGTTCCGGCGTTCCGCCGCGCGCGCGCATCACGAACGACCTCCTCCAGGCGTTCAATCCGCAGAATCTTGCCCAGCGCGCCGGCTACCGGTTCTGGAGCGAACCGCCGCAGGGCGCTTTGAAAAACGGGTGTCGGCTGCATCTACCCCGACACGCTAGCCTTTGTGTTTGAATCCGGCGTGACACGGCCGTGAATACTGGGAAACGCCATCCAAAGAGCCGATTCTCCTTGCACCGCGTTGGTAGGATGGGAATATGAGGATGTTCTCAGCCCTTTTTTCGACCCTGGCCCTGGCTGGCGCGCTTGCCGCCCAGACTCCGGCCCCGACCGCCGCAGCTCCCGCCGCTCCTAAGCCCGCACGGGAAAATGGCCTCTACACCACCATCCAGATCACGCAGGGCGGACAGCCCTTCGGCACCGTCGTCCTGAAGATGTACGAGACCGAATCGCCCGTCACCGTAAAGAATTTCGTGGATCTGGCCCTGGGCCGCAAGCTCTGGACTGACCCGAAAAACCGGAGCCCGCGTCCGCCGGCCCCTCTACAACGGCCTGACCTTCCACCGCGTCATTGCCGGCTTCATGATCCAGGGCGGCGACCCCACGGGTACCGGTATGGGCGAGACCGATGTCATCAAGGATGAGTTCCATCCGACCCTGAAGTTCGATATCCCCGGGCGGCTGGCCATGGCCAACGCGGGTCTCGGAACGGGTTCCTGCCAGTTCTTCATCACCGACGGGCCCACGCCGCACCTGAATGGCAAGCACACCATCTTCGGCCAGGTTGTAGAAGGTCAGGATGTGGTCACGAGAGTGACGCGCGTTCCGAAGATGGGCGACAAGCCCGCGACGCCGGTCGTGATCGCGAAGGTCACGTTTGAACGTGTTGGCCCCGTGCCGCCCGGCGGCGTGATGCTCGCCCCGGCCGCGCCTGCCGCCAAACCCGCGACCAAGGCCCCGGCCACCAAGGCGCCCGCCACGGGAACACCGGCCACGAAGGCTCCGGCGACGAAGGCCCCCGCCACCAAGGCGCCGGCCGCGACGACCCCCGCCAAGAAGTAGTTCTATTCCGGCGTCGGCTCGTCCAGCGGCACTTCGGCGAAGAACACCTCTTTGTTGGTGATCGCCTCCCGGATGCCGGTGATGTAGATGACCGCACTTTTGCGATAGCGCGTTTCGAAGTAGAAGAACCCGGACGCGCTATCGTTCTTGATCAACGATTTCGCTCCGAACGCCCGCGTTTGCAATTCCACCGCCGACAATGGATTCTTCTTCTTGGGCAGCGGAATGGGCATGGGATACTTGGGGCCGGTGCCGGGCCGCTTGACGCCCATCAAATAGGGCAGGTCCGCGGCAGCCATCGGCAGCACTTCATTGCCGGGGTACTGGTAGGCCACCTTCATGCGGTCGAGCAGCAGCGTCTGCTCACCAGTGTTTTCAAAAATCAGCAGCACGGGCAGAACCCCGTATTCGTTCGGGTTCACTTTGCCGAACGCCTGCTTGGTATCCGTGTCGCTCTCATAGCGCACAGCGGCGATTTTCAGCTTCCCGATGGTTTGCACAGACGGGTAGGACGAAGCCGGACCATGTTTGAAAGTATCTGTGCCAGCAAGAAAGCCGCCGCGGTGACGCCACAAAGGGCTAAAATCAGGGGTTTGCGGGCCAAACTCATTTATCTCCTCTACTGGACCCTACAGGCCCTCGCCTTTCCATTTCTCCTACTGTATCTCGCGCTGCGCATCCGCCGGAACGCTGCATATTCGAACAAAGTGATGGAGCGCTTCGGCTTCCTGCCGGACTCCCTGCACCGGACGGTGCCCGGAGCCATCTGGTTGCACGCCGTTTCCGTCGGAGAGGCGATCACCGCCGTGGGTCTGCTCCAGCGCCTCAGGCAGGAACTCCCTCACGCCCCAATCTACGTCTCCTGCACCACCTTGGCCGGACGCGCCATGGCCGAGCAGAAACTCGCGGGCCTGGCCGATGGAGTCTTCTACGCCCCCATCGACTACCGCTTCGCCGTCCGCCGAGTGCTGCGCGCGCTGAAACCGTCCGTGGTCATTGTCATGGAAACCGAGATCTGGCCCAATCTCTATCGGGATACCTGCCGGACAGGGGCGCACCTGCTGGTCGTCAACGGGCGCATTTCGGACAAGGCGTTGCCCAAGTATCTGCGCTTCCGGTGGTTCTTCCGAGCCGCTCTGGGCTGGCCAGACGAAATCCTTGCACAGGACGCAATTGCCAAAGCACGCTATGAGCAACTCGGTGCTCCTCATGCAATTGCCTCTGGAAATCTCAAGTATGACTTTGACCCGGAGGCGACCTCTATTGCCCCCGCCGTCCACGACTGGCTGAAACGAAACGAACCCGAACGGATCTGGATCGCCGCGTCCACCATGCCGCCGGCGGAACCCGGCGATCCGGACGAGGACGACATCGTCCTGGATACATTCGAAGCGCTCCGCGAGCGCTTTCCCCGACTGCTGCTGATCCTGGTTCCCAGGCGCCCGGAGCGCTTTGAGGAAGCCGCCGCGAAGCTCACCGCCCGGGGCATTCCCTTCCAGCGGCGCTCCAAACTGAACGAGGAATCCGCACCGGTTCTGCTGGTCGATACGATCGGCGAGTTGAGCGGGCTGTTCCGGGTCGCCGATGTGGTCTTTATGGGCGGCACCTTCCCCCACCGAGGCGGTCACAACATCCTGGAGCCTGCCGCGTTCGGCGTGCCGGTGGTCACCGGTCCGCACATGGAGAACTTCGCCGAAATCGCCGCCGATTTCCGGGCGGCTGGAGCGGTGGTGACCGTCAAGGATCCGGCGGATCTGGCTCCGGCGGTCGGCCGTCTGCTCTACGACCGCTCCATCGGCGAGATCGGCCGGAGGCTCTCCGACGAACGCCGCGGAGCCACCGGGCGCGCGGTCCAGGCCGTGGTCCGTGCGTACGAATCCGCCCTGGTCCGGCCGGCGGGCCTCAACCCGCTGAGTTGGCTGTGGCGAGCCGGAGTCGCAGTCGATCGCAGCCTCAAGAACCTGCGGCTGGACCTGCCGCCCCAGCCTGTCCTCAGCGTGGGCAACCTGGCCATGGGCGGGACCGGCAAAACACCATTTGTTCTATGGCTTTGCGAACGCCTGGTGGAGCTTGGTCACCGCCCGGCGGTACTCACCCGTGGATACAAAAGGGAATCGAACGAACCCATTTCCCTGCTGCTGCCAGGCCAGGAAGCTCCGGTCGAACAGACCGGGGAAGAGGCCCAACTAATCCTCCGGGCCGGTCATGCCGCGCTCGGAATCGGGGCCGACCGGCAGGCGGCCCGCTGGGCTCTATCCAGACTGTACAACTTCGATGTGATTGTCCTGGATGACGGCTTCCAGCACTGGCGCATGCGGCGCAATCTGGACATCGTACTCATTGATGCAATCGATCCCTATCGCAACGGCCTGCCGCCGCGGGGCACCCTGCGAGAGCCGTTCTCCGCCCTGGCGCGCGCCCAGGCGGTGGTGATTACGCGGACCGAACCCAATCGGACCTACCAAGGTCTGATCGAAGAGATCCGCCGGAACAACTCCCAGGTTCCGATCTTCCTGGCGCGCGCCCAGGCGGAAGTTCCGGCAATTCCCCCGGGTACGACGGTGGGCGCGTTTTGCGGTCTGGGGCAGCCGGAGAGCTTCAAGCAAACTCTTCAGAAATCTGATCTAAGTATTTCATTCTTCAGAATTTTTCCGGATCATCACCACTACTCCGAAAAGGACCTGCAGCCCCTCGCCATGCGGTCGCAGATCCTGCTGACCACGGAGAAGGATCTGCTCAATATCGACCCGGAACTAGCCCGGGCGTGCAAAGTGGTGGCGGTGAAGATGACCCTGAATTTGACGGACGAAGCCAATTTCCTGGACTTGATCACAGGCGTCCTGCCCCCGCCGGCCTAGGCGGTTACTCTTCGCCGAGTGGCAATCCCTGCTGGACCGGAGCGCCTTCCAGCGCCAGCAAGGCTCGCTTCACTTCCAGTCCCGCCGAGAATCCGGTGAGGGACCCGTTGCTGCCGATCACCCGGTGACATGGTACGAAGACCGGCAAAGGATTGCTGCCGTTGGCCGCCCCGACGGCGCGCACGGCATTGGGCCGTCCGATGGCCTGGGCGACGCTGGCGTAGCTGCGGACCTCGCCGCACGGGATCTCGGTCAACTGCTGCCAGAACCTGGCGCTGGAAGTCGGTGCCATCCAGCCGGAAAGGTACGGTAAAGTGACGCAACCGGCCGGCAACGTATTCGCGCAACTGCCGCCGGGCCTCGACCAGGACGGGCAGGGTGTCGTCGCGATCCGCGGCCTGCCAGCCCGGAGGCGTCTCGTCCTCGCGCTTGGCAAACCATGCCCGGCGCAGCACTTCACCCTCGGCTTCGACAAACAGCACCAGCCGGGTTCCCAGGGGGACGCAAGTCCACTTCGGCATGCCTTCAGTATAAGGCCCGGATCCATCAGGACATTCCGCGCAACTATAATCGGAGGACACGCCCATGCCTCGCGGTTTCCCACTCTTTGTCCTGGTGTTCTGCCTGCTTGTGTTCCTGGCCTGGCTTGGCCTCAGCATCACGCAGCAGGACCGGTTGATTCAAACCGAAATCACGATTGCCGCGCCGCCGGAGTCGGTCTGGCGCATTCTGACTGACACCGGCAACTATGCCATGTGGAATCCGTTTATCCTCACTCTTTCTGGCATATTGGCGGAGGATGAAAAGCTCCATGTGACGGTGCGTCCGCCGGGCGACAGCGAGATGGATTTCGTGGCCCGCATCATCACCATTACCCCCAACCGGGAACTGGCCTGGCGGGGTGGAGTAGCGGTGCCCGGACTCTTTACGGGCGACCACCGCTTCGTCCTGGAACCGACTGGCGATGGACGCACTAAGCTGAAGCAATCAGAACACTTCTACGGCCTGCTGGTGGGACCGATGTTCGCCGGGATGCTGGACCGGACGGAGATCGGCTTCCGTGCCATGAACGAGGCCTTAAAGGCTCGCTGCGAGGCTCATCCCTGACTGAAACCGCCCGGGGCGAGTCAATTTTCCGCATATCCTCCGGCGGTGCGGATTGCTACAATTGATTGAAATCCCATGGCTGTCAGTCAAGAACTGTTGGAGATTCTGGTGTGCCCGGTCTGCAAGGAATCCGTGGCCCTCACCGAGGACAAAAGCGGTCTGAAATGCCCGGCGTGCCATCGGGTTTACCCGATCCGCGACGACATCCCAGTGATGCTGGTGGACGAAGCCCGGGTTGAGGAGTAACGCCCTCAAGCGGCGCCGCCATGGCCACCGTCGTCGAGCAGTTGCCCCCCGGCGCACGGGTCCTGATTGTGCGATTGAGATCGCTGGGCGACTGTGTTCTGACGACCCCTGCCCTGTTCCTGCTGAAGCAGCATAGGCCCGATCTCGAGATAGGGGTAGTGGTGGAAGACCGCTTCAGTCAGTTGTTCGCGGGCAATCGTGATGTCTCTGCCATCCTGCCGCCCTCGAAACGAGCCGTGCTTGGATTCCGCCCTGCTTTGGCGTTGAACTATCATGGGGGGTCGCGCAGCGCTGCTTTGACCGGGCTCTCCCTGGCGGGGCATCGCGCCGGGTTCGGTCATTTCCGGCAGCAGTGGGTTTATAACATTCACATTCCACGGGCTCAGCAGATCCTGGGCGAAGAAAGAACGGTGCACACCGCGGAGCATCTGGCGTCGGCCGTGTTCTATCTAGGAGTGCCCATGACCGACATTCCCCGTGCCCGTCTTTTCTGCGCGCCCTCGGCAAAACGCCCGCCCTATGCCGTTCTGCATCCCATGGCCTCCGCTTCCGGAAAGACCTGGCCGTCGGGCCGGTTCCTGGAAGTCGCGCGGCACCTGCGCGAATCCGGACTGCCGCCCGTGGTGATCGGCGGCCCCGGCGACGATCTCTCCGTGTTCCAGGAATTCGAACGGCTGGAAGGAGCTCCGCTGGAGGCGGTGAAGTCGCTGATCTCGGGCGCTGAGCTGTTCGTGGGCAACGACAGCGGCCCGGCGCACATGGCGGCGGCCTTCGGAGTGCCCGTGGTGGTGCTTTACGGAACTTCCGATCCCATCATCTGGGCGCCCTGGAAGACGCGCAGCCAGGTGCTGGCGAGTCCACTGGGACTGGAGGCCGTGCCGGTGGAACAGGCGATTGCCGCGGTGGAGCGGCTGCGGGGGGTGACGCAGTGAAGGAACTCCTGCGGTTGCTGGGTTACGCGCGGCGCTACACGCCGGCGCTGCTGCTCGCGGTGGTCCTGATGGTGATTTCCGGCGTCGGTCGAACGATGCTGCCCATCCTTTTAAAGCCGATCTTCGACCGGGTGCTGCAGCCGGACACAGTTGACACCCGCGTGGCGCTGCCGATCCCCGCGTGGACCGGCATTCACCTCTATCTCGATCAGCTCATTCCGTTCCCGATCCACAACGTCTGGACCCTGGTGGCGGTCGCCATTCTCTGCGTGTTCCTGCTGAAGGGCATTGCAGACTATTTCGGCAATTATCTGGTGAGTTACTCCGGACTTTCAGCGGTGACGGACCTGCGACAACAGGCTTTCGACAAAGTGGTGGGCGAGGAGCATGTGTTCTTCGGCAGCCACTCGACCGGGCGGCTGATGTCGTCGCTGATGAACGATATCGAGAAGATCCAACTCGCCGTCTCGCAGATGCTCGCCGACTGGCTGAGGCAGGTCTTCGCCGCGATGGGCATGATCTACGTGCTGTTCCAGAGCGACTGGGTGCTGGCGCTGGTTTCGACCACGGTGCTGCCGTTCGTGCTGCTGCCTACGGCGCGGCTGGGCAAGCGGATCCGGCGGTCGACACGCAGCGCACAGGACCATGCGGCCGAGATGAGCGAGATCCTGCAGGAGGCCTTCAGCGGCCACGCGGTGGTGAAGAGCTTCACGGCCGAGAAGATCGAAAGCAACCGGTTCCGGCAGGCGGCGCAGAAGTTCAAACGCTCGTCCCTGCGCTACATCTCGTTCCAGGCCCTGCCCTCGCCCATCATTGAGTTCTTCGGGGCGGCGACCATCGTGGGTCTGCTCACCTACGCGCGGACGCAAATCAAAGCCAATCACATGACCAGCGGCGACTTCATGAGCTTCGTGGTGGCGCTGCTGCTGCTCTATGAGCCCGTGAAGCGCCTCACCGGCATCCACAACATCTTCCAGCAGGCGGAAGGCGCCAGCCAGCGAGTTTTCGAGTACATCGACCGGCCGCAACAGATTATCGAGAAACCGGCCGCGCCGGAGCTGCCTGAATTCCGCGAGTCGATCCGGTTTGAGAACGTCAGCTTCCGCTACCCGAACACACCGAACGGCTTCGCCATCCGGGAGTTGGATCTGGAGGTGCGGCGCGGCGAGGTGGTGGCGCTGGTGGGTCCCAGCGGCGCGGGTAAGTCGACGATCGCCGGGCTGCTCCCGCGTTTCTACGACGTGGAGAACGGAGCCATCCGCATCGACGGCCGCGACATCCGCGACGTCCGGCTGCACAGCCTGCGGCGGCGCATCTCCGTGGTGAGCCAGGACACGTTTCTGTTCAACGACACCGTCGCGGCCAATATCCGCTACGGGCGGCCGGACGCGACGCTGGACGAGATCCGGGACGCGGCCCAGAACGCCATGGCGGCCGATTTTATCGAAGCGTTGCCGCAGGGTTACGACACGCTGGTGGGCGAGCGGGGCGCGAATCTCAGCGGAGGCCAGCGCCAGCGGCTCTCCATCGCCCGCGCGTTGCTGAAGAACGCGCCGATCCTGATTCTCGATGAGGCCACCTCGCAGCTCGATACGGAAAGCGAAGTGCTGGTGCAGCATGCGCTGGGGAACCTGATGCGGAACCGGACCGTGATTGTAATCGCACACCGGCTGTCGACCATCCGCCGGGCGAACCGCATTGTCGTCATGGACTGCGGCGCCATCAGCGAGATCGGCACGCACGACGAACTCATCGGGCAGGGCGGCATCTACCAGCGCCTGCACGAGTTACAGTATGTTGATTTGGAGCACTGAGATATGAGTCTCCGGAGTATGACGGGCTTCGCGCGAGTCCGCAAGACGAACGAACTGGGCGAGATCACCTCCACGGTGAAGAGCGTGAACCACCGCGCGCTCGACCTGCACACGCACATTCCGGGCGAACTGGAACAGTTTGAACCGCTGCTGCGGGGCGTGGTGAAGAAGTATGTCTCGCGCGGGCATGTGGATGTCCGCATCAGCTTTCAGCCCGCGCACGCCACCGCGGCGGCGGCGCTGAACCGGCCGCTGTTCGAGGCGTACCTGACGGCGCTGAAGGAAGCCGAAGCCGAGTACCATCTGGTGGCGCAGCCGGATGTGCACAAGGCTCTGCGGATTCCCGGCATGTTGACCCAGCCCACTGGTGAGGAAGACGCGCCGGCCGAACTGGAGCAACTCGTCACCTCGGCTCTGGAGGAATCGCTCACCGCGCTGAACGGTTTCCGTGAGCGGGAAGGCGCCGAGATCCGGCAACTGCTGAAGAGCCACAACGCCGACATCCGGCGCGACGCGGTGGAGATCGAAAAGCTGCGCGCACCGGCCGTGGAGCATTTCCGGGCGCGGCTCGAGGAGCGGCTGGCGGAGTTGCTGAAGGGTGTGGCGATGGATCCGCAACGGTTGGCCCAGGAGGCCGCCGTGCTGGCCGACCGTAGCGACATCACGGAAGAGCTGGGCCGCCTGCAGGTTCATTCGCGGGAACTGGACGTCCTGCTGGACAAGGGCGGCGAACTGGGCAAGAAGCTGGATTTTCTGATGCAGGAGATGAACCGGGAGACCAACACGATTCTCTCGAAGACCTCCGGCGTGGGCGAACTGGGGCTCAAGATTACGGCACTGGGGCTGGAAGCAAAGGCGAATATCGAGCGCATCCGCGAACAGGTGCTGAATCTGGAATGAGTCAAGTCATCATCATCTCCGCGCCCTCCGGCTCGGGTAAATCCACGCTGGTGAGGAACCTCCTGGAGCGCGACCGCAACCTGATCTTTTCGGTGTCCTACACGACGCGCGCGCCGCGCGGCCAGGAAGAACACGGACGCGAGTATAACTTCGTGAGCCGCGAGGACTTCCAGGCGATGATCGGGCGCGGCGAGTTCATCGAATGGGCACCCGTGTTCGACGATTTCTACGGCACGCACCGCTGCTACGTCGACCAGGGGCGGCATGAGGGCAAGGACGTAGTCCTCGACATCGACGTAAAGGGTGCGCGACAATTGAGGGAGAAGATCCCGGAAGCGATCAGTGTCTTCATTCTGGCCCCCTCCCGCGAGGAACTGGAAAAGCGGCTCCGAGCCAGGGGGGATGTGTCGGAAGAGGTCATCCGGAAACGGGTGTCTGAAGCGGCCCGGGAGATTCGGGATTTCGGCCAGTATGACTACGTGCTGGTCAACGATGATGTGGAAGTCGCATCGAATCTGCTTTGTTGCATCGTGACAACGGCCCGCGTCCAGCGCAGGAATGCAGGCATGCAGTCGCGGGTGGAGCAGATTCTGGCGACGTTTGAGAAAGAATAAGAGGTCGCAAGATTATGGCCGATAGAGTCAACCGCACTCCGATCCACGCAATTCCGGACGATCCGGAAGGAAGCGCCTACCGGTTTATCATTGTGGCGGCCAAGCGCGCCCGGCAGTTGCAGGGCGGCGCCCGCTCGTTCCTGCCCAGCACGTCGAAGAAGCCCACGATCGCCGCCATGGAAGAAGTGCGCCGCGGTCTGGTGAGCTACTACGACGCCGCGCTGCAGACCCCCAATCCGGACGGCGAACCCGAAGCATAAACGCGGGCCGACATGGCGTCCTATTCTGCGATTTTGGGCGTGGGCGGCGGAATTGCGGCTTACAAAGCCGCCGAACTAGCCCGCGCCCTGATGGAACGCGACTTCAGGGTCACCACGGTGATGACGGAAGCCGCCCAGGAATTCATCCGTCCGCTCACCTTCGCCGCCCTGACCGGGCACAAAGTCATCACGGATATGTTCGGCAGCGGATCCGCCGACGATGTTCTGGCATCCAGCGTGGAACACATCCGGGTGGCGCAGGAGCATCAGATCCTGGTGGTCGCGCCGGCCACGGCCGATCTGCTCGCTCGCTTCGCGCACGGCCTGGCAAACGATTTCCTGACGACACTCTACCTGGCGTTTGAAGGACCTGTCGTGCTGGCGCCGGCCATGAATACGGCCATGTGGCAGCATCCGGCCACCCAGGCCAACCTGGAGACGCTGAAGGCGCGCGGGCATGTAATCCTCGATCCCGACGAAGGGCTGCTGGCCTGCGGCACGACCGGACCTGGCCGGCTGCCGGATCCGCAGCGCATCGCCGACCGCGTTCTGCGCGCACTGACCCAACGTCACGATCTCGATGGCGAAACGGTGCTGCTCACGGCCGGTCCGACGAGAGAACCGCTGGACCCTGTCCGTTTCATCTCCAATCGCTCTTCAGGCAAGATGGGCTATGCCTTGGCGCAAGCCGCCGCGCTGCGCGGCGCCAAGGTCGTGCTGGTGAGCGGTCCGGTGAACCTGCCCGCGCCGGAAGGCGTCGAGATGGTCCCGGTGCAGACCGCGCAGGAGATGTACGATGCGGTGATGCGGAATCTGGAAGCCAGCAGCATCGTGATCAAGTCGGCCGCGGTGGCGGATTATCACGTGGCGAATGTCCCGACGCAGAAGGTGAAGAAGAGCGCCATGCGGTTGTCCCTGGAGCTCGACCCGACGCTGGACATCCTGGCCGAGGTCGGGCGCCGCAAACAGGACCGGCTTCTGATCGGATTCGCCGCCGAGACGGAAAACCTGGTGGCCGAAGCGCGCCGCAAGATGCAGACCAAGAACTGCGACATGGTGGTGGCCAACAATGTCTCGGCCGATGGTGTCGGCTTCGAAAGCGACCAGAATGAAATCGTGCTGGTTCTGAGCACGGGCGAGATTCAGCCGCTGCCTCGCGCCACGAAGCGGGCGCTGGCCGACCAGATCCTCGACCAGGTGCTGAAACTGCGCCTGGCGCTTCACAACCGGCAGTAGGGACGGCAACGGGACGGATGATGGACCGCGACCTGCTCAAGCACTATCTGGAGTTCTACCGCGACCTGGGAGTGAAGAGTGTGTTCGTGGAGCCGCGACTGGCTGCAACGGCCGCGGAGCCCCAGCAGGCGGAACCGGTTCCGTCACCAGTTCGTCCCGCGCCACCGCCCGTTCCACCGGTTCAGCGGCCTGCGCAGACCGCCCCGCCGCGCGTAGAACCCACGATCTATCAGCCCCTCGCCCCGCAGATCGACATGAGTAGACGCACCGAGCCCTCTAAGCTGTTTCCCTCCGATTTCCCGGTATCTCCAGATAATGACTCTCTCTCCAGGATTCGAGAGGATATGGGTGACTGCCAGCGCTGCCGGCTGTGCAAGGCCCGGAAGACGATCGTCTTCGGGTCAGGAAACGAACAGGCCCGGCTGGTGTTTGTCGGGGAGGGGCCCGGCGCAGACGAGGACGAGCAAGGACTGCCGTTCGTCGGCCGGGCCGGCCAACTGCTGACGCAGATGATCGATAACACTTCCGGCAAGGAAGGGTTCGCGATCCGCAGGCCTGACGTCTACATCTGCAATGTGGTGAAGTGCCGTCCGCCGGAGAACCGCACGCCGGAACCGGACGAGATGGAGATCTGCGGGCAGTTCCTGTCGCGCCAGTTGATGGTGATGAAACCGCGCGCCATCTGCGCTCTGGGCGGCACCGCCGCCAAAGCACTGCTGGGCACCAAGGACGGCATCACGAAGCTGCGCGGCAAGTGGCACATGTGGCGCGAGATCCCGGTGATGCCCACCTATCATCCTTCCTACCTCCTGAGGCCCACCAGCGGCCAGACAGCCAAGCGCGAGGCGTGGGAAGATCTGAAGAAAGTTCTGCACTATGTCTATGACGACCCGCCGCGGCCTCTTTCTGACTTTTGAGGGTCTGGACGGCTGCGGCAAGACCACGCAGATGCGGCTGCTGGCCGAGCGACTGCGCGCGTCGGGCGAAACCGTAATCGAGACCGCCGAACCCGGCGGCACAGCGATTGGGGGAGCGATCCGGCGCATCCTGCTCGATCCGGCCAACGATCACCTGAGTTCGACGGCCGAGATGCTGCTCTACTTCGCCGCGCGCGCCCAGAACCTGGATGAGATCGTGCGGCCCGCAACGGCGCGCGGCGAGATCGTGCTGTGTGACCGCTGGACGGACTCGACATGGGCCTACCAGGGCTACGGCCGAGAGCTCGGCGTGGACGTGATCCGTTCGCTGGACCGGATCGCGTGCCGCGGGCGGCAGCCGGACCTGACCCTGTGGATCGATGTCGACCTGGAGACAAGCCTGAATCGCGCGAAGTCGAGGAATGAGGAGACCGACTCGACCGATACCCGGATGGACGATCAGAGCCGGGCGTTTTACGAGCGCGTGTTGCGCGGGTATGAGGCGCTGGAGGCCGAGGAACCGGGCCGTGTGGTGCGGGTGGATGGGCGTGGCGACCTGGAGACCGTGGCCGAGCGCGTCTGGCGGATCTTCCACGACTTCCGAGGGCTCAATGTTTAGGGACTTCTGGGGCAATCCGATCGTCGCCAGTGCGTTGTGGAAGATGATCGAGACCGATCGGATCCCGCAGACGATCCTGCTGGCGGGTCCGGAAGGTGTCGGCAAAGCCACGCTGGTGCGCCGTTTTGCCGCGCAACTGCTGGGCGAGCCGGAGAAGATCGAACTGGACGACCTGAGCCGCGAAGAGAATCGCACGATCATCGCCGACCGCGAGAAGTGGCCCAGCGAGAAGCGGTCCGACGATCCCCTGCTGTTCGCCTCGCATCCCGACTTTCTCACCTTCCCTCCCGACGGCCCGCTGCGCCAGATCTCGATTCAGCAGATGCGGCAGGCGAAGGAACGCGCGCAGATGCGGCCTCTCAAAGGCAAGTGGCGGGTGTTTCTGATCGACCAGATGGATCGCGCCAACCTGCAGGCCGCCGACTCTCTGCTGAAGACGCTGGAAGAGCCGCCCAGCCACATGATCCTGTTCGTGACAGCTGAGAATCCGTACGACCTGCCCTCCACCATTCGTTCGCGTTCCGTGATCTTCTACCTGACCCCGGTGGCGGATGAAGAGATGAAGGCCTTCGCCAAGGCGAAACAGTTGAAGGATGCGGAGCGCCGGGTGGCGCTGGCGGGCGGATGTCCGGGCCTGGCCTGCTCGCTCGATCTGGCTGCCTACGAGAAGCGGCGGGGCGTGATGCTGGCGCTGATCGAGGCCGCATCGGGCCATTCGAACTTCGCTTCCTGGGCACAGAAGTCCGAGTCGT
>JASGIE010000027.1:0-18600 GCA_049841055.1 Paludibaculum sp. | reverse complement strand
GTATTGCTAAGGTTAATAGGGAAACACGATAGAATCCGAACAGCACCTAGTTGCATAAACTGCGAACTGCGGAGGCGAGGCGAACACTGTGATTCTTGTTAACGCGCGATCCGGAAACCAATTGCGGATAGTGGTGTCTAAAACACCATGATCTTCGCACTACTGCTCTTTGCGTTCCTCTCCGGCGATACGGCTTGGAAGGAGTTTTCCGACTGGTTCAGCAAGGAGGGAACGCCAGGAGCGCCGGCCGACGTGCTGCGCGCGTATTCGAAGCAGCTCGAGTCGGCTGGTGTGCCCACGGGAGACGTGCAGGCTCGTGTGAAGGATGTGCAGGATTATCTCGCCGCGCATCCGCGTGAAGGACTCACCTTGCACTTCAACCGGATCTTCACGTGGAAGGCGGCACCGTTCACGCGCGAACCCAGCGCGTTTCTGCGGCGGATCGCCGGCACGCGGAAGCCGGGCCGGGCATTGGACATCGCGATGGGCCAAGGGCGCAACTCCATCTGGCTGGCCAAGGCGGGTTGG
The DNA here is from genome assembly GCA_049841055.1 of Paludibaculum sp. Classification (GTDB taxonomy): domain Bacteria; phylum Acidobacteriota; class Terriglobia; order Bryobacterales; family Bryobacteraceae; genus Paludibaculum. Next base: position 18,072 of record JASGIE010000027.1, on the reverse strand, counting down.
ACGGTGAGCGGTTACGACATCTCCGACGAAGCGTTGCGTCAGGCAAACGCGCTGGCAAGGGAGGCCGGTGTCAAACTCGACACGAAGCTGCCGCCCATGACGAATACAACCTGGGGCGTTGCGCAGTGGGACCTGATTGTCATGAGCTACGCGTTCACGAATCTGCATGAGTGCGGCTTACATGAAGCGCGTCCAGGGAATCGCTGAAGCCCGGTGGGCTCCGATCGATCCAGTGTTTTGGCGGCGGCCCGCCGCGAGAGCCCAATCAGGTGCTCAACGCCTTCCTGTCGTACCGGGTTCTGTACTTCGAGGAACTGCCGGACATCGCCGATTGGGGCCAGATGAAGGCTCCATTGCTGCGCACGGCGCTGGAGAAACCGTAAGAGGCGCCGGATGGAAGCGAGGCGGTTGCGCGATCAGTTCCATTTCGTGCAATCGCCGGCCTCGTCCTGACATTCCATGGGCTGGGCCACGATGATCGGCTTGCCGGTGAAGGATGAGCCCAGGAAGGGCGTCAATGGCTGAACCTTGTAGTTCTTCACCGTCACCCGCGCGTAGTACCTCTTGACCGTCGTGATGGTGTCAATCACGTCGCTGGATTCGACGTGCTCCACGGATACGGCGGCATTCTGGAAGAAGCCGCTATAGGACCCGGTGCAAGTGGTAGTTCCACAAAGAACCATATTTGTCACCTTCGTGGTATCGACCTTGTTCGCGCTGGCCCACCTTGCCGCATCGGATGCCCTCCAGAGAATGGTTTGGTGCTGGAAGAAGACCCACGACCAGTCGATGGCTCCTAAAAGAACCGTCAGGAAGAGGATCGCGCAGACAGCAAATTCCACCAACGCGGCGCCCCGCCGCAGTTCTCCCTTTCCTTTGGTGTGCATGGGTTCCTTTACGACGCAGGTGGCGCGTACCGTCCGATGAAGGGGACCTCCACGGCAGGTTTTCCGACTAGAAGCGTTTCTCCGAGCAGGCCGGAGAGGATGCCTACATATTTATATCCGGTGATCTCCACTTTGATTCGTTCCGGACGAACCCCACTCGCGTTGGGTATCGGCGTCACGACGACCATGTTCTTCTTGTTGCTGTCCTGTAAGGCAAGGTCGGTGACCAAGGGGGTTGAGCCATTTAGGGAGCCGTACACAACGACCTTCTGAACAACGGTCGAATAGTCCGCATAGGTCGTATAAGTGCGGCTGGCGGCATACCGGGCGCCGTCTCTGACCGACTTCTCAAGTCCGTTGTAGAGATAGAACAGGTAGCCGAAATGGACCGCCCCCAGAATGAGGGAGATCGCCACCGGCAGAATGAGCGCCAGTTCGATAAGCACCGATCCCTGTTTTCTCGTGCTCCTTCGCATGACATTCACCTCACCAATCGGATCTCATAGATCCCATCCTGGCCGACGCTCGCCGTCCCTGGGCCATAGACTGCTGACCCCACATACTGGGCGCACCACGTCGTGTTGGACTTGTAGCCTGGAATCAGGATGAACTCACGAAAGCCCAGAATTGTTCCCGTCACCGGATCGACCACCGGGGCAAACACAGTATTTCCGGGAGCCGGCAACGCGGCTTTGTCGTTCAGGTCTTTGAACAACGCCGAGACCTCCTGGGGCTCCTTGCCGTCGAAGCTGCTCAGAAGTGTTCCCAGATCGATCGCACTGCCCATGGATCCTTGCAGCAGCTTGCGATAGTCGCTGGTGCCGTGCACCTCTCCGCTGCTCCAGTATCCGCGGCCCTTGTCCCATTTCGTGGCGTTGGTGCTGGTGTAGAACTGCCCTAATGAATTGGAGAAGCCGGGATCCATGTCGCCGTCGCACCAGCCGTTGTAGTCGATCTTGCCACCCTTGGACATGAACTCCTTGAAGCTCTGCTGGAAGGCATTTGAGCGCCAGCGGAAGGCATAGGTCTTGCCTGGGGTGAGATTCACATCATAGGCGCCCGGAGTGGTTTCCGATGGAGTGCATTGAGTGAAGCCTGCCACTGCCACCGTCGAGCAGTGAGCCCAGGGCGCGAAGGGCACCAGCCCTTCGTCCCAGATGGTCTTTAGAACCTGGGCGGCCACAGCCCGTGTGCGCGCGGCCGACGTTCCATCTCCCGACGAACCAAGCAGCATGGCGGAGAAGGACATCGGGACATGGGCCGTCGCCGTGACTTCCACAAATCTGGATTTCGCGGGGGCGCTTCCGCTCTCGGCGAACGAGCCCTCGGCGCCCGTAAGCGAGAACTTCACCGTGTAGTCAGTGAACTGTTTCGTCTGGAAGTGGTAGGTCTTCCATTTGTCGGTGCTGGCCGTCATGTAGATGCCGGGCACGGCATTCAAGGCCTTTGTGAAACTCGAACCGTCCAGCATTACCGCCGAGGCCAGGGCCGCTGAGTCGGCGAAGGATTGCGCTTCATTGCGGGCGAGATAAAGACGCCCAACGTCTATCGCCAGTCCCATGAAGCCAAAAATCAGTACAAGACTCAGCGCAAACATGAGCAGGACAACGCCCTGGCGGCGAAGTCCGGGCCTTCGCAATCTTCTGTAGAAACCACTCATGGGGCACCTTTGTTTCGGCCTTCGATCTTATTGCTGTTCTCAATCCGCATCAAGATTCGCTTTGGTTATGAGACCGGGGAATCCGCATTCGACGTGTCTGTTTGGTACGCCCGACCGAGCCTCCTATCCGTCCCGCCCGTCCGTTCCTCTAGCCCGCTGGGTCGGGCGGAATGATTAACAGCACTTCCACTGGTTTCGGCTCGTTGCCGGAAGCGGCCGGCCGGAAGGTCCAGCGCGACAGATACTCCACCAGACGGGCGGTCCCGTCGCCGCCTGTCACTGCCCGCAATGTCTCCCACCGTCCGCTGCGGCTGATGATTCCGTGGAACACCTGCTGGGTCTTTGACCGCCACGCAGAGTTGGGAGGCAATTGAGCTTCCAGCAGGTAAGGAGCCTTCAGTGGCGGGGGTGAACCCAGACTGACGACCATTCCGGACTGTTGCACACCGGTTTGATTCTTCTCGGGCAGGCAATACTCAAGAATCCACTCCCGGGCCGCCCCCAACTGGATGAATACTGTTCTTACCGGCTTGCCGGACAGGAGGCCCGAGAACTCGCTCGTCTCTTCCGGAGGATCCGATTGGACGATGACAATGTCGAACTGCCCGTCGTGAGGGTAGCTCAAGGTAATCGTGCCGTCCGGATTCCCTTTTACCTTGATGGTTCCCTCCCGGGTGAGAATCGTTCGGTCCTGCGATGTTTGGCGCCTGTCCGTCATGCCAGGTCCGGTCTCGCCGGGTGCTGCGTCGGATGGAACTGAACCTGGTGCTCTCCTGGACACCCCCACTGCACCTTCCTTCGACAAGGACGTTGCTACCAGGCCACCGGCTCCAGTTTGCGGCTCTTTGGTCTGGCTTGGCGGACCGGTGTGGGCTTGTAATCCGCGCTGTGCCGAGTCCCGAGACGGCTTGGCCGGTATCCGCGGATCCTCTGTGCCGTTTGCGGAAGACTGCCGGGGTGGTGCCGGTTTTGACGGCTCCATGTTCCTGCCGGCTGAAAAGAGATTGCCCACTGGGATTTCGAATCGCTCGTCGGGGGTTGGCTGTTTCGGAACAATGGCGATGACGGCTGCTTTTTCGCCCGTGGTTGCGCCGCTGGATGGCACGGGCCTCTCCTCGGAGGCGATTGGGGCCGAACCGGAAACTGGCAAGGATATGCCCGGATGATCGAACCTGACGGGTGGCAGCGCGATCTCGTGCTTCGGGGGGGAAGGGATCGCCATTTCGGGCGGCGTAACCAGCTTCGCGGAAACCGCCGCCGGGATGGTCTCGACAGAGCCTGCAACGATGGGTGCTCGCCGATTTTCTGGCGTCAGTCCGCTCCATACAGCAACGGAGCGCAGATCCTGTGCGGAGGCAGGCTCAGCCGGCTGCTGCTTCGGCTGGATCAGTATCGCCGCCGGAGCCGGAATCTCTGGTACGCGGGGCTGAGACGCCACTGCCCCTGCTGGCTTGGTTCCTGTTCCGCCGCTCGTCCGCGCGGGTCGAGCCGCCACAGCCTGGCTTCGGATCCTCGGCAACAGCAATGGCTCCCGGGTGGCCACCTTCAGCATCAGGCGTTCAACCCGGGAGCTCGCGAGGAGGTCCCTGACTACATTCACATCCGGCCGGCTCGCTCTCAGCAGGAACTCCCGGCCGAGGAGAATTCCGGCAACATGGAGGCCGATCGACGCGAACAGAGCAGCAGGCCGGAGGCGCGATGCCGAGGGCAACATCGCAAAGCTTGGTCCCTCGCCGAGTCGCTCCGAACAAGCGTCGCCCGCAAGGGAGTCCACTTCCGCTTCCGGATCGCCTTCCACCAGAACCCGGATGTGGAGCTTCATGTTAGCGCCCTGCTAGATGGACTTGATAGTTGGGGGCGCCCGGGGCTGCAGCCGGCCGCACAATCAGGGAACGCAACCCGCGTGTCCCTTCATCCGGGTGCGTGTTCGGAGGTTTTCTGGGCGTCTCCTGATCAAAGCCGACCTCGGCGCTCGTCAGGTTCTTCAGTCCGAAGAGAGCCAGTTCAAATCGATCCTTGGCTCCAACTTTCTGAAACAGCTTGGAGAGATAGACCTTGACCGTCCCCTCGGAGATGCCAAGGCATGTCGCGATCTCTTTGTTCTTGAGGCCTTGCGACAGCAGAGTGATCAACTGGCCTTCGCGCGGAGTGAGCCGGATGGCTCGAGAGACCCGCAGGTCCTCATCCACGGAGGAATCGAACACGCACTGCCCGATAGCCACCCTCTGCAGCGCATCGGTCAGAGTAGAGGGCCCGCAATGCGTATCAATGACCGCGGCCACGCCGGCTTCTCTCGCTTGAAAAGCCAGTTCTGGCGCGATGTTTCGCGCCATGAGGACGACCTTGCGAGTGAGGGACGCGCCACACAGACTGGCGAGGCGTTGCCAGGAGAGGTTGGGACTCCAGTCCACGACCACAATATCGGGGTTCAGCCTTTCGAGTGTGTCTGGCAGGATGTCGACACAATCCAGGCTTCCCGCGAATTCAAGGAGTGGGTGCGGGCTGAGGATGCTCTGCAGACCGTGAGCCAATACGGGTTGTTCCGTAAAGACAAAGACAACACTTCGAGACAATGGACTCTCCTCCATGTCAGCAATATGAAGAAATAGTAACCTGTGGGCAGTCCCGCTCTAAATAGGGTTCAATCTATTTAGATGAACCTGCATCCATATGAATCACTTTGCTGAGGCTCAAAGTGTCATACGGAGTGACTCAGAGGTTAACCCTATTCGCAAGCGGTTTCAAGAGAATCTTGTCCGAAGTTAGTACCAGAGGCCTAAGAGGCTTAGATTGTGTGGGCTACGGTTACAGGCGCACTACTAACCCTGGTTAGCATATCCAAATGGAATATTGAATGATCGCGATCGGGTGATTACCTTAACAGCGGCACTCGATCATGGGCACCGGAGCAAAATCCGCCAAAATGTACTCGCCGGCGCAGAATCTAAACTGTCTGGCAAGCTTTCCAAAGGTACATATAAACGGGGTCACGGCGAAAATGAGTTCGCTGGATCGTCGTGGTGCGGTAATTCACGTGAAACTGTCTGATTTCCAGGGCGAAATCATTGAGAAGCAGGATCCGGTGATGCTTGAAGTCAGTCTGCCGCCCAATGCCACCTTTGGGCGGCGCGCCATGCACTGTGCGGGCAAGGCGACTCACGTATCCGCATCGATAGAGGGCACCATCTGGCTGACAGTGCGGTTTCAGCAACTGTGCTTCCAGCAGGTGGGACCCGGCCAGACGGACGAACACAACCCAGTTTCCCGCAAGGGGGACGACCGTGGTCAGAAGGCCGCGGGCACCGACAACCGGGCCGGCGACGGCTCAGTGGACACTTGAACTCAATTGAAGGAAGGAAAGAACAATGAATCTGCCCAAGAACTTCTGGAAGGAAGAAGACGGCCAGGACCTGATTGAATACGCACTGTTGGCGGGGGCGCTCTGCCTGTTCATGGTCACGGCGGTCAAGGCTCTGGGGACATCCCTGGATACGACCTACGGCAAGATCGGCACCAAGGTCGAGGGACTGCCCCCAGCGTAATGACGGCAGGGCTCGGGTGGGGCGAGTCGAATGCGGTTCGCCCTCCCTCGAGTCATCAGGATTGAAGCACCTTCAAAACTCATCAGGAACGGGCACTGTCCAGCTGAGTTGATGCCTTGTCTGGTGAGATCCGGAGGATTGAGAGCGTGGAGGAAGACCTGCTGTGAATAAGAGATTCCTGGGTGTCATCGTCTTTGCGATTTGTATCGCGTTGGCTGCAAGCCTTGTCGTCTACAAACTGATCGTGAACCGAATCGCTACCGGCACCAGGAGTCAGAGCCAGGCGCTGGTGGCCGTGCGAGAAATGCCGACTGGCTACCTCGTCAAGGACGGGGACTTCGTCCTGGCGCCCTGGGGTGGGCCGATCCCGCCCGGGGCCATCACAAAGGCCGAAGAGGCGATTGGGCGCGGTGCGCTGATTCCGACGCAGCCCGGGGAACTGCTGCTCAATTCCCATTTCGCGGCGAAAGGCGCCGGAGCAGGACTGGCCGTCACGATCCCAACCGGGAAGAGGGCGATGGCGGTGAAGGTCAACGATGTCGTTGGAGTAGCCGGATTTGTTCTGCCCGGAATGCGAGTCGATGTCATCGCTTGTGGGACTCCGCCGACTAAAGAGAAGGACACTCTCGGGAGTCAGGCCCGCACCCTGCTTCAGAATATTGAGGTCTTGTCAGCCGGTCAGAATATCCAACGGGAACCTGACGGTAAGCCGGTCACCGTTCAAGTGGTGAATCTGCTGGTGACTCCAGCAGAGGCGGAAACACTCAGCCTGGCGGGCAACGAGACCAAACTTCAGTTGGTCCTGCGAAACCCTATGGACGAAGAAACCGTCACGACACCCGGGACCACGACAGCTTATCTGTTCGCCGGCCGGCCGACCGGCATGCCCGTCAGCACTCCACCTGCGGTGCGGGCTGCCATGACGAGACCGGCCCCTGCCAAACCAAGGATGGAGAAAGTATCGGTGCCGATCAACATGGAGATTATCTCTGGCGCCAAGCGCGAGAACGTCAAAGTTGGTCAGTACGAGATGGAGCAGATTGCGAAGGAGGGAAAGCCGTGAACCACAAGGAATTGCTCAGGCTGGCGCTCATTGTCCTACTGGCCGGCTGCCTGCCGGCGTTTCTTAGGGGTCAGGCGGGCTCCGGAGCTCCTCGTGATCTGAGTGTGGTTGTAGGAAAAGCGCTGGTGATTGACAGTCCCGTCGAAGTCGAGCGCGTTTCTGTCGCGGATCCTTCGGTGGTGGAAGCCGTAGGCATCTCTCCCCTGGAAATCGTTTTGAATGGAAAGGCGCCTGGCCTGACGACGGTGATCGTGTGGCAGAAGGGCGGCAATCGGCTTCTCTTCGACGTGAACGTCTCGGCCCGTGCCGACCGTCGACTTGACCGCCTCCGAAAAGAAATAGCGAGAGAACTACCCGATCAGAGTGTGACGGTGAATACAGACGGCGATACCGTATACCTTCACGGGACGGTGAGCAGCCTTCTGGCCTCCGATCGGGCCGCCGCGATGGCCGCGGGTCTAGGCAAGGAGATCAGACTGGTCAATCTTCTAAACGTCACCGTGCCCGAGAGTGAACCACAGATCCTGCTGAAGGTCCGTTTCGCGAGCGTCGACAGGACAGCCAACAAAGACGTCGGATTCAATCTCTTCTCGACTGGCGCGGCCAATACGATCGGGCGCACGACAACCTCGCAATACACGCCTCCCGGTCTCACCGGTGTTCTCGGGAATGGCGGCGGTTTTACGATTACGGACGCATTGAACGTCTTCCTCTTCCGCCCTGATCTCGATCTTGGGGCGACGATCAAGGCGCTCGAGGCGAAGAAGATGATTGAAATGCTCGCCGAGCCCAACGTCCTGGCTTCAAACGGCAAGGAAGCCAGCTTCCTGGCTGGGGGTGAGTATCCTTACCCTGTCGCGCAAGGCGGGCTGGGCTATACCACGATAACGATTCAATTCCGCGAGTTTGGGGTGCGGCTGAACTTTACACCTTATCTGACGTCCAGGGGAACAATCCGGCTCAAGGTCGCTCCAGAGGTTAGCGCCCTGGACTTCGCGAACGGCTTGACGTACCAGGGGTTCAATATTCCAGCCCTCTCTTCCCGGAAAGTCTCCACGGAGATCGAACTCGCGGATCGGCAGAGTTTTGCCATCGCCGGGCTGCTGGACAATCGCACTACGGAGTTGCTCAGCAAAGTGCCGGGCTTGGGTGACATCCCCTGGCTTGGGCGGTTCTTCAAATCTCAGTCCACCGCCAAGAACAAGAGTGAACTCATGATCCTGGTAACCCCTGAGATTGTCAGGCCCATACCGAATGGTCAACATGCGCCTGAACTCAGCTTCCAGGGCAAGTTCATCAAGGACGGAGCAACCTCGGTTCCCAGAACGCCGGGAACGGAAGTCACCGGCTCGGCCCTGCCCGGGGAGAAACGCGCACTGCCGGTGGAAACACTCAAGGAAGAATTGAGAATCGAAAGGGAGTCGGACAAGCAGGCGGGAAGCGGCTCACAGAACGCGACCTCTCCATCCGCGACTCGAGGAATGAATCGCTAGGATGCCGGGCTTTCAGGCAGAGGATGTGTCATGAATACGCTGAGCGTCGGGATCGCCATCTCGTCAGCGCGTCTATGGGAGGAAGCGCAAAGGGAACTGCAGACTCTTCCCGTGACCATAGTGCTGGAGCAAGGCGGTTTGACCGATCCGGCGACTCTGCTGCAGAAGATCGAGAAAAGTCGGCCGGACGTGCTTCTCCTCGATCCAACCTGCCTGGCTGTCAGCCTGGCTGAGGTGATCCCAGGTATCAAGGCGGCTTCCTCGCACCCATTCGTGATCATCCTGCGAGAGGTAGCCGCCCCTGAGGACATCCTCACCGCGATTCGCGCGGGAGCGAACGAGTACCTTTACTGCCCCCTGGCCAACGTACTGCGTGAAGCACTGGAGAGGCTCTCCTTCAAAAGGGAGGACCGGAGCGCGTCCACGCCACAAAACGCGATCAGCTTCGGATTTCTCGGCGCCAAGGGAGGTTGCGGAACGACAACCGTGGCGTGTCACCTGGCGGTCGAGCTGGCTAGAACCACTAAGAAACAAGTGCTGCTTGGGGATTTTGATTTCGCGGCGGGCCTCATAAGAATCCTCATGCAGGCGAAGTCCCGCTATTCCATACTCGACGCGATGACCAATACCCAGCGGCTGGACGAGAGCTATTGGCGGGCGCTGGTCTCCAATGGGTACTCGGGGGTGGAGGTAATCGCGGGTCCGGTCTCAGAGGTTCTTCGAGAATACCCCAAGCCGGCCGATATCAGGCAGGTCCTTCACTTCGCCAAACGCCAGTATGACTTCCTGACTCTCGATCTCGGCCATGGGCTCGCTGCCGGGTCGATGAGCGCCTTGGAGGAGTTGGACGAGTTGTGCCTCATTACCACTCCGGAGATGCCCGCGCTTCAGATGACCAAGATCATGCTGGGCCAATTGTCGGCGATTGGTTTTCGGCGGAATCACACCAAGCTTGTGCTGAACCGGATGTCGCGCCGCTCACAACTGACCACGGAAGAGATCGAAAACGCGATCGGAATGGAGGTTTCCGTCACGGTGCCAAATGACTATCGCGCCTTGGAGGAAGCCTATTCGGCGGGTGAACTGCTTCCGGAGAAGAGCTCCATCCGGGAATCGGTCCGGAGGTTGGTTCGAAAGCTCGCGAACGTGAGTGCTGAAGAGAAGAAGAAGAGGTTCAGCCTCTTTGGATAGCGAGCACCTGGTGGAACAGGAGAAAGAAAGTGGCAGTCTTTGAACGAACACCGACCAATCTGCCTGCGACCCGGGAAGCCGGTTGGGTGACTCGGCTGTTCAGCCGGCAGCTCTTTTCCACTGACTATCAGGAGTTGAAGTTTGCCCTCCACAAGAAGCTGATTCATCGCGTCAATCTCGAGGCGCTCTCCGCCCTTCCCGAGCAGCAGATGAGAACGGAGATCCGGCAGGCTGTCGAACGCCTGGTGGATGAAGAGGAAACTCCCCTGAGTCTGGCGGACCGCGACCGGGTCAGCACAGAGGTCTTGGACGAGGTGTTTGGGCTCGGCCCCCTTGAGCCCTTGCTGGAGGACCACTCCATCTCGGACATCCTGGTTACAACTCCGAAGCTCGTCTATGTGGAACGTGCGGGGCGCCTGTACAGAACCCCCGTGGAATTCAAGGACGATGCCCACCTCGTCCGGATCATCGAGAAGATTGTTTCTCGAGTGGGCAGGCGGATTGATGAGTCTTCTCCTATGGTGGATGCCCGGCTGCCGGATGGCTCCAGGGTCAATGCAGTGATACCGCCTGTTGCCGTGGACGGTCCGGTGCTTTCAATTCGGCGATTCGGAAGGACACCACTATCGGCCGACGATCTGGTGAGAAATCTCACACTGACGGAAGACATGCTGAAGGTCCTCCACGCGTGCGTCACTGCGCGGCTGAATATCATTGTCTCCGGCGGAACCGGTGCGGGAAAGACGACCTTGCTCAACGCCCTTTCGACGTTTATCCCGGAGGACGAGAGGATCGTCACCATTGAGGACGCAGCTGAACTACACCTTCAGCAGGTTCACGTGGCGCGCATGGAGGCGCGTCCTCCCAACCTGGAGGGCGCGGGCGCAATCAGGATCCGCAACCTGGTGATTAACGCATTACGGATGCGGCCGGATCGCATCATCGTCGGTGAAGTGCGAGGTGAAGAAGCCCTCGACATGATGCAGGCGATGAACACCGGGCACGACGGCTCGCTGACCACCATTCACTGCAATAGCCCCAGAGACTCCATTTCGCGCCTGGAGGTCATGATGGGTATGGCCAACTCCAGTATGAGCGTCCAGTCGATCCGGCAGCAGATATCATCCGCAATCGACCTGTTCGTTCATGTTTCTCGGTTTAGTGATGGCACGCGTCACATCACACACATCACAGAGTGCGTCGGCATGGAACGCGACGTCGTCACTTCCCAGGACATCTTCCTGTTTGAGCGAACCGGCGTGACCTCCGATGGCCGCGTTGTCGGCCGTTTTCGAGCGACCGGCATCCGGCCGAATGCGACCGAGAAGCTGAGAACGGCGGGATTCCAGTTTCCGTCCGAGATCTTCCAGTCCGATAGTTCAATTGCACTGAGCGTGTATATGCCGGCCCTATTCATCCGTAATCTTCGTGGTTTTGCTTGCTTGCGTCATCCTGGCGATCTGGGTGGGCAACGGGCTATTGGCTCTCACTGCAAAATCCGAGCTGGTCGGACGGCTGCAGGTCCCCGGCAGGCAGGTCAGTGCCGCCAGTTCGCCGATATTTATCGAGGCGGATAGCAGCGCCTCTGGATACTCCCCCAACGCTCTTGACAGGCTGATATCGCGATTGCAGGCGAGGGCTGCAGCCGCCGGTACCGATTGGAACGGTGGTGCGATCCTGGCCGCAAGTCTGGCGCTTGCCGTGGTGGGTGCGGGACTTGGTTGGCAGTACCCGATCCTCGTGCTGAACTGGCTTACCAGCGCAGCATGCGCCTTGTTCCTCGGCGGGCTTCCTCTCATGATTCTCTCGGCCAAGAGGAAGAAGCGACTGCGCGAGTTCGAAGAGCAGTTCGCCGAATCGCTGGACTTCATCGCGCGCGCGATCCGTGCAGGCCATGCCTTCTCCGTCAGTCTTGAGATGCTCGCGGCGGAAGCGCCTCTCCCCAGCCGCGAGGAGTGGCGGCGCGTATTCCGGGAACATAATCTGGGCTCCCCTCTGGAGTCGGCACTGATCGGGATGACCGAGCGCCTGCCGCTCGTGGATGTGAAGTTTTTCGTGTCGGCCGTCATTCTTCAGCGCGAGGCCGGCGGCAATCTGAGTGAGATCCTTACAAATCTGGCGGCCACGGTTAGAGAGCGGTTCCGTCTGAAAGGGCATGTGCGCGCCGCGACTGCTCATGCCAGAATTACCGCGTTCATCCTGAGCGCGATTCCGCTGATCACACTGATGGGACTGCGGATCCGGAGCCCCTGATCATCTAAAGATCCTGCTCTCCGACACGGATGGACAAATCATGCTGGCCTGGGCATTTGTATCTCAGATAATCGGGTATGTGGCGATGCGCAAAGTCATCGACATCAAGGTCTAGACTTATGGCACGAACGATCGCGTTGTCACTCTTTCTCGTTATTGCGGCTTCGATCATCTGGTTTGGGTATCGGCAGTATGCGCACCCGGCCACCGTGGCGGCGCAACTGGCCCAGCCGATTCCTGGACAAACGCTGTCTACTCCCAGCAGCGGGAAGGATTCGCCCCGGATCGTTCACATCCTTCAATGGGTGGGGGAGAGGGCGCCGGTCGATCCCGTGACTGCCAACATTACACGCCGCCAACTCATGGCCGCGGGCTACTATGCTGACAGCGCCCTCGCCGTTTATCAGGCCCTTCGCATCATCGTCACTTTGACATTCATCATTGCCGCCGTGGTTCTCACCAACTTCATGGCCTGGAGGATGATCTTCATCTACGCGTCCTGGCTGGCGGCCGGTGTCATCGGATTCCTGGCCTGCGGGCTTGGGCTGGAGGCTGCGATGAACTCCCACCAGGAGAACCTGCGAATCGCACTACCGGATACCCTGGACCTGCTTGTGGTCTGCGTGGAGGCCGGGCTGGGCCTCGATCAGGCTGTCAAGAAAGTTGCGGATGAACTCAGCCTTACCCACCCCGCACTCTGCCGCGAACTCTCCCTTGTGTCACTGGAGATGCGAACCGGTGTCAAACGGGCGGATGCGATGCGGAACATGGCGGATAGAACCATGGAGCCGGAAGTCCGGAAGTTTGTGGCAATCATGATTCAAACCGATCGGTTTGGAACAAGTATCGCGGACTCACTGCGCGCTCACGCGGAGTTCATGAGAATACGTCGCCGGCAACTCATCGAAGAGGCAGCGAACAAGCTCGGTGTGAAGCTTACCGTGATCGTATTCTTCTTTATTCTTCCTGCAATCATGGTCATCGCCGGAGGCCCCGCATTTCTAACAATTGCCAAAGATCTCCTTCCCATGCTGCGGGGAGAGAAGTAGGGATTACTGTGATTGCAAACCTGGAGGTTATAACATGTCTGATGAGATAATTGCAGGTGTGAGTTTCGCCGGCGGAATCATCCTGTTGATCATGTATTTGATGCGCAGACGGAATCGCAAGATAAGAGACTTCCGATGAAGCCGGCGGGCTGTTGAGGAGTGGTTGCCGTCCATGCCGCCATCGCGAGATCGCTGGTGGCGGCAGCAGCACCAGACACCCCCCTGAGGCGACACCGCGCGCCAGATAAGTGGCTCCGTGCCAGAAGAGAAGAACCGACCGCATGCCTGACGACTCCTTCGTCGATTTCTACGAACTGATGCAGATCAGCCCCAACGCGGAGATGAGCACGATCCAGAGAGTCTTCCGGATGTTGGCATCGCGCTACCATCCGGATAACCCTCAGACTGGTGACATCGACAGGTTCATGTTGCTCAACAAGGCATACCGGACTCTGTCCGATGCGACTGCAAGACTAGACTATGACGCCGAGTATCATGCAAAACGCCTTCAGCCGTTAGGCGTGTTTGGCATGAAGGAGTTTGAACTGGGGATCGATGGCGAAGCGAACCGCCGGATGGGCGTGTTGTGTCTTCTTTACAATCGCCGCCGCAGCAACCCCGACCGGCCCGGCCTTTCCGTCCTTGAGCTGGAAACCATGATGATTTCACCGCGAGAGCACCTTCTGTTTACGCTCTGGTACCTGAAAAACAAGAATCTGGCCATCATGGACGAGTCGAGCGATATGGTGATTACCGGCTTGGGTGTGGATCATGTCGAAGCCAGCCTTCCCCAGAATCGGATCCTCTACAAGTTGATCAAAGCGTCCGAGAGCGGCCGCAGCCAGAGCGCTCAACCTTCCCCGACGATCGATGAGATCTATGAAAGCCGGGTACCTGGGTCGCTTTGACGCACTTTGAGGAAGAGCCAGATGAGTTCTTCGCCCACCCCGGCCTGAATCTCCCCTACGAGCACCATACCGGTGAGAGCCTCATCGAGGGCATCCCCAAATCATCCGGCGAACAGTGTTTCAGATCCATCCGTGCATCAGGCCAAGCACCACCACCACCCCGGCCGCGATGGATGCCCCATGCGGCAGCCGCAAGGTCCCCTCCCGCTTCACATCCAGTTGCTCGTGGGAGAGCCAGGGCGCTCGAAATGCTGCGAGCTCCCGGGCCAGATAGCCGACATTCCACAGCGTCGACAGCAGGCGTCCCTTTGAAAGTGCGAGGACTATGGCGAAGACAGCACCCAGCATCATCGTCGCCAGCAGAATTGGAATCCAGGCCCGTAAGCCGACAATCGCGCCCACGGCCGCCATCAGCTTCACGTCTCCCGCACCCATCGCATGCAGCAGGTACATCACGAAGTACACCCCGAAGGCGGCCAGCAAGCCGAGAGCGGAACTCTTCAATCCGACCAGCCCGCCCAGGTAGATATTGAGAACGACGCCGCCTAGGGCGGCGCACACCGAAATCCAGTTCGGGATCTTTCTGGCTCGGATATCGTGGAACGCCGCAACACTGACGGCAATTACCAGGAGAATCTGAATCGACAGCGGGATCGGCGGTGGGATCAGGAGGTTCAACTGCGTGTCCTCACACCCATCCTATGCCGATGCGTCTCCTTAGACCAGTAGTTTCAGATCTAGTACGCGCAATTCATTTGAGGACTGCGAGGGGAACGCTTACTTCTTCTTCACCGGCTCCAGCGTCAGGTGGTTCTTCAAATACTCCTGCCCCTCTTTGGCGATGAAGAAGTCCATCCAGATATAGTGCAGCTTCTTGCCACCCGCTACTTCGGCGCCATGATTCGAGCCCAACGGGATATGCAGGATCGCAAACTCCGTCAGATTCGCATTCTGCTCGTCCGCCAGCACGGTAATGTCGTTGCCCTTGAGCCCGAGGAAGATTTGCTCCAGCATCGGATGCTTGTGCCGCCCCACCGTGTCCGGCCCCGTCGTCTCCACCGTGCCCACCGCCATTCGAGGCACGTAGTTCTCCGGCAGCAGCGTCCGGCTCACGGTCTTGGGACTCTTGATCGCTTCGCCGTAAGGCGTGCACTCGCTGAATTTCTTGACATGCGGCGCCGCATTGTTCTGAGGGAATTTCTTGAACTCAGCCAGATCATCGGCGGTGAGTTCACGCCGCACGCGCACGGCGCGCAGCACCTCGCCCTTTGCCACGTCGATCTGCCAGGCCACACCCTGTGGCGCCCGGGCGATCGTCTCTCCCTGTACGTCGAACTTCGCGGTGCCCGCCAGCATCGTGGCTTTTCCCTCGAGAACCAGCCAGACCACGGCTTCCTTTGCGTGGGCGGGTTCCAGGTGTTGACCGGGACCAACGATCAGAATCTGGTCGGTGCTCACTCCTCGGATCTCTCCGGACAGTACCGGCCGGATCTGCACTCCCGGCTTGCCCTGCGGCACGTTCCATTTTTCCAGGGGGATCGCTTTGCCGGCGGAGGCGGCCCATGCGGATCCAGCCATCGCCGTCACCAGCGCAACTCCCAGCAGCCATCGTCGAACGAGCCCGCCGCCGAACCGTTTACCCGAGCCCTGCGCAGCGGGAATCCAGGCGATCCGCCGCGAATCCGAATGTCCAATCGTACTCATAAGCCACTACGATCATACTCGCGGCGCTCCGCGGCCCGCAGGCGCCTCGGCTAGAAAATCGCGATCGGATTCAAAGCCGACCCTGTTGCCCCCGGTACCGTCAATGGAGACATGGTCAGCAGAAAATCCCAGCGCTTCCGTTTGCGGGTCTCCCGGCTCAACTCCTCCAGATCGACATTGTCGAGAATCGGTGTCCCCAGCGCCACAATCACCAGGGTATGCACCGGCTGCTGGATCCCCTCCACCTGCGAGGGCCACACGTCGGCGGAAGCATCACTGCCCAACACCGCAATGTCGCGCTTGTGCAGCCAGGCCACGCTCGATGCATGCAGCCCGGCCCGCTCCGCCATCGACCACGGACCTTTCTCCATCCGCCGCGCCCACCGGCCCGTCCTAATCAGTACGACATCACCCGGCCTCACCCGCACGCCCGTCTTCTTTTCCCACGCATCGAGATCCTCCGGGAAAATGGCCGCGCCCGGTTCAAGGTAAGGCACACCCTTCAACTCCGGCGCATCAATCAGCACCCCACGTGCGAAAATCCCATTCCGGGCGCTCTCAATGGAGAGGCGCGCCGCTCCCTTGCTGGTCACTTCTTTGATCGAAAAACCGTTATAGCTGGACCCCTGGTACGAGAAATGACACAGCGCATCCAGGTGCGTATGCATGATCCCGTGATGCACGATGCTGAACGAATCGCGGAAGATGTCGGCGCCCGGCTGCTCCGATGTGGTGATCATCTCGTGCACGAACGGGCGAGCGTTGTCCGGCGCCTTCTCCTTGTCGGCATCGTGCGACAGGGAAACAGGCACCCCCTCCCGCACCAGTCGAGCCGCGGCCTGCCGGCTCGCCGGGGTCAGCAGGTTCAACGTACCCAGTTCGTCCGCCTTGCCCCAGCGGCCCCAGTTCGAGAGTTCCTTCATCCAGCGATTGAACTCGGCGGTCGTCACCGGCCGCGTCTGAGCCTTCAATCCTGAGGTGAACAGTAGCAGAACAGCGATGGCGATTCGCATGGAACGGAAGTATACACCACGCATGGCGGCACTTTTCGAATGGCGCAACCGGCGGGTCCGGCGAAAGATTCTCCGGCATCGGGGGCGCCTCGAAGCCTCAGCGCGCGTTACATTGGAGGCAATGCAGAAATCATTCCTACTCCTTACTATCGCCTCGGTTCTGCCCTGGACAGCCGCGGCCCAGGACCAGAAGGCATTCCTTGGCCGTTGGGACATGACCGTCACGCCGGCCTCCGGCAAAGCCTATCCCCAGTGGATGGAGCTGGTTGAAAAGGATGGCAAGATCGAAGGCCGCGTACAGCCTCGCGGCGGCGGCTGGCGCCCCATTCTCGGCGCGAAGCTGGATTCCGGCAAGCTCACAGTCGCCGTTTCGGCGGCCGGCCGTGGCCCCGCCATCAATTGGGAACTCTCCTCGGCTGGAGCCGACAAGCTCACCGGCATCGAGAAGCGAGGCGAAGCCGATGGACCCGCGCTCGTCGGCCTGCGCGCCCCGAAGCTCGATCGCCCCATGCCTAAATCCTGGTCCAAGCCGGTCGCCCTGTTCAACGGCAAGGACCTCACCGGCTGGGAACCCATCGGAAACGTCACCAACAACAAGTGGATCGCCCGCGACGGCGAACTGGTGAACGATAACCCCGAAGTCCAGGGCCAGCGTGGTCCCGGCGCGGCCAACCTCAAGACCACCGGCACCTATCAGGACTTCAAGCTGCACATCGAAGTGAACTGCCCGGAACACGGCAACAGCGGCATCTACCTGCGCGGCCGCTACGAAGTGCAGGTCGGCACGGAAGGCGGCTCCCAGCCCGATCACGAGATGGGATCCATCTACAGCCACTACCCGCCGCCGGCCGGCGCGGAACTCGGCCTCGGCAAGTGGACCTCGTTCGACATCACCTTCGTCGGCCGCCACGTCACCGTGGTACGCGACGGCAAGGTCTACCACAACAACGTGGAGATCCCCGGACCGACGGGTGGCGCGCTGGATAGCAATGAAGCCGAACCTGGCCCCTTCTTCCTGCAGGGCGACCACCACGGCGTCATCCGCTACCGCAACATCACGATCTCAGTTCCGAACAAATAGCGGCTCTACTGACTCGATTGGCCACACATCCAACCGAACCCATGGCCGGGCTGTTTTCCTCACGGAGCACCCGGCCATTCCTTTTTCGACTGCCGCGGACCGCTTCCGTCCCCTCTTCACCGGAGCTACAATTGCCCCATCATGAGGGGCAAAGTAGCAGTACTCGGCGGAGGTGTCGCCGGACTCAGCGCGGCGCATGAACTGGCGGAGCGCGGCTTCGATGTTCAT
>JASGIE010000026.1:0-12391 GCA_049841055.1 Paludibaculum sp. | reverse complement strand
ACGTATTGTCAAGGTTAGGGAACACGATAGAATCCGAACAGCACCTGTTTCTGAATCGTCTGGCCGAGTCTGGGCCTTCGCTGGAGGAGCCGTTTGGAGCGCTCATCCGACTCGTACAAACCTCAGGAGCGCGGTATCTCCTGCGGGGCCGGCGGATTGAAATCAACGAGGATCTCTGCCGGTATCTGCGGTTGAGGCATATGCTGGCGATTGCGAAAGCCTCCAGGCAGCCGGCGGGTGCCTCCGAGGTAAGTTCACTGGCCGCGGAGGATAGCAATACCTTGCGCGTCGGGGAGGTGTTGCTGGGGCGTCCCGGCGGACCCTCCTGGTGCACGAAAGCCACGTACAGCCAGTTCCGGCCGGCCGCCGAGTTGGCCGCGGCGATCTGGGACGGTGCGCCCGGAGAGCCGCTGGTGGAGATCCGCTATACGACGGATACGCTGGCCCAGGAGGACTTTCTGCGGGTAGCGACAGTGCCGGATATCTACAGCGGCAGGGTGGAGGAAGCAAATATTCTCAAGCCGGAAGCCGGGGCGGGGGACTGGTGCTGGACGGTCCACATCGATGCGGGTGCAATAAGGAAGCCCTTGGCGCCCAGCGCTGTGCATCCTACTCTGAAGATTTCCACGGCCTCCGCGAAGGGGCTGCGTATGCGCGTGGTGACATAACCACCTCAGTGGCTGCTCGCGGCTGGAGAGGAAGCGCCGATTCAACGCACCGCCGTGCGTTCAAACGAAATCCTAAGGCGAGTCCCGGTTGCCTCTGCCAGGCGCTCGAGTGTTTGAGTGGATGGCCGCGAGCGGCCGCTCTCCAGGCGAGCAACGACGGATTGAGTGGTGGCCATGCGCGTCGCAAGCTCTGCCTGGGTGAGGCCCGCCGCGATACGCGCTTCGATGAGTGTGCGGGCGAGATCGAACTCAGACGCCAGTTCTTTGTGTGCCTTGCGGTATTCCTCGTTCTTCATCCATCGTTCGTGGAGTGTTTTGACTTTGGTCATGGCTGGATCTCCTTTGCTCTTTTTAGCGCCAATGCGATTTTACGAGATGGAGTAGCTTGCGTCTTCTTGACGAACACCCGAAGCACAACAAGGCGCCGTCCAATAGCCGTCACATGACGGGGGAGCCCAGGGTGGCCGGGCTAATCCCCCAGGATCCGCCCGATGCCCCGCAAGGACGGTATGTTCTCGAAGGCGGCTTTCAGGCCGGCGGTGATGGGAATGGCGAGGATGAGGCCGGCTCCGCCCCAGAGGAGATACCAGAGCATCAAGGCTACGGTCACGACCAGCGGGTTCAGGTGTACGCGGGCTCCTACCAGCTTGGGATAGAGCAGGTTCAGCGCGATCAGGTGGAACAGGGCCGTGGTGGCGCCGATGATGAGATAGGCGCTCAGACCCGAATAAACAGGCAGGGCCGCCACGAAAGGCGGGATTACGGCCAGCGGCATGCCTAAATACGGCACCAGGCTGAGGAAGCCGCTGAGCGGGCCAACCACCTGCCAGTAGGGCAGTTTCACAAACCAGAAGAAGACGGCGCTGGCGGCCGCCAGGACGAGCCCCAGCAGGAAGTTGCCGACCAGGTAAGCGCGAGCCACGTTGGCAATGCCGTCCCAGGCGCGCTGGATGTTCTCGCGTTTGCCGTCGGTGGCGATGATCTGCAAAACGCTGCGGCGGAAATGATCGCGCCAGCTCAGCAGGAAGTAGACGAGGAATGGGACGAACGAAGCCATGAGGGCGGCATCGTAGAAATCGCTGAGGTGGGAGTAGATCACCGCTACGAGCTGGCTGTCGTCCTGGCGAATCCGCACTTCCTGGATGGGTGGAGGTTGATCCGGCTGCGCCGGAGTGGTTCTGCGCTTCTTGCTGGTGGATTTCGGCGGTTCCGGAACAGGTTGAGGCTGGGCTTCGCGCAGTCGCTTAGGCACCAGCAGCTCCTGGGCCGTCTTTTCGACGCCTTCCAGTTGCTGAGCGGCGGCGTCGACCAGCTCCGTCACGCGCTTACTGTAGGTGGGCAGATCTTCCCATAGGCCCACCACCTGGGTCCACAGGCCGAGCCCCATCAGGTAGAGGATGGCCAGCATGAACGTGCAGGCAAGGAAGCTGGAGGCTCCGCGCGGGATGCGGAAGCGCATGCCGAAGTTCACGATGGGTTCCAGCAGGAATGCCAGCAGGATGGCCGAGATCAGGGTGATGAAAAACACGCGGCCCAGATACAGCAGGACCAGCACCAGCAGCACGGTGGCCAGAACCACCGGGATCTGCATGGATTGCTTTTCAGTCTGTGCGCCGGAATGAGCCATCTGTAGTGCGGTCCCCAACCTAACTGCACGTGGAAGACCTCAGTGTATCGTGGGAAGGCGCCCCGGGGCGAATAGTGAGGCTATTGTTCAGGCTGCGCCGTTGTAGGCCTTCAGGACCCAGGCGATGAGCTCCTCGTCCACCTGGGCGGACTCCGTCACTTTCACCTTGTGGCTGCACATGCCTTTGGGCGGCTGAACTTCCAGCCGGGCGGTGCCTGGCTCGTCCTTCATGTTGAGTCCCACCTCGACCCTCGTGTTGGTGGCCGGGCCGATCATGGCGAACTGTTTCTTGCGGCGCAGGCTGACATAGCCCTTCTTGGGCGCAATCTCGAATTCGCCGAAGGCGTGGATCCGCGCCATCAGCTTTTCGTGGATGGGCCGCAGGGCGGCCTTCGGGCCGGTGTAGATTTCGTCCAGTACCGCGTCGCCGCCTGACGCGGCGGCAGGGGCTTCCGCCGGCGCCTTCGCCGCGCGCAGTACGCAATGCGTCAGCGTATTGGCGTCGCCGTGGCCCAGGCCAAGGCCGCTCTTCAGCATCGCGACAATCTCTCCGTGTTTGCTGAGCCCGCTGCTGAGGACGATTGCGCTGAGTTCCTCGAAGGATTTCCCCGTCTTCGTCTGGATGTTTCTCAACTGCGTCTGCAGGGCCTGGTCGACGATACTCATGGATCCTCCTTCATGATTCCCCGCTGGAAACTCCGCTCAGAGTATCACTGCTTGCTGGAAGCGCAAAGCGGGCCGCCTGGGTCAGTCGCCCGGTTGATCGGCGGACCGTTTCTTCCAGCGATAGGCCGCTTTGGAGTTCTTCCAGAAGTATTTGGCGGCGGCCTCGGGGCCTTTCTTCCGGAAGTAGTCGTCGACGATCCGGAAGACCTGCGGGTATTCGGCCCAGTGGTCGCTGTTGGGCCAGTCGCTGCCATAGACGAGCCGGTCTTCGCCGAACTGTTCCCAAAGTTCGTCGAGACGGGGTTTGTAGAAGGCCGGATCGGTGGGCACCTTGCCGTCGACGCGGCGGAGGACGCTGGAGACCTTGACGAAGACCTGGGGCCGCTGGACGAGTTGCCGGACTGTGGCGTCGTAGGCGCGACGCGCCGCGGGGTCGGCGGGACTCACGAGTTGAGGAAGGTGGTCCAGCATGACGCGCAGGTTCGGCACGGCATCGGTGAGTTTGACGACATCGGCGAGCAGGGCCGGGGTCGGGTTGGCAGTATCGAGGATCAGTCCGGCGGCGGCAAGGCGTTTTGCTCCGACAACGAAGGCGGGTTTCGATACTGAGGCGCCCAGATCCCGTGACCAGAGATTGCCGTAACGGATTCCGAGGAAGAGTTGGTTCTTAAGGAAGGAATCCAGTTGCTGGGCGAACTCCGGCGCGGCCGGCTCCAGATTCCCTACAGTGCCGAGAAAGAGCGGTTCGTTGCGGATGGTCTCAAGCACCCAGCCGTTGTCTTCGAAGCGCGGGCTGGCTTCGACTTCGATGGCTCCGCGGATACCGAAGGGTGCGGCGATGGCGCGGTAGCGGGCCGGCAGAGCTGGTTTATAGAGGGCCGTGTCGTCCTTCGCGGGCCAGGGAATGCCGCCAGGGCGGCGTGGATCGAACAGGTGGACGTGGGTGTCGATGACCGGAATGGAGGGCGTCTGCGCGGGCAAGGATTGCATCACTGCGGCGGCGCCAAGGAACTGCCTGCGGTCCATCGTCGCATTGTAGCGCGGAGGTGCTTAGCGTTTAACGATGACTTCCTGGAGATTCTCGCGGGTGAGGAAGAACTTCACCGAGGCGAACTTGTGGAAGAAGCGTTCGATCGAGCGTGTGGTGTAGAGCTCGATGGTGCGGGGCGATTCGCGCGGCACGAACATCAGATGTTTGGCATCGATGATGCGGCAGGAGTGCGGCTTGGCCGCGGGGCCGCCCGATTCCGGGTGAAAGAAAGCGAGCAGGAACGACTCCGGCGCGAGGATCCGGTAGAGGCGGTCAAGCACGGCCTGGGCGATGGGGTTCGGCAGGAACTGCAGAACGTCCCAGACCAGCGCGCCGTCGGACGACTGGTCAGGGAATTCGAAGGTCTGATCGATGAACTGCTCGATGCGGTGGATGTCGAAGTGTTTGTTGGCGAATTCCTGCTTGGTGAAGAAGGCGTCGCAGGCTTTGACGATGTCTTCGGCGTAGAGGCGGTGACCCAGGCCAGTCACGAAGTCGAGATTGGCCTGGTTCAACCCGCCGAGGTCGAGAATCTGGAGCCCCTCCTGCGTGCGCAGGAGATTGGTGAGGCTTTCCAGGGCATAGGAGCGCCTTGCTCCCGCCGGAACATTCGATGAGGAGGTAGTGCTGGAAGATGGCGGCTGAGGGCGCCAGTTCATCCGCGCTTGGTCTCCGGTTTGGTTTCGGGCGCGGCCTGCGCATCAACGATGGGCGGCGCGGGCTGTTGCGGTTTGGGCGCTGGTTTGGGCGTATCGACGCGGATCGTTTCGACGTTGCCCTTGAAGTAGGCTTCGTCCTCGATGACGGGGCGCTGGGCCTTGAGGTCGCCGATGACGCGCGCGCCCTTTTTGATCTCGACGCGTTCGCTGGCTTCCATGTTGCCCTGGACGGTGCCGACCACGACAATCTCGCGGGCGCGGATGCCGCCCTGGACATGGCCGGTGGCGCCGACGGTGAGGCGGTTTTCGGGCAGGTCGACGTTGCCTTCCAGGCGTCCGTCGATGACCAGGTCTTCCTTGCCCTGGATGTGCCCATTGATTACCAGGCTTTTGCCGATGGATGCGGTAACCCGCGCGGAACCGTATTCGGTCTGCCGCGTCGGATAGGCACTCACCGGGATCGCCTCTCTGCTTTGCTCCGATGCACTGGGCGCCGGCGACGAAGGCCGGTACTGGATGTCGTCTTCCTTTTTATTGCGGTTCCACATGTCTAACAGTCTCCTGTGTCCTTGGACCCCCAAGGCTGCAGCCGCAAAAAGCGGCATAAATTGCTAAGGCCTGCCGGATTGTTCCTATGGTAGAGGTCCAAAGGCGGGGAACGCAATGCCCATCCGGGGGGTGGAAGCATCCGGGACCGTGAATTGGCATAATGACAGCGTGCCGAAAGCGAAGGATCTGGAAACGAGACTCGAGCGGCTTGAGCAGCAGCTAGGCGTCTACCAGCGGGTAAGCCGTCTGATGGTGCGCGAACTGAGCCTGGCCGATACCTTGCAGGCCATCGTCAAGCTGGTCCACGACTTCACGGGCTGTGATTCGTGCCTGCTGTATCTGCTGGACCGCGAAGAACTTGTGCTGTGCGCGACGTCCAGCCCGCACCCGACGCAGATCGGAACCGTCCGCCTGAAGCTGAGTGAAGGGCTGACCGGGTGGGTGGCCCGCGAACGTAAACTTCTGGCTCTTGGCATGGAAGCTTATAAGGATGCGCGGTTCAAGACATTCTCGGAACTGCCTGAGGATACCTACGAGGCGTTTCTTTCTTCTCCGGTGATCGCCCGAAACCGTGTGGTGGGTGTAATCAATGTGCAGCACAGGACGCCGCACCGGCACACGGGGGCGGAGATGGAGTTGTTGACCACGATTGGGGAGCAGGTGGGTTGCCTGCTGGTTCTGGCCCGCATGTCGCCCAGCGCCATCGAAGAAGCGAACCACGTGGAGCTGGTCCGTTCGCATGGCCATATTGCCAGGCGGGGCGAAGATGAGTAGAAGAGAGAGCGATCTGGTAAAGTCCAGCCGGCGTGCGTTTCTGGCGGGGGCCTGCGGCGCGGGGCTGGCGGCCGGGCAGGATCCCAAGGCTCCGCCGATGGCAGAAGAAAAGAAAGCGCCTGGCGATGTGGCCGCGGGCATGTATTCCGCGCGGCCGGGCGAAGTGCCGGCCGGTCATATTCCGAGGGTCGACGCTTCGACAAAGCCCTACGGCGGAATGCGCTGGCGCATGCAGTACCAGTTCGACCAGGATGACACCGATGTGATTCTGAACGATCTGCGGTTTGCCTCGCCGGAACGCGGGATCGCGGTGGGCGCCATGGTGCGCAAGGGCAAGGATGAGAACTTCGCGCTGGTCACGCGCGACGGCGGCCTGCACTGGACGCAGGTGAAGATGAAAGACCTGCCGTATTCGCTGTTCCTGGTGGACGAATCCAGATTCTATTGCGTGTGCCAGGGCTCGCTCTGGTATTCCAATGAGAGCGGCGTGAGTTGGGAGAAGCGCAAGCTGCCCAAAACGAAGAAGGGCTCTGAGATTGCGCGGGTTCATTTCATCGATGAGAAGAACGGCTGGGCTTATGGCGCCGGGTTGGCCGTTTATCACACGACCGATGGCGGGATGAACTGGACGGAAGTGCCCGAGGTGAATGAGCTCAAGCTCAAGCCTGAGAATACGGAATGGGCGTGGATGAACTGGATCGGGCCGAAGACGGGGATCCTGGTAGGGACTTCCGCGGCGCCACCGCCCGAGGGTTCGCGCCTGCCGGATTGGATGATTCCGGAACGGGCGATGCGCCGGCGGGCCGTGCCGGGCTCCACGATTGTCCTGGAGACCAGGGACGGGGGCGTGACGTGGAAGGGCTCGATGGTCTCGTCCTTCGGCCACGTGGTGCGGATGCGCGGCGGGGAACTGGCCATGACGATCTTCCAGTATGGAGAAAGCATGGATTTCTCCTCGGAAGTTTATGTGGTGAACCTGCACGGCGGCTCGAACCGGCCATACTTCCGGCGCAAGGATGTATTTGTGTATGATGCGGTGCCGCTGGCCTTGGGTGGCGGGATCGTGGCCGCCATCGAGACACGCGGCCGGATGCGCACCAGTCCGATTCCCGGGAAAATGCGGATCTTTCAGAACACCGGCGCGGAATGGCGGGAGATGCGAGTGGACTACCATGC
Source organism: Paludibaculum sp. (assembly GCA_049841055.1). GTDB lineage: Bacteria > Acidobacteriota > Terriglobia > Bryobacterales > Bryobacteraceae > Paludibaculum. The sequence continues at coordinate 5,242 of JASGIE010000026.1, read as the reverse complement.
ATCGGGTGTGCGCGCGGTATTGGCGTACGTGGACGACAGCCATATCTGGGCGGCTACGAGCGAGGGCGTGATTCTGAAGCTCGGCTAGTGGTAGGCTTTCGGAATGTCACTGTCTCGCCGAAGTCTGCTCAGCGCGGGCGCGGCTGCCCTGGCGGCTGCTCCAGCGCCATCCGCTGCACAGCCCACCGCGCACCGCCGTATTCAGCTCGCTGTCTCCACTTATTCCTACTGGCACTTCAAGCCGACAAAGTATCCGATCGAAGATGTGATTGAAGACGCCGCCCGGTTGGGCTTCGATGGCGTCGAGATCCTGCATCGCCAGATGACGGACGAGTCTCCGGCCTATGTGAACGGACTGAAGAAGCGCGCCTTCACACTCGGCCTGAGCATGCCCATGCTGTCCATCCACCAGGACTTCGTTTCGCCGGCCGCCGACGAACGCGCGAAGATGATCGACCATACGGTGCGGTGCCTGGAACTGGCCGCTCGTCTGGGCATTCCCTGTGTCCGGCTGAACTCGGGTCGCTGGAAGACGATTCCGAGTTTCGACGATCTGATGAAGGTGAAGGGCGACGAACCGCCGCTGCCCGGCTACAAGCTGGAAGACGCCATCGGCTGGTGTGTGTCGTCCATTGAAAAGTGTCTGCCGACGTGCGAGAAGCTTGGCGTCATGCTGGCTCTGGAGAATCACTGGGGTCTGACGACGAGCATCGACAATCTGCTGAATATCCACCAGAAGGTGAACTCACCCTGGCTGGGCATCAACATGGACACGGGCAACTATCCGGGCGATCCCTATGCGGGGATTGAGCGGCTGGCGCCGAAGGCCACCATCGTTCAAGCCAAGACCTACTATGGCGGCGGTGAATGGTACACGCTGGATCTCGACTACAAGCGCATCGCAGGCATTCTGCGGAAGGCGAACTACAACGGCTGGGTAAGCCTGGAAATGGAAGGCAAGGAGACTCCGAAAACAGCGGTGGCGAAGAGCTACGAAGTGCTGCGGCAGGCGTTTTCCTAGAGATGTGGCTCGCTCGCGAGGGCGAGCCATCCATTCTTCAGGTTGTTGCTTTTGACTAGGGCGCGGTTCCGGCCCGTCTGGTTACCCAAGACTCGCGAGTGTTGAGAATTCCCACAGGACATCAAGGTCTGATATTCTGAAGTGGACAGAGACCGCGCGAGGGTCATTTGGCGGTAAAACTGTCATAGAAGGTAATCATACATGCCTAAGACGATCGAAGTGACCGAGCTCATTCTGAGGGACGCGCATCAGAGCCTGATGGCGACCCGCATGGCGATGGAGGACATGGTTCCGGCGTGCGAAGACATCGACAAGGCCGGCTACTGGTCAGTTGAGTGCTGGGGCGGAGCCACGTTTGACTCCTGCATTCGTTTTCTCAATGAAGATCCCTGGGAACGCCTCCGCCAGTTCCGCAAGCTCTTACCGAATTCCCGCCTGCAAATGTTGCTGCGCGGCCAGAATCTCTTGGGTTACCGCCATTACGAAGATACGCGTGGTCGACCGCTTTGTGGATAAGGCCGCCGAGAACGGCATGGATGTCTTCCGCGTGTTTGACGCGTTGAATGACATCCGCAACGTCCGCCAGGCCATCAAGGCCGTCAAGAAGTCCGGCAAACACGCACAGGGCACCATCTGCTACACGGTCAGCCCGCTGCACACCGTCACCGGTTATGTGGAAATGGCGCGAGCAACTGGTCGATCTCGGTTGCGACTCCATCTGTATTAAGGACATGGCCGCGCTGCTGAAGCCGCAACCGGCCTATGACATCGTCAAGGCGATCAAGGAAGCGTGCGGCGAGGAACTCCGGATCCACGTGCATGTCCATGCAACCACGGGCGTTACGCTGGTCAGCCTGATGAAGGCCATCGAAGCCGGCGCCGACTGCGTCGACACGGCGATTTCGAGCCTCAGCCTGGGACCGGGCCACAATCCGACGGAGAGCCTGGTCGAGATGCTCGAAGGCACCCGCGTACAACACGAACCTGGACAAGAGCCGCCTGTTGAAGGTGAAGGAGTACTTCGCCGGCATCCGTCCGCGGTACAAAGAATTCCTGTCCAACATTACGGGCGTCGAGACCGAGATCTTTGAGAGCCAGATCCCCGGCGGCATGATCTCGAACATGGAAAGCCAGTTGAAGCAGCAGGGCGCGGGCAACCGGCTGAAGGAAGTGCTCGCCGAAGTCCCGAATGTCCGCAAGGACGCCGGCTATCCCCCGCTGGTCACGCCTTCGAGCCAAATCGTTGGAACGCAAGCCGTTTTCAACGTCATGATGGGCCGCTACAAGGTCCTGACCGGCGAATTCGCCGACCTGATGCTGGGCTACTACGGCACGACACTGGGCCAGCGTGACCCCGAAGTGATCAATCTGCCGCACAAGCAAGCAAAGAAGAATCCCATCAACGTGCCGTCCGGCCGACCTGCTGAAACCGGAATGGGACCAGCTCCGCTCTTCCGGACTCGCCCTGAAGGGCTGCAACGGATCGGACGAAGATGTCCTGACCTACGCCATGTTCCCGCAAGTGGCGCCTAAGTTCTTTTCCACCAGACAGGAGGGTCCGAAGAACCTCGGCAAGGACCCGTCGGCCAAGCCTGCCGCCGCTCCGGCGCCGGGCGCAAGCGCCGAAACCGGCAAGGGTCCGGTGATGTCCACCATCTCCTACGACGTCAAGCTGAACGGCAAGACGCACAAGGTGACGGTGGCGCCGTCCGCCTAGCGCGGCGATTGAGGTTCGATGCGCGACTGAACGAAACTCCGGCCTGGCAGGAATCTGGAAATTAAGAGTTTGAGGTAGGATTCATGTCGATCAAATCGATGGATATTCGGGTTGAAGAACTTCGCAAAAAACGCGAGCAGGTAATGCTCGGCGGCGGCGCGGACAAGCTGGATAAGCACCGCGCCAGTGGCAAAATGACGGCGCGGGAGCGGGTGGACGCGCTGGTGGACAAAGGTTCGTTCATGGAGACCGGTCTGTTCGCGCAGCATCGCGCGACGTTGTTTGGAATGGCCGGCAAAGAGACGGCGGCCGACGGTGTGGTGACGGGATCGGCCGCCATCCACGGCCGGCTGGTTCACGTGGCCAGCCAGGACTTCACGGTTCTGGGCGGCTCGGCCGGCGAACTGCACTCGACGAAGGTCTCCGAGGCGATGATGCAGTCGCTGAAGACCGGTTCGCCGTTTGTCTTCATCAATGACTCGGGTGGAGCGCGCGTACAGGAAGGTATCGATTCTCTTTCCGGTTACGGCAAGGTTTTCTATACCAATGTGATGCTGAGCGGCGCGGTGCCCCAGGTGTCGATCATCTGCGGACCCTGCGCGGGTGGCGCGGCTTACTCCCCGGCGCTGACCGATTTCATCATTCAGACCCGCAAGGCGCAGATGTTCATCACCGGCCCGCAGGTGATCAAGCAGGTGACGGGTGAGAACGTCACTGCGGAAGATCTAGGCGGACCCGACGCGCATATGGCGAAATCGGGTGTGATTCACTTCATCGCCGAAGACGACAAGGAAGCCTTGTTGCTCTGCCAGAAGCTGCTGAGCTTCCTGCCGTCGAACAACCTGGAAGATCCGCCGGAGATCCCTGGGGAGTACAACTGCGAACCGAATGCGGAACTGGCCACCATCGTTCCGGTGGACGGCAAGAAGGGTTACGACGTCCGCGACGTCATCCTGCGGATCATCGACAACGGTGATTTCCTGGAAGTGCAGGCCGGACACGCGCCGAATATCGTGATTGGATTCGCGCGCATTTGCGGGCGCAGCGTGGGGATCATCGCCAACCAGCCGGCGGTGCAGGCCGGCGTGCTGGACATCGATGCCAGCAGCAAGGGTGCGCGGTTCATCCGCTTCTGCAACGCGTTCAACATTCCGTTGGTGACCCTGGTGGACGTGCCTGGCTTCCTGCCGGGCGTGCAGCAGGAATACGGCGGCATCATCCGCCACGGCGCGAAGATGTTGTTCGCTTACTCCGCCGCGACCGTGCCCAAGATCACGGTCATTCTCCGCAAAGCGTACGGTGGAGCCTACCTTGCCATGTGCTGCAAGGATCTGGGCGCCGACCGCAGCTTCGCCTGGCCTACCGCCGAGATCGCCGTCATGGGCGCTGAAGGCGCGGCCGAGATCGTTTTCCGGAAAGAGATCAGCGAGGCGACCGACAAAGCCGCCAAGCGCAAGGAGATGATCGACCAGTACCGGGAGGCCTTCTCCAATCCGTTCGTCGCCGCCGGCCGCCGGCTGGTGGACGACATCATCGAGCCCGCCGACACCCGCAAGGTGATCGCGCAGGCGCTGGAGTACCTGCACACGAAGCGCGAACTCAGGCCTGGCAAGAAGCACGGTCTGATGCCGCTGTAGAGCGAGGCATTCAATGAGCAAAGTCACACTGAAGAGTCTCAGCGAGGAGTTGGAAGCGCTCCGCCAGCATCTGGCGGCGCTGACGGCCAAGATCGGCGAGTTGGAAGGGGCGGCCGCGGCCGCTCCGTCCGGCAGTGTCGAGGTGGAAGCCGAGGAGAAGGTGGTTCCCAAGGAGCCTGAGGAGATTTCGGACGAGATCATGCTCGCCCTCTCCGCGGCCGTGGCCGCCTACCTTGGCACCCGGGCGCCCATCCGTACGGTGCGTCTGCTGGGTTCCACCGCCTGGGCCCAGGAAGGCCGCGTCAGCATCCAGGCCTCGCATCGCTTGAACGTACAGCATCACACTCTGAGGGTCAGGTAAGCAGGAGAGCAGCCGTGAAATTGAAGATTACGATTGACCAGAAAGTCTATGAAGTCGAGGTGGAAGCCTCGGCGCCGGAACAGCCTCAACTGCCGCCGGTGGGCTACCTGATGCAGCCTGCCGCCGTGCGTGTGCCCGCCGCTCCGCAGGCGCCTGCCGCGTCGAATGGCGGCGCGCCGGTGAACGAAGACAAAGTCTGCCGCAGCCCGATCTCCGGTATCGTTGTGAAGATTTCGGCGCAGGAAGGGCAGAGCATCCAGACCGGCGACACCATCCTGGTGCTGGAAGCCATGAAGATGGAGACCAACATCACCGCCCCCGTGGCCGGCAAGATCTCCAAGATCAACGTGAATCCGGGCGACGGCGTCCAGGCGGGCGCGGTCCTGGTGGAATTCGAGTAGGAAGGAGGCACGTCATGGTAAATGAACTGATTGCCGCCGGATTCGAATTTGTCGATCACGTCGCGATTGCCGTGAAGCAGGGCGAGTTGGACGCGCAGGTACTGA
>JASGIE010000025.1:0-25635 GCA_049841055.1 Paludibaculum sp. | reverse complement strand
GTATTGCTAAAGTTAGCAAATACACACCGAAGCCGCAGCAGACATCCACGTTGCACACCAGGTCGATCATACGGGCGATGTTCACCTTGGTGATCACTACGTCGTTCAACGCCTCGTAGTGAGCCACCACATCGCCGTGCCGCTGCACTTCGCACGACAGCATGCGCCGCTTCGCAATCCGATGTTCGTTGCGGAGAGCACGTTCCAGTTCCGGAAATAACTCCTCGGTCGAAATCGCAGTCGGAATCCCAGCCCGCCCAGGTTGACGGCAAAGAGCGGAATTTCCCGTCCGGCGATCGCCCTCGCGGCGGAAAGCAGCGTGCCGTCGCCGCCCAGCACGATCACCAGTTGGCAGCCGTCCGGAACCTCTTCACGGGACAGTGCGGTCAGGCTTCGCGTCGAATACTGCGGCGTCGCTTCGTCCACCCGGTAGCCGACCCCGTGGGCATCCAGCCAGGCCAGCAGGGCAGGCACAAGCTGCTCAGCCTGCTTAACCTCAGGCTTCGAGATGATGCCGACCGTGCGAATCGGTTCCATACAGCAGGAACTCCTTATTTCCCTCAGCGCCCAGTACGGGACTTTCAATTACTTCAGTCTCAAAGTCCAGCATCGCGGCAGCGGAACGGACCCGCTCCACTGAGGCCTGGTGAAGAGCTGGATCGCGCACGATCCCACCCCGGCCCACCTGGTCGCGGCCAACCTCGAACTGTGGTTTGACTAGAATAACGAACTCACGCGGCGCGGTGAGCATCGGCTTCAGGGCCGGAAGGATGAGTGTAACCGATATGAAGCTGACGTCGCAGACGGCCAGCCCGGCCGGTTCGCCCGTCAACTCCGGCTCCAGAAACCGCGCATTCACGCCCTCGTGGACGATCACCCTTGGATCGTTGCGCAGTTTCCAGTCCAACTCGCCCGTCCCAACATCGACGCAGTGAACTCTCGCCGCGCCCCGATGCAGCAGCACATCGGTGAGTCCACCCGTGGAAGACCCGACATCCAGGCAGACCCGGCCCGTCACATCAATCTTCCAGTGATCCAGCGCGCCCAGCAGTTTGTAGGCGCCGCGGCTTACCCAGGGCATCCTGGCAATCAACTCGATCACCGCGCCGGTCGCAACCAGCGCCCCTGCTTTGTCCACTCTCTGGCCGTTCACCATCACGGCGCCGGCCAGCAACAAAGCCCGGGCTTTGTCCTTCGATTCGACCAGGCCGCGATCGCATAACAACTGGTCGATGCGCTGCCTGGCCTGTTTCATGAGTTGCGGTCGACGATCAGATCCGCCAGTTCGTGCAGCCTCCGCGCCCTCGCGCCAGGACTGCTCCAGCGCGGCGTGAGCCAGAACCCGCTGCTCCTCCGCCATCTTTTGCGAAGCGTCCAGACCATACACCGCCGGGAAAGTGATCTTGTGCTGCTCAGCGTCCTTACCCGCCGTCTTCCCCAACTCTTCGCTGGTCTGCGTCACGTCCACATACCGTTCGACGATCTGGAAAGCGAGCCCGATGCTCGCCATACGCCGAAATCGCCTGCAGTTGACCTCGGTCGCGCCGGCATGAATCGCGCCCAGGCGCAGTGAGCAGCGCAGCAGCGCCCCGGTCTTGGCCCGGTGAATCTGATCCAGCAACTCCGCCGTCGGTGTCTGATTCTCGCCCTCGATGTCGTGCACCTGGCCGGCGATCATACCCCGCACCGTTCCAGAGGCGCCCGCCAGCTCCGCCACCAGTCGCGCATTGCCAAGACGGCCCAGCACCTCAAAGGCGAACGTCAGCAGCGAGTCTCCAGCCAGAATCGCCATGGCCTCGCCGAATACCTTGTGCGACGTGGCCGCCCGCGGCGCAGGTCGTCGTTATCCAAGGCAGGCAGGTCGTCATGAATCAACGAATAGGTATGAATCAGCTCCAGCGGGCAGGCCACTGTCAGAGCGCCTTCCACGTCCTGGCCCGCGACGGTCCTGGCGGCTTCCACGCACAAAATGGGACGAATCCGCTTCCCGCCGGCGAAGAGCGAATAGCGCATCGCCTTGTGGATGGTGGAGGGCGGCACGTCTTCGGCCGGCACCAGCCGGTCAGTTCCTGGTCGATCGCCCTGTCTGCTCGGCCAGGTAGTCCTTCAAACTCAGATTCAGCAAGCGTCATTCTTCTTCCGGATCGAACGGCACGGCCTCAAAGTCGTCGCCCTTTTTCATGAGGATTTCCACCCGCGTCTCGGCCGCCGTCAGTTGCCTGCGGCAGGATTCGCTGAGAAGCATCCCCTTTTCAAAGAGTTCCAAAGCCTGCTCCAGTGGCAGTTCGGCGCTCTCCAGTTGGCGCACCACCGCTTGAGCTCGCTCAGGGATTGCTCGAACGGCTGCGCGTCGGCCGGCGGCAGGATCTCCGCCGCCTTCGGCTTGTCGGCCATCGTTCTATTTTACGTCGTCGATCAGCCTTGAGACAGGACGGGCGATCAAGGCAAGGATCACAGCCGCCACCAGCATCGTAATGCCCAGCGTGCGGAACAGATCGAAGGGAGGAAGATTGCCGTAGAGAGAGGCCGTCTTCCCGGCCAGGTAGTTGCCCATCGAGATCGACAGGAACCAGACGCCCATCATCAGCCCGGCCACGCGTTGCGGAGCCAGCCGGGTCATGGCGCCCAGGCCCACTGGGCTCAGCAGCAACTCGCCCAGCGTCTGCAGGAGATAGGTCACCACCAGCCACATGGGACTCACCTGTCCGTCTGTGCCGGCCCTTTGCGAGGCCAGCATCATCACCACGAAAGTGCCGGTGGCGAAGAACAGGGAAGGGCGAACTTCATCACGAAGAGGGCTGCCGGTCGCCCATCTTCAGCCGCATAGCAAACGCCGCCGCGAAAACAGATGATGATCTGCGTCGAGTGACTGGAACCAGCTTGCCGGAAAATCAAACCCTTAAACACGACCCGCTCCGTATTGCGCTTCGCGAAGACGTTGTAAGACTATCCCGCCTGTTCGAGTAGCCCCCAGTAGACGATGCAGAAAGCACGATGATGACCATCAGCCTTTTAACTTCCGCGGGGGTCCAAACCCCTCCAACACCGACAACAGCCCGAGCGTTATCTTGCGTAGCATACCCGCCGGATCACCAGCTTTTCCGCATCCAGAGGCACCGCGCCACGAGCCAGGAAGCCAAGCAGAGCAGCCGCAACCACCCCGAGACCGATGACCAAGGACTCGCCGGCGCCACTGCCGCCCGATTGGCGGAGCCACGGGACGCACGCCTGCTTCTCCCAGTCCGGCGACGGCCCATCCAGAAGTCAGTACACGCGGCCAGGCCGAAACCGTAATGCCAGTTGATCCGTTCTCCCACGTACCCGCAGATCAGCGGCGACGCCGATATTGATGCCCATGTAGAAGTATCGAGAACGGCATCGGTTGAGGGCTACCTGGCTGACTGACAATCGTCGAGATGTTCGGCTTCAACATGCCCGTGCCCAGGCACCATCACAGGCAGGCCCAGGAAGGAAACAGACTCGTTCGGCACCGCCAGCATGCCCTGCCAAGGACCATCAGCCGACCCGGGACATCACCGTGGCCGCCGTCGCCTTGCAGCCAGCGCCCGGCACACACTGGCCGTGTAGAGACCGTAGATCGCGAAGGCCGTGGTCGTGCTCCTCCATCCCATGCCGCCGCAGGAGACGGAAGGTCATGAAGATGACAGCGCATGCATGCCATAGTAGCCAAACCGCTCCCATCGGCCGAAAAACAACGTTGACAAAAAGCCCGCCGGGTGGCCAAGTAAGCCCGGGTGTCCTGATTCACGGCGCCTCTACAGGTATTTCCGAATGTCCGGTTTCAGCAATTGTTGCACTTCCGGCTTATCCAGATCCGCGCCGCTGATCACTTTCGGCTCCAGGTCGGACCGCTTGGGCGGCTGCTTGCCGTCCAGCTCGTCCACCAGGGTCTTCACGGTCTGGAATGCCATCCCGAAGGGACCGCGCGATCATGAGCCTGTACTGCTCGCATCTCATCCACCAGGTTCTCGTCTGTGATGTCATCAGCTCGACCTTCTCTGCAGATCCGGCTCTTCAACGCCAGAACGGCGCCCGTTGCACTGGGCTTGGCGGAAGCGAACGGGGCCCCAAGGTCCCGACGGCGACGGAGGAGGAGACCGGCTGCTGCGTGCCGGCGTGATCCCGACATCCCAACTGCTCGGCCACGATTCGCGGCTTGACGGGCCCCATTTGACAGAGCTCCCTGCATGCGCACACCACGGCCACCTTGCCCTTGCCGCCCAGGATCTCGGCCAGCTTCCGGGCGGCCACTGGGGCGCACAGGTTATCCGTTCCCCACATAGGACATTGTGTAGCTCTGCGTGTCCACCCGCAGGTCACCGGACCGCCGCGACCGCGCGGATCCATCGGTCCGGCCAATGCCTGTCGTTCGCTCACCGCCACCGCTATCGTCCACTTGCTGGGCAATCATCGAATCGATCATCTGGATCTGGCGGTTAAGTCGGTCTCCGTTGCCGGACCATTCCAAAGGATCTCCACATTCAGCTGTTTGCCCGCGGCCAGTGCGCCGCTGTAGTGCATACCAGGAGAGATGAGAGGTCCCTTTGGGGACGAGGAATCCGGGCGCTTTCTGCTGCGCCCGACGGCGGGAGGCCAGCCGCCCGCGGCCGCCACGCGCTGCCGGTTCATTGCGCCAGCCATCCGTTAATTGACCGTCGTCCGGCGATGAACCGTGCTTCCGGAGAACACAAGTAGACAGCCAGCGTGCCTATATCGGCCGCTCGCCCCATTGGCCCACCGGAAAAAAAAATGTGCGCGTTCTCATCAGCGGCGTGTTGGCTCCGGCAAACCGCACCCGGCTGATGCCATTCACCGTTACGCCTTCGCCCGCCAGTTCCATCGCGACGGCCCCTAACCAGCCCGGACCGTCTTCGAAGCGGAGTACGCACACCGCCCCGGCAGGAAACATGACTGATGATTGAGGTTGACGTCGACGATGCCGTCATAGCCGGTGCCCTTCACGCGCAAACGCCCGCGCACACAGGAAAGCGCTGGTCAGATTCGCGTCCATCACCCAGTTCCATTCCTGCAAGTGAACTCCGTCACCGGCTTGCGCAGATTCACTGGCGTCGTCAACGACAATCTGTACCTTCCCCCAGCGATGCGGGGGCGCACGCTTTGTTCCAACTGGCGGGGCGTTGCACCGGAACACCGCGGCGCCTGCCGCCGTCTTCAGCTTGGCCGCATCGCGGCCCACCAGCGCGACGCGAATCCCCGCGCCCCGCGAGCGCGACCGCCATCAACCAGGCCGCGGGAGGCGCCCGTAATCAGGGCAACTTTCAGACATTCTTTGTCGCGTTTCCTTCTGATTCCGGCCACGATGCGATCGGCTACGGCTGCGCCGTCGATGTCGTTGACTGTGACGGCGGCCGGACTCGTTCGCCGTTTCCAGCACCCGCAACTCGACAGCCGCTGCGTCAACGAGCGCTCCACCACTGCACCAGCGCCCGGGTCGTCTGATTTATCAACTGATAGCGGGCACCATGCTCGAGAGCTCAGTCCTGGGGAATCCAACCAGCTTAGTAAACGCCGAGAACGGAATTACGCCGAAATCCAGGGTGCGGCATCCGGAGCGCTCTCGCCGTCACGAGAATCAGGACAAAACGCAAAGTGCAGCCGAGAACTTGGCTCGCTTGAGAGTGGGCCGGACAACGAGTTCGGATGGCAAAAGCCGAAGCTCCAGTGAACGCTATTGTATAACAGCGGGGTTTCTCTACGCCGTGCAAAGACCGAATGCGATTCGCGCAAGCCTTGACCGTCCGGCAGTTTGCTGCGTGCTGCTGGGCCGACTTCACGTACGAACAAAAGACACAGGTCGCGCCTCGCACGATGATGAGCTCTGGTGCAGGAGGCCGCAGCTACTACCGACACCATCTACCTGAAGGGCAACCGGATGGCGACCGTCAGCCAGCGCGGCATCACATCATCGACAAGGAGACCATGACGGATGTCGACAAGAAGACGACTCGGTCATGACTTTCGCCGAGGTGACGCCGACGGTCTCGATCAGCAGACGCCCGAGGGGCGAATGAGCTTCAGACTGGATGTCCAGAAGACAGCGAGATGAAGGTTGTCAGCGGGCTCAACGCCCCGCTGAAACTGACCATGCAGACGAAAGATAACAAGACCGGCCCAGACCGCGGACATGAACTTCGACTCGACATGTGGATGGCCGAAGGATATCCCTGGCTACGAAGAGGTGAAGCGAGTGACACGCTGATGGCTCAGAAACTCGCCTACAACCTTGATTCATCCTACATTCCCAGATGGCCATGCAGCCCGGCATGGGCCAGGGTATGGCCAAAGTGGCCAAGGAAGTACTGAAGCTGGAGGCATCTGGTCTATCAGGTTATGAAGATGCAGGAGACGGCCCCGGCGGATGCCTCCGCAGCAGGAGGCCGCCGCCGCCCACCGTGGTGAAGTCGCTCAATCCGCCCAGACCGACGCCGCAGGCGCTGCTGCTGGGACGCGCCACGGGTGGACGTTTTGGTGGACTGGGCGCCGCCGCGGGCGGCAGGCCCGGGTGGCTTCGGCCGCAAGAAGAAGCAGGCCGATCAGGCGCAGGCCGCCGAACAGCCCGGCCGCACAACCAGCTCAGTCCAGGCCCTTATGGAAATCACGACGGAATGGACCTCAGCCGGTCGTCGACGCCGCGAACCTCAACGTGCCCACGGGGTTCAAGGAGATCGAGAGCGAAACGAAGAAGATGATCCGCGACTCCAAACAAAAGGAGTTCGCTGGAGGATGGAATACAAAAAGGGCGTCCGGCGAGGCACGGTCCTTTTTGTTACAGAACCCTTGGCTGAAAAAAATCCTTGTGGCCTTTCTCACGGTTGCGCTTGCGTGCTCAATGCCGCCTTCACGCGCTTCTTTTCGCGGGCTTCACGTAGTAGCGTTCTATCTCTTTGATGATGTCTTCCGCTGCGCCGCTCGGGAGGGCCGCAACGCGCTTTCCAGGTCTTCACCATCCTGGATGTCTGCGATTCCCACTCACCTTCCGGCTTGAACTTTGCGTTTTCACGCAAACTCTGAGATACCGCAATCCAAGGGCCGCCGCCCAGGACGGCCGCAGGCTGGTTGGCGCCATAGGTGCGCTTGACTGATCACATTCCGGTGAAGTCTTCCACGATCCCTTCACCCTTCAGCGTCGTTACCAAGCCCGCCGTTCACATAGACCGGCGCCCTTCCATTCTGCTGTGCCCCGGCAGCGAAATGCCGATGTTGGCACGCTGGGATCATGATCTTCGACGCCGGCTAGCTCCCCTTCGGAACCGGACAGGTCGCACTTGGTCTGCCAGCTCCTGGAAGAACGTACTCGTCGTACGCTTTCAGGAGCTGGCGGACCAGATCCAGACCTATCTCCGGGAGCAGATGCCGGTTTGGAAAGAGAATAGACCGCGTCGAGGAGATGAAGGTGGCGGTGATGGGCCGCATCGTGAACGGCCCCGGTGAGTCCAAGCATGCCAACATCGGCATTTCGCTGCCGGGCACGGCGGAAGGCACGTCGAAGGCACCGGTCTATGTGGACGGCAAGCTGTACGACGCTGAAGGGCGAAGGGACTCCGCCGGGAGACTTCACCGGGACGGCGGGTTACGTCGAGCGCACCTATGGCGCCAACCAGCCTGCGGCCGTCAATTAGGCGGCGGCCCTTGGATTGCGGTATTTGAAAGTTGGCGTGAAAACGAAAGTTCAAGCCGGAAGGAGGTGAGTAGGAAATGGCGGAAGTTTACATCCAGGATGGTGAAACTCTGGAAAGCGCGTTGCGGCGGTTCAAGCGCAAGGTGCAGCAGGAAGACATCATCAAAGAGATCAAGAAACACTCCTACTACATGAAGCCCGGCGAAAAGAAGCGCGTGAAGGCGGCATTGGCGCGCAAGCGCAACCGTAGAAGCGACAAGGATATGGACTAAGGGTCCAGCCAAGGGTTCTGTAACAGAAAAGGGCGTCCCCTCGCGGGACGCCCTTTTTGTATTCCATCCTCCAGCGAACTATTTGTTGGAGTCGCGGATCATCTTCTTCATTTCGCTCTCGACCTCCTTGAACCCCGTGGGCACGTTGAGGTTCGCGGCGTCGACAGAGCCGGCTGAGAATGAGGTCCATTCCGTCGTGATTTCCATAAGGGCCTGGGGACCCGCGGCCTGAGCTGGTTGTGCGGCCGGTTTGGGCTGTTCGGCGGCCTGCGCCTGATCGGCCTGCTTCTTCTTGCGGCCGAAGCCACCCAGCATGCCGCCCGCGGCGGCGCCGGCCAGTCCACCAAAACGTCCACCCGTGGCGCGTCCGGCGGCAGCGCCTGCGGCGTCAGTCTGGGCGGATTGAGCAACTTCACCAGCGGTGGGCGGCGGCGGACCTTCCTGCTGCGGAGGCATTCCGCCGGGGCCGCCGATGCCCTGCATCTTCATAACCTGATAGACCGGGATCCCCTCCAGCTTGGCTGCTTCCTTGGCCAGCTTGGCCATACCCTGGCCCATGCCGGGCTGCATGGCCATCTGGGAGAACTTCATGGAGTCGAGGTTGTAGGCGAGTTTCTGAGCCATCAGCGTGTGGAACCGCTTCACCTCTTCGTAGCCAGGGATATCCTTGGCCATCCACATGTCGGAGTCGAAGTTCATGTCCGCGGTCTGGCCGGTCTTGTTATCTTTCGTCTGCATGGTCAGTTTCAGCAGCGTCTCCTGGGCGTTGAGCCCGCTGACAACCTTCATCTGGCCTGTCTTCTGGACATCCATCTTGAAGCTCATTTCGGCCTCGGGCGTCTGCTGGGTACGGCCGGCCATGCGTTTCTGCATGGCGTCCATGGCCTGGCCGAATTCGGCGAAAGTCATGACCGAGTAGGTCTTCTTGTCGAGATTGACATCCGTCATGGTCTCCTTGTCGAGATCGATGATGTGGATGCCGCGCTGGCTGACGGTCGCCATCCGGTTGCCCTTCAGGTAGATGGTGCTGGTGGTGGGCTCCAGGGCCTTGCCTCCGCCCGGGACCATTCTCATCATCCGAGTCAAGGTTCCGCCAGTGACCTGTGTCTTTTGTTCGTACGTGAAGTCGGCCCACAGTGGACACAGCAGCAAACTGCCGGACAGTACAAGGCTTGCGCCTACGAATCGCATTCAATTCCTCCTTTGCACAGCGTAGAAGAAACCCCGCTGCTATACAATAGCGTTCACTGGAGCTTCACTTTGCCATCCGAACTCGTTGTCCGGCCCACTCTCAAGCGAGCCAAGTTCTCGGCTGCACTTTGCGTTTTGTTCCTGATTCTCGTGATCTGGTTGTGGCGGAAGCTGGCTCCGGATGCCGCACCCTGGATAGTGACAGTCGGCGTAATTCCGTTTCTCGCACCTTTACTAAGCTGGTTGGATTCCACCAGGACTGAGCTCTCGATGGAAGCCGGCGTGGTCCGCTATCGTCATGGATTGATGAATCAGACGACCCGGGCGCTGGATTTGAAGAAGCTGCAGGATGTGCGGGTGGAGCGCTCGTTGACGCAGCGGCTGTGGGGCGTGGGCACGCTGGTGCTGGAAACGGCGAACGAGTCCGGCCGCATCACAGTCAACGACATCGACGGCGCACAGCGCATAGCCGATCGCATCATGACCGCCTCCCGAATAGAAGGAAACACGACAAAGAATGTCTGAAAGTTTGAAGGGTAAGATTGCCCTGATTACGGGCGCCTCCCGCGGCCTGGGCCGCGCGATGGCGGTAGCACTAGCGGGCGCGGGGATTCGCGTCGCGCTGGTGGGCCGCGATGCGGCCAAGCTGGACGAGACGGCGGCGGCCTGTGGTGAAGGCGCCGCGGTGTTCCAGTGCGACGTCACGAAAGAAGACGAAATCGCCCAGTTGGAACAAAGCGTCGCCGCATCGCTGGGGAAGGTACAGATTCTCGTCAACAACGCCGGCGTGAATCTGCGCAAGCCGGTGACGGAGTTCACCTTGCAGGAATGGAACTGGGTGATGGACACGAATCTGACCAGCGCTTTCCTGTGTGCGCGGGCGTTTGTGCCGCACATGAAGGGCACCGGCTATGGGCGCATCATCAACATGACCTCGATCATGAGTCATGTTTCCCTGCCGGGGCGGTGTGCGTACTCCGCTTCGAAGACGGGCCTGCTGGGGCTGACGCGGGCGCTGGCGATGGAACTGGCGGGCGAAGGCGTAACGGTGAATGGCATCAGCCCGGGTCCGTTTGCGACCGAGATGAACACGCCGCTGATGAGCAATCCGGAGGCGAACGCGCAGTTTCTTTCGAAGATTCCGGTGGGCCAATGGGGCGAGCCGGCCGATATAGGCACGCTGGCTGTCTACTTGTGTTCTCCGGAAGCACGGTTCATCACCGGGACAGACATCGTGATTGACGGAGGCTGGCTGGCGCAATGAACCGGCGGGCATTCGTGGCGGCCGGCGCGGCTGGCCTGGCCGCCGCATGCGGGCGCAGCGGAAAGCGCCGGATCTCCGTCATCCCCAAAGGGACCTCTCATCTCTTCTGGGTATCCGTGCAGGCGGGCGCACTGGCCGCGGGCAAACAGCTGAATGTGGAGATCCTTTGGAATGGTCCGGCGACGGAGACCGACTTTAACCGCCAGATCCAGATCATCGATTCGATGATTGCCCAGCGAGTGGACGGGATCGCGGTGGCGGTGAGCGAACGACAGGCATTGGCCGGACCGATCGATCGCGCAGTCGCCTCGGGCATCCCGGTGACCGTGTTCGATTCCGGGGTGGACACGCAGAGCTACATGTCCTATGTGGGGACGGATAACCTGCTGGCCGGACGCATGGCCGCCCGGAAGCTGGCCGAGATCCTGGGCGGCAAGGGCAAGGTGGCCGTGGTGCTGCACATGCCGGGGAGCCTGTCGACGATGGACCGTGAGACAGGGTTCAAGGACGAGGTGGAGAAGAAGTTTCCGGGTCTCAAAATCGTGGCCGAGCAGTTCGGGATGTCGGATCGCGCCAAATCGCGCGCGGCGGCCGAGAACATCCTGGCGGCGCATCCGGACCTTGACGCGTTTTTCACTTCCACCGAGCCCAGTGCGACGGGCACCATTCTGGCGTTGAAGAGCCGGGATCTGCAGAAGAAGGTCAAGCTGGTGACGGTGGATTCCAGCGAGAACCTGGTGGATGAGATGCGAGCAGGAGTGCTGAGCTGCATGATCGCGCAGGATCCCTTCGGGATGGCATTCCAGACCGTGAAGACCCTGGTGGACAAGCTGGACGGCAAGCAGCCGCCCAAGCGGATCGACCTGGAGCCGAAAGTGATCACAGCGCCGGATCTGGATAAGCCGGAAGTGCAACAATTGCTGAAACCGGACATTCGGAAATACCTGTAGAGAAGGCGCATGAATCAGGACACCCGCTTCTTTGGCCACCCGGCCGGCTTGTCGACGTTGTTTTTCACGGAGCTATGGGAGCGGTTTGGCTACTATGGCATGCGTGCGCTGCTGGTTTTGTTCATGACCGCTTCCGTCTCCTCCGGCGGCATGGGGATGAACACGACCACGGCCTTCGCGATCTACGGTCTCTACACGGCCAGTGTGTACGGCTTCAGCCTGCCGGGCGGCTGGCTGGCCGACCGGATTCTGGGCCAGCGCCGCACGGTGATGTACGGTGGGCTGATCATCTCGGCCGGCTATTTCATGCTGGCGGTGCCGAACGAGTCTGTTTTCTTCCTGGGCCTGCCTGTGATCGTGCTGGGCACGGGCATGTTGAAGCCGAACATCTCGACGATTGTCGGTCAGATCTACCGGCCGGGTGACCCTCGAACCGATGCCGGATTCTCGATCTTCTACATGGGCATCAATATCGGCGCCACGGTGTCGCCGCTGATCTGCGGGTACGTGGGAGAACGGATCAACTGGCATTACGGTTTCGGCCTGGCCGGCGTCGGCATGCTTTGCGGCGTACTGACTTTCTGGATGGGCCGTCGCCGACTGGGAGAAGCAGGCGTGCATCCCGTGGCTCCGCCGACGCCCGAGATCGGGCGGCAGTGGCGCCGGCAGTTCCAGTTTTCGGTCATCGGTCTGGTGGCTGCGGCTGCTCTGCTTGGCTTCCTGCACTTCAGTGGCGCGGTGCCTCTGGATGCGGAAAAGCTGGTGAATGCGGCCGGGGTATTGCTCGCAATCATAACGCTCGGGCTGTTCGGGTGGATGTTCTTTGGAGGTGACTGGACCCCCGCGGAACGTAAAAGGCTGATGGTCATCATCGTGCTTTTCTGCGGCTCGTCGCTCTACTGGGCGGCCTTCGAACAGGCGGGATCGTCTTTCAACGTCTTCGCGAAGCGCAATACGGAGCGGGTCCTGTTCGGGTTTGATTTTCCGGCAAGCTGGTTCCAGTCACTCAACGCGGGATTCATCATCTGTTTCGCGGCGGCGTTTGCCTGGCTGTGGCTGAAGATGGGCGACCGGCAGCCCTCTTCCGTGATGAAGTTCGCCCTTTCCCTGTTCTTCGCCACCGGCACTTTCGTGGTGATGATGCTGGCCTCGCAAAGGGCCGGCACAGACGGACAGGTGAGTCCCATGTGGCTGGTGGTGACCTATCTCCTGCAGACGCTGGGCGAGTTGCTGCTGAGCCCAGTGGGCCTGGGCGCCATGACCCGGCTGGCTCCGCAACGCGTGGCCGGGCTGATGATGGGCGTCTGGTTCCTGTCGATCTCGATGGGCAACTACCTGGCCGGGAAGACGGCCTCTCTCTACGGCAATCTTCCTCCCTTCGATCTGTTCCGCACGCTGGGCATTACGATGCTGGTGGCGGCTGTGATCCTTGCCTTGATCGCCCGTCCTGTCTCAAGGCTGATCGACGACGTAAAATAGAACGATGGCCGACAAAAAGCCGAAGGCGGCGGAGATCCTGCCGCCGGCCGACGCGCAGCCGTTCGAGCAATCCCTGAGCGAGCTCGAAGCGGTGGTGCGCCAACTGGAGAGCGCCGAACTGCCACTGGAGCAGGCTTTGGAACTCTTTGAAAAGGGGATGCTTCTCAGCGAATCCTGCCGCAGGCAACTGACGGCGGCCGAGACGCGGGTGGAAATCCTCATGAAAAAGGGCGACGACTTTGAGGCCGTGCCGTTCGATCCGGAAGAAGAATGACGCTTGCTGAACTGAGTTTGAAGGACTACCTGGCCGAGCAGACGAGGGCGATGGACCAGGAACTGGACCGGCTGGTGCCGGCCGAAGACGTGCCGCCCTCCACCATCCACAAGGCGATGCGCTATTCGCTCTTCGCCGGCGGGAAGCGGATCCGTCCCATTTTGTGCGTGGAAGCCGCCAGGACCGTCGCGGGCCAGGACGTGGAAGGCGCTCTGACAGTGGCCTGCCCGCTGGAGCTGATTCATACCTATTCGTTGATTCATGACGACCTGCCTGCCTTGGATAACGACGACCTGCGCCGCGGGCGGCCCACGTCGCACAAGGTATTCGGCGAGGCCATGGCGATTCTGGCTGGAGACTCGCTGCTGACGTTCGCCTTTGAGGTGCTGGGCCGTCTTGGCAATGCGCGACTGGTGGCGGAGCTGGCGGGCGCCTCTGGAACGGTGCGGGGTATGATCGCCGGCCAGGTGCACGACATCGAGGGCGAGAATCAGACACCGACGGCGGAGTTGCTGGATCAGATTCACCGGGCCAAGACCGGGGCGCTGCTGCGCTGCTCACTGCGCCTGGGCGCGATTCATGCCGGCGCGACCGAGGATCAACTGCAGGCGATTTCGGCGTATGGCGAGCACATCGGGCTCGCTTTCCAGATCGTCGACGATATTCTGGACGTGACGCAGACCAGCGAAGAGTTGGGGAAGACGGCGGGTAAGGACGCTGAGCAGCACAAGATCACTTTCCCGGCGGTGTATGGTCTGGACGCTTCGCAAAAGATGGCGGAGGAGCAGCGGGTTCTGGCTCACGCCGCGCTGGAGCAGTTTGGCGCGAGGGCGCGGAGGCTGCACGAACTGGCGGATCTGATCGTCGACCGCAACTCATGAAACAGGCCAGGCAGCGCATCGACCAGTTGTTATGCGATCGCGGCCTGGTCGAATCGAAGGACAAAGCCCGGGCTTTGTTGCTGGCCGGCGCCGTGATGGTGAACGGCCAGAGAGTGGACAAAGCAGGGGCGCTGGTTGCGACCGGCGCGGTGATCGAGTTGATTGCCAGGATGCCCTGGGTAAGCCGCGGCGCCTACAAACTGCTGGGCGCGCTGGATCACTGGAAGATTGATGTGACGGGCCGGGTCTGCCTGGATGTCGGGTCTTCCACGGGCGGATTCACCGATGTGCTGCTGCATCGGGGCGCGGCGAGAGTTCACTGCGTCGATGTTGGGACGGGCCAGTTGGACTGGAAACTGCGCAACGATCCAAGGGTGATCGTCCACGAGGGCGTGAATGCGCGGTTTCTGGAGCCGGAGTTGACGGGCGAACCGGCCGGGCTGGCCGTCTGCGACGTCAGCTTCATATCGGTTACACTCATCCTTCCGGCCCTGAAGCCGATGCTCACCGCGCCGCGTGAGTTCGTTATTCTAGTCAAACCACAGTTCGAGGTTGGCCGCGACCAGGTGGGCCGGGGTGGGATCGTGCGCGATCCAGCTCTTCACCAGGCCTCAGTGGAGCGGGTCCGTTCCGCTGCCGCGATGCTGGACTTTGAGACTGAAGTAATTGAAAGTCCCGTACTGGGCGCTGAGGGAAATAAGGAGTTCCTGCTGTATGGAACCGATTCGCACGGTCGGCATCATCTCGAAGCCTGAGGTTAAGCAGGCTGAGCAGCTTGTGCCTGCCCTGCTGGCCTGGCTGGATGCCCACGGTGTCGGCTACCGGGTGGACGAAGCGACGCAGCAGTATTCGACGCGAAGCCTGACCGCACTGTCCCGTGAAGAGGTTCCGGACGGCTGCCAACTGGTGATCGTGCTGGGCGGCGACGGCACGCTGCTTTCCGCCGCGAGGGCGATCGCCGGACGGGAAATTCCGCTCTTTGCCGTCAACCTGGGCGGGCTGGGATTCCTGACTGCGATTTCGACCGAGGAGTTATTTCCGGAACTGGAACGTGCTCTCCGCAACGAACATCGGATTGCGAAGCGGCGCATGCTGTCGTGCGAAGTGCAGCGGCACGGCGATGTGGTGGCTCACTACGAGGCGTTGAACGACGTAGTGATCACCAAGGTGAACATCGCCCGTATGATCGACCTGGTGTGCAACGTGGATGCGCACTTTGTCTGCCGGTATAAGGCGGATGGGCTGATTCTTTCGACTCCCACCGGATCCACCGCCTATTCGCTGAGCGCCGGCGGCCCCATCGTTTTCCCCTCAGTGGGCGCCTTGTGCATTACACCCATTTGTCCGCATACGCTGACCAACCGGCCCGTCCTGGTGTCGGATGCGAGCGTGATCCAGATATTGAACCTGGCTTCCGACGACGTGGCATACCTCACGATCGACGGCCAAGTAGGAGAGCCGCTGAAAGAACAGGACCGAGTGATCTGCCGTAGCAGCCAACATGCCCTGTCGCTGATCAGGCCGCCGCGGATGCTGTTTTTCGATGTACTGCGACAGAAACTCAAGTGGGGTGAACGTTGAAAAAGCTCTCTCTGACCAGCTGGATCTTTATCGCCATGGCGCTGGGCATCGCCGTGGGTCACTTTCTGCCGGATGTGGGGAAACAGCTCACGCCTGTTTCCAACATCTTCATCCGCATGATCAAGTCGATCATTGCGCCGTTGCTGTTCGCGACGCTGGTGGTGGGCATCGCCGGGTCGGGCTCCGCCAAGGCAATGGGGCGCATCGGGGCCAAGGCGATCATCTACTTCGAGATCGTGACGACGGCCGCGCTGGTGGTGGGCCTGATGTTCGTGAATCTGTTGAAGCCGGGTGTGGGCGTGGCGCTGCAGTCCGGCGCGCCGGATCCGAACCTGCCGACCACGCACCTGACGTTCGCCTCGATCCTGGAGCACACGTTTCCGAACTCGATCTTCGACTCGATGGCCAAGGGTGAAGTGCTGCAGATGGTCGTGTTCTGCTTCCTGTTCGGCACCGCCTGTACGGCCCTGGGCGCACGGGCCGAACCGGTTGTGAAGTTCCTGCAGTCGCTGGCCGAGATCATGTTCGAGTACACCAAGTACGTGATGTACCTGGCTCCGTTTGGTGTCGGCGCGGCGATGGCGGCCACCATCGGCAATAAGGGCATCAATGTTCTGGGCAACCTCGGCAAGCTGGTTCTGACGCTGTACGGCGCTCTCGCCTTTTTCGTGATTGTCGTGCTGGGCATCGTGGTGCTGATTACGCGCATCCCGGCGAAACGATTCTGGCACTGGGTGAAGGAACCGTATATCCTCGCGTTCTCGACGGCGTCGAGCGAAGCGGCTTTGCCGATGGCGCTGGAGAATATGCAGCGGTTCGGTGTGCCGAAGCACATCGTGGCGTTTGTGCTGCCGACGGGCTACAGCTTCAACCTGGATGGTTCGACGCTGTACCTTTCGCTTGCCTCGGTGTTCGTGGCACAGGCGGCCGGAGTGGACATGCCGATCTCGCAGCAGATCATGATGATGCTCACGCTGATGCTGACTTCGAAGGGCGTGGCGGCTGTGCCGAGGGCTTCGCTGATTGTGCTGGCGGGCACGCTGGCCACGTTCAAGCTGCCGCTGGAAGGCATCGCGATCATTCTCGGCGTGGACACGCTGATGGATATGGCGCGCACTTCGGTGAACCTGCTGGGCAACTGCCTGGCGAGCGCTGTAGTGGCGCGGTGGGAAGGCTACGACCTGTCGCAGCCCCCCGCTGAACTGGAAGTGGAACCGGCCGTTCACTAAGCCGGCAGGGAGGTTGGAGCCATGATGCTCGGAGCGGTGACGTACAACGTCCTGAAGGACTGGGATCTCGAAACCGTGATTACCCGGCTGGAGGAGGCGGGCTTCGAAGCAGTCGAACTCCGCACGACGCACAAGCACGGTGTCGAGCCGACGCTGACGGTCGACGAGCGGGCCAAGGTCCGGGCCCGCTTCGAGCGCAGCAAGGTCAGGCTGCTGAGCTTCGGCACCACGTGCGAATTCCACTCGGCCGACGAAGCGGTCCGCCGCAAGAATGTGGCGGATGGCAAGGCGTTCGTCGATCTGGCTCACGATACCGGTGCATGGGGCGTGAAGGTGCGTCCTAACGGCTTCCCCAAGGAAGTGAGCCGCGAGCAGACCATCCAGAACATCGGCGGATGTCTGCGCGAGCTGGGTGAGTATGGTTCGGGCAAAGGCGTGGAGATCTGGCTGGAGGTGCACGGCTCGCAGACTCAGGTTCCGCCGGTGTGCGCGGCGATCATGCGGGCCACGAAGCACGAGAGTGTGGGTCTGTGCTGGAACTCAAATCCAACGGACGTGGTCGACGGCAGTGTCAAGCAGTCGTTTGAGCTGCTGAAGCCCTGGATCAAGAGCTGCCACATCAACGATCTGGTGAACGAGAAGTATCCGTGGCGCGAGCTGTTCACGCTGCTGCGCCAGGCGAAGTTCGAGCGCTACACGCTGATGGAAGTAGCCGAGAGCAAAGAGCCCGAGCGGTTCCTCCGCTACTACCGGGCGTTGTGGAAGGAGTTGAATCGCGGATGAGAATCCGGGTGCGTTTGTGGTGGGTGACGGTTCTGCTGGCCTCCACCCTGCTGGCCGAGCCGCCTTCGCCGGAGGCATTCTTCGGGCAGAGGATGGGGGCGGACCGGTCCGTGCTCGACTGGTCGAAAGTGGTGGATTACTTCCAGGCGCTGGAGAAGGGCAGCGATCGCGTCCGGTTCCGTGAGTTTGGCCGGAGTACGGAAGGCCGCCCCATGGTGATGGCCGTGATCAGCGCGCCAGAGACGCTAAAGCGCCTGGACCGCTACCGGGAGATCCAGAACAAGCTTTCGGATCCGCGTGTGACCTCCGCCGAAGAGATGCGCAAGCTCTCGGCCGAAGGCAAGGTGGTGGTCCTGATTACGTGCAGCGTCCATGCCACCGAGATCGCCTCCACGCACACGGCGGTCGAGTTCGCGCACCGCATGGCTACGGCCGATGATGCCAAAACCCAGGGAATCCTGAACAACGTCATCCTGTTGCTCGTGCCTTCCATCAATCCGGATGGGGTCGACATTGTTACGAGCTGGTACCGGAAGACTCTGAACACACCGTTTGAAGGTACGAGTCCGCCGGAGCTGTACCAGAAGTACGTTGGTCACGACAACAACCGCGACTGGTACATCTTTTCGCAGTCGGAGACGCGGGCGGTGATGAGTCAGCTCCACAATGTCTGGCATCCGCAGATCGTCTATGACGTGCATCAGATGGGGCCGACCGGGGCGCGCATGTTTGTTCCGCCGTGGCTTGATCCGATCGAGCCGAACATCGATCCGCTCATTGCACAGCAATGCAACATGGTGGGCATGATCATGGCGGCTGATCTGACGGCAGCAGGCCGGAAAGGGGTCGCCGTGAATGCGGTGTACGATTTCTGGACTCCGGCGCGGCACTATCAGAGTTATCACGGCGGATTGCGGATTCTCAGCGAGTCCGCCAGTGTAAGGATCGCGACGCCCGTCAACATCAAGGCGGAGCAGATCTCCAACCTGGCTCTTGGTTTCAATCCACGGGAGAAGTCCTGGAACTACCTGGAGCCTTGGATGGGCGGGGATGGAAGTTGCGCGATATTGTGGACGACCAATTGATCGCGATGGAGAGTCTGCTGAACACCGCCGCCTTGCGGCGTGAGGATTTCCTGCGAAACTTCTTCGCCATCAACCAGCGCTCCGTGCAGCGGAGAGCTCCGTATTCGTTTGTCCTGCCGCCGACGCAAGCGGATCCGGGCGCCGCCAGGAAGCTGCTGGAGACGCTGGATTTCGGGTCCGTGGAGATCGAGAAGGCGGCTGAGGCGTTTCAGGTGGGGGTCGAAATCCTATCCGGCGGGCAGCTTCGTGGTGAAGATGCAGCAGCCATGGTCCGGCTTCGCGAAGGCCCTGCTGGAGCGGCAGAAATATCCTGATCTGCGTGTGTACCCGGGCGGGCCGCCGCGCCGGCCGTACGACGTCACTGCGCAGACGCTGCCGCTGCTGATGGGTGTCCAGGTGGACACGATTGAAGATCAGTTCCAGGCCAATCTTGCTCCGGCGAAGGAGTTCAAATTCCCGGCCCAAGGATTGAGTGCCGGCGATAGCGACTCGTGGAAAAAAGTGAACCAGGCGTGGAAAGCGGGCACAGCGGTTTGGCGCAACATGCAGACCGGCGAATTTGCCGTCGGTGCGCGCCGTGCCGGATTTGCGGCCCTGAAGAAACCCAAGGTGGGGATTTACAAGTCGTTCGTTCCTTCGATGGACGAAGGCTGGACACGCTGGCTGGTGGAGCAGTTCGGCTGGGAGTATTCGAGCGTCAGCAACTCGGAGATCCGGGGCGGGAAGCTGAACGATAGATATGATGTCATCCTGTTTGCCGACCAGTCGGCTGGCTATATCCAAAGCGGATACCGGCAAGGGTCCATGCCTGAGGAGTACACCGGCGGTTTGGGTCCGGAAGGTGCCGATTCGCTGAAGCAGTTTGTGGAGAACGGCGGGCGGCTGGTATTCCTCAACGACTCGACCGACTATGCGGTGGAACAACTGGGCGTAAAGGCGAAGAACGCCTTAAAGGGCGTCTCGAACCGCGATTTCTACTGTCCCGGATCGCTGCTGAATGTGAAGTTGGAGCCGGGTTCTCCACTTGGACTGGGCCTGCCGCCGGAGTTCACGATCTGGAATGAGCAAAGCCCCGTTTGGGAGCCGGAAGAAGCGTCCGGAAAAGCGGTGGTGAAGTACTCTTCCGCCCCTGTGCTGGCGTCGGGCTGGCTGTTGGGGGAGAAGTACCTGGCCGGCAAGCCCGCGCTGCTGGATGTGGCGCAGGGGAAAGGGCATATCTTCCTGTTCGGCATGCGTCCCCAGTACCGGGCGCAGAGCTGGCTCACGCTGAAACTGCTCTTCAATGCGATGGCGTATTGAAGACGGACAGCGCATTCAGGAAGGTATTGGCGTGCGCTTCGGCTGTGCGCTCCAACGGGTTGGAGTAACCGCCTCCCAGCGTGATCACCAGGGGCACGCCTGCCGAACGCACGGCTCGCAGGACGATTTGGTCGCGGGCCGACAGCCCGGCCAGCGAGAGATGGAGACGGCCCAGCGTATCGGTGTCCAACGCGTCGACACCGGACTGGTAGAAGACGATCTCCGGCCTGAACTCCAGGACCCGGGGCAGGACTTCCTCGAGCGTCCGCAGGTAGTCCTCGTCTCCCGTGCCGTCCGGTAAACCAAGGTCGATGCGGCTGCGCTGTTTGCGGAAGGGGAAGTTCTTCTCTCCGTGGATGGAGAGCGTGAGGACGTCCTCGTCACCCTCGAAGATGTGGGCGGTCCCGTCGCCCTGGTGGACGTCGAGGTCGACAATGGCGGCGCGGCGA
This sequence comes from Paludibaculum sp., assembly GCA_049841055.1. Lineage (GTDB taxonomy): Bacteria > Acidobacteriota > Terriglobia > Bryobacterales > Bryobacteraceae > Paludibaculum. The sequence goes on along the minus strand of JASGIE010000025.1, from coordinate 5,238 downwards.
ATGCGGCCTTCCTGGCGCAGAGACTGAATCGCCACAGCCATGTCATTGAACACGCAGTAGCCCGAACCCTCGGCTCGGAACGCATGGTGAGTGCCGCCCGCCAGGTTTCCGCCCCAGCCTCGCTGCAGGGCGTCGGCGGACGCGCCGAGCGTGCCGCCCACGCTGGCCAGAGAGCGGAGAACCAGCGCGGGAGACCAGGGGAAACCGATGCGCCGGATGGCGGCAGGGGGCAGGGAACCGTCGAGGATCTGCTGGACGTAGAGAGGATCGTGAGCGAGCGCCACGACTTCGGCCGCGGCCGGCTGGGCACACTGGAAGGTGAAGACACCAGTGCGCTCCAGCCGGTCGCGGACCATGCGGTACTTGGGCATCGGGAACTTGTGTCCCCGCGGCAGTTCAATCGCGTAGTGGTCGCAGTAGAAGAGCCGAGGCAAGCAGCTATTTCTTGGTCAGGTCTCGAACCCAGATGTCCTTGAATTGCATGTGGCCATCGCCTCCCGAGTGCAACTGGAGGGCAATGGTGCCCTGGATGAACGGGGCGCGCGGGTCGGTGAAGTCGACCATTGGCACGCCGTTCAAACGCGACGTGTAGTGGTTGCCTTCCACGGTAACCAGCATCTCGTTCCAATCCGTCTGGCGGACCACGGTTTCATTCTGTGGGGAAGGCCACACAATCCAGGCGCGCCCGAAGCCGTACACGCCGGCCGTGTGCTGTCCGATGCGGCAATCGATCTCAAACTGGGCGCCCTGGCTGACGTCGGCGGTGCCGGGTTTGAACTTGGTGTGGAAATAGACGCCGGAATTCCCGGAGCCCACGCACTTGAAGCGTAGGGAAAGTTGGAAGTCCTTGTAGTCGCGAGGCGTCTCGAGGTAGCCGTAATTCTTATCAACGGCCTGGCCGACCAGGACACCATTGTCGGAGGTCCATTTCTGGCCGCCGACGCTGTTCCAGTTGGAGACGTCTTTGCCGTTGTAGAGCTGAACCCAGTCCTCGCCGGGCTTCTTTTCGCCGGCGGGTAGCTGCGCGAACACGGTGGTCGCGGAGAGAGCGATGAGGAGAAGCGCACACTTCATAGATGACAGGATAGCGTTGATGCCCCCGGAACGGGAACGAAGCTACGAAAGAGCTGCCTCGATGGCGCGAGCGATGCTGTGGGCGCGGTGAGAGACGCGGTCGATTGTCGGGCCTTCCACCATGACGCGGGCCAGTGGTTCGGTGCCGGAAAAACGCACCAGCACGCGCCCGGCGTCGCCGAATTCGGCCTGCGTGGATTGGATCTCCTCCTGCACAGAGGGCAGCTCCTCCAGCGGGCGCTTGTGTTTGAAACGAACATTGACGAGCTTCTGGGGATAGACCGTAAAGCCTTCCGCCAGTTCGTCCAGCCCACGCTGCTGCTGAACCGCAATCTCCAGAATGCGGAGCGCGGTGAGCAACCCGTCGCCGGTGGTGGCGTAGTCACGGAAGATTACATGGCCACTCTGTTCGCCGCCGAGGTTCAGGTCGCTCCTGAGCATCTCCTCAATGACGTAGCGGTCGCCGACGGCGGTGCGCACCAGCTTCAATCCGTCCTTTTCGAGTGCGCGCTCGAGGCCGAGATTGGACATGACGGTGGCCACCACGGCGGCGGGGCGCAGATGCCGCGCGGCGATCAGCAGGGCGTGGTCGCCGTCAATGATGCGGCCGGAGGAGGAGACCAGCATGCAGCGGTCCGCGTCTCCATCGAAGGCGGCGCCAAAGTGTGCTTTGTTTGCGACAACGCTTTCGCACAGCGACTCCACGTGCAAGGCGCCGCAATCCTTGTTGATGTTCTTGCCGTCCGGGGTGCAGGCTGTGGCGATGACCTCGGCGCCCAGCATATGGAAAAGCTCGGGGCCGATCCGGCTGGCCGCGCCGTTGGCGCAGTCGAGCACGATCCTGTAGCCCTTGAGTGACGTGTGGAAAGTGGAGGCCAGGTAGTCTACGTAGTGCCGGTCGTAGGCGGGGTCGACGGTCTGAACGAGGCGGGTTGGCTCCGGATTCTGAGCGAGGATCGCGAAAATGCGCTCCTCCATCTTGCGTTCCTCTTCATCGGGCAGCTTGAAGCCAGAGTGGTCGAACGCCTTGAGTCCGTTGTCCTCATACGGATTGTGGGAGGCGGAGATCATGACGCCGGCCACGAAGTCTTCCGTGCGTGTGAGGTAGGCGACGCCCGGGGTCGTGGTCAAGCCGGCAAAGCAGGCCTGAGCTCCGGCGTGAGCCAGGCCGCCGGCGAGCGATTCGGCCAGCCAGGGTCCGGACTCGCGCGTATCCATGCCGATCACCACGCGTGGCGAAGCGTGGTGTGCCACCCACTCACCCAGGGCGGCGCCGAATGCGAAAACGGTAGGCTCATCCAGCGGCGGCTTGCCGGCTACACCGCGGATTCCGTCCGTGCCAAAGAGTTTTCTGGACATTACTTTTTACTTGCTCCGATTATTTAGGTGCCAGCTTCACGTGGACAGTGACCGCGGGCGAGGTGGTGAATTTTACCTGGGCGTCGCCTGAGTAGGCAGTGGAGGCGGCATTGCCCTTCGGGTCCAGGATTCTTACGTCCACCGCATCGGTCAGGACCTCCTGAATGTGGCGGACTCGGCTCTGCGGGCCGACGACGGTGAGTTTTGCCGGGCTGACTTCGGCTGACACCACCTGCATCCCCTCCGGGAGGTTCTCGAACTGAGGCTTTACGGGAATTTCGCGCGAGATGCGGGTCTCCACGCGGATCTGCAGTTGGGCCGGAACCGCGCGCTCCAGCGTGACACCCGCCGGAAGGTTGACGTTGCGGCCGTCGAGAGTAAAGGTCCGCTGCCCAGGAGTACGCACGTCGCTGAGATCCACGATGAGCGGCATCTCATAAGGCGACAGGCGGGAAAGCAGTGGAGACGGACCACGCAGGACAAGGTGAACCTGCTCCATCACGTCCGAGCTGATTTCAAGATTCTTGGGGATGTTGCGGTACTGGACCGGCACGGTGATGGAGGTGGTCAGTTCCCTGGCGCCGCTGATCAGCAGCCACATCACAAAGGCGGCCGCAAGCGACGCGAGCTTCCATCCGAGGTTGCGAGTGAACGGCTTCATCGCGGCCGCGTGACCTCCCGGGAGGAACCCGCCGCCGCGGCGGTGGCCACATACCGTGGCGACGATCCCGTCGCCCGGCCCAGACGCTGAGCGACACGCTCAATGGGAATGTCCATTTCCAGGTCGCCGAGGGCCGCGATGGAGACCGTGCCGCGCTCCTCGCTGACGACAATGGCGAGGCAGTCCGCTTCTTCCGTGACGCCAATGGCCGCGCGGTGGCGGGTGCCCAGCTTGCGAGACAGTTCCGGATTCATGGTCAGCGGCAGGAAGCAGGCGCCAGCGGCAAGCCGGCCGCCCTGGACGATAACCGCACCGTCGTGCATCGCGCCGCCCGGCTGAAAGATGGCCAGCAACAGATCGCGGGTGACGCGTGCGTCCACGGGCACTCCACTCTCGATGAAGGTGCGAAGCCCGATGTCGCGTTCCACCACGATCAGCGCGCCGATCTTGTGCGCAGCCAGATGCGCGATGGCGAGCAGGATCTCATCCGTCACCTCGCGCGTTTCCAGTCTCGACCCGAAGCCGACCCAGCGGCGTTCGCCGATGCGGGCGAGCAGCCGGCGAATCTCACTCTGAAACATGACGATGAGGGCGAAGGCGGTATAGGGCGCCAGAGTTTCGAGAATTGTTCTCAAAACCGTGAGACCCGCAAAAACTGAAACGACGTAGATGAGGAGGACTACGCCGATGCCGGACAGGATATGGGCGGCGCGGCGGCCGCGAATCAGCATTACGGCCTGGTATAACAACAGGGCGACCAGCAGGATGTCCAGCGCCGCCACCGGCGTAAGCCGTGGCATCGTGTCCATGAACTGGTCGAGCAAGGCCCGCACGTGATAATCCTCCGTCCAACCCAACCGCGACTGCTGTCAGCGCTTACTCTTCAGTCTACCTGATCGGTTTCCAGATCAATTTTACAAACCTCCGACGAATTCCGGGCGTCCATAGTTCGAGCATGCACAAGGGCTGGGCAATCGCGATACCCCTGATCGCCGGCGCGGCTGTCGCGGATGCACAGCAGGAAGCCACCCCTCGTCCACTGCTGCGCACAGCGGTGGAGCAGTATCTGCGCAACTCCAGCAATCTGCAGGGGTTTCGTTTTGTTCGCCGGGTGGCGCGAGCGGAGCTGGATTCCAGCGGGCATCAGAAGATCTGGACGGCGTCCACCAGCAAAGTCGATTTCGAGGACGGCGTGCGCGCCACCTGGTTGGTGGCCCGGGACGACCGGCCCTTAACGGCGGAGGAACTGCGGAGAGAAGAAGAGGAAGCCCGCAGGGCGGCCCGCGAGTGGCGCGGAAAATCCCAGGCCGAGCGCAAAGACATCGAAGAAAAACGCGACCGGAGAGCACGGATGGAGCGGGACTTCCTTCGCGAACTGCCGGAAGCTCTCGACTTCCGGCGCCGCCCGGTGGAAATCAGGGACGGCAGAACCTTGCTGGTCTACGACTTCGAACCGAGACCCGGCTACTCGCCGAAAAGCCGCGAGACTCAGGTCTACCAGGGCGCCAAAGGAACCATCTGGATCGATCGGGATGAAGGGCAACTGGTCAGCCTGAAGGCGGAGACGTTCCGCGACGTGTCGATGGGTCTCTTCCTGGCCAGTGTGTCGCGCGGCTCCAGAATTGAAGTGAACCAGGCTCGTCTCGAGTCGGGAGCCTGGGTGCCGCTGAACCAGAAGGTCCACTACGAGGCGCGCATTCTGTTGAAGAACGTGAGGCGCCAGGTGGAAACGCAATATCGCGACTTCCAGCCGTATGAGGGCCCGGTCTGGCGCGGCGACTGAGCCGGATCCTAGGCGGATTTCAGTTCAGTCCACAAACGATCGCGCAGTCTCTGCGCGGGGGCGGCCAGCGGCGCAAACCATTCGCCGCGCTCCATTGTTTCCGAATCCGGGTAGAGTGTCTTCAAGCCGCTGATCGCGCCGGGGATTCGCGCCCGGGCGGCGGCGTTGGCCGTGGCGGTTCTGGAGTAGGTTACGATGTCCGCCGCGACATCCTCCCGCAGCAGGTAGTCGAGAAACCGATGGGCGAGATCCGCCCGCCCTGATTCCCGCAACAGCGCCGCGCAGTCGGCGTAGAGGGCGTAGCCTTCCCGCGGGTAGAAAGAAGCGCCGTTCGGATTCATCGTGTTTCCCTATTAACCTT